>NZ_POTC01000163.1 GCF_002906255.1 Novacetimonas maltaceti | reverse complement strand
GCGAAGAACATGGCCGCCATGACAGCGATCATGATGGATAGCTTCCGCTTGTGGGATAAATGTTCCATGATGTCTCTCTCTTCTCCCTTTTAACTGTAGGTTAGGATTCCGATGTCAGCTTCTCCATCAGCTCCGTAATCGTGACGACTTCCTCCGGCGTCAGCCGCGTGAGATAACGGCCAAGCAATTCGTCCCTCACCCGGTGTCCTTCCTCGAGCGCCTCCCTTCCCCTTGGCGTTATTTCCACCAGAACGGATCTGCGATCGACCGTGTCATGGTGCCGGATCACATAACCGCCGTTCTCGAGGCGGTCGATCATGACCGTGACCGCGCTCGGCTTGACCTCCATCTTCTCCGCGATCGCCGCCAGCTTGCACGGACCCTTGAGCTGGACCTGCCTGAGCATGAACATCTGGGGCAACGTCAGCGGGCTGTCCCTGAAAGCATCCGCCAGGGCGTTCTGGAGCTTGTGCGTGAAGGTCTGTACTGCTTCCTGGAAA
>NZ_POTC01000162.1 GCF_002906255.1 Novacetimonas maltaceti | reverse complement strand
CAATTGAAGGAACTGATGTACCGCATGGTCTTCACGCGCACTTGGGATGAGCGCGCCGTGAATCTCGGCCGTCAAGGCCGTCTCGGCTTCTACGCGCCGGTATCCGGCCAGGAAGCTTCCATGATCGGAAGCGAATACGCGCTGAACAAGGAAGACTTCATCTGCCCGGCTTACCGCGACATGCCTCAGATCGTCTGGCACGGCCTTCCGCTGTACCAAGCGTTCCTGTACTCCCGCGGCCATCAGCATGGCGGCCAGATTCCCGAAGGCGTCAACGTCCTGATGCCGCAAATCATCATCGGCGCTCAGATCCTCCATGCGACCGGCGTTGCGATGGCATTCAAGAAGCGCGGCGAGAAGCGCGTTGCGATCACGTACACCGGCGACGGCGGCTCGTCCGAGGGCGATTTCTACGAAGGCCTGAACTTCGCGGGCGCCTATAAGCTGCCTGCGATCTATGTCGTGCAGAACAACGGCTACGCGATTACGACTCCTTATTC
>NZ_POTC01000161.1 GCF_002906255.1 Novacetimonas maltaceti | reverse complement strand
AAGCTGTCCTAAAGCTTCATCCAGAACGGAATCATGGCTTCCAGCTGCATCCGCAGCCAGCTGAAGCTTCGCGGACACTGCCGCGGCTCTGCTTTCGTAGCTCGCAATTTCGGACGAATGGGAATATGGCGGCGGCAAAGGAATCGGCGTTGCGCCCGGACTGGGCGACGGAAGGCCAGCAGCCGCCTCCTGCCATGCTCGGGCTGCCGCTTCATCCAGAGAAATCCATTCCAAATAAAGAGGATATTCGGCAGATATCGAATGGAGCTCAGATGCTTCCGCTCCATTCGAGCCTCCCGTTCCGATCAAAACGCCATAGCCGCTTCGGCTTGCATGATTCGCTGCCGTTTGCTGCTGCTTCAGCAGCATGTTCTCAAGCGCTTGCTGCCTCCTGTCGAATGCCTGCTCGAGACTTCCCAGCTTATCCACGGCGGCAGCCGTTTGACCCATCGCTTCGGAGAGCGGACGGAACTTATCGATCAGCTCCAGCGTCAGATCGATAGGGGC
>NZ_POTC01000160.1 GCF_002906255.1 Novacetimonas maltaceti | reverse complement strand
GTCGTGTCCCGCGTCAGGCCGTTATGGACGGCATCCTTCATGATGCCGTAATAGTCCTTCATCGCCGCGAATTCCGCCTCGGGCTCGCGGCCCGATTCGCGCGACTGCTGCTCCAGCATGAGACGGCCGATGCTCAGGCCGCTTTCGCTGCAGCGCTCACTCAGTTCCTTCAGCGTCCGGAAGTTCATCGTCGTTCCCCCTGTCATCGTTCAAGTCCATATAATCCGTCTGAAGCACATGCGGCATTCGGCCGATCCGCTCCATCAGTCCCGCTTGCACCGGAGCATCCAGCTCCACCACGGCCAGCGCCTCTCCCTGGCGCTCCATGCGGCTGAGCGACAGCCCGCCGATGTTGAGCCCTTCCTCCTGCAGCGCCGCCGAGAGCGCCGCGATGACGCCCGGCTGGTCCCGGTGCCGGATGAGCAGCGTCGGGTAGGAGCAGCTGAATTTCACTGCGAAGCCGTTCACCTCCACAACCTCCACGTTGCCTCCGCCGATCGAAGTGCCGAGCAGAGAC
>NZ_POTC01000159.1 GCF_002906255.1 Novacetimonas maltaceti | reverse complement strand
GTTCTATACTGCCTTTTATTAAACCTCTTGCTACATAGATCACTTCTCTGGTTTGATGTTGAATATTCCATGAAAGATTTGAGCGCTTTTCTTAACGTACTCTTCCAGCTTCACCAAAAGTGTAGCGGTGAATTTCGAATCATCTTCTTCTGCAAGCCAGTCAAACCGAAGGTCAAAGTGATGATGTACATTGGCATAATCATAGAATGCCTTTACGGAAAGTTTATTTGTCTTTGGCAAATTGGCAAGGTATAAACGGGAACTAACTGGCAAAATCTTTCTGTCACCTGATTCCTTAAACTGACCTTTCAGTTCCGATGGAAGCTTCTTAAAATGATCCCCAATCTTCTTTAGAACATGGGTTTTGCTATCTTCCTTTTCTTTGTTGAAGCTTACCCCTAACTGAGCATAATCTTCTCTGTACTTTGAATCAATATCGTAATCTTCAGACATGAAATGCACCTGCATCGCTCGGGCATACTCTTTACCGAATTTCTCGATGTTATAAAGATTGATA
>NZ_POTC01000158.1 GCF_002906255.1 Novacetimonas maltaceti | reverse complement strand
TCCGACCGCTCCTATGGCGGCTTCGTCAACGTGCTGTATGACATCGACCTGAAGCGTCTGTTCAGCATCGACGTCCCCGTCACCCCGTTCGTCGGTGTCGGCGCGGGCTACCTGTGGCAGGGCGTGCATGACGCCACCATCGGCGCGAACAACCCCGGCGGCGCACGCAGCATGAGCGGCACCAAGGGCGGCTTCGCCTACCAGGGCATCGTCGGTGCGGCCTATGACATTCCGGGCGTCCCGGGCCTGCAGATGACCACCGAATACCGCATGATCGGCCAGCCGCAGTCCTTCACCATGGGCAACTTCACGGCGGGTGACGGTCACGCAAGCTTCGACCATCGCTTCAACCACCAGTTCATCGTCGGTGTCCGCTACGCGTTCAACAACGCGCCGCCGCCGCCGCCGCCGGCCCCCGCCGTTGTCCCGCCCGCACCGACCGCGGCCCGCACCTACCTCGTCTTCTTTGACTGGGACGGCGCAGCCCTCACCGGCCGTGCGCGTGAGATCGTGGCCG
>NZ_POTC01000157.1 GCF_002906255.1 Novacetimonas maltaceti | reverse complement strand
CCTCGGGCGAACCTCCTCAATCAGAGGTTCCCAGATCGCCCATGTCTCGTCCGTAAAGGTGCCTGTTCTGTCTCCTTCTTCCATCCCTACAATATGGGAAGAAATTCAAGATCTAACAGGCCCTAGCGCGGGCCTTCAAGCAATGATCTGAAAGGTCACATCATGAGCAAGTCTTCGTCTCCTTATGTGCGTCGGTTGCTCTGGATTGTGGCCTGTTTTGTGGGTGGTTTTGCGCTTTTGTGCGTGAGTGGCTGGGCGCTTGTCGTCAACGGCAGCACGCAGGACTCCGCGATGGTGACAGTCCTCCGCTGGCTGCCCGTTGCAACGGGTGCGATCACGGTAGCCGCGGGATTTTTCCTGCTGTCTCTGCCCGTGCCAGAAGACCCGGAAGACTTGGAGGGATCGAAGAACCCCTGATTGATGTGCTTGGCCGGTAATTTCTGGGTTTTGGCGATTTGATTGACGGTTTTTGCGATGGCCTCCGGTCTGCGTTTTGAGCAGATTGGGAGTTGTCCTCCGC
>NZ_POTC01000156.1 GCF_002906255.1 Novacetimonas maltaceti | reverse complement strand
CAGTTCATGAGCCTGTCCAGGGGCCAGCGCAAAACCGAAGGCTTTTCCATGTCCATCAGCGATCACGCAGACTTTTGTGCCATAGCCGCCGCGAGAGCGGCCAAGTGCTTCACGATGGTCTCGCTCTTCGAAAGAGGCCCCTTTTTTTGGGCTCCCGCCGCTTTGTGGTGAGCCCTGATGTTTGTGCCATCCAGAAAAGTCATTCCGAATGCCACTCCCTGTTGTTCCTGAACCAGTGCGAGCAGCCGCTCCCATACGCCGAGCTTCGCCCAGCGGATGAAAAGCTGCGCAGCCCGCCACCACGGACCCAGTTCAGCGGGGATACTCCGCCATTTCGCGCCATTCTCATGACGCCAGAAAATCGCTGCTATCGTCCGCCGCAGATCATGTGGCGGCGTCTTGCCCCTCGGGCGAACCTCCTCAATCAGAGGTTCCCAGATCGCCCATGTCTCGTCCGTAAAGGTGCCTGTTCTGTCTCCTTCTTCCATCCCTACAATATGGGAAGAAATTCAAGATCTAACAGGCCCTA
>NZ_POTC01000155.1 GCF_002906255.1 Novacetimonas maltaceti | reverse complement strand
CGGGTGGCCGCTTTCATCCGGCAGTGGAAACACGAACAGCACCAGGCACGCCAGACAACGGGTCGGGGTGTTTTCGTGCCCCTGAGCTTCCAGCCCGGGGAAGCCTTCCAGTTCGACTGGGGTGAGGACCGGGCGGTCATTGCCGGCCGTCGCGTCAGACTGCAGGTTGCCCACACCAGACTGTCCTTCAGCCGGGCCTTCATACTCAGGGCCTATCCCCTGCAGACCCACGAGATGCTTTTTGATGCGCTTGCCGAGGCCTTCCGCGTGCTCGGTGGCGTGCCACGGCGGGGTATTTTTGACAACATGAAGACCGCTGTGGACCGGATTGGCTCTGGCAAGGCGCGTCAGGTCAACCTGCGCTTCATGGCCCTGGCCAGCCATTATCTGTTCGAGGCGACCTTCTGCAATCCGGCAGCGGGATGGGAGAAAGGGCAGATCGAGAAGACCGTGCAGGATGCCCGACGCCATATCTGGCAGGACCTGCCTGCCTTTCCTGATCTGGGGGCGCTGAATGCCTGGCTGGAAGCCCGCTGCCTGG
>NZ_POTC01000154.1 GCF_002906255.1 Novacetimonas maltaceti | reverse complement strand
CATTTTGTACAGGACCCCGACTTTCATCCACTCGCCGGCAATAGCCTCATTTATATCTCTTGGTTTGGATTCGGATTGACGTATAATTTGATTTCTTATTATAGGACAAAATGAAAGAGAGCGCTCCATGATGGGGCGCTCTCTTCGTTTATTCCTGCCTTGGTGTCAGGTCGCATTCCTCCAGCTTGAGGAGCTTGGTCTTATGTTTCCACTTATGCCCCAGCCAGATGGCTAGGAACAGCGGCAAGCCGAAGTAGGAGGCGGCGATGAACGCCCAGTCGACTTTCCCGTCCTCGATGCCGCCGACGAATTGGCCGCCGATGACGGCGATGCAGAGAATCATGGCGAGAACCGGGCCGAATGGATACCATTTGGCCCGGTAAGGCAGCTCGTCGAGCGAGCGGCTTTGGGCCTTCCAGGCGCGCCGAAAGCGGTAATGGCTCACCGCGATGCCGAGCCAGACGATGAACCCGGACATGCCCGATGCGTTGAGCAGCCAGACGTAGACGACGCCGTCGCCGAACAGGGATGCGAGGAACGCGAGTAG
>NZ_POTC01000153.1 GCF_002906255.1 Novacetimonas maltaceti | reverse complement strand
ATAATATACTGTCTGCCTATCATTGTCTTTCACCTCAAATAAACCGGGATTACCATGACTATCAATATTGCCATACTTTACATTGTTTAGAACTGTATCATCTTGATTCTTCAAAATAATTTCAGTGACGGTACCTTTATTGTTTCTCAGTATTTCAGTGTTTAGTGTCTGCCTTTGATCAATCGGTTGTTTCACATAACTTAGCAGATGAGTATTTTCATCATACTTATATTCCATCGTATTTCCTGCTGCATCTGTGCTTGTCGTTATGTTTCCAAAATCATCATAATTTACAAAGGTTTTTTCAGAAGGAGCCTGCTGCGATCCCTTATAAAATGTTTTGGTGGTTTCAGTTGGAGTTGGAATTCTCCGATTTTCGTCATATTTAAATGTACTTGTAATCTTTTCATCATTGGCCGTTGTCGTAATATAATTCGTGTAATACATAGGTTTCTCACTATTAGGTTGAACCTTTCTATAGTCATATACCGTATTACTTTGGCCATTCCAAACAGTTGATCCAAAGCTGTCAATGTTATGATCATATGTAA
>NZ_POTC01000152.1 GCF_002906255.1 Novacetimonas maltaceti | reverse complement strand
TTGGAGGGATCGAAGAACCCCTGATTGATGTGCTTGGCCGGTAATTTCTGGGTTTTGGCGATTTGATTGACGGTTTTTGCGATGGCCTCCGGTCTGCGTTTTGAGCAGATTGGGAGTTGTCCTCCGCTGGATGGCTATGCGCTCGCGTTCAATCTTTCGAGGAAGAGGAAGCGGCGCATATTGTAGACGATATTGGCGAGCCCGATCCTCATGGTGGCTCGGCTGATACCGACAGTCCGGACAAACAGCCCCGTCTGTGACTTCTGATCGGCAAAGACATGCTCGACACGCGACCGGATAATGGATTTTCCTGCATTCGATTTCTGGATATGCCGGGGCATAGGCTTGAGATGCGGCTTTTTGCGATGAACCTTGGAGACAAAGCCCTGCTTTTCCATGAAGTCTTCATTGGCTTTTGAGCGGTAGGCCGTGTCAGCCCAGACACTTGAGGCTGTATTGGTTTTATCCAGCAGCCCCTCTCTCAATCGCGCGCCATCACTGGCGGCGGCATGCGTTGTTTTCCATTTCCGGATGAACCGGTATTTTCGATCGATGGAAACATG
>NZ_POTC01000151.1 GCF_002906255.1 Novacetimonas maltaceti | reverse complement strand
GGGAAAGCCGCTCTTCAACATCAAAAAAACCAGGCTGCTTCATATCGCCATTCCCTCAATCAACGCAGAAGAAATAGAATCATACAGAAGACCTCAAAACCAGGGGGTTTTTAGAACCCTCCACCTGATGCTCCTTCAGGATCCCGATGATCCGCTCCTGTGTGAAACGTGCTTTCTTCATCGTCTGTCTCTTATGGACAGACCTTACTTCAAATCGAGGGCATTTCAGGGGGCAGGGTCGATATTCCCGAACTGGGAACACTGGGAAATGGACAGGTTGTTGGGCTCGCAGACCAGGCAGTGAGGAAAGTGGCAGGGTAAAAGCTTTATTCGGGTTGGTCGGATTCATGTCAGAAACGCTCTGTACATGCCTACTCTGGTTGCCATGCGGCATAACCCTGACCTTCGAAGCATCTATCTTACGGCGTGTCGTCAGTTAAGCCCTGAATGTGGCACGTGTGGGTTGTACTTTATGGCTGTGAGGTGGTCCCGTCCGTTCGGACAGTTTTGCGGGCTTGATAAGCTATACCCGGTTGTTGTTATGCCGCCCTTCTGACGGCGTTGCTGTTGGCCATCTGGTCCGGGGTTAACCCCGGACCAGATGGC
>NZ_POTC01000150.1 GCF_002906255.1 Novacetimonas maltaceti | reverse complement strand
GGTTCCCCGGCTCGATGCCCCACAGGCCCTGGTGCTCGAACACGAACCGTGCGCCGATACAGGGCGGTATGATATCCTGCGAAGGGACAGCCGCCATGCGTCATGATCCTGCTGCTGCTTCACTTGTCGTCATGCTCCGTGGATTGCGGATGTATGGCATGTCCCAGGCCACGGCCGACCTCATCGAGCAGGGCGCACCTGCCTTCGAGGCGACTATTCCCATCCTCTCACAACTCCTGAAGGCGGAACTGGCCGAACGCGAAGTGCGCTCCATCGCCTACCAGACAAAGACCGCCCGGTTCCCCGCCTATAAGGACCTGTCCGGGTTCTCCTTTGCCGATACGCAGGTCAACGAGCCCATGGTCCGCCACCTCCATGGCGGGGACTTCATCGAGCGTGCTGAAAATGTCGTGCTGATCGGCGGTCCGGGAACCGGGAAAACCCACCTGGCGACCGCGCTGGCCATCCAGGCGATCACCCATCACAGGAAGAAGGCGCGCTTCTGGTCAACGGTCGACCTGGTCAATGCGCTCGAACAGGAAAAGACCGCCAACCGGGCCGGGCAGATTGCCGACAGGCTGCTCCGCCTGGATCTCGTGATCCTTGATGAACTCG
>NZ_POTC01000149.1 GCF_002906255.1 Novacetimonas maltaceti | reverse complement strand
TTCATGTCATGCAGGCGCTGGTGGACATCCTGCATGAAGCGGTGGAAATGCACCCGGCGCTTGTGCTCCACCGGGGCGAGGTCGAAGAACAGGTCCATCAGCATCGTCTTGCCGCGCCCGACCTGCCCGACCATGTAGACCCCGCGCGGCCGCGCCGGTCCCGCCTGCGCCCCGCGCCCGCCCCCAAGGCCCAGCCGCGCGCGCAGGCCGCTGAACAGGCCGGGACGCGCGGCCGCCCGCTGCATGACCACCGGGTGGTAGTCGCGCAGTTCGCGCCACAACCGGTCCAGGCGGCGGGCCGCCTTTTCCTGTTCCGGGTCGCGGTCGAGCGTGCCCGCCGCAACGCGGGCCTCGTACACGGCGAAGGGGCCGGCATCGCCTTGCGGAACCGGCTGTGAAGGGGCGGAAGCGGTGCGAATTTCGGTATCCATACCCAACGCCGATAATCCCTCCCCGACCCTTCGGCAAGGGCACAAAACCGCCATATCCGGCCGTTATGGACGTTCTCTCCATCTGGTGAACACAAAGGGCGCGAAATGGAGCATTTGTGATGGACCCGCCTGCCCTGCCACGACGTTCAGCGCACATCATGCCCCACCCCACGCACCATACCCGCCACACCC
>NZ_POTC01000148.1 GCF_002906255.1 Novacetimonas maltaceti | reverse complement strand
AATGTTCGCCGTAAACCATGGATGCCTGAAACCGATCGAAGGAATCACGACATTCTGAATTCGTCATAAGATAAGCTAACGCCTGTTCGGTGCCTGCCTCTGGGTCTGCGCCATACGCAGGGAACCACTTCTTAAACTGCTCTGCGTCACTGACCATGATCTGTCTGGCAAGTGTCGAGACACGAGGCAGATTGAGATGGGGCAGGATGCAATGCAGGTCGTAGACGTGCCTGATGAGGAAGCGGTCATAAGCGTCTGTTTTCCGTCCTTCCAGATAACCTGCTGTCCGACGGGTCAGGGCCACGAATTTTTCGGCTGCGGTCTCGTCCACGGAAATGCAGGTGATCTGCTGTATTTCCGGTTCGGCATCCGTCGCCTCGCTTACGAAAGACCGTACCGATCTTTCGACGGTCGGGAGAGCCGCAGGCGCATATGTCAGTTCGACGAGAAGGTGCGGGCGCAGTTCGACATCTTCGCCCGTACTGTCCGCATAGCTCAGTTCGGCACGGATATAGTGGTTTTCGTTTTTGGCGGAAATGACGGGTTCGGGAAAACCGAGGTCCATCGCGATTTTACTGATGGTGTCCTTCAGCGTGCCCAGAATCTTCCGAGCCGCACTCTTG
>NZ_POTC01000147.1 GCF_002906255.1 Novacetimonas maltaceti | reverse complement strand
CGCGCGATAGCCGAAAGCGCATGGGCAAAGAAAAACAGATCCATGCCAATTATGATCATGTTGCCTGATATGGAAGACCATTCCTGAGGCTGCGCAATATGTGGCAGACAAAGGTAGAGCGTCATCGCGGTCAGTCCGCCAGTCAAGATACCCCTGAAGAAGGGCCTGATAAATTCAGGACCTCCTCTGACGAGACCGTACCAGGTTCCGGCAGAAGCTACGGAGGCGACATAGACCCATATCGGAAGCTGGCCGCAATCCGGATGTTTGTCAGCCCAGAGGAATGCCATGAGTGTGAGGACGGCGGGTGCGGTGACAGTTTCATCAACGGTTTCGGGCCGCTTGCCAATGCGGAGCAGCCAACGGACGATCCTGCCGGTTTTTCCTTTGGAAAAGTGATAATCTTTATGGTCGTTGTCTTTATTTCGGTCGTTTTTTATTTGGTTCGACATCGTTCTTTTCATCTACATGATTTTCGGTTTCTTTAATGGCGGCATACAGGCTCTGTACTGACGCCATTGCCGTGTCGTAGGTGAAATGTTCGCCGTAAACCATGGATGCCTGAAACCGATCGAAGGAATCACGACATTCTGAATTCGTCATAAGATAAGCTAACGCCTGTTCGGTGCCTGCCTCTGGGTCTGCGCCATACGCAGGGAA
>NZ_POTC01000146.1 GCF_002906255.1 Novacetimonas maltaceti | reverse complement strand
CTCCATGTGAGACGTCCCACAACCCCAGGAGGCAAGCCTCCTGGTTTGGGCTAATCCGCGTTCGCTCGCCGCTACTGACGGAATCACGTTTGTTTTCTCTTCCTCAGGGTACTTAGATGTTTCAGTTCCCCTGGTGTGCCTCACGCAGAGCTATGTATTCACTCTGCAGTAACTGGACATTACTCCAGCTGGGTTTCCCCATTCGGAAATCCCCGGATCAACGCTTGCTTACAGCTCCCCGAGGCCTATCGTGGTTCGCCACGTCCTTCATCGGCTTCTGGCGCCTAGGCATCCTCCGTGCGCTCTTAGTAGCTTAACCTAAGGCTGTATAGCCTGGTTAAGAAACAGCTAAGGATGTTTCAGCATTTCATATTGGTTCGTATCCAGTTTTCAAGGAACAAGTGTTTTTACGGACGAGCCTGCTACAGAGGATAACCTCAGTAAAAGACACAACCATATTTTTGGCGCAAGAATGCACCGCTTGGCGACGTCCTACTCTCCCAGGACCCTGCGGTCCAAGTACCATCGGCGCTGGAAGGCTTAACGGTCGTGTTCGGGATGGGTACTCGTGGTTCCCTTCCGCCATCGCCACCAAACGATGAAGAAATCTCGCTTGAAAGAGACTTGCTCTTTCAAAACTGACAACGAGTGAGGGACAAGCCGGTTGTGGAA
>NZ_POTC01000145.1 GCF_002906255.1 Novacetimonas maltaceti | reverse complement strand
CGCCGCGCAATCCATGGGCCACAATTCCCCCGCAGGCGGCGGCGATGGCACGCCCGGCAATGGCGGCAGCGAGGTCTATCGCCTCGAAGCGGTGGGACATGTCCACATCTTCAACAATACCGACCAGGCATGGGGTGACCGGGCGGTGTATGACATGGACCAGGCCGTGCTGGTGATGACGGGCACGGACATGAAGATGACCACGCCGCAGGATATCCTGACGGCGCGCGACACGGTGGAATACCATTCACGCGAACACATGTCCGTCAGCCGCGGCAACGCCACGCTGACCACCAATGACGGCCGGCAGATGCGTGCCGACATCCTGGTGGGATATGACCGCCCCCGGTCCGGGCGCACGCCCCATGCGGCGGGGCGCGATGCAGGCGGCGCGGGCACGATTGAACGCGTCGATGCCTTTGGCCATATCCTGATCCGCACACAAAGCGAGGCCGTGACCGGCGATCGCGGCGTATATGTGCCCGACAGCGCGATCGCGCGGATCGTGGGCAACGTCCATATCTCACGCGGGCTGAACGAGATCAGCGGCGCCTCCGCGATCGTGAACATGCGCACGGGCATCGCCACCCTGACCGACACGCCAGGATCGCGCGTCAGCGGGCTTGTCGTGCCCAACCAGGCCGGAACCGGCAACAAGGGAACCACGAAATGAACACGTCCGACGCCCCCCTGTCCGCCCCCTG
>NZ_POTC01000144.1 GCF_002906255.1 Novacetimonas maltaceti | reverse complement strand
GGGGCTGGCATAGGTAAGCATTGTTTGGGACGGTTCACGCGGACAGTTTAGCCCATTGAGTGAGGATTTTCAGGAGTTTTGCCGGCGAGCGGATGTTGAAGCGCCACTCGCACTCGGCCAGGAAGAGATGGAAGTCCTTGCGTGGTATTCCATTGTATCGCCGCAGATGCCGTTTTGCCTGGCTCCAGAAATTCTCGATGCCGTTTATATGATTTCTGCCCAGGGCAAGATGCCTGCTGTGGTCGATGCGTTCATGATGAAATTCCGAGACATCCAGCTTGTCGTAAGCGTGCCAGGAATCGCTGTAGACGATTGAATCCGGCTGCACTTTTCTTCGAATGATCGACATCAGCGTCTGGTGCCCGGCATTGGGGATCATGACGGCATGGACGCGGCCATGCCGTTTCAGCAGCCCGAAAACAGCCACTTTCCCGGCAGCGCCCCGGCCCCGTTTTCCTTTGCGATGTCCACCGAAATAGCTCTCATCGACTTCGATTTCACCTGAGACCGGTGCCTCATGAGCAATCTGTTCCGCTATGATCTCTCGCAATTTGCGGTAATACAGGGTCGCTGTATTGCGATTGACGCCGACAAGTTCGGCAGCACTCCGGGCGGGCGTGCCCGCGACGAAGTGCTCCAGAAGCCGTTTTTGGATGCTGACAGGCAGCCGGCTGCGACGACGTACTTTCATGCGACATATCAAGCCTCTGTTGGCTTACCTATGCCAGCCCCA
>NZ_POTC01000143.1 GCF_002906255.1 Novacetimonas maltaceti | reverse complement strand
CTCAGAAGCTCCATGTCAATCACTCCAAAAACCCCCCAGCAGATGATGCCGGGGAGTGTGAAGGCATGGGTCAAATCTCGATGAAAATTTCCGCCCTACCCGGGTCAGTTCTCAGTGAAAATCAACAATGAAGGGCCAGCAGGTGGCCCAGCGTATCCACAGCCATATGCAGCTTCGAGCCCCGTTTGCGTTTGGCCCCGTCGTAACCGGCGCGAGGCCCGCTCTCGGGTGTCGAACGCAATGTTCGGCTGTCGAGGATGGCTGCAGTGGGTTCCGGCTGGCGACCGGAAGCCATGCGCAAGACGGCACGTAGATCGCAGGCCAGCGTCTCGAAGCAGCCGGCATCCATCCAACGACGAGACTGCTGATAAACCGCCGGCCACGGCGGCAGATCGTTTGGCATCGCGCGCCAGGCAATCCCGTAGCGGATCACGTAGCGCAACCCGTTGAACAGTTCGCGCAAGTCATGCCGCCGCTGTTCCGCGTCTTCACGCATCAGGACCAGATACGGGACAACCAACGACCATTTTTCGTCTGATACGTCAGATGGATACGGCTTGCGGGCTTGCGTCATTCAACATTACTGAACCAATCGCGCACGAAAGTACATAACACCCTCTAGCAGCCTGTCGGGTTGGGGTACCCTGTGAAGAGGTGAAGTTGTAAGGTGGTGAGATGAGCAGCTTCATCCCGTTTGACCGGTCTCAGCCGTATCTTCTGCCGCCTGATCTGAAGTCGTGG
>NZ_POTC01000142.1 GCF_002906255.1 Novacetimonas maltaceti | reverse complement strand
GGGTCTGTTGGGAATTATGGTTTTTAAAAGCGTGTGATTGTGATTCAAGGTCTGCATGGATCGCTTCGTACTGACAGACGCCCAATGGGCGAAAATGGAACCGCTGTGCCTTGGCAAGAAAACGGATCGCGGGCGCAGTGGGCAGGACAACCGGCTCTTTATCGAGGCGGTCTTATGGATTGCCCGGACCGGCAGTCCATGGCGGGATCTTCCGACGTATTTCGGGCATTGGAACTCGGTCTATTCCCGTTACAGCGACTGGATGAAAGCCGGTGTTTTCAAACGGCTTTTTGAAGCGGTCTCTGACGATTCCGACATGGAATATGCGATGATCGATGGCACGGTGGTCCGGGTTCACCGCCATGGCCAGGGCGCAAAAGGGGGACCCGAAGCCAGGCGATAGGACGCAGTGTGACGGGATGGTCGACCAAGATCATCGCCATGACCGATGCCCTTGGCAATCTGGTTCGCTTCACGCTCATCCCCGGCCAGCATTACGATACGGTCGGGGTGATGCCTCTTCTTGAGCCAGCGGATTTCGAGGGACTTCTTGCTGACAAGGCGTTCGATGTCCACTGGATCGTGGACACCATACGCGCGCAAGGGGCCCGCGTGGTCATTCCCCAGCGTCGGAACCGCCTCGACAGGCGCCCCTTTGATAAAGCCCTGTTCAAGGCGCGCCATCTCATCGAGAACTTCTTCTGCAAACTCAAGGAGTTCAAGCGCATCGCCATGCGAAGCGACAAGACAGACAGATCATTCGCAGCAATGATTTATCTCACCGCCGCTATCATCAATTCACGGTAATTCCCAACAGACCC
>NZ_POTC01000141.1 GCF_002906255.1 Novacetimonas maltaceti | reverse complement strand
AGCGTCTGACCCAGGCGGGTGCGATCGATGGGCTGTTCAACCGCTTTGATGCGACCCTGCGTAACGCCGGGTATTTGCCGATGTCAGGCCAGATCCTGGATGCCACGCTGGTAGCGGCTCCGAAGCAGCGGAACACCAATGCAGAGAAAGCGGATCTGCGAGCAGGCCGTATTCCTGAAGACTGGCAGGACAAACCCGCAAAGCTGTCGCACAAGGATCGTCATGCGCGCTGGACACTGAAGTTCACGAAGGCGAAGCGGCAGGATGATGGAACCATGCCATCCAGCGATCTCGCCATCCCGTTCTTTGGCTATAAATCGCATGTTTCCATCGATCGGAAATACCGGTTCATCCGCAAATGGAAAACAACGCATGCCGCTGCCAGTGATGGCGCGCGATTGAGAGAGGGGCTTCTGGATAAAACCAATACGGCCTCAAGTGTCTGGGCCGACACGGCCTATCGCTCAAAAGCCAACGAAGACTTCATGGAAAAGCAGGGCTTTGTCTCCAAGGTTCATCGCAAAAAGCCGCATCTCAAGCCTATGCCCCGGCATATCCAGAAATCAAATGCTGGAAAGTCGGTCATCCGCTCGCGTGTCGAGCATGTCTTTGCCGATCAGAAGTCACAGACGGGGCTGTTTGTCCGGACTGTCGGTATCAGTCGAGCCACCATGAGGATCGGGCTCGCCAATATCGTCTACAATATGCGCCGCCTCCTCTTCCTCGAAAGATTGAACGCGAGCGCATAGCCATCCAGCGAGAGACAACTCCCAATCTGCTCAAAACGCAGACTGGACGCCATCGCAAAAACCGTCAATCAAATCGCCAAAACCCAGAAATTACCGGCCAAGCACATCAATCAAGGGTTCTTCGATCCCTCC
>NZ_POTC01000139.1 GCF_002906255.1 Novacetimonas maltaceti | reverse complement strand
GCCCCCATCCCGTCACCCCGGCGGAAGCCCGCGCCCGCCTGAGCGAGATCCTTGGCCCCAACGCGCGCACCCGTGCGGGGCAGGCCGATTTCGCCGACGTGGCCACCGCCGCCTTCGCGCCGCGCGCGCAGCGCGGCGCGCCGCACATGGTCCTGGCCGAAGCGGGAACCGGCACGGGCAAGACGCTGGGCTATATCGCGCCGTCGAGCGTATGGGCCCGGCGCAACGACGCGGCGGTGTGGATCAGCACCTATACCCGCCACCTGCAACGCCAGATCGAATCGGAACTGGCGCGGCTGTATCCCGAACCCGCCGTGCGCCGCGAACATGTCGTGATCCGCAAGGGGCGGGAAAACTACCTGTGCCACCTCAACATGGAGGAATCGGTGAACATCGCCCTGTCGCGTGGCCCACGGGCGGCGGGGGCCATGATCGGGCTGGGCCTGATCGCGCGCTGGGCAATGGCGAGCGGCGATGGCGACATCACGGGCGGCGACCTGCCCGGATGGTTTGGCGACCTGTTCGGGCGCGGCCTGCTGGCGGGAATCGCGGACCGGCGGGGGGAGTGCATCCATGGCGCCTGCCCGCATTACCAGCGCTGCTTTGTCGAACATTCCATCCGCCGCGCCCGCACGGCCGACCTTGTGATCGCCAACCATGCCCTCGTCATGTCACAGGCGGCGTGGCACGCCCTCGACGGCGCGGGCACCGGCAGCGAGGACAACATCCCCACGCGCTATGTCTTTGACGAAGGCCATCACCTGATGGATGCGGCCGACAGCGCGTTTTCCACCGAACTGTCGGGGCTGGAGGCGGCGGAACTGCGCCGATGGCTGCTGGGGGCTGAAGGGGCGCGTTCGCGCGCGCGCGGACTGAAGCGGCGGCTCGATGACCTTGTGGTCGGCATGCCGCAACTGGAAACCCCGCTGGATGCCGCGCTGATGGCGGCCCACGCCCTGCCCGCCCCCGGATGGTCCGCCC
>NZ_POTC01000138.1 GCF_002906255.1 Novacetimonas maltaceti | reverse complement strand
GCGAGAGACAACTCCCAATCTGCTCAAAACGCAGACTGGACGCCATCGCAAAAACCGTCAATCAAATCGCCAAAACCCAGAAATTACCGGCCAAGCACATCAATCAAGGGTTCTTCGATCCCTCCAACTAATTCTGTGATTTCGACATTCTCAAAGGACTGTTTGAAAGAGACAACTTGTGTCGCTTCAATATTGACCCACGCGTCCGCCCGAATACGTTGCGAGAACCACGCAGACGTTGAATCCACGAAACGGACACCGATGCCTATGACGAGATCCGATTGACCGATGAGTTCGAACAACCCGTTACGTGATTTTTGCCCGAAATATACCCCCAAATAGAGGGAACTATCCTCGGGACAAGTCCCTTTTGCTGTCGGCATAACGGCATAGGGCAAGCTCCATTTTTCGATGATCCGGAGAATGTCAGAAACTACCCCATAACGGTCCGCAAGGGCATCAATTAAAATGACGGGGGAGTGAGCACGCTCTAAGCGATGGACGAAAAAATTTATGACATTTGAAAGTATTGTTTTATCAGAACTTGGAAAACAATAATTCGGCGTGGGAGTGTTTCGCTCGCTAGGTGCGTCAACTATATCGGATGGAAGTTGTGCATAAACTGGAAGCTTCATAGTCCATGCGACTTTGATGAGTCGTAGCAATTCGGTTCCAGCGTTTTGGGCGGTGAGAGTACTCTGGGCTGAGGTAAATTGCTCGAACGCCTTAAGAACGTTTGTATAGTTGCCATCCGCGAGGGTGTGATGAAGGAGGGCTCCGGATCTAGACGCGTACTCCGGAGGTGCGCCTGAGAGAACAAGGACCGGCACATTCTCCGCATAAGCACCAGCAATGGCACTAAGGAGGCCTAGGGCCTGTTAGGGCTTGATCCAGTCTGCTGCGGCAGCGATGTGGATGACCGCGAGGAACGACGTTGCTGTTTTTTCATATCTGGTTGCGACAGCGCGCCACTCCTTGAGGCGAGCCCAGAGGTT
>NZ_POTC01000137.1 GCF_002906255.1 Novacetimonas maltaceti | reverse complement strand
GTGGCACTGCCGGGATCATCTTCCGATCCGCGAGATCGAACGCCGGACGGGACTGTCACGCAATACGATCCGGAAATATCTCCGGGCACAGAGTATTGAACCGCGGTTCCAGGTCCCCGAACGTCCCAGCCGACTGGACCCGTTTGCTGACAGGCTGAGGGGATGGCTGTTCCTGGAAGCCGCTCGCCCCCGCAAGAACCGGCGCACGGCGCGACGATTGCATGAAGACCTTGTGGCACTGGGTTATGATGGATCCTACGGACGGGTGGCCGCTTTCATCCGGCAGTGGAAACACGAACAGCACCAGGCACGCCAGACAACGGGTCGGGGTGTTTTTGTGCCCCTGAGCTTCCAGCCCGGGGAAGCGTTCCAGTTCGACTGGGGCGAGGACTGGGCGGTCATTGCCGGCCGTCGCGTCAAGCTGCAGGTTGCCCACACCAAACTGTCCTTCAGCCGGGCCTTCATACTCAGGGCCTATCCCCTGCAGACCCACGAGATGCTTTTTGATGCGCTGACCGAGGCCTTCCGCGTGCTCGGTGGCGTGCCACGGCGGGGTATTTTTGATAACATGAAGACCGCTGTGGACCGGATTGGCTCTGGCAAGGCACGTCAGGTCAATCTGCGCTTCATGGCCCTGGCCAGCCATTACCTGTTCGAGACGACCTTCTGCAATCCGGCAGCCGGATGGGAGAAAGGGCAGATCGAGAAGACCGTGCAGGATGCCCGGCGCCAGATCTGGCAGGATCTGCCTGCCTTTCCTGATCTGGGGGCGCTGAATGCCTGGCTGGAAGCCCGCTGCCTGGACTGCTGGGAACGGCTGCAGCATATCGAACTGGCCCGGAGCATCGCCGAGGTCCATGCTAGCGAGCGTCCTCACCTCATGGTGCCGGGGCGTCCCTTTGACGGGTTTGTCGAACAGACCAAGCGCGTCTCACCAACCTGCCTGATCCAGTTCGATGGCAACCGCTACAGCGTGCCGGCCTCCTTTGCCAATCGTCCGGTCAGCCTGCGGGTTTATCCCGACAGGCTGCGCATTATCGCCGAAGGGCAGGTTCTGTGCGTGCATGACCGGATCATCACGCGTTCGCATGG
>NZ_POTC01000136.1 GCF_002906255.1 Novacetimonas maltaceti | reverse complement strand
GCCTGTCCATGCGTCGCGCCGACAGCGTGAAGGCTGAACTGATCCGTGACGGCGTGCCTGCCAACGCCATCGACATCCACGGCTATGGCGAAGCGCACCCGCTGGTCCCGACCGGCCCGGATACGCGTGAACCCCAGAACCGTCGCGTCGAAATCATCCTGCACTGATCACACGGTCAGACAGACTGGTTTCAGCAGAAGGGAGTGCCTCGGCACTCCCTTTTTGCTGTACGGCCTGATGAACTGCTCCCTACTCCAGAAGGAAGGCATGTATTCGGTGCCAGACAGATCCCCTGCCCCCGTCTTCCAGTTCCTGCGCTTCGGGATTGTCGGAGTTCTGGGCCTGGGATGGGATACGGCCACCGTCTATGCCCTGCGCCCGCTGATCGGGTTGGGCTGGGCTGCCATCGTTGCCTATTTTGTCGCCGCCTCGGCAAACTGGCTGTGCAACCGGCTATGGACCTTCCGCGACCGGAAAAGCAGACATCACGCCCTGTATCAATGGGCACGGTTCATGGCAGGCAACATGGTTGGATTCGGCCTGAACCGGGGCTGCGTCCTTGCGCTGTTCCACCTGTCGGCCACGTGCCGACTCCACCCCGTCTTCGCACTGGCCGCAGGGGCGCTCAGTGGCATGGCGGCCAATTTCCATATCAGCCGCAGGCACGTCTTTGCACATGACGCCGCACAGGATGCCGCCGCCCCGCCATCGCCGGGCGTGTCCTCCACAACAGCGGATCGTCGCGAGACGCCATAGACTCCGGCTGTGGCGAATTGTGTTATTATGGCCACGCCCGAAGGAAACCGGCATCGCCATCCTGCGTTCCTTTGCGGAAACACAGGGAAACAATGCGAAAAACCCTTAAAATATCCTTTATTATCATGTCATTATAATATATCGTGTATACGTATTATAAGTGTAATATCAGCCCTGCCAAACTGATGGGTTTCTAAAACGAAACCGATAGCGGTATAGGATGTTACGCATGAAGCTGACGAGCGACCGCACAGATCCCAGCGGCACGACTATAAAGAACGAGTCTTAAGGAAGGACGAAAATATGCGTCTTCGCACGGCGTTACTGGCAACGACCCTGATGGCTGCCGCCCCGGCGGCCTCGATGGCCACGACGATCACCGGTCCGTATGTTGACATCGGGGGTGGTTACAACCTGACCCAGACCC
>NZ_POTC01000135.1 GCF_002906255.1 Novacetimonas maltaceti | reverse complement strand
ATTCCGGAAACAGAAGTCCGCAGGGCGAAGCTGGATACGGACATGCCCCTGTGGGTGATGGTGGACGAAGTGAATTACGACATCCTCGAAACGTCCTACACGCTGGAAGATCGGGCCGCGCGCGGCCAGTTCAGCCCCGCTTTCAGCAAACAGATCGTTCTGGCGTTCCGCTCAATGCGCGATGCACAGGCATTGCGTATCTCGAAACGGACATGAACAGTGTTGATTTGCTATCTTTGATGGTGGCCTTATCATAATCCGGTGAATTATTATCTTCACTTATGAAATCTCAGGTTTTGAATGGAAGGAACAAAAATAATGACCCCTGACGAATATGTTGGACGCTCAAATGCGCTCTCTAAAGAACTTGAAAGAGTAAGGACACTACTAGATTCGTTCGCTATGAAGAGTGATTTTTACGGAATAAATAGCGATGGAAAAATAAAAGACAGGGTAATTGAGGATTGGAAAGATGTTGTAAGAAGAATTGAAGAGCTTGATGAAGAGTTCTGGTCAGGAAAGTAAGGGAATATATAGATGTCTTACAATCTTGGCGAAGAATCTTACAAAGAGAAATGTGAAAAATGCGGTACCGTGAATAGAATAACACTTCAAACAGGACCGGAGCATGGAGGGTGGAGCGAAAAATTTACCGTTCATTGCGCAGAATGTGGCGAGGTTATGGACCGGATTTCCGCTTTCGGCCTGAAGAGCGTCGAAAAAGTCAAAGGCAAGTGAACGTCTAAGCGGACACTTGAAACTGAAGCCCCCTCACGGGGGCTGACTGCTCTGTGGCGGCCCGACAGGCCGCCGTCCCTTCGGCGTGTGTCGCATCAGTCCGCCGCATGAAACGTCACCTTTATGCCGAACGCCGACATGATGCGGAACAGGTCGGTCAGGTCGAGATCACCTTTTCCAGACAGGGCTTCCTTCGCAATATCGTCCGCTCCCTGCGCGCGCGCTATGACCGAAAGAGCATGAGCAAACGCCCCTGCGTCGCCATCTGCCCATGCCATGTTCAGAAGTTCCTCCTGCATCCGAGGATCTTGTGCCGCCTTGACGCTATCAAACACGTCTAGCAGCCTGTCGGGTTGGGGTACCCTGTGAAGAGGTGAAGTTGTAAGGTGGTGAGATGAGCAGCTTCATCCCGTTTGACCGGTCTCAGCCGTATCTTCTGCCGCCTGATCTGAAGTCGTGGCTT
>NZ_POTC01000134.1 GCF_002906255.1 Novacetimonas maltaceti | reverse complement strand
GAGAGACAACTCCCAATCTGCTCAAAACGCAGACTGGACGCCATCGCAAAAACCGTCAATCAAATCGCCAAAACCCAGAAATTACCGGCCAAGCACATCAATCAAGGGTTCTTCGATCCCTCCAGCTCATACGTTTGGCAGGCTGCTCTGTCTGGAGAAGACAGACTGCCTTGCCCTCCTTGCTGCAGGCGCGGGAGCAGGGCTGGCGACCGCTTTCAATGCGCCGGCAGCCGGTGCTGTTTTCGTTTTGGAAGAACTGGTCGGCCGGTTTGAAATCAGAATGGTTTGTGCCGCATTGGGGGCATCCATTTCGGCCATTCTGGTCAGCCGGGGCATGCTGGGTAGCCAGACGGTCTTTAGTGTCGCTCCTCTGATCCTTCCAGAATCGCTTGCCAAACAGCTGTTTTTCGTCATGACCGGGATCATGACGGGCCTGGTTGCTGTCGGATACAACCGGACGACCATGGCAGTGCTCCGTCTGGCCGGGAGGCTGCCTATCTGCATCTCAGTCAGGCCTGTTCTGGTGGGAGGTTTGGCCGGTTTGGTGGTTTGTCTTGCACCGCACTTGGCTGGAGGGGGAAAGTGGATCACGCAGACGGCCATAAACAACGAGATCGGATTACATCAGATTCCGGCACTACTGGCTTTTCGGCTGATTTTTGGGGCCCTGTCTTATGCCGCTGCAACACCTGGAGGTCTGTTTGCCCCCATGCTGGCCCTGGGGGCACTTTCCGGTCTGGGGAGTAGTGTTGTGGCACAGGCATTAAGTCCTGATACACCTCTGGCGACCGCACCTTTTGTGATTGTCGGCATGGCCTCCATGTTCGCCGGATCCGTTCGTGCACCGCTGACCGGGATTATTCTGGTTATGGAAATGACAGGTTCGTCCGAGTTGATAATGCCGCTTTTATCCGGGAGTTTTGCTGCGATGGTCGTAGCCGGCGCACTTGGAGACATGCCCATTTATGCTGCCCTGAGACTCAGGGCCCAGTCACACACGCGATGATTTCAGAGAAGTGTTCTATCCCCGATCTGGGGGGAAGCAGAATGCAATTGCATAATAAGTCTCTGACCTTAGGGCCTGTTAGGGCTTGATCCAGTCTGCTGCGGCAGCGATGTGGATGACCGCGAGGAACGACGTTGCTGTTTTTTCATATCTGGTTGCGACAGCGCGCCACTCCTTGAGGCGAGCCCAGAGGTTC
>NZ_POTC01000133.1 GCF_002906255.1 Novacetimonas maltaceti | reverse complement strand
CAGCAGTCAGGAGGTGGCCACCTCCTGACTGCTGGAGAGAGCGGGTCGAGTCAGGACAGGCCATGATGGGCCGCGAATGAGTATGACCGCCTCTTCTTTTCCTCGGGCCTGAACGGATACCTGGGAGAAAATCCCGGATGACAAGCATAGGACAATGGGAAATGGCACAGACATGCTCAAAGCTGGAGAGTCATGCCGTTGTTGTTGGCATTGACGTTTCCAAGGATCATCTTGATGCCGCTCAATATCCATCTGGTGACCTGATCCAGACTTCCAACGATACGAAAGGCCTCAGAACGCTTCTACGATGGATTGGCAGGCAACATGCTGTGCATGTTGTCTTCGAGGCGACCGGCCCTTTCCATCGTCAACTGGAAAGTCGTCTGGCCAAGGCCGGCATCCCATTCTCACGGATCAATCCGCGGCACGCAAGAAAGTTTGCTGAAGCCACCGGGAAGCTTGCAAAAACGGATCGGGTAGATGCCATGATGCTGGCCAGGATGGGGGCACTTCTTGAACCCAGGACGTCTACGATCTGCAACGAGCTGCAGTCTGCGCTCCAGGAGCTGGCATCTGGACGACGAAATCTGACCCGTGACAGGACAGCCCTGCTCAATCGCCAGCAAAACCTGCAGCTCAGTCTCCTAAAACGTCTGACACGCTATAGACTTCGTCAGATAGAGGCTCAGATCGCAGCCATCGATCAGGCAATCAGCGAACTGATCTCGACAGACGAGAGCCTCTCTCGAAAACGCACCATTCTGGTCAGTATTCCAGGTATTGGAGAGGCCACGGCTGCGATGCTGATCGCTGATATTCCCGAGCTGGGAACACTGGAAAATGGACAGGTTGCTGCGCTCGCAGGTCTGGCACCTGTCACCAGGCAGTCAGGAAAGTGGCAGGGTAAAAGCTTTATTCGGGGTGGTCGGATTCATGTCAGAAACGCCCTGTACATGCCTGCTCTGGTTGCCATGCGGCATAACCCTGACCTTCGAAGCATCTATCTTAGTCTGACGGATAAGGGAAAGCACGCAAAAGTGGCTCTGACTGCTCTCATGCGGCGTCTCGTCATTCTGGCGAATGTCCTGTTACGCAATGACAGGTTATGGGAACCACGCCACACTTGACCAAGACGGATACTCATAGCCAGAACAAGACGGTTGCGGCGAGGCAGACTGCCGAGAAGAAGACGGTCGGGCATCTGTCATAGCGTGTTGCGACCCGTCTCCAGTCCTTGAGCCTGCCGAACATGATCTCGATACGGT
>NZ_POTC01000132.1 GCF_002906255.1 Novacetimonas maltaceti | reverse complement strand
TCTTCGGGAAAAAGGGCCGCAGACGATCCATCTGCTCCTCCGTCAACCAATACAGGTCACTCATCTTCAGTCTCCTCACAGAGGCTGAATCAGATTTCCGCAATCATATCAATGGGTCCTGAGCCTAGCACTACAGTTGCATTTTGTGTTGAGTTCTGAATCTATGGGTAACCATGATTCAGGATATGATGAGTGGCGGTACGTCTGTTGAAGAGACGCTGGAATTATGGGCGCGCTCGCTTCGGTCCGCCAAGGATCGGATGGCGCCGCTGTTCACGCAAAAACGTGTCGTAGATTCGGCCTGTGCTTTTCTTGATGTTTTGATTGGCAATGAACCACGCAAGACGGGATGGATGCGAGCGGAAGCCGCAGGAGATCCTGGTCCATGGCGGCAGCAGGCGCTTCTGGGACGCGGGCACTGGGATGCCGATGCCCTTCGTGACGTCGTCAGGGATTATGTGATTGAGCATCTGGGCACTGAAGAGGGCGTGCTGGTCATTGATGAGACCGGTTTTCTGAAGAAGGGTCAGGCGTCCTGCGGTGTGGGGCGGCAGTATACGGGATCTGCCGGCAAGATCACGAACTGCCAGATTGGTGTGTTTGGCGCTTATGTTTCGGAACGGGGGCATGCCTTTATTGACCGCGCCCTGTATCTCCCGAAAGACTGGACATCAAAGCCTGAGCGTCTGAAGCGGGCCCACGTTCCCGATGACGTGGTGTTTGCAACCAAACCGGCGTTAGCCTCGATGATGATTGAGCGAAGTATTGAGGCCGGTGTGCCGTTCCGCTGGGTTGCAGCAGACAGCGTGTATGGCGTGGGCGACGTAGAACGCACGCTTCGCCGGGCAGGAATTGGATATGTGCTTGGGGTCAAGGGCAATCACTGGTTCGGATCATGGGCAACGGAACCGCTGATTGCCGGAGAGGCGAAAGATATTGCAGCAGGACTGCCAGACCAGGCCTGGCGTCGTCTGTCAGCGGGGCACGTCACAAAAGGTGAGCGACTTTATGACTGGGCGTATCTTCCGCTTGCTGATCTGGATGCTGAAGAATTTGACTGCCCTATAGCCGGACCATGGACACGTGGCCTGTTGATCCGCCGAAACATCGCTGACGGGGACCTTGCCTATTTTACGACCTGGAGCCCGAAAGGGACAACCACGCAGGAACTGGTGAACGTTGAAGGGACGCGCTGGAGGATCGAAGAAGGGTTCGAGACGGCCAAAAACGAATGGGGCTGGCATAGGTAAGCATTGTTTGGGACGGTTCACGCGGACAGTTTAGCCCATTGAGTGAGGATTTTCAGGAGTTTTGCCGGCGAGCGGATGTTGAAGCGCCACTCGCACTCGGCCAGGAAGAG
>NZ_POTC01000131.1 GCF_002906255.1 Novacetimonas maltaceti | reverse complement strand
GGGGTCGTTTGCGGGAGGGGGCGAAATCCTACGCTAAGCTGAGAACGCGCTTCCCATAATCCCTGAGCTCGCCCTTCGGTCCGACATATCTGTATAGAGTGACGCGCTCGATCCCGAGTTCCTTGCACAGATCGGAAACAGACGTGTCGCGCTGCGCCATGGCGGCCTGGGCGAGACGCACCTGTGCTTTGGTCAGGGCGAATTTTCGCCCTCCCTTTCGTCCGCGCGCTCTGGCTGCGGCAAGGCCAGCCATGGTGCGCTCGCGGATCAGATCCCGCTCGAACTCGGCCAGAGTGGCAAAGATACCGAACACCATGCGGCCGGATGCGGTTGTGGTGTCGATCTGAGCGCCTTTTCCGGTCAGCACACGCAGGCCGATCCTGCGGTCTGACAGATCCTTCACGGTGTTGACCAGGTGGGCGAGCGAGCGCCCGAGGCGATCGAGTTTCCAGACCACCAGCACATCGCCGTCGCGCAAGGATTTGAGGCATGCAGCTAAGCCGGGCCGATCATCGCGGCTACCGGATGCACGATCATCATAAATATTACCTGGCTCGATACCGGCGGCACGCAGGGCGTCGTGCTGGAGGTCGAGGGATTGGGAACCATCGGCTTTGGAGACGCGGGCATATCCGATCAGCATGTTTCTTAAACGTTGGTTTGAAGCGGTGACGAACATGAGCACATAAGCTTGCACTATTGTGTATCTTAACCAGCATCGCAATCAAACTATCTCAAACCTTACCTTGGAAAGAATAAGGAGCATGTATGCCGCGTCGCGTGACCCTGACCGATCGACAGCGCGAGGCGCTGTTTCACTTACCGGTCGATCAAGGTGATCTGCTGCGGCACTATACCCTTAGCGATGAGGATCTCGGGCATATCCGCCAGCGCCGGCGCGCCCACAACCGTTTCGGCTTCGCGCTGCAACTGTGCGTCCTGCGCTACCCGGGCCGGGTACTCACCCCTGGCGAGCTGATCCCGGCACAGGTATCGGATTTCATCGCGGCCCAGCTCGGGCTGAGCCGTGACGATCTACTCCTCTATGCCGCGCGCGAGGAGACCCGGCATGAGCATCTGGCGGACCTACGCCGGATCTACGGCTATCGCTCCTTTTCGGGGCGGGGCGCACGGGATTTGCGCGATTGGATCGCTCGGGAAGCCGAGGCGGCGACATCGAATGAGGATCTTGCCCGTCGCTTCGTTGCAGAGTGTCGCCGCACCCGCACAATCCTTCCCGGTTTCTCAACGATTGAGCGCCTTTGTGCCGATGCACTGGTCAAGGCCGAACGCAGGATCGAAGATCGTATCGCCCATCGCATAACACCAGCCCTGAGCGAGAATTTGGCTCATCTGTTAGAGAATACGGTGGATGGTCGCATCACCCGCTTCGTATGGCTGCGACAGTTCGA
>NZ_POTC01000130.1 GCF_002906255.1 Novacetimonas maltaceti | reverse complement strand
CTTTGCTGCCGTCAGAATACGCCAGAGCCTTCTCCAGGTCAGGGCGGAAGACTTCAAAATCCACAGTCCGGGAAAATGCTTCGAGCTGATCACCAAGCCCGCTCAAGCGGGCAAGCCGCTCTTCAACATCAAAAAAACCAGGCTGCTTCATATCGCCATTCCCTCAATCAACGCAGAAGAAATAGAATCATACAGAAGACCTCAAAACCAGGGGGTTTTTAGAACCCTCCAGATGATCTGGCGCCCCTCTCTTCAGTCTCCACAGTCTGTCGGCGTTTTTGCGCGTGCCACAGGCAATGGCGGTGACCGGAACATGATCAGCTTCGCCATTGATGCAGGTATCAACCTCAAGGCTCCTTTCAAGGGACGTGACAATGATACGATAGGGCTGGGTTGGGGTATTGGCCGGGCCTCTTCTGGCCAGCGGCGGTATGACCGTAATTCCGGAGCACCTGTGCAGGGCAATGAGAACCATCTGGAACTCACCTATCAGGCGCAGATGATGCCGTGGTGGGTTATGCAGCCAGACTTCCAGTATGTCTGGCATCCCTCTGGCGGCGTGACTGACTGGACAGGCAACCGTCTCGTCGGGAACGAGGCCGTCTTTGGTCTCCACTCCAATATCACTTTCTAAATCATGGGATGAGAGCAGCAGACGTGTTCAGAACACTCTTGCTGTCAGGCTTTGTCGTTCTATGATGAGAGCCGACCAAACCATGACATTCTGTTTCAAACTTTTTTGCGCCTACTCCGGCGGGCTTTTGTAAAAGGATACAACATCATGAACACATCTGTTCATACAACTCTGCCGGTTGCGGTAGCAGGCCAGAGCATTCCTGTTCGTGCCATTCTGCCCTGGGCTGTTTTCGGCCTGATTGTTTCTGCACTGCTGATCTACTTTGTAGGTGCAGAGCAGGGCGCCACTTCCCTGATTTCCGGGCACGCCGTGCATGAGTTTGTGCATGATGGCCGCCATCTGCTTGGTTTCCCCTGCCACTAGCACTACAGTTGCATTTTGTGTCGTGAGTGAGCGCGGATAGCACTGGCCTGATGCGTTCGTCGAAAGACGGACCATCTGAGGATGTGAGAGACGGGTAGTCTGCGTTGTGCAAGTTTTACGACGAGGCGCCTGATCTCCTGAATGGACCAGCGGACAAGGACTGTCGTGTTCTGAGTTGTGTTTTTTTCGGTTTCAGTGAGTTTGCCTGGTAACGGACACTGGCCATGACGGCATAGGCCAGCATGACCAGAGAGACGTGCCGATGCCAACCATGCCAGGAGCGGGTCTCGTTATGATCAAGACCAAATTCGTTTGGGGCTGGCATAGGTAAGCCAACAGAGGCTTGATATGTCGCATGAAAGTACGTCGTCGCAGCCGGCTGCCTGTCAGCATCCAAAAACGGCTTCTGGAGCACTTCGTCGCGGGCACGCCCGCCCGG
>NZ_POTC01000129.1 GCF_002906255.1 Novacetimonas maltaceti | reverse complement strand
CTCGGGCGAACCTCCTCAATCAGAGGTTCCCAGATCGCCCATGTCTCGTCCGTAAAGGTGCCTGTTCTGTCTCCTTCTTCCATCCCTACAATATGGGAAGAAATTCAAGATCTAACAGGCCCTAGCCCATTCGTGCGCGGCGGGACCGGTAATCATGGCAGTGGCCTGGGTCTCGCCATTGCCAGTAATATCGCTACCCAAATGGACGTTACTCTGCGCTTACGTTCCCCACTTACAGGATCTGCCAGAGGATTTGGTGTGTGTGTCACCTTTCCAAACTCGAAGGTAACCTAATTCATGACAGTAGAGGAACAGACGCGCAGGCAACTCCATTTTGCGTACTCTACTCCCCTATGTCACGAATGCCCTGCGTCACGGTTGCCTGGTACAGCAGCCCGTTGGCAATATTCTGAGAGGCTGCTTGGGAAAATCAGTCAACACGTGCCTATGGGTGGTGGGGTTGATGCCTCTTTCGCTGCGTACCGACTACGCTTTCCGTGTGTTGATCCACTTGGCGTGTAATCCTGATTCGCGTGTTACCGTCAGGAACATCACTGAGTTGCAGGGCATTTCGCACAATCATCTTGTGAAAGTTGTACAACACCTGTGTCATGCCGGGATCGTACAAGGTACCCGGGGAGGTACTGGTGGCATCCGTCTGGCTGTGTCTGCCAGAAACATCAACGTCGGTCATATTATGCGGCTCATGGAAACTGAAAAAGAATCCCCTGGCGCCTGTCACCCATCTGGCAATAACCAGTGTATACTGGGCAATGCTTGTCAGTTTCGCCATCTCATAGTACAGGCCGTTGATGCATTTATGGCATTTTCCGATGGAATGAGCTTACTGGATCTCACTAGTGGTTCAGGATAATGTGTTTGCTCACTTTTCCATCCTGGCATGATGCCTCCCTCAAACAGTTGATAGAACATTTGAAGCCGTCGATGAAAAAAATGTCACTGTAGTCATAGTGAATCTCGTGTGAAGTAAGATTCATATAATCTTCAGGTGCAAAGTTCATTTTGTTGCGGGTAATATAATGATAGCGGACGTTATTATTATTACGGTGTTGAAAGATTTTTACCAAAGTACGGACGGCTTCTAGGCTCGGGACACATAGCCAGAACATGACGGTTGCGGTGAGACAGATGGCTGAGAAGAAGACGGTCGGGCATCTGTTGTAGCGGGTTGCAACCCGCCGCCAGCCCTTGAGCCTTCCGAATATGATCTCGATGCGATTGCGGCGTTTATATTTTCTCTTGTCGTATCTGACCGGTTTTCCGCGAGATTTCTGTCCTGAAATGCAGGGCTTTTATACCTTTTGCTTCCAGGGCGTCCCTGAACCAGTCGGCGTCATCCCCGCGATCTCCCGGCATCCATTGTGCTTCAGGAAGACTATCCAGCAGGGCAGCGGCATCGGTATAATCGGAGGGATCGAAGAACCCTTGATTGATGTGCTTGGCCGGTAATTTCTGGGTTTTGGCGATTTGATTGACGGTTTTTGCGATGGCGTCCAGTCTGCGTTTTGAGCAGATTGGGAGTTGTCTCTCGCTG
>NZ_POTC01000128.1 GCF_002906255.1 Novacetimonas maltaceti | reverse complement strand
GGGAAAGCCGCTCTTCAACATCAAAAAAACCAGGCTGCTTCATATCGCCATTCCCTCAATCAACGCAGAAGAAATAGAATCATACAGAAGACCTCAAAACCAGGGGGTTTTTAGAACCCTCCACCTGCCCGCTCTTGGATTACGGGTTCAGGATGCGTTTGACCCCTGTGTTTCGATAGGTGCAGCGTCGATCATCCTATCCGATACCTATGTTGGCGGTGAGAGCCACGAGGCGCAACAGAAGGCGCTGCGGGTAACAATCTCCCGATACAATACCGGAGATGCACAGCGCGGCTTTACGAATGGCTATGTGGGCAAGGTGGAAGCATCTGCCCGCAAGGTTGTTCCTGCGCTCGATGTAGGCATGGGTCAGAGCGGCGTGCCGGCCGCTCCCCAGCCGCAACAGGTTGCTGTTCCTACCGATCCAAATGCCCCCCCGGTGTGGGACGTGTGGGGCAGCTTCGAATACAGCACAGCGTCTGACACCAAGAAAAAAGGAAATGATCCTCGGGCTTCAGATGCGGTGTTGTTTGTCCAGGCTAGGGATGGTTCGGCCGTTTTTCCTCAACTGAGCAAGGAATAAGATATGCTGTCGTCCAGTCATTACGTTGCAGTTCGTAGTCCACGCTTGAAGGCGGGTCTGGTTGCATGGGTGGTTTTTCTATCTGTTCTTCCGGCAGTGGCCCATGCACAGACTGTTTCTGGTGGTTCAACGCCCACACAGATGATTAACAATATCTGCACATTCATCTTGGGTGATTTCGGCAAGAGCATTGCTGTCGTCGTACTCGCGGCTGCCGGATTGATGCTGGCATTCGGCCGTCTTTCGTTGGGTATATTCGCCGGAATGGTTGGCGGTATCCTCTTAATGTTTGGCGCGGCCTATCTCGGGTCCATGGTTACCGGGTGACTCATGGAAAAATTGGAAGAAGACACCCTCTTTCTTGCAGCAACCCGTCCGGCGCTATTGGCAGGGGTCCCTCTGCCGGTAGCTGCACTATTGCTGACGATGATTGGGCTCATAATGGTCCTTCTTCAAAACCCACTATATGAAGCAGTAATGGTTCCGCTTTGGTTCGGATCGCGAATACTTGTCGCGAGAGACTATAATGCGGTTGGCGTGGTAGTTTTGTTTTTGAAGACGGCCGGACGTTCTTTGGATAGTTCCTTGTGGGGCGGGGCATCTGTCAGCCCAAATCCGCTGAAGGTTCATAAACGGGGGAGGGGCATCGTGTGATGTTTGGCAATCCCGGTTATGGCGAACGCTCAGGTGAGATTTATCTTCCGTATGTTGGGCACATTACGGAAAATGTCATTCTGCTTCGTGATGGATCAGTTATGGCAATGGGCTACGTCAAAGGCGTTCCCTTCGAGCTGGAAGATACTGTCGTCCGTAATGGCCGCAAGCGCAATATGAATACTGTCCTTCGGAATATCTCCGATGATAACGTAACAATTGGAGGGTTCTAAAAACCCCCTGGTTTTGAGGTCTTCTGTATGATTCTATTTCTTCTGCGTTGATTGAGGGAATGGCGATATGAAGCAGCCTGGTTTTTTTGATGTTGAAGAGCGGCTTTCC
>NZ_POTC01000127.1 GCF_002906255.1 Novacetimonas maltaceti | reverse complement strand
TCCAGCGCAACCCGTGACTTGAACTCTGCCGCATACCTCTTCCGCGTAACCTTGCCCATAAAACCCGTCCTCGTTCAGGCCAGATGATAGCTTATCGCCCTGTCCGAAAAATGGGGACCACCTCTGTCTGCCTGTCCGCTCAGTGATGCAGGAGCAGATAGGCGGCAGTCGCCTTCTTTGTACACGTGTTTGCTTGAATACGATCATCCCATAAGCGGACAAAGGATTTAATGTCAGTTATTTTCGTCATAATCGGTGAGCCACACTGTCTATTACCCCTGCCCACGTCAGAAATTAAGTAAACAGGGGAAACCCTCTTCAAATTAGTTGCTTCTTATTAAAATATATATTATACTGGCGCACCAAAAATTCTTCGATACATTTCAAGCATCTCTCTACTATTTCTGTAATGTTGTGGGTTTGGAGTTGAATAAAATATGGAAACATATTGTCCTATGGACTCTATTATTTCGTTATGTTGCATTCTAGCATTGTCGGAAAAATGACAACCTCCTATCATTCTGACATAATATTCTTGATCGATGACCTTATCTTCAAAGACGCCGGTGTTGAAAAACCAATCTAGATTTTCAAATGCGAAATTATTATTTTTACTATGAATGTATACTTCAAGTTTCTCTGCACAAAATGTTGAAAAGAAATTTTGACGACAAACAGGAAATACGTTGTCTACTAATCCTGTAGAAAAATTTGTATCATAAACGATGAGTCCTGATCCTGTTTGAGAATTTACATCTTTGAGTATATCGCGACCGCATACACAGCAATTGAGCCCTTTATATTCCCCTAAATTTACAGAATACCCCTTTGCTTTTAAAAAACTTTTAGGAAAAACTGAAAATATAAATTATTTAATGAATTTTCTAAAATTTTGTTCTCAATGTCTGATCCAGAGAATATTTTATAATTCTTTATTCGATCTGTAGCTTTGTAGCCTCTCAAGTAAAGCTTGTGTGGCACCAACGGAGTAAAACCCCATAAACCCATCTGCCTGATGGTGGGCCATTGAATCTATAATGCTAACTTCTTGGCTTGTGCCAATCGCAGAACCGCTCTGTGCGGTATGTTTGCAACTGACAAGCCACTTAAATATTCTGGCCCCTGAAGGAGAGGGTAATCGTTCGGCAACTAAAAGGTCTTTCCCTCCATCAGGACCGCGCCCCGGTGGAAAAATAACATCATATCCTAATGATCTTAAAAAAATTTGGGCAAATTCTTGCCATTTATCTCCGGTTTTCCAGTCAATCTCACAAAAATCAATCATTATTTGTCTCGCAAAAATCTAAACGTAAATCCATATGTAGGACGCTCTGTCAAACTGAACTCATGCAATGATGGAATGGTAGCTTTACTCATATTTGGGATGAAATTTCAGTCTGCAAGTTTTACGTGAAGGCCCGTGCTTCCTTTTTAGCAGTTCTGCATCAGACAGTCTGCTTTCTGTTGATTTTCACTGAGAACTGACCCGGGTAGGGCGGAAATTTTCATCGAGAATTGACCCATGCCTTCACACTCCCCGGCAGCATCTGCTGGGGGTTTGAGGAGTGATTGACATGGAGTTTCTGAGTGTGATCCGTCGGTGGCACTGCCGGGATCATCTTCCGATCCGCGAGATCGAACG
>NZ_POTC01000126.1 GCF_002906255.1 Novacetimonas maltaceti | reverse complement strand
GCCACGACTTCAGATCAGGCGGCAGAAGATACGGCTGAGACCGGTCAAACGGGATGAAGCTGCTCATCTCACCACCTTACAACTTCACCTCTTCACAGGGTACCCCAACCCGACAGGCTGCTAGAACAATCTAAGACTACACCGGGTATTAATCGTCTATTTGGAGTTATACTTATGAAATACGGTCTTTCTTTTGTTTCCGCTGCAGCCATGGCAATCGGGCTTCTGGCAGGTAACCCCGCGTCCGCGCAGGTTGTCACCAACGCAGCCCAGTCTCAATCTGGCACCTATAACGTTGAACCGGGCCACACACAGGTTGGCTTCTCCGTGCTGCATTTTGGCTTTACAAATTATCAGGGCGTATTCTCCAATGTGTCCGGCACATTGACACTGGATGCGCAACACCCAGCCGCCTCCAAGCTGTCTGTTACCATCCCTGTAGACTCCGTACAGACCACCAGCGCCAAGCTTAATGATGAACTCAAGAGCGATCAGTGGTTCGACGCTGCCAAATTCCCCAATGCCACGTTTGAGTCCACGTCAGTTCATCTGACTGGCCGCAACGATGCCATCGTAACAGGGAACCTAACCCTCCATGGCGTGACAAAGCCTGAAACACTGAAGGTTCACTTCATCGGTGCTGGCGTGAACGCACTGGACAAAAAATATACCACTGGTTTTGAAGCCACAGGCACCATCAAGCGCAGTGACTTCGGTGTGAAGATGTATGTGCCTTACGTGTCTGACGATGTGACTCTGCGCATTGCTGGCGCATTCGAAAAGCAGGACTAACGCTTGCAGCCACCTCTGCACGCAGTTGGTCCAAACAGTTAGAATACCCCAGTTGTGATCATCCTTCAGTGAATGATTACAACTGGGGATATCAGCCCTGACTGCGCGAGATGTTGCAACTGCGCAGGCATTCTCGCTCGCGTGGCGTGACTGAGCTGCTTGCAAAAAGACATTTACGGATCATTGGTCGTTCTCAAAATCTGTCCTGATATCGACATTACGAACAACAATAGGGTTCTCAGATCCTTACATGCTAAATCCAGAAACAGAATGTTTCCAACTTTAGGATGTTTGATAATCGTACAGGAGTTATCATCATGGGGTTTCTGAACTCCTTAAAGACATTGTTTTCATCACCTGAGAAAGACGTAAAAATGCCAAAAGTTCTCGTTCTCTATTACTCATCTTACGGTCACATCGAAACGATGGCCAACGCAATTGCAGAAGGGGTCCGTGAAGCAGGCCTTGAAGCCGATGTAAAAAGAGTACCTGAATTGGTGCCTGAGGATGTTGCGAAATCGCATCACTTTAAGACGGAGCAAAGCGCTCCCATCGCGACCACGGATGATCTGGTTAATTATGATGCCATTATCATAGGAGCTCCGACGCGGTTTGGCCGCCTCCCTGCTCAGATGGCAAACTTCTGGGACCAGACAGGCGGTCTGTGGCTCAAGGGCACACTGATTGGCAAGGTTGGTGCGGTCTTCACCTCCACGGCTTCCCAGCATGGTGGTCAGGAAACAACCCTGTACTCTCTGATGTCCAACCTTTTGCACCACGGTATGGTTATCAGCGGCCTTCCTTACAGCTGGAGGGATCGAAGAACCCTTGATTGATGTGCTTGGCCGGTAATTTCTGGGTTTTGGCGATTTGATTGACGGTTTTTGCGATGGCGTCCAGTCTGCGTTTTGAGCAGATTGGGAGTTGTCTCTC
>NZ_POTC01000125.1 GCF_002906255.1 Novacetimonas maltaceti | reverse complement strand
GCGGCGGCTGAGACCCAGAATGTCATCAGCCTGCTTCACCAGAATGACGCCCCCATCCGAACTCATGCGACCCCCGTCAAAACGGGCCACAACACGCCGTCCACAGGAGGCTGGAAACTCATACGCGGCTGCGCTACACTCTGTCTGCATCGGGTTTTCTTATAGCTTACGAAAATTTCTTTTGTGCAAAACAGACTTTTTCATAATCTAACCCGATGTACAACCCTTCTGTGAGATTTCCGCGTTGAAAGGGAATGCCGGAGGCTCCAGGATCGGAACCCAGTCGGCAACTGCCCTCGCAACTGTAGGCGGAGAGCATATTATTCCTTGGCCGTATAAAGCGGCAGCCACTGGTGGCAACATCGGGAAGGCTGAGTAACGTGTGATGACCCGTAAGTCAGGAGACCTGCCGTTGTTGTCTAGTTTGATCGCCGGGCGAGGGAACCGGAGATGGATGATGAGTTATGTTTACTTTTCTGCCTTTGGCAGATTTCTTCTCAAATTTTTCAGGTGTTCTCCCTTCACTTTGTATGGTGAAGCCAAACAATGTCTGACCTGACAAACAACATATGGAAGAAATTTCCGTATTCATTGCATTGCTTGCTCTTGGTTGCCGGCGTTTGGGGAACTCTACCTACTTTTGCACATGGTGAAGAAACACAAATTGAGGAAGATCGTCGTCGGTTAGGCAATTCAGGGCCATTGATTGAGCAGATTGATCCGGCAACAGTGCGAGATTCCCAGCGGGCTTCAGAAGACGCGGCAGCAGAGAAAAAAGGCGATGACACGCCGGACATGAGCGACCACCTGCTGGGCAACATGTGGGGCGCGCGGGACTGGATGGCCAGACACGGCATCAGCTTTGACATCCAGGAAGTAGATGAGTTGTGGGGAAACACCACAGGTGGCACGGCTTCCAGGGCTGATGGCGCCAGTGGTTCGGGCACTGGCCCCGCCTATGATGGGGTAACCATGCCAACCCTGACGGTGGATCTGGAAAAGCTGATCGGGCTGAAGGGCGGCACATTCAACGTCAGGGCCCTGCAGCTGCGCGGGCGCTCCATCTCGCAGGATCATCTGGCCAACTTTAACCATGTTAGTGGGTTTGAGGCCGACCGTTCCACCCGCCTGTTCGAGCTGTGGTATCAACAATCCTTTCTGGACGGGAAGCTGGACGTCAAAATCGGGCAGCAGAATTTGGAGACCGAATTTCTGGTCAGTGATTACGGGGCTTTGTATCTGAATTCCAACTTCGGCTGGCCCATGGCACCATCAGTCAACCTATATGCAGGTGGGCCATCTTGGCCGCTGTCCTCCCCGGCCATCCGTATCCGCTATCGTCCGTCTGACAAATTCACTTTCATGTTTGCGGCAGCAGATGATAACCCGCCGGGTAACCGCAACAACTCCTTTGGCATCCAGAACGGTGGCAACAGCGCAGACCCCACCAACCAGAACACCAATGATGAAGATGGCGCCAACTTCAACATGGGCACTGGCGCGCTGCTGATTACCGAACTGCAGTATGCCCTCAACCCCCAGCCTGATGACATGTCACACGTCACCAAGGATCCTGGTCTGCCGGGTATCTACAAGCTGGGCGGATATTACGATACGGCCAAATTCCCTGATTATCGCTACAACAATCAAGGCAAGGCTTTAGCAGCCTGTCGGGTTGGGGTACCCTGTGAAGAGGTGAAGTTGTAAGGTGGTGAGATGAGCAGCTTCATCCCGTTTGACCGGTCTCAGCCGTATCTTCTGCCGCCTGATCTGAAGTCGTGGC
>NZ_POTC01000124.1 GCF_002906255.1 Novacetimonas maltaceti | reverse complement strand
CATCTGGTCCGGGGTTAACCCCGGACCAGATGGCCAACAGCAACGCCGTCAGAAGGGCGGCATAACAACAACCGGGTATAGCTTATCAAGCCCGCAAAACTGTCCGAACGGACGGGACCACCTCAGAAGAGTGGCCAGCATCATCGGTACTGGGCTCCTCTCGCTCTTCGCTGGATGCGTGGTGAGCCGCTGCCGATGATCATCGACGATGCGATCAATTACCATAAGCGCAAGGGAAAGAACCGGTCCAACCGGACGGTCATTCGAGAGGTGCTGACGGATGTGGAAAGCAGCCTCCGGTTCAAATACGTGAACATGCTGGGCTGTTACGGAGCTGTGCTCAAAGAGGCCCTGACCGCAACGGGGCACGCTTCATACGCCGCGAAGATACCGGCACTGACTTTATATCTGGAGCTTGGGGCAGCATCGCAAACGATGATCCAGCTTATCAGCCTCGGCCTCTCTCGCCACACGGCGCACGTCCTGTCCAGCCTGACAATCAACAGGGACATGGATCTAGAGTCAGCGCGACGCTTCCTCTCCCGACTGACACCCGAGACAGCAGGGCTATCACCATACGTGGCTGACGAGCTTAGACGAGTGCTTCAAAGCGTCTGAGTGCGCGCGGACGAAGCTTTGTTTTCAACCCATGAAAGGAACTGTCTAACGGTCCGCAGTTCGGAGCATGGTATCAATCATGGCGTGGGCCAATGGTGTTATTATAAGATATTGATAGATTTGCATAAATTACACCTATCAACAATAGAGTTGGAATAATAAATAAAGGCCACCAGACCCCGGCGGGCGTCTCTCTCTGCCCCTTCTAAGGTCATATTTTTTACTGAGAGCAATCGAAAACCGACGTCAGTCCGAATGAATGTCCGCTGTTTTAATTTCTAAGCTACAACCGGACATTCCGCTCCCCCCCCTGAACTGCCTGTCCGCTCAAGGAACGTGAAGCGGACAGGCGGCAGACGCCTCATGACGGCCACAGGAAGCATCATGCTAAATTCTGAAAAGCAGACGTAAGTGTCTGTATCTGCCAATCTGAAAAAGGCTGAAGAGCACCGCCAGCGAGGGTGGTAAAAATAAGAGCCGGGCGGCCCAGATACCTGCACCGGCTCTACCTTGCTCCTAACCCTCTCCGACCCCAGACTTCTCGCTGTCGAGTACCGCCATCTGTTTCGGATCGTAGCGTTCCCCGGCCGCTGCCCCTTTGGGAACAGCCTGCTCGATAGCAGCCAGATCGTCTGGCGTCAGCGCAAGATCAAGCGCACCCAGCGCCTCGGAGAGCCGATCACGCCTACGGGCTCCTACAAGTGGTACAATATCGTCACCTTGTGCGGCTACCCAGGCAATTGCCAACTGGGCCACGCTCGCGCCCTTGGTGGCTGCAATTTCGCGCAATGTCTCCACAAGGGCCAGATTGCGCTCGACATTGCCTTCCTGAAAGCGGGGACTACGAACCCGAAAGTCCCCTGGCCCCTTCGCTCCTTGCCAGTGTCCGCTGATCAGACCGCGCGCGAGCACGCCATAAGCTGTTATGCCAATACCGAGTTCACGACAGACAGGAAGAATTTTGTCCTCGATGCCACGTGAAATCAGCGAATATTCAATCTGAAGGTCGCTGATCGGATGGACTGAAGCCGCGCGCCGGATAGTTTCCGGACCAACTTCCGAAAGACCGATATGCCGGACATAACCGGCCTGAACCATCTCGCCGATGGCGCCAATCGTCTCTTCAACGGGCACAGCCGTGTCCAGCCGTGCAGGTCGGTAGATGTCGACATGATCAAGCCCGAGCCGTTGTAGGGTATAGGCTAGGAAGTTCTTCATGGCGGCAGGCCGCGCGTCGTAGGAACCCCAGTAGAGGTGGTCCCCATTTTTCGGACAGGGCGATAAGCTATCATCTGGCCTGAACGAGGACGGGTTTTATGGGCAAGGTTACGCGGAAGAGGTATGCGGCAGAGTTCAAGTCACGGGTTGCGCTGGAGG
>NZ_POTC01000123.1 GCF_002906255.1 Novacetimonas maltaceti | reverse complement strand
CGGGAAAGCCGCTCTTCAACATCAAAAAAACCAGGCTGCTTCATATCGCCATTCCCTCAATCAACGCAGAAGAAATAGAATCATACAGAAGACCTCAAAACCAGGGGGTTTTTAGAACCCTCCAGGTTTATCCGCCGAACATCAAGGAAAATCGGGCTGTTAGAAGCCTCCTAACCTGAAAATTTCTCAGTTTTGAGGACTTTGACGGGGCGCCAAATTAGCGCTATCTGCAAATCGAGGACTCTGACGGGAAACTTGATGCCCTCAGAGATACCGATTCGCTACACCTCCCTTTTGCGAGGTGACCAACAGGGTACTGAGGACTGTAGCGGAAAAACTGAGGACTCTAGCGACACGTGCTTACGGAGCAAGCACGATTCGCATAAGTTATCCCGAGGACACTAACGGGACAAACTAATATTAGAATACAATTAGTTTTAACTAGTATTAGATCCCGCTACAGTCCTCAGAGACATTCTGAACAAATCCGTGCATCATGGACGCAGAATCGAGCCAACATACATATGCCTAGGGGAGCCATGATGGCGGAAGTGCATGACTTGCTTCAGGAGCATGGTCGACAGCATGTACTCCAGCTAGACATGGACCGCCGCGTCGTTGATGCGGCCGCCGCATATCTGACGGACGAAGATGCCGGACTAGGTTTCATGTATAGCGGCTGGGCACAAGCACCGCTCCCACATAAAAAACAACCCGACTCTGCACCTTGGCAAGTTCGCACCGACAGAGTTACCCTTCTCGTAGAACCAGGTCGACGAACGCTTCCGAATGGGGAACTTCAATGGATTGGTGTCCCATACGGAAGTCGAGCCAGACTTATACTGCTATATCTGCAAACCGAGGCTCTAAGAACCCAGAGTCGCGAAATTGAGCTCGGAAAGTCGCTTCGCGACTGGCTTAAGAAGATGAACATCTCTCCTGGCGGCAAAACGATAGCCGACGTAAGAGAGCAGGCACTCCGCATCACGCGCTGTCGTCTCACTTTCGAGGTCCAACAAGCAGGAAAGTCAGCATTAGTCCAACAACTTATAGTCGATAAGGCACTGTTTACGGAAGATGGCGAGGACTCTAGCGGGGGACAGCTTTTAGCGCGGACGAAGCTAAGTGAAACATTCTACGATCAGCTTCGTCGACATCCTGTTCCTATCCAGGAATCCGCAATTCGAGCGATCAGTAAACACTCGATGGCTTTAGACATATATTGCTGGCTTGCATATCGGCTGCATGTCCTCCAGAAGGACACGCCAATCACTTGGAAGGGTCTTCACGCCCAGTTCGGCGCTGGCGTAAAACGCCTAGACCATTTCCGTGATACCTTCTGCGCTCAACTCAACTTGGCGCTAGCAGTATATCCAGAGGCGGTAGTCAAACTGAGTGCTGTAGGTCTGACATTAGTTCCCTCACCTCCACCTGTTGAGCCAAAACGCACGGTAGTCACGTTTCCTAGGTCCCGCTAAAGTCCTCACTCAAAGTAGACGATGAAAACATCTGCGTCGCATAGAGGCAAATCAGTAGACTAATTGCGGACGAACAGTCGACGGACCCGCTATTTGTCGACAAGGTTCGGGATATTGTCGGTCTTTACATGTCGCCACCGAACCGCGCGATCGTGCTGTGCGTCGACGAGAAATCCCAGATCCAGGCGCTAGACCGCGAACAGCACGTCCTGCCCATGGTACCGGGCGTGCCGGAACCACGTACCCATACCTATCTCCGGAACGGTACGACGTCGCTGTTTGCAGCCCTCGACATCGCAACAGGTGCGGTAATCGGCAAATGCTACAAACGTCATCGTACCATGGAATTTCTCGATTTCCTGAAACGTATCGCCGCCGAGATCCCTGATGACCGGGATGTTCATAGAGGTGGTCCCCATTTTTCGGACAGGGCGATAAGCTATCATCTGGCCTGAACGAGGACGGGTTTTATGGGCAAGGTTACGCGGAAGAGGTATGCGGCAGAGTTCAAGTCACGGGTTGCGCTGGAG
>NZ_POTC01000122.1 GCF_002906255.1 Novacetimonas maltaceti | reverse complement strand
GCCATCTGGTCCGGGGTTAACCCCGGACCAGATGGCCAACAGCAACGCCGTCAGAAGGGCGGCATAACAACAACCGGGTATAGCTTATCAAGCCCGCAAAACTGTCCGAACGGACGGGACCACCTCATACCTCGCAACTGAAACATCACTGCCGGTGTGCCTTCAACAGTCTGAGTCAACGACATGGTGTAATCAGGAAGTTGGTCTGCTTCGATGATCTTCCGTAGCATACGATTAAATTCTTTAGGCTGCGCATCGCTACCTGTTTTTTCATGCAGCACCTCGACACGGCATATCCACCCACCTCTCTGCTGACCAGCATGTTTACGTGCGATCCGATAGAGGGCCCGCTCTAATCCACCAGATAAAAGAAAATAATCCTGATGCATTGTCAGCAAGGATCGCTCACTTACAATGCCTTCATAAACCCAGTTTGATAGGGTGATCGTCATTCCACGCGGCTGATCTGTGTCTGGATCTACTTCCAGCGTCCATCCATCCAGCCATCCAAACTGAGCCTCATTACGGCGCTTAGGTGCCCGTAATGATGTACGGATGGATGTTGTTTCTAGACGCGAAAGAGCAGCTTGCAATTCCTGATAAGCACGTCCCCCTGTTCCCCGTCGAATGCCGCGCAACAAATCATAGGTTGTTGTTGTAAGCGTTCGCGGAAGATCATTGATCCCCTGCTCTTTCATCCGATTTAATACGGAAGCAGCCCACACAAGAATGTCGGCATCCCATATTGTCGCCATGCCATAAGCTGGCATGGCTTCAACTTTCACCCATGCTTCGCCATTTGGACTGCGATATTCAATTGGCTTAAGACGTTTACGTTTCTGAAGTGAGAAAAATGGCCGCTCCATCACTTCCCGCTGATCTTTCAACGGAAGATCATTCATTAACGGAATAAAAAAGTCGAACTCGGGGTTCGGATCACGCCGTTTACTCATGGTGCAAACCTAGTATGCCCTCGCTGCACCAGATATTGGCGCAATAAACGCTCGGTAATGACCGTCAAAGGTTCTCCACCTTCCTCTACACTCAGTTGACGGAGTGTACGGTGCATATCCTCTGGGATATGGATCAAAACCGGTTTTTTGCCAGGATGACTATTTTTCTTGCGTGGCGAAGGTGCGTTCCCATCAAGAGGTGATCGGATAGTAGCCTCTTTAGGCACATTTTCCGCTACAACCGTCGGAGATATAGGGGCACTTTCTTCCTCAAAAATGCCGGCTAATGCCGATGCTTTCTTGGGTTTCACCATCATACTATCTCGCTTAATGGTTTATTCGCATAACCGCTTAGTCGCTTAGCCTCAGCATAAGCAGAGCGTAGTTCAGCTGCGGCCTTACCATCTGGATCCAATTCGGCAGCGGTTTTCCCAATCGGTGTTGCTCTATAAAAATCCTTACGAAAATGAAGTTCTGTATCGAACATAGTGACGCCTTTAGCGATGAAGCCCGCTCGAGCATCTTTCCCTTCTGAACCTTGGTAAGGAACCTGGGTGAGGATCACAGCAAAAGGTGTTCCTGCTTGCTGAACCTGCTTTATGGTTTGCAGCACAGAATGAACATCCAACCCACGCGGAGCGACTGGGATCACTACAAAGTCAGCTTGTTCTGCCGCCAACATAGCAATGTCTTTTGAGTTTGCTGGCGTATCAATGATGATGAGATCCAGCTTTCCACTCTTACGTCCTCGCGAAACATGCAAAGGCAATCCTGCGACACTGCTATCTTTCACCATTACGTCATCAGCCTCTCGTCTCTCAGACCAATAGAGAGCTGATCCTTGCCGATCGTCAGCATCAAGAATCACAACCGCTGCGCCTTCACTGGCGGCTTCGACAGCAAAAGCCGTTGCAATCGTCGTTTTCGACTGCCCACCTTTCTGCGCAATCACGGCCCAAGTCTGCATGATGCCTCCTACTAAGCGACTATGCTTTTTATATAGCTTATTCGTTTAGGGCCTGTTAGATCTTGAATTTCTTCCCATATTGTAGGGATGGAAGAAGGAGACAGAACAGGCACCTTTACGGACGAGACATGGGCGATCTGGGAACCTCTGATTGAGGAGGTTCGCCCGAGGGG
>NZ_POTC01000121.1 GCF_002906255.1 Novacetimonas maltaceti | reverse complement strand
GGGGTCGTTTGCGGGAGGGGGCGAAATCCTACGCTAAGGATTTAGGCCAGCGATATTCGCCGGTGAGGTTGATGTGTTCCCATCCCAGCGGTGAGACATGGGCGAGGAGATCAGGCGAGATGATGATGCCGTCCACGGCGCGTCTGTCCACGACCTCCCCGAGTTTCATGGTGTTCCAGAAGATGATGATGGCGGCGAGCAGGTTCATGCCGGCAATACGATAGTGCTGCCCTTCGCCTGAGCGGTCGCGTATCTCACCTCGACGATGGAAGCTGATGGCGCGCTTGAGGGCATGATGGGCCTCGCCCTTGTTGAGACCGATCTGAGCCTGGCGCTGGAGACCGGCGTCGAGAATCCAGTCGATCATGAACAGGGTGCGCTCGATGCGACCGATCTCCCGCAATGCGAGGGCCAGCTCATTCTGGCGCGGGTAGGAAGCGAGCTTGCGAAGAATCTGGCTGGGGGCGACGGTGCCCGCTGCGATCGTTGCCGTGACGCGCAGGATGTCGGGCCAGTTGCGCTCGATGAGCGGTTCATTGATTTTGCCGCCAACCAGCGCTCGCACATTGGCGGGCGTCGCGTTGGGCGTGAAGGCATAGAGTCTTTTCTGAGAGAGATCTCGGATACGCGGTGCGAACCTGTAGCCGAGCAAGGAGCTGGCGGCGAACACATGATCGGTAAAGCCACCCGTGTCGGCAAAATGCTGGCGGACGCGGCGGCCTGCGTCATTCATGAGCAGCCCATCGAGTATATAAGGTGCCTCGCTGACCGTTGCCGGGATGACCTGGGTAGCGAAGGGTGCATATTGATCGGACACATGGCTGTATCCCTTGAGGCCTGGGACGTTGCCATATTTCGCGTTGATCAGATTCATCGCTTCGCCCTGCTCGGTAGCAAGGAAGAACTGCCCGTCGCTGGATGCGGATTTCCCTTGTCCCCAGAAGGCGGACATAGGCAGAGCGGCATGGGCTTCCACGATCATGGCGAGCGCCCGATCATAGGCGCTGCCTTCGACATGCCAGCGTGCGATCCGCAGCAATTCCCAGAAGCTGTGCGTATTGGTCGCCGCTGCCATCTTGCGTAGACCAAGATTGACGCCTTCCGCCAACAACACGTTCATCAGGCCGATCTGGTCGCGGCAAGGCACGCCAGTGCGCAGATGCGTGAAAGCCTCGGAGAATCCGGTTCGCTCATCCACTTCCAGCAACAAATCGGTGATCCTCGTGGACGGGAGCTGTTGATAGAGATCGAGTACGAGATCCTCAGTGCCTTCGGGTGTGTCAGCCTTCAGCTTGTCGATGTGCAGCTTGCCGTTCTCGATGATGCCGCCTGGGATCGTACCGGTTCGCGCCGCGCGGCCAAGCGCCTTCAGTTGTGTATCCAGTCGAGCCCTGCGCTCGGCAAGCCATTCGCCGGGTTGCAGCGGCACAGCGAACCGCGCGGTCTGCTCTATCGCCTGTGGCGGGACCAGGATCTGCTTGAGGTCGCCATAGCGGCGCGATTTTGCCAGCCATATGTCGCCGGACCGGAAAGCGTCGCGGATATGGAACAGCACCGCGATTTCCCAAAGTCGGTAGTCGCCGGCGGGCGCAGCGCGAAGATGGCGATGCCATTTGGAGTTGGGACGTAGAAAATCCATAGGAGGATCGGATTTGATCCCGCTCTGTAGCAGCGCGATAGCCGTCAGAAGAGGCTTGGCAATCGGCGCCGCCTGCATGTCGAGCAGGCGCAGCATCCTGGGCGCATAGAGGCGGAAGCGATGATAGCCGTCCAGCACACGGCTGAGCGGGTCGGCAGCGAGCACATTGGTCAACGCAGAGGCCGTGGCGACAAGGGTTCTGAACCGTTCCCAGCCTGGACCGGTGGTGATTATCCCGTCCAGGGATGCGCCATCGTCCTGCGCTCCAAGCAAAGCACCACCGATTTCAGCAAAAGACTTCAGCGTGTCCCGAACGGCCGCCTTTTCGTCGGCGATCTTGGTGCTGCAAAGGCGTTCGGAGACCCGATAGAGACGGCCTACGATGCGATCGTGGGTCTCCACGATGACATCAGCCAGAGATGACCGCCATTCCATGGTGCAGACAGCGAGGATTGCAAGCCGCCTGCCTTCGGGCAGATCGCGCATGCCGTCGGCGTAATAGCGCTCGCCCTGCCGGCGAAGGCGGGTCACACGATGCGCGGGAACGCCGTCCAGCAAATCTGCCGGAAGATCGAACTTGTGGAGATATTCCAGTCGATCCATCAGCCGATTGGCCGCCGCCGAATTTGCGCCAACTTCGA
>NZ_POTC01000120.1 GCF_002906255.1 Novacetimonas maltaceti | reverse complement strand
GCAAGCCTTAGTCGGTCACTAATGCTTAGTTTCGTTCACCATCGCTTGGTACTTTCATTTGACTTCAGTCGTGACACCATACCGCGCGAACTGGTCAGCGATCCCGTCCAGTATGATCTTCTTCGCCGGGATGCCGTGCTGTGCCGCCAAGACATTCAATGCCGTATGCGTCTCGGTCGAAAGCCGGAGCGTCATCGAGCGATAATCCTTTGGCAGCGTGCGTGGTCGCCCAACGCGTCCGGAAGATGCTTCTAGGTTTTCTTCCTGAGTTGGAGAAGATGGCGCCTGTGTTGGCTTATGGGATGCCAGATCACCCAAAGACAAGGACGCGCGTTTAGCCATTGAGATAAGCCTTTTTCAGATAACGCCAGAGAGATTGCAGCTCTAGGTCTGCCTTGCCCCCAGGCTCATATTCGCACACAGCCCGACCATCATTCAGGGCGTAAGAGAAGGCGGAGCGCATCGAAACCGTGGGAGGGGCAACCGGAAGCCCCAGCGTATTCGCTACTGCCCGCGCCTCGGCCGTAAGCGCCCCCTCCCCTATCCCTCTGGGCGGTGGGCACTGGTTAAGCACAATCACCCCTGTCTCTCCGGCTTTCTTTGCCAACTGAGCGGTAGAGGCCACAGCGCGTAAATCCAGAACCCCAGGGCGCGTAGGAATGACGGATACCGTAGCTGCCTTGATGGCCTGCACGGTCTCCCCTTCAACCGATGGCCGCGTATCCACGATCAGAAGATCAAAACCATCATTTTTGGCAGCCTCCTGAATGGTTGGCAGGTCAGATGCCGAGCGCTCGATCAGCGTTATGTCCTGCGCCTCTCGCGTCTGCCACCACCCGGCGGCCGATTTTTGAGGATCACAATCCACCAGTGCCACCCGCAGGCCATCAGCAGCCGCCAGAGCGGCAAGATTGACTGCCAGCGTGGTTTTGCCGGTCCCGCCCTTCTGAGCGATCACAGCCAAGGTTTTCAGGGCCTTTTTCGTCATTCCTCCATCTTCCCACAATTTCCGGTTTTTATCAATTTAGGTTTTTCGGATTTGGTAATTTCATAATTCTAGGGATTTAGGTTTTTAGAGTTATTGCAATTTAGGTTTTTAGGTGCATAAATAAGGCAGCCGATACCGAGGGTGGAGCCTCGATACCGGCCTAACCACAGACTTGAGGTGACAAGCCAATGGCTAATCGTAGCAACGCGCTGGGTATCCTGACAATGCGCCTGTGGGCGGAAATAAAGCCATGACGCCGGATGAAGCATACGCCACCCTGTTCGGGGTACCTGACCCGATCCAGAGCGGGAAACAATGGGCAGATGCCGTGTGGGGCGTGGATGGCCTGCCCTTGCAGGAGGCGCAAAGGCTGATGCAGACGGAGGCTGAGGCCATGCGGCATAGGCTGAAAGATGCCCCATGCGCCAGATATGAGCATGAGGGCATCCCCTTAGTGGATCGACATGTAGACCACTTCACCGTTGCAGCCAAAGCGCGTCTGTATGACCTCTACATGGCCCACCAGCACTACAAGGGGCACGCATGAGCCGCCCCGCACGCACCTGGTCCGCCCGTGACCTCCGCCGGATTGAGCACCTCCGTAAAGAGGGCCTGTCATGGCGCGAGGTAGGCGAGGCGATGGGCAGCAGTTCCGCGTCCTGCCACCGGGCATGGCGAGCGCATACAGCGCCGCTCAGTGTGGCAACGCCCGACCGGCTGGCGGCCATACAGGCGGCCACCACGGAAATCAGCGTCATGGCCGGGATACTGGCCCGCATGGCGGAAGGCGACAAACAGACTGGAATGGAACTGGCCTGGCTGGCTGAGGGGATCGGCCGACATGCCAATGCCATTGAGGACTATATTTCATGACCGATAGAACAAACAATCAGCGCCGTCAGGAAGCCTTGCAGGCCGTGGAATGGGCGGCACGCGAAATTGCGCGGCAGACAACACGTATAGGAGCGAGGCTGCGGTGAACATGTTTCTGCAAGAAGCCCCCTGCCTCAGAAACCATGCCGACGTGACTGCGGATTTTCTGCGGTCACTGAGTGGTGAGTTGAAACTGGAAACACGCCGGGGCGTGTCCATTGACAAAGTGGCAGAGCGCATTGCCTTCGCGCTCAACAATTTTGCTCTGCACGAACGGGGTGTGCCCGCGGCGCAGAGCCACGCCGAAATGAAGCAGACAGCCATCGCAATGCAGAAATGGGCAAAGGCCGGCATGAAGCTGGTTGGCAACGGGTACGTAAGTGAATCAACAGCATGCCGGGAGACCCTTATCAGGATTGCGCTCCATTCTGCCCAGCGTTTCCC
>NZ_POTC01000119.1 GCF_002906255.1 Novacetimonas maltaceti | reverse complement strand
CCCGTCCCCCCGCGCCATGGCGGGACGCCCCCATCCCGCAGGCACCGCGCAGGCCAGCGCGACCGCCAGCACGGCCATCCGCACCACGGCATATGACGGCATGGCACGATGGTGGCGCATCATGGGGATATCCTTTCGCCAGCAGGCCAGCCGGGGATGCCTTCACGCGCGATTTCCCCCATGGCCTGGTCGATCGGGATATGCCCGATGCCGCTGCCTGCGTCCGTCCAGCCAAAACCGTTCAGGGCGCTTTCCTCCCGTGCGGCAAACGCCGCCATGTCCGCCGCGGGATCGGATTGCAGCCGGGGTTCGGCAATGACCGGGAAAGGCGGCTTGAGCAGGCGGTCGAGTGATTTCTGCGGGAACAGCACATCGGCCACCATCACAAGCCCGCCCACCGCAAGACCGATGGCCAGTCCGCCGGCCATGACCGCACGCAGGGAAATGTCGCGTGTTTCGTGATGGGATGGCCGGGGATCGGGACGATGGTCAGACATGGGCGTCCCCCCGTTCGTCCCTGTACGATACGGACGGCGCCCGCATGCCGGGACGAAGCACGAGGAAGATGCTGCCCGCGCCAAAGAACGCAAGCGACAGCAGCACTGGCAGCACGATCTGCGCCCATGGCCGGCCGGGCAGCACCAGCCAGAAATTGCGCACCACTTCCATCCCCGCCAGCAATCCGGCCACCGCAACGACAACGGGGCGCCGCCGCTGAAGGGACGGCAGGGCCAGCAGCACGAAGGGCAGGACAAAATGCAGCCCCACGAGACAGAGCGCCACCATCCCCCATCCCCCCCGCAGGCGCGGGCCGTACCATGCGGCCTCTGCCGGCAGGTTGGACTGCCACACGATCAGGAACTGCATGAAATCCAGATAGGCCCACAGCACCGTCAGTCCCAGCAGCAGGCGCGCCAGATCGCGCAGCAGGTCCGCCGTGCTGGCACGCGCCCCTTCCAGCACGATGCCCATGGCGGATGCCAGCAGCACGGCCCCGGCCGAGGCGACAAGCCCGTAGGCGCTGGAACTGAAATGCGGAGCAAGGGATTCCGTAAGGTCGATTGCCGCAAAGCCGTATGTAAGGCCCAGCACGATCAGCCCGGCAGGCGCGATCCACCCCGGTTCGCGGCCGCGCAGGCACACCAGCGCCAGCACGCCCCACGCAAGCACGTAGATCATGGCCCGCGCCAGCGCGGCAGGCGGGTTGAGATAGAAGCCATTTGCCAGCCCCACGCCCCCGTCCGGGTGCAGCCACGGATACAGGTCACCCGCCCCCAGCATCACGCCTGCCAGCGCGGGCAGACCCAGCGGGAGCGTGGCGATACCCGCACGCAGGGCCGGATACATGATCGCGCCCCACCGCCCCCCCGTAAGGGCATGCACCAGCATGAGCGCCATGCTGCCAAGCGGCCAGCCAAGCCATGCCACCGTGACCGCAAGCCAGGCGGCGCCCATGGCCTCTGGCCTCCAGATGGCATCGGCCATGACGCCAGCCAGCGCGACAGCCGCAACGGCGGAGGCCATGTACCGGGCGCGGGTCACGGCCGGGACGCCCGCTGGACGGGAGACATGTCCGCCAGCATCGCATGCTGGCTGCGGCGCAGCGCGTACAGGTAGGCCACGATGGCCCAGCGGTCATCGGGCATGATCCGCTGTGCAAAACCATACATGATGCCCTGCCCCGACGTGATGATGTCGTAAAGCCGTGCGGGCGCGGCATCACGTGTCGGGGCGGTGGCAAGGGGAAGCGGGGCGGGAAAGCCCCGTTGCACCACCATGCCGCCCCCCTGCCCCGTGCGGGCATGGCATGGCGCGCAGAAGGCGTCATATTCACTGCGCCCGCGCCGCAGCAGGGCCGGTGTCAGGGCAGGCGCGGGATGCGCGACATCATGATATTCCACGCTGCCCTGCGCCACATCCGCCGGCGCGGTGCGGGAACTGGCGTAGGGGTTTTCCTTATGCTGCTTCGACATGTCGTCGCAGCCGGCGGCCAGGAACATCAGCACGCCAGGCAGGACGCACAGCGGCCATGGACGTCTCATGGCCCGATCTCCTCGATCGTCAGCGCGCCATGGCGGACCAGTATGGCCCGCACCTTCGTGTCCGTGCCCCCGCGCACCACGATGGCATGGCCACCTGTCATGACGCCCTGCATGGCCGCGGCCTCATCCACGGGGTCGTAAAGGCGCGGCAGGCGCACGGTCATGAAATAACCGATGATGCCCGCCATGATGGCCCCCATCACCGCCAGTTCGAAAGCGGCCGGGATATAGGATGGCCATGACAGGTCCGGCCTGCCGCCAATATCCTGCGGATAGGCCAGCGTCGTTGCATAAACCTGCATGCCAAGCCCGCCCACGCCCCCCAGCAT
>NZ_POTC01000118.1 GCF_002906255.1 Novacetimonas maltaceti | reverse complement strand
TCCCGGCAGTGCCACCGACGGATCACACTCAGAAGCTCCATGTCAATCACTCCTCAAACCCCCAGCAGATGCTGCCGGGGAGTGTGAAGGCATGGATCAAATCTCGATGAAAATTTCCGCCCTACCCAGGTCAGTTCTCAGTGAAAATCAACAGTGACAGGAAGCAGGCGGGTGGGACGGAGTGCAAGGTCAATCAGACTGACCGCTTCGTTGATGACGGACAGAAACTGCTGTCCCTCGTAGGTGACATGCACGCCGTTGCGGCGTTCAAACAGGCGGAAACCGATAATATCTTCAAGGGTGGCGATCCGGTTGCTGATAGCAGATTGTGAAATCCGTAAGGTTTCACCGGCCTTTCGGAAATTACGATGTTCCGCCACAGCAAGAGCCTCAACCAGCGAGGTAAGGGATATCTGGCCGCTGACGATCAGACGAAAGAGCAGATTCCGGTCGGTCTGCGCATCATTCTGGTGTGATCCCACTGGATATATCTCCGAACAGGTTTCTCCAGTTTCGCGAACGTTTTTGGGGCGCGGAGCGCATTCTACGCCTGTTGCCGTGTAACCTCACGGCTCTTGCACAGCAGCGTCCCTCGAGTTTGGCATGGATGGCCCCATGGAACTTGCCGGGGATAACCCATGATTGTTGCATGGGATGCCCCTCGGAAGTTGCAGCCGCATTGCTCCTTGACTTTAGCCTCAAGACGAGGAGCAATACGTTGATTTTAAATAAGGAAAAGTCGGTGCACTTTCGGGTGGGGAAAATTTACCAGTTGTAAGTTATATTGCCGTAAGCTTTTCGCCCTTGCCCAACGTAGCAGATAGAAGTTGCGCAGCTAGTAACGTAGTATTTATTTGTTAGATTAGAAATTGATATTTGCGCCTTTAATCCCCTTAAATAAGGGAAATGAGATCCAAAATCGTAATGCGCGCCGATGTCAAATAATGCATATGGTTTTGTTTTAAAAGATTCTACGTTATCAATATAGGTAAAACCGACATACCGCATCCCCCAGTTTAATCCAAAACCTTTAGCAATATTGCGTGGCAACGTGTAGTCTGCAAAAATAGAAAACATATTCCGGGGAACGTACGGAACGGACATCCCTGCTTGCGAAATAGCAGTGCCGTAATTGGCGTCAGTATAGGGATTATAACGTTCCGACGTTTTGTTGGTTTTTGCGAAACGTATGTCATTGTACGTATATGAAGCGACCAATCTCAGGTCTTTGGTAATATTGGCGTTCGCAGAAACCTCAAACCCCTGAGATCTTACACGCCCACCATCAGTGCTAAACCCAGTATGCACAAGGTCGCTAATGAGATAGTGATCTTCATCTATATGAAAAGCAGCTGCCGTTATAAGCACGTCTTTGTTTGGAATTTTATATTTTAAACCAGCTTCGAGCTGCTTTCCTGTCAGCGGGGAGAACGGTTGTCCTTGATAATCTGTAGAGGTCTGGGGGATAAATGAGGTTGAGTAACTAAAATATGGAGTTAGACCGAAGTCAAAACTATACAAAATACCCCCTCTCCATGTAAAAGCATGCGCTGGTTGCGGTGCGTTTTTTGTTTCTGTCGTCGTGACTATTCCTCCGGTGTTTATATTTGAGTGTGCTATGGATTTAGAATTGTAATTAACCCAGTCTTCTCGTCCGCCAATTATTACAGATAATTTTTTCCATTTGATCTGATCTTGGAAATATACACCCTCTTGAAAATAATCATATGAACCATTTGATCCACGAACTTGGCAATCTGACGATTTTATATTAAAACACGGAGTGTAATTGCTGGATGGGTTATATATATTTATAATCGGTGCGGTCCCGCGGTCATAAAGTGTGTTCTGGCTGTAAGAATAACTCCTGAAATCAGAACCGACTACCCATGTATGCTGGAGAGGGCCGGTCGAAAACTTACCAAATATTCGATTGTCGAGACCAATTGTATTATCTTGTGTATGATATGCCCATGGTCTCACTTGCTCTTCCGTGGCGCTCTCCATAGTATTAAAGTACGCGTCTTTGGTCGTATAATCCGATCTCTCCCATCGAAAGTTCTGGGAGAAGGAAACGTAATTATTGAATGAATGTTTGAATAAATATTCAATCATTGCTTCTTTTCCACCAACGGTATTCCAATTTGGTAGACCGATATAAGTGTTGCGAGAAACAGTCGGGAATTCACCGTTCCGGATAAGTGTTCCCCTTAAAGGATACTGAGATCCTGTGCCGTCGCCTGGTGTATACATATACATTCAGAGGTGGTCCCCATTTTTCGGACAGGGCGATAAGCTATCATCTGGCCTGAACGAGGACGGGTTTTATGGGCAAGGTTACGCGGAAGAGGTATGCGGCAGAGTTCAAGTCACGGGTTGCGCTGGAG
>NZ_POTC01000117.1 GCF_002906255.1 Novacetimonas maltaceti | reverse complement strand
CCCTCGGGCGAACCTCCTCAATCAGAGGTTCCCAGATCGCCCATGTCTCGTCCGTAAAGGTGCCTGTTCTGTCTCCTTCTTCCATCCCTACAATATGGGAAGAAATTCAAGATCTAACAGGCCCTAGATCACCAACGCCATAGGTTACCGTGACCACAGCAAAGCCACTGATTCGGGCGTCTCCATCTGCCGCGTAACAGGCATTAAGTTCGTTGCATGTTCCGATAAATTCAATACGGCCATCACTTTCGAGAAGCTCAAGAAAGCGAAGATTATAGTCACCGGGCACCCCATAGATACGTTTGATTCCGGCCTCGACAAATATATCTATGAGTGTGTTTCCGATTGATTGCGCGGGCATGTCTGTTTCCTTTTTTATCCTCGATCGCGAGATATCAGAGCGCCCATTACGTGACCCTCCGCGGGAACGCGTGTTAAAAATCGACATCAATATAATAAATTGTATTTTATTATATTGTATTTCTGGTTACAAATTCAGCCCAAAAATTATTGAAGAACCCTTGAGTATATAACTATATATGAATTGTCTTTTGGTATATTCCCCAAAAAATGGTCTCTTAAGAAATTACTCTGGAAACCAAATGCGCGATAAAGGCGGTCGACATTGGTGGCAGCCACTGGGATATGACCTAGATAACGACCTTCCGTTCGAACTGAACAGCCATGAATTAGTGTCTCATTTGTGGACCCATCTTCGTTTTTCAAGAAGATCTCGAGTGCCCTGCCCGAACGGCAAGTGAAACTTATTTGCGATCGTAACCTCTCACGTTCGTTTGCCCTCTCTCCCTCAGGCGCAACCCTTGAAAGCAGCACATTCGGCGAGACCGGGCAGCAGATCTGAGATGTCCTTTGAAATTTATTATCTGTCGCCGCCGTGTCATTTTGTCTTTGAATCAACAGAAAGGTAGTTTCATTGTCCACATCGTTGGCAATATCGTGTGCAACCAGCGAGAGATTGTAACGATCTGCAAGGTTAGGCGAGCCTATGGCCGCCAACTCTCGAGATCTCGTTCTCGAGACTAATGCGGCGCCCGCCGCAGTACTATGTGACACCTGCGCTCCAATGAGCATGCGCCGCTGCCAATGGCTAGACTGCCTCAACGCGGCAGAATGGGACACGACGCGACGAATCGTAGATAGTGTCGCTCCTTCACGTGCAAGTAACGCGAGGCTAATGCGGTGGACATACGCGCCAACGGCGATCACTCCGCTGTCCAGAAGCGCGCTCCATCCTGCGATTATTTGTCCTGCAATTGTGTTATAAATTGGGATTAGCCCGTAATCGACGTTCTGAGTGACAACTGCGTCAATCACATCCCCGAATGTCCGTCGTGGTTCGGGACGCACGCGCGAACTGATTGAACTGCATACTTCATGCGAGAACGATCCTGAAGGACCGAGATGGGCTATTGAGCCCCCGTCGCTCTGCAGAAACTCGTTAAGCCTGTCGTCAACGAATTGTGGCATACTTTGCCTCCCAAAACGCCAAAAAGCGCCGGAGTTTAATCGTTCGTAGTTTTCTTCTTCAGCCGTAGAATCTGATTCATGATGTTCTTCCGGTGCATCTCCTCAGTACCCCCCACACTGGCGAAGCCGAGCGCGTCCTGGAGCACTGAGGAAACGGGTCCTATATGATAGCCGAGGCTACCATACAGCTTCATCAATTCGAGCCCGTTGCTAATGACGTCGTCTGCACCAACGACCTTTGCTATGGAGCAATCGAGCAGCGACTGAGGGTGTTCCGAAAATAGTCGCCCGAGAGCACCAAGTGCTGTCCATCGGGATCTCTCGATCCGCGTAATGATGTCGGTCAGACGTCGTTGGATGTGCTGGTGCTCAATGATGGGCGAGCCAAAACTCACCCTCGTTTCTGCATACTCTATTGCGGATGTGAGGAAAGGACGTAGTAAATTAGAGGCGACTAAACCATAATAAACCCTGCCTAAGGTAACTATATCGATGAGCTGGCGCAGTCCCCGGTCTACGTTACCGAGAATTTGCTCGGGAGAAACATACACGTCGTCCAAAGCAATCGGACCGGTGGGGAGATTTTTATTGCCTAACTTGAGATCATAATTTCCTGTCACTAAACCCGGAGTTCCGCGGTCGAGGAAGACGAGACTTACTGCTCCCGTTTCTTGCTTGCATACGATTAGGAAAAAATCAGCGACAGGCGCATGCGCAATATTAAATTTCGATCCATTCAGCTTATAACCGTTCCCGAATGGCGTTAGTAGTGTGTGAACATCTCGAACATCGGTTCCTGTGGTTGGTTCAGCGATACCTGTTGCGCTAAGCTTACCGGTCCGGACAGCCTCAAGGTATTTTTCCCGTTGCGCGTCGGAGCCCCACCTGTCGAGCCCCCGCACAATACCTGCCTGAGCGATTATGGACAAAAGTAAACCAGAGGATCCGATTGCTGACGAAAGTCCATCTAGCAGCCTGTCGGGTTGGGGTACCCTGTGAAGAGGTGAAGTTGTAAGGTGGTGAGATGAGCAGCTTCATCCCGTTTGACCGGTCTCAGCCGTATCTTCTGCCGCCTGATCTGAAGTCGTGGCTT
>NZ_POTC01000116.1 GCF_002906255.1 Novacetimonas maltaceti | reverse complement strand
ACCGGGAAAGCCGCTCTTCAACATCAAAAAAACCAGGCTGCTTCATATCGCCATTCCCTCAATCAACGCAGAAGAAATAGAATCATACAGAAGACCTCAAAACCAGGGGGTTTTTAGAACCCTCCAATTGTGCCTTGTCCCAGAATACAGGAATATTGATTCTCATCAAAAAACGATACTAAGTGATGATTTTGGAATGGGATTTTCCATGTATTGGATGTGGAAAAAACTCAATTTTTCATTCCTCTGCGATGGCCGCTATTTTGTTGATCGGTATTTGAACCATTTCGGTGGTGTCGCGGCAGCAAGGACCCCCGGTAAGCGTGGCCCAACTAAATGTCCTGATTTTATATGTTGGCAACCTGCTGGATCATTTCATGTAGTAGAGTGCAAGGGAACTCAGTCTGGTAATACTACCCATGCGAATCAGATAGCATCCGCTCAAGTTCAGAAGACAACAGTAAATTTTCCAGCAAGCAGACAAGGAGAAAAGCTTGCTTGTGGTATGAAAATTGAATTGGAGGGATCGAAAAGAAGAAGCGAGTTATTTGTTACGGATCCGGATTATAAGGTTGTATTGTCTGTCGATGAAGAAAGGCTCCCATTTGCTAATGATATTATGTGGAGAGGGTTTACAGCTCGTGCCTTGAGTGCATCAGGCCTTTCATCCACAGCCTTAGCTCTTTCAGAACCTGATACTGGTGAAATAGCTTCAAGAAGACCGAAAACCTCTAAAATAAAAAAAGAGGAATATGTGAACATAGATAAAAATAGAATCGAAAATGCCAAAAATGAATTAAATATTTTCAAAGGGAAGTCTTTATTTAGGAATGGAGGCAATAACTATACCGGAAGAGAACATTTATTTGACCTCCCGCTTCCTATCATATTCGGGGATGGGAAGGTGAGCTCTAGAGTAATGGTTAGGCAGGGTGTTAATACAAATATAATAAACGACATGAATCCAGAAAATTTTAAGGACATAAGAAGTAACGAAATTTCTGATAATCAACAATTTACGTCAGAGACCCACTCAAGTATATCGAGTATTTCTTTTGGTAATATTTTTAGATCAGAGATAGCTTTCCTGTGAAATAAAATTTTGAATGTTATTCAACAGAATAATCGTCTTATTTTTAAGGTATTATGTTGAAGTTTGTATTTAATTTTTAGTTTAAATTTATCAAAATGGGCATTTCCCATGTTGTATCGGGCGGCATCGGACCGTTTGCATCCCCCCCATCATGACCCTTCGAGCGTATCGGCTGGACAGGACGGCAGCACGTGCGCGAGGTAGCGCGAAAGCTGCGGCCCCAGTCCGTCAGAGGGAAAGATCCCGGCGATGTAACCGTCCGGACGCACGAGCACCCACTGACCGGGTTCGATCCCGTACGCTGCGGCGATATCGCCATCTTCGTCGACGAGTTCATGCCCCGCGCCAACGGTGACGATACGGACGCCCGCAATGGCCGAGGGCCGGTCGTGCGGCTGGTAGCCGAGCAGGGTCCAGTGAAACCCTTGAAAAACCGTGAACAGCCGTGTCTGTTGCCCCGCCTGCCCGCGACAGGGCGCATCGGGTGCGCGATCGCCCGCCTGCACCCTGCCGCCCACCGAACCGGGCGCGCTCAATGATGAGCCGCGATAGCTGAGGTCGAGCTGACGCGCTTCACGATCGCGCCGCATGGTGCCCTGCTTTGCTTCACCAAGCAGCCGCGTCGAGAGATGAAGCATGTTCGACGCGATCGGCCGGCGCTCCGCCTCGTAGCTATCAAGCAGCGCTTCCGGCGCACCCGCGAGCACGGAGGCCAGCTTCCAGCCGAGGTTATAGGCGTCCTGAACGCTGGTATTGAGACCCTGACCACCGGTTGGCGGGTGAACATGAGCGGCATCCCCCGCAATGAAGATGCGTCCAACCCGGTAGCGATCAGCCAGGCGTGCATTCATCGCATAAACCGAGGACCAGGACACCGAACGGACGGTGATGTCCTCTCTGCCGGTCCGGACCTCGATGAGCGCGGTCAGTCCGGCCGGAGACAGGTCGACCTCTCCCTCCAGTGCCACGGGCGCCTGAACCTGGAACAGATCGGTTCCCGCCAGTGGACAGATCATCACCTGTGTCGCCGGTGAACCGAGCTGGAAACGATGCCAGACGGACCGATCAAGACTCTCCAGCCGCACATCGGCAACAATCGCACGTACGCCCAGTGCTTCTCCCGGAAAACCAATAGCCAAGGCATGGCGCACGAAGCTGCGGCCGCCGTCGGTTCCGACGAGGAACCGGGCGCGGATCATATGCTCGCCGTTTTCCTCTCCCATCCTCGCCGTCACGCCATGTGCGTCCTGTGCAAATCCGGTCAGCCGTGTGCCGAAGCGAGGATGATGCCCAAGTTCGGCAAGCCGCTCCCGCATGACGGCTTCGGTTGCAAACTGCGGCAGCATCAGTGGCGCGGCATAAGGTTCGGCGGGAGTGGGGAAGACTTCCGCTTCCGTCAGAAGCGACACCTTATGGGTTCCATCAGGACGATACTGACATAGCGGCGGATAGGGTCCGCCTGCTGCCGCCACACGGTCGACGAAGCCGAGATCCTCGACGCGGAAATCTCACAGAAGGGTTGTACATCGGGTTAGATTATGAAAAAGTCTGTTTTGCACAAAAGAAATTTTCGTAAGCTATAAGAAAACCCGATGCAGACAGAGTGTAGCGCAGGCGCGTA
>NZ_POTC01000115.1 GCF_002906255.1 Novacetimonas maltaceti | reverse complement strand
GCCACGACTTCAGATCAGGCGGCAGAAGATACGGCTGAGACCGGTCAAACGGGATGAAGCTGCTCATCTCACCACCTTACAACTTCACCTCTTCACAGGGTACCCCAACCCGACAGGCTGCTAGAGGATCCTGAGTAAATGATCAGACTGCATCGCAAACACGCCCTCATCACCTCGGCAGCCTTCGCCGCCGTGCTGTGCGTTTCGTCTCCGCTTGCGGCGCTGGCGCAGGACGCGGCCCCGGCAGCAGACGCGCCGGCGGTTTCCGCACCGCCGACGGATGGCGCGGGTGCACCTTCCGCCGCGGCGCCTGCCGACGCGCCTGCCGCCCCGCCTGCTGACGCTGCGGCGCCCGCACCGGCGGATGCGGCCCCGGCAGATGCGGCGCCTGCCCCCGCCCCCGCAGCAGAAGCACCCGCCCCGGCCCCGGACGCGCCCCCGCCGCCGCCCGCACCCGAAGGCAACCCGTACGGCCTTGGCGCCCTGTGGGCCAATGGTGACTTCATCGCCCGTGGCGTCCTGCTGATCATGGTGTTCATGTCGGTCGGCACCTGGGTCATCATGATCAAGAAGTTCTTCGAGCAGGCCAGCCTGTTCAGTGCGGCAAAGGACGTGACGGCCAAGTTCTGGACCAAGCCGACGATCAAGCAGGGTGCAGATGCGCTGCCGACCAACTCGCCCTTCCGCTACATCGCGGAAACCGGCGTGAAGGCGGCGGAACACCACGAAGGCACGATGCAGGAATCCATCGACCTGCATTCGTGGACGACGATGTCGATCCAGCGTTCGGTCGACCTGATCCAGACGCGCCTGCAGGGTGGGCTTGCCTTCCTCGGGACCGTGGGTTCGACCTCCCCGTTCGTTGGCCTGTTCGGCACGGTGTGGGGCATCTATCACGCGCTGACGGCCATCGGCATCGCGGGCAACGCCTCGATCGACAAGGTTGCCGGCCCGGTCGGTGAATCGCTGATCATGACGGCCATCGGCCTCGGCACCGCGGTGCCGGCGGTTCTGGGCTACAACCTGCTGGTGCGCCGCAACAAGGGCGCGATGGACCTGGTGCGCAACTTCGCTGCCGACTTGCAGTCCATCCTGATGGGCGGCTATCGTCATGGCACCGATCCGCAGGACACGATTGCGGTTCGTCCGGACAACTCTCCTACAACCACGACTATTGACAATCGGGTGGCCTGATCATGGGAATGCAAGTTGGAGGTGGCGGCGATGAAGACGAGGTGGTGTCGGCCATCAACACCACACCGCTTGTCGACGTCATGCTGGTGCTGCTGATCATCTTTCTGATCACCATTCCAGTCGCGACGCACACCATCACGGTAAAACTGCCGATGGATGCAAACCAGCCGACCCGCACCGCGATTGATAACGTCGTGATCGCGGTGACCTCCAAGGGGCAGGCATACTGGGGGGAAACCCCGCTGAACGGGTATGCCGACCTGGAGACGCATCTGGAACATGCTGCGGCACAGAAGCCGCAGCCACAGATCCAGATCCGTGGCGACATGGCGGCGAAGTATGAAGCCGTCGGCAAGGTGGTCGCAGCCTGTCAGCAGGCGGGGATCGTCCATATTGACTTCATTACCGAACAGCCCCACGGCTGATCCTCGGTATCCATTCCCGGCCGGGAGGTTTTCCCGGCCACTTCTGGGAGAATACGCGCCATGGGCATGAATGTCGGGTCCAGCAGCACGACAGAGGACGAAGGTATTGTAGATATCAATACCACGCCCCTGATTGACGTCATGCTTGTGCTGCTGATCATGCTGATCATTACCATCCCGATGCAGACGCATTCGGTTTCAATGGACCTGCCGCAGGGGAATCCGCCTCCCTCGACAGAGCCTGACCCGCAGATTGATACGGTGTCGATCGATTTCGACAACACGATTACCTGGAATGGCGAACCGGTGCCGGATGAAGCCGCCCTGCAGGCCCACTTCACCGAGGCCGCGGCCATGCCGGTGCAGCCGGAGATGCACATCCATCCGGATCGTCTCGCCAACTACAAGACCGTGGCCCATGTCCTTGCCGATGCGCAGCGTCTGGGTATCACCAAACTGGGCATTATCGGCAATGACCAGTTCATGGATGCGCAGTAAGGCACGACACCCGTCTGTGCTGTAACTGCCGGTTTTTTGGAAAACGGCCCTTTGCGTGTCCCTGACATCGCGAAGGGCCGTTTTTTTCGTCTGCTCCCGGCATGGTCCCGTGGATGTCTTTCCTGTGGCACGATGCGTGCGCGGCCCGGCCTTTTCAGGATGATGTCCGTATCCCGTGCGAGTCATGGGGGCGGCAACCGGATTTGCGCCACCCGTCAGGCTGTCCGGGAAAAAGAAACGCCCTGTTGCCGATCTTGCATCCAGTTCCCCCACACTTCCTGATCCATGCGTGTCACGAAGTGCATTTTCGGCGGCCCTGTGGCGGCGAAGCGTACAAATACAGCAAAAACAGTCCCGTAAAACTGTCATTTTCCGCTCGGTTCGTTCTGGTGCCGATCTGTTGCGCCATGGTTGCGGATCGGGGGGATCGCGATGTGGCGCACATGCAGGTACATAAACAGCCTGTTGCTTTTTTTACCCTTTCCCCCGTTATCTTATTTCCTTTAGCAGCCTGTCGGGTTGGGCATTTTGCGGCTGATAACGCCAAGGCTGACCTGGCTTATGCTGCCTGAAGCCGCGCCATTCTTTTACAGTTGTATGCGAGAGCAACGAGTGTCCATTCGGTCGTGA
>NZ_POTC01000114.1 GCF_002906255.1 Novacetimonas maltaceti | reverse complement strand
CCCCTCGGGCGAACCTCCTCAATCAGAGGTTCCCAGATCGCCCATGTCTCGTCCGTAAAGGTGCCTGTTCTGTCTCCTTCTTCCATCCCTACAATATGGGAAGAAATTCAAGATCTAACAGGCCCTAGTAGCAAACAACTTTAATCGCATAGTCGCTTAGTTGCATATTCGCTTAGAATTTATATCGCATCCTAATGCACTCGGCTTCTGCTGGGACAGAACCATCAGCCACACTCACGGCATGATCCCCTGCATGACCAGAAATGCTCTTACTGTGATGATCTTCACACCATCATAGACCCGCAGGTCCAGAATATCGCGCTTGTCGCCCGTTAACAGAAAATCGGCTTTTCCAGCAGATGCCATCGCCAAAAGATAATCGTCATCCGGATCCGGAGAGACTGCCACAGCAGGAAGATTGACAATGAGAACAGCCAGATCCCGGACTTCATTGACCAGACGGCCGGCGAGGGTGGGCGGCAGACGGGAACGGATCTTGGGATACCGTGTCACGCGCCGCAATTCATCTAGCTGCTCGGTAGACGTCAGCAGATCGAATTGTCCTGCCCGCCATAGCCCGAGCAGATGCGCTGGCAGGGATTTTTCAGAAAGCAAGGCACTGATGAGAAGATTGGTATCGATGACTAGACGCACGCCTTAGCTGGCCCTGTCCATTGCCCGCGTAGCGGTCACGGCCTCGCCGATCAGGTCCTCTAGGGCGTCCGGCTCCATATCTGCGAACCCACTCCGGGCTTCTGCCATTGTCCTGTCGAACACACGCCAGCGCACCGCCTCCTCGATGAAGCGAGACAAGTCGCCTTTCTTCATGCCGCGCTGCGCCAGGAAACTACGTACGGTGATGTCGGTTTCGCGGGAGACTGAAACCGTCCAACGAGTCATATCAGTAGACATATCATATCTCCATATAAGGTCTTATACGCTTATCATGATAAGCGCCTATATATATCTGTGCAATCCGATTTCATCTTCACAAAATGCATTACCCCCACATTTTCCGTGCGATATCCTGTTCCTCGGCGCCGACGGCATCGGCGTAGATGGCGGTGGTGGAGAGCTGGGCGTGACCGAGCCATTTCTGCACCATGTTGAGGGGAATGCCGCTGGAGACGGCGGCAACGCCGAAGGCATGGCGCAGGCCCTTGGGGGACGCGGCCGGGCCGGACAGGCCGGCGGCGTCCATGACCGCGTGCACCGCCCGCCAGCCGGTCATGCGGGACCAGGGCCACAGCCGGGCGGCCGATCCACGCCCTCGCCTACGCTGGGCCTCGCGGATGCCATGCACCAGGTCCAGGGCCTCGAGCAGGGAGGGAGGCACCGGCACGGCGCGATAGATCCCGTCCTGGCGCTTCTTGAGCGTGGCGAACACCAGCACGCCGCCGGCAAGGTCCACCCGGTCCGCCGTCAGGGCGATGGCCTCGGACAGGCGGCAGCCCGACCAGGTCAGGGTCATGCACAGCGTGCGGGCCTCGCGCGGCGCCTGCTCGGCCGCGCGCAGGAAGCGCGCCCGCTCGGCGACCGTGAGGTATTTGCGGCTCCCGTCGCGGTCGAAAAGCTGCATCCCGCCAGAGGCGCCTGCCGGGGTCGCCCGCTGTCCCGGTTTTCGGGTGCCGCTCATCCGGCTGTCCTGTCGCGATAGCCCCGCCGGCGCTTGGCCCGAAGCTGGCGGACGAGGGCGTCGAGCGCCTGCCCGGCATCGTCATGCAGCTCGCAGACCTGCCGGCCAGCCGTCCCGATCCGCCCCCACTGCCGCACCAGGGCGGTACCGCCGAACAGGTCAGGCTGCAACGACAGATGGTAGAAGCGCCAGCAGTTGGCGGCCGGATCCACGCGCACCAGCGCCGCCGTTTCGGGGAACAGCGACAGCTGGCAAGGCGGCCGGACAGGGGCCTTCGGGGCAGGTCTGGGCATGATATCCCGAAAAGTGTAACACATGTCACCCGCCCCGGACAGGAAAACCGCTGCAATCGCGGGGCCGGCCGGCCCGATTCAGGCCCGGCCTGTTACACTATTGCCTATAGCCCTTTGAAACACCGGAAAATCGCGCGTAATCATGGAAGACGGTCACCCGATAGACCGAGAAAAACTGACAAAGCTTGATCAACCTGACGCAGAGACGCAGCCTCCAGATGCCCGAAACCCTGACCGATCTTCTCCCGTGGCAGGGATATCGCCCAATCAACCATCACCTGCGACAGGCTGCGCAAGCCGTTCGTCGTGCTGGTACAACCGTAATCCGGAACAAAGGCCAGTTCTGCACGATGCTGGTCAACCTCAGCACGGTCATAGCTGGCGGGTCGGAAAAGGCGTCGGCCTGCACCCCAAGGACCGGACGCGGTTCGCCATAATCACCATTAACGGCAATCGTCACCAGATCACCACGTTTCACGCCGTCCACCCATCCCGGAAATCGTCCTCCTCGAAAAGCGCGTCCAGTGCGCGCAAGACGAGAGCTTCATCACTCGCCGGGGCGCACGCCAGCACCGCTACTTCACGGGACTGCCGCCGCGCTTCCGCCTCGAAAGCACGCCGCTCCCGCCCCGCCACATAGCGCGCATGAAATCCCGCAGCACATCGGCAGCAGGCCGTTCATCCGCACTGGTTGCAGCCGTGAACGCTGCCTTCAGCGCCGGGTCAATCCGGAAGTTGAAAATCTCCACCTTCGGATGAGAGCTATTCCGGGGCATCATAGCCTCCTGATCTAGGGCCTGTTAGGGCTTGATCCAGTCTGCTGCGGCAGCGATGTGGATGACCGCGAGGAACGACGTTGCTGTTTTTTCATATCTGGTTGCGACAGCGCGCCACTCCTTGAGGCGAGCCCAGAGGTT
>NZ_POTC01000113.1 GCF_002906255.1 Novacetimonas maltaceti | reverse complement strand
GAGCCCGGGTGTTGCATGCGCCGACTGCCTCAGGGGCTTTGCCCCCGAGCCCCCCACCAAAGGGTATTACCCTTTGGAAACCATGACTTTTAATGAATCAGGGTGCAGGGATCGCGATCCCTGCCGGGTCCGGGCAGAGCCCGGGTGTTGCATGCGCCGACTGCCTCAGGGGCTTTGCCCCCGAGACCCCCACCAAAGGGTATTACCCTTTGGAAACCATGACTTTTAAACGAATCAGGGTGCAGGGATCGCGATCCCTGCCGGGTCCGGGCAGAGCCCGGGTGTTGCATGCGCCGACTGCCTCAGGGGCTTTGCCCCCAAGCCCCCCCACCAACTTTGGAAACCATGCGGCAGGCGCGTTTTTCCAGCATTCGCAACACCGGCAGCATGAGGAGGATCCCTGCCGCGCCGCAGGCGGCCAGCACCGTGAAGCCGCGGAACACTGCATGGAACGTGGACAGGCTGTCCGGGATCGAGACTGCGGCATGCAGGCGACCGATGCCCATGATGTTTGCCAGCACGCTGCCGCCATACATCGCAAGGCCTGTCGAGATGTAATAGACGGCAACCGACATGGTGCGCACGCGCGGCGGCAGGTAGGTCGTGACGACCGACAGGCCCAGGCCATTCATGATCAGCCCCGCGACCGACAGCGCACCATACGCCCCGAACATGCCCCACGGCGCGCGCAGCCCCGACGTCCCGCCCGCCGTGTCAAGGCACAGGATCAGGAAGCCGATGACGATGAAGACCGAACCGCAGGCATATTTGGTCGAAAGCGCAACCGTGCCGAACCGTGTATCCATGAAGCGGTAGAGTGCGACGAACGCAGGGCCAAGCAGCATGGTCAGGCCGGCATTGATGGCGACGATCTGCGGCGCGTCAAGTTCAAACAGCGTGACCCCCGCCACGCTGAACTGCCGGTTCAGGTTGTGCAGGGCGTAAAGCACAAAGGTCGAGGTCGTCTGCTCGTCGAAAATGCCATAGAACATCGCCTCGGCAATCAGGATCAGGCAGATCGCGATACCCGGACGCTGCGCCGGTGCCGCAGTGCGCCACACCCAGGCCCAGAATGCAGGGATGGCCGACATGACGGCCCAGAAGATCCAGTGCCCGCCCGCAGGGAAATTCAGGACCACCCAATAAAACAGGACAGCAAGGCCGATTTCGGCCACGGCCCATGGGACGGCCCGCGCCGTGGCCCGTGCCTCCCCGGTCGGGACGGGCGCGCCATCGTGCACTTTACCGCTCAGTCCCCGCCGGTTCGGCAGGGCGGTCGCAGCCCCCACGAACAGCCCGGCAGCACACGCCCCGAACGCCAGCGCATAGCCATAATGCTTGCCGATCCATGGCACGAGGAGGAATGAAAACATCGCCCCAAGGTTGATGGCAAAGGTATAAAGGGTCGCAAGCCCGTCGGCGGATCGCCCCCCGCCCGCATGGCGCAGGACCAGTATGGCCATGTTCGTCCGCGTCAGGCCGTTCGTCACTGCGACGGTCGCCGCCGCCGGCAGGAACAGTACAGGCCACGCGACCGAAAGACCCAGCAGGACCAGCGCCGTAAACTGGATCACGCAGCCATACAGGACGGTGCGTGTCGGGCCCAGCACCACATCGCCCAGGCGGCTTCCCAGCAGCGTGCTGACCAGGGCCAGCGCATTGAAGCTGCCGACAAACAGGTTGGCCTGCGGCGCGCCAAGCCCACGGACATCCAGCGCGAAGATCAGCAGGATGCTGAGCATGCCGTAGAAGCTGAACCGCTCGGTCGCCTCCAGGAACAGCGCCACCCCCAGCCCGGAGCGTCGCGCGGGTGCGGCGGCCGACATTTCACGAAGACGCATGCACGGACCACCCGAAGGACGGTCGGGAGACGCGCGAAAGGCGACGGATGTTGAAACTGGCACCGTGTTTCTTCATGAACCCGACCGCTCCGAAATGATGGGACGCCGATATCCCGGTCGGGCAGTATGGCGCGACATGCGCGGCATTGACATAGGCAAAGCGGGGGCCGCCCCGTCACATGACGGAGCGGTAGAGGAAGGGCCAGTTGCCGCGCGGGCTGCCGCCACGAACAGCACGGAGCTGTCGTGGTACGGTCCCATCCCGCACCCCATGATGACAGGGGTGTTGTGATCATACACCCCACAGACAGCGTTTTTCAGGAATCACCCCATCCTGTCGCCGCGCGCATCGCACGACAGCGTGTTGTCGCATGCGACGGACCATACGCCATGGGGGTATGGGATGACGCCGCCACCCGTGCGGTTCCCATCAGCGGCAGGCCGATGCACAGGCCCGATATCCCGCCCGTCGTCAGGAGGTTCCCCGTGGCGGATTTCGCCCTGAATGGTCCATGCGACCCTCAGGCGACGTTAGCTGATGGATTTGATATAGGCCGGGTCGTCGAGTAGCTTTTGAATAGCTGCCCGGAATTCAGCCACGAACGTCTTGGAAAGACGCTTTATGGCGGAGCGGTAGTAGATGGTCATGCTGATGCTTGTGACGAACACGCTCAAATCAAGTAAAAAAATAATTGGGTGGAGTTTTATATATAAAAAGAAGGGTATAAAAAAGGACACCCATGAGGCTATAGAGGACGTCTTCTTTATATTTTGTTCCTTCGCGGCATAGGCGTTGAATATTCCTTTAAAGGCACCAGGACTCTTGTTATACTCTGTGGTGTCCGCTGTATAGTTGCGGCATACGATGTAGGGACCGGATGAAATGCCCTTAACGCCGCCCCATAACACGGTCACTTCATGCCCGGGCGCGACCGCGAAGTTTTCTTTGATCTGTTCCTGCGTGCCGTTTTCGCGGACGACCCAGAACTCTCCACGGGGAGGGTTCTAAAAACCCCCTGGTTTTGAGGTCTTCTGTATGATTCTATTTCTTCTGCGTTGATTGAGGGAATGGCGATATGAAGCAGCCTGGTTTTTTTGATGTTGAAGAGCGGCTTTCCCGGT
>NZ_POTC01000112.1 GCF_002906255.1 Novacetimonas maltaceti | reverse complement strand
CGAGAGACAACTCCCAATCTGCTCAAAACGCAGACTGGACGCCATCGCAAAAACCGTCAATCAAATCGCCAAAACCCAGAAATTACCGGCCAAGCACATCAATCAAGGGTTCTTCGATCCCTCCACGTGATTTTCTCCGATCGCGTCAGCCAGGCGCGCGGCGCTATATGGTGGACGTGTCGAGAAATCGCTTGCTCGCCCGTTTTCTGCGAGGGCAATCGCCTGCTGCAAGCGTTGTGAAACTGCCTCGACCTGCATCATGGCGGGCTGGTCTGCCCACGCCTTCAGCGCAATTCTCAGTTCGGCTTCGACGGATCGGGCCGACGCCCCGGCCTTGCGCTTCAGAGCATTGATAAGAGTGTCGTCTAAATTCCTGATTGTCAGACTTGGCACAGGATCATCCTCCTTCGATAGAGGAATGATTGCACCGAGATGCAATCACAATGCGATCATTATCTTGATTGCATTATTATCACCGTCCAGTGAATAAGAAAACGAGTAGGAGAATGCCGGGACAGTCGTCGTCCACTTCCCGCGCTTCGGATTTAAGATAGCCCGCTCGCAAGCCTGAGATTTCAACAAACGACTCATGCTGCGTGGAAAGCGGTAACTGATGCTGACACGAGTGAAACCCTCGTGTCAGCATGGTGCAGCTCGCTCAATGAATGGAGTTTGTCGCAGGGCCATGCAGGAACCACACTGCCCCTGAGTTAATCCTGACCAACGGCGAGCGTATAGCCGCGTTTCTGCCGATAACGGACCATTTTCGACAGCGCATTGATGGCCGTACCTTCGTCCGGATAAAGATCGAGACACTGCGATCCCGTCGTTCCGATCCGGCCCCACTGCCGCACGAGCGCCGCGCCGCCGAATAGGTCAGGTTGAACGGACATCGCGTAAAAGCGCCATTCATTCAGCTCCGGTCGAATGCGCCGAAGACGTGCCGTAAGCGGGAACAACGCGAGCTGGGCCGCCTTATGCAAGGCGGCGGATTTTTTCGACTGTCTGGATTTCATGACGGTCCTGCCCATAACCAGATTCTAGCACCGGACCAGCCGCGAGTACAGAAGAATGGAAGGGTCTAGGTCCAGATCTCAAGCGTGTCCCACGGCGCGGTAAAGCCGCCCTGGCTGGCCCTTGCAAGAGGCATTGTCGGGAAGTCGATCCAATGCGCTTTCATCCGGCGGCTCCATGATGTGCCGGCGCTGATCTCCTTGACGAGACAGCTTGCCACGGCTGCCGCACCATAAACACGAGTTCGCCGCACGACTTCCGTTCCGATATGAACGACTGTGGGTGCCTCCTGCTCTTTCGGAACATTGGGCTGATTGATGATCGGCGAGTTCCATAAGCGGGAATGATGGGCACAGATGTTGCGGACGAACGCAAGACACCTGATCCAGCTCACCAGCGTATCGGGAAGCAGACCGTATCGTGACGCGATCGCGAAGCGGTCCCGTGGGTGCGCCATGAATAGAAGCCAGGAAAGCGTGCCGAAATCCCAAGTCTCAACGGCCATCCAGATCGGCAGGGGCGAGCTGTAGGTGTCGAAAAACTGCTTTACCCAGCTTTCCTTCGAACGTCGGATCGACTGATTGGCCTTGTCGAGCCAATTCTGGTGGCGTGTGCCGTCGTGAAATGGTGTGTTCGCTCGGCGCGTGTCGAGGAAAGCTGGCGAGAGATGTGCCCACGGATCGCGCTTTCCGAGCGTGTGTGCCAGATCCACGCGCAATGCCACCTCAATCCGCTCGATTGCGTCTAGGAACAGAAGACGGAGCTGCTTGTCGAACAGGTAAAGATCGACTGCGTGGCGAAACTCCGCACCCGGTCGGAACTGGTCGGTGCGAATGATGCGGGACGGATCGCGAGGATCGGGGCCGTTCTGTTCGAAAGGCTCCCAATACGGTGCCAGACGCCCGTAACCAATGCGCTGAAGGTGATGGATCGCCTTGGTCCGGTCTGTCACTCCCAAGCCCCGGTTTATCAGGAGATCAACTTGATCGGCAAAACTGAGGTGGGGCTTGGTATAAGGCGGACGCATATGCCTAAAAATAAAGAAGGCCGTCCCTTGATGTCCTGAGCTTGCGCGCAGCACAACAGCGGAGACGGCCGTATTAAGTGGGCTTCTAAGCTGATACACGGCGGGAGTCAAGCATAAACGGAAACCGCGCTCCGTGCGTATCCTGTGACGTGCCCTCAAGTGTATCCTCTGGTGTATCCTCTAGCGTGTCCTAAATATCGCGGTTCGCTCCACGGAAGCGCATCGCGGCGTCGGCGCGCGATGCCATTGAGCGACCTCACTGCAACACGCTTGTCTCTAGGATCGTATGATGATCTCGATGGATTCTTCCGGCACCCCGAGAAACATCGATAGACTTTTCTTCGCATCGCTTATGGAAAGCGGCCGCAAATCGGTGCCGGCCTGACCGACCTCCTTCTTTTCCTGTTCGGCAGGAAGACCTGGTTCTGTCAGAGGTATGCGCGCGATCGGCTTATGAGCTATTCCCGCACCAGCTCCCACACGCGAAACGGGGCTGCTGGCTTCTTCATCGTAGAGTGAAATCCAGATCCCTCTCCGCTTTTTCGGCACACTATGTCCGGCCTTGATCCGGGCCTGATATGCCCGGTCGAAGCGCGCGCGCATTTCATCACCTTCAATAAGATGCACCTGCGCAAAGCGCGGATTTTCCTTGTCATCTACAGAAACGGCCACGACCGCATCCACATCGGACAACGTGACCCAGGCATCACCGGCATCATTCCTCGGAAACGCAATCCATTGATCCTGAGTCGTCCTGATTGATACGATTCGTTCCTGGCTGCCTTTTGTAATCTTCCGAACGCTTCCTTTTCCGAAGCCGGGGATTTTCTCGACCTTCCATCCGTCATTCTCTAACGCATGAATGCCAGCTTCAAAGAGTTGTGTCTTTCTGGATGCCTTTTTGGGGTCTTCAAAGATATTCGCCATATCGGTCTGATTCCTCGCTGATTTCTTTCTGATAAATGGGGTATCATTGATTCGTCAATGAAATTCTTTCGTGACGAATGGATTTATCCCTCAAAGATCAGCGATACGCGTGCGGGTTTTTTCGGGGGCTTGATCTCCGCTCTAGTTCGTAAGGCCGCGAGCCAGGTGCGCTGCACCTGTCTCCCGGCCAACTCACCGGAGCCAGCCGCCGCCCTGCGCTGCGCTACGGTCGTCGTCTGTCTCCGC
>NZ_POTC01000111.1 GCF_002906255.1 Novacetimonas maltaceti | reverse complement strand
CGCCGCGTCAAAAAACAGAAAGGACAGATCCTCTTCTTGACCGCCCGCCCGACTGTGCCTGAAATAGCATCTGGCTGGGTCAATTCCTGATGAAAAACCCGGGTCAGTTCTCAGTGAAAATCAACACTCCGACATCATGCTGAGGGCATTTTCCTCGCCGAAAGGCTGTTTGGCGTGACCCTGACGCTCTCGACAGGGCGGTCCGTACCGGTGCGTCTGATCGGCGAACAGCATATGCGCGAAGACTTCGGATTTATCCCGAGCTTCGTCGACTGGCTGAAGGAAATTCGACCCCAGCCCTGGATGGGGCGGGCGCAACCTCTTCACCGGACAATGGAAGGCGCGGATCGAGAAAAATAGCCTGCGGCAGAACAGTGTCGCGTATTGTCGTCGTGATGCGGCTTCCGGCCTTCGGAAGCCGCATTTTTCATGCGGGACCGGCCCTGAAAGAGGGAGAGGGCGGCTTCGCCTCTTGTGCCGAATATCCGGCGCAAGAGGAGAGTTTCCATGACCACGACCGTTCTTCCTTCGACCCGTTCCGCCACTGGGTTCCGCATCGATCCTTCCCGTGGTCGGGTGGATCACCGTGTATCGTCCGAATGGTTTTCCCGTCCTGACGATGAACGCTATCTGTCTCTCGCCGACCTGCACGCTACGACCCTGAACCGTGCGGAACGGGCTACCGCACGCACCGTGGAGAGCCGCGCCATTCGCGTCGAGGCCACGCGCGACAATGCCGAAAGGCTGACCCTCTCGGTGCCGGGCCAGAGCGCGCCCGTTGCACCGACCCACTGGTCCTTCGGGCAGTTGTGCAGTCTGGTCAGCGCGCCATCGTCTTACCTGCGCAATCTTCCGGCTCCGCTCGCCGCCATCAACCTGCAGCACGGACTGCTGTCCCATCGGGCCGAACTGGTCAAGACACTGGAAACGGGTGATGGTCGTGTGGAACTACGCGCCGTCACCGGCCCGGATTATGGCCGCATCTGGGACCATGAACTTGTCGGCGCCGTGCGCAAAATCGCTGGAAACGGGACAGGCGACACGAATTGGAAGGTTCCGGGTGTCATCGACTGGGCGACGATGACGCATAATCCGCATGTCGATATCACGAAGGAAACCACAACACTTTACGCCTCAGACAGGGATGTTTTCCTGTTTCTTGTTGACGATACGCATCCGATTGAGGCGGGACGTCTGCCCAACGGTGAACCTGATCTGTTTTTCAGGGGATTTTACGCCTGGAACTCGGAAGTCGGCAGCAAAAGTCTCGGGATTGCCTCCTTTTACCTTCGCGGGGTGTGCCAGAATCGCCTGATCTGGGGGCAGGAAAACCTCCAGCAGATCACGATCCGGCATAGCAAGTTCGCCGCAAACCGCTTTGTCCATCAGGCGACGCCCGCACTGCGTAATTTTGCAAATGCGAGTGCTGCGTCATTCATTTCCGGGATCCAGGAATCACGCAGGCAGGTTGTCGCGCGTGACGAGGAGGATCGTGAACGGTTCCTTCGGCGTCAGGGTTTCTCGAAGCCGGAAACCGCAAAAATCATTGAAACCGTGCTGCATGAGGAAGGCCGCCCACCGGAAAGCGTGTTCGATTTCGTTCAGGGCATCACGGCGTTCGCGCGGACGAAGAGCAACCAGGACACGCGCCTCGACCTTGAAGGCAAGGCACGCAAACTCATGGAGCGCGTCTGACACCGCACCAGATCGTTTTGTCCCGTTTCTCGCGAAAGCCCGGATCCGTTCCGGGCTTTTTCTTTTTTGGGAGGTTTCCCGATGGCCGACTATTTCACCCATTTCTCGTGTGTCCTGGATGTCGGAACGTATGAAAACGCGACGCGCGCGCTCGAATTATATACAAACGAGCCGGAGGATAGTGATGGATTCCGGGTTACCGACGGTTTCACGCTTTCCTTGTCGGGCGAATGCAGCTCGGAATTGTGGATCCATGACGACATCAGCGGAGACCCTGAATGTGTCATCGCGTTCGTCCTGAGATGCGCGGCAGAGTTCCATCTCTCGGGCTTATGGGGTTTCGAATACGCTAACACATGTTCCCGACCCCGTCTGGAAGCTTTCGGGGGAGGGGCGCACCTTATCGATCTTGGCGCGCGAAAGTCCGTTGGCTGGACCAGCACCAACGAATGGCTGGCGAGCGCCCTTGAGGGAGATGATCCCGATGCCTGAGATCATCTCCGTTCCGGTTTATCAGATTGATGAACTGTCCGACGCGGCCCGTGAGAGAGCCCGCTGCTGGTATCGCAACACTCTGGACGGCTTTCCCTGGTGGGATAGCGTTTATGAGGATTTTTTGAGGATATGCACTATAATCGGGGTAGACGTCGCGATGGCATCACGGCACCCGGCAGGCGCATCCGGCGTAAGCGATCCCTGTATCTATTTCCGGGGGTTCTCCAGTCAGGGGGACGGCGCTTCGTTCGAGGGTGTCTATAAATATGCCCGACGTGCGTCCCATGAAATCCGTCAGTACGCGCCGCAGGACGAGGCACTTCATGCCATCGCAGACCAGCTATTGGAGATCCAGAGGCGAAATTTCTATCAGATTACCGCGCGGATCACGCAACGCGGCCTCTATTACCATGAATATACGATGCGTATCGACGTCAGTCGTGGCAGCCGATCGGGTCAGGACATGTCGGCTGACACTGAGCAGGGGATTATTAACGTCCTACGTGATCTGGCACGGTGGTTGTATCGTTCTCTTGAACGCGAATGGGATTATCAAACCTCAGATGAGGCGATTGATGCTGCCATTCGCGCCAACGAATATACGTTTACCGTAGGAGGAGACCGGTTTTCATGATTGGCAAAGGCGCAACCTAGGTACGTGGAGACAATAAATGCGCGAGACTGGAGAGCATGTGCCAAAAATGTATCCCGGATATTTTAGTCGAAAAATATCCGACCACAGAACCGCAAAGAGCTGTGCGCAGAAAGAGAATAAAAGCGCATAGCAAAGGAGGAAACCCCTCCAAAGATTTTGATGTTGTCAGTAAGCGCAAGAATAAATAGAACTGAGAGCCAAGGTACCTCATAAATCCCGAGAATGAGGAATATGTGTTGGACCATGCATTAAAATTAATGCCTCTGGCAAATATTTCTTGGCGTCGTATACGTCCTTGTTCCCACTGATTTTCTGTCGTTAATAAGAACTCGCGCGCGATAGCCGAAAGCGCATGGGCAAAGAAAAACAGATCCATGCCAATTATGATCATG
>NZ_POTC01000110.1 GCF_002906255.1 Novacetimonas maltaceti | reverse complement strand
GAGAGACAACTCCCAATCTGCTCAAAACGCAGACTGGACGCCATCGCAAAAACCGTCAATCAAATCGCCAAAACCCAGAAATTACCGGCCAAGCACATCAATCAAGGGTTCTTCGATCCCTCCAATTCATTGGAATTTCCACTAACGGCACATAGATATCTTACCCATGCCCAATATTCTGATAATGTAAATCCAGTAGCCCTGGGAGGAGAGGTTATTATGCCGATTGTAAGAAGAACCTCTCCAATATTAAATACAAAGTCTTCTGATATAAATTGAGTAGGTACTGGGCGAGCACCCCAACTGGGTGCATCAACATGGACAATGACAGATTTATGCAATTTATTTACTCCAATAAGCTATATTTTTAGGAAAGGCAAAATTCAAAAAATAGCAAATTAAATTTTGCATCACATATCGAAATAACAAATCAAAACACGTTTACCTAGGCTCAGGACCTGTTAATTCATTGAACTGAGCGGGGCGTTGTGATTCACAGGCTTACCGATGGAGGTTGAGCCTGTGAGTGACGTGTTTTTGCTGTCTGAGTTTCAGATGGAACGGATCCAGCCGTTTTTCCCGCTGGCACATGGGGTTCCGCGTGTGGATGACCGTCGTGTTCTGAGCGGGATCATTTACGTAATCCGCAACGGTCTTCAGTGGAAAGACGCCCCGAAAGCGTATGGTCCGCACAAGACTTTGTATAACCGGTTCATTCGCTGGAGCCGCCTGGGTGTCTTTGACCGGATCTTCGTCGCGCTGACAGAACAGGCTGGCCGTTCGAAGCGCCTGATGATCGATGCGACACATCTCAAGGCTCACCGGACAGCCGCCTCTCTGCTCAAAAAGGGGCTTTTCCCCGCCATATCGGACGCACAAAAGGCGGCCTGAACTCAAAGCTTCATGCCGTCTGTGACAGCGAAGGCCGTCCTGTTCGTCTTCATCTGACGGCCGGTCAGGTCAGTGACTTCAAGGGAGCAGATGTACTTCTGGCAGACCTTCCCGATGAGACAGAATAGGTCATCGGGGACCGGGGATACGACAGTAATAAAATCAGGCAGTCTCTCGCAGAACGGAAGATCACTGCCTGTATTCCGCCGAAGAAGAACCGGAAATCAAAGCCACTTTACAACTGGCATCTGTATAAAAAGCGCCACCTCATCGAAAACATGTTCGCAAAGCTCAAAGACTGGCGACGTGTTGCAACCAGATACGATCGCTGCGCACACACTTTTATGTCCGCTATCCACATCGCAGCCAGCTTCATCTTCTACCTCAAAGAATGAGTCCTGAGCCTAGTCAGCGACCCACATTGTTGAGGTGCATCACTTTGATGTAACGTCATGCATGGCGCAAAGTGATGCGCACATAGGTAATCGGAATATGAAGACGGGCCACTACGACCTCATATGGAATGGCGAGAATAGCGAACATTCCGCGGCACTCGGCCGCCTGTTCGAGAATGCCAGGCACGTGGATGTCGCAGTGGCGTTCGCCAAGATGTCAGGCTGGGAACACATTAAGAACCACCTGCTGCACCATCTCGAACAGGGCGGTTCGGCACGATTCATCGTCGGGTTGGACTTCTGTCAGTCAGAGTCGACGCTATTGAAGTTGTTGCTCAAGCTATCACGGAAGCACTCGCTGTCGGTCTTTGTCGGAGACAAACTCGACGGTGTTTTTCATCCGAAAGTCTATCGGTTCGAATATGTTAACAAATCTGTTTCTATGCTCATCGGCTCGGCGAACTGGACGAATGGCGGCATGGCGGATAACTACGAATGCTCAGTCCTGTTGCGCCTGAATAGCGAGACCAAAATTCGGACCCGTCTAGACGCGCTGTGCAAAGACAAACTCGTTAGCGCGCTCAATCCCTGCATCCTCCGCGACTACTCGCGGAGATACGATATCGCCAGGGCCACCCGGGCTACCGAACAACGGCGACTAAAGCGCCTGCGCACCGCAGAGCCCACAACATTCGCAGTGCTGCGTGAATTACTGCGTGAATTCCGCCTCGATAAGTCCGAGCGAGGATTCGACGCGCAAATGCGCAATCGCGCTGAAGCGGTCAAGCGCGCGAGCAAAATTATGAAACTCATCGCTACGTCAAGGCCAACCGGAGAGCAGTTTGATGACCTGCTCCGTAAGCTGGACGCTAGCTTTCACTCGGCGATCGTTCCCATTTTTATGAACGCCATCGCGGGCGAGCCGGCCGCCTTTGCGGAGCTGTGTACGAGAGCATTGGCATCAGGCGATCTCAGCCCGGAACAGGCATTCGAGAAAGTCAGAGAAGTGAGCATCCGGGGCGTGGGGCCAAACTGGCGCACGGAGATGCTCCATAGCGTCGATCCATCGAAATTCGCGGTCCTGAACCGAAATAGCTCAGCAGGAATGCGGCTGGCCGGTCCTGAATTTCCCGAACGGCCCTCTAACAGCAATATCACGCCTCAAACATACGCACAATTTTGCTTGGACGCCCGGCACGTCGCCGCGGAACTTGGTCTAAGAAACCTAAGTGAATTGGACGCGGTGTTCAACGAGGCTTACTGGCAGGATATGGGCGACGAAGACTGAACAGCTTAACGTAGCTTAGGGCGTGTCGTCAGTTAATTCCGATGATGGCGGAAACGAGTTGCACTGCGGCGAGGAATGTTGACTTCAGCTTGTCGTAGCGTGTTGCAATGCCCCTGAACTGCTTCAGCCTGGCGAAGAAGCGTTCAATGATGTTTCTGTTTTTGTAGAGCTGGAACTTGCAGGCGTGGCTGGAGCACTGGGGGCCGGACGAGCCGGCATCTGGGCCGATCAGGGACGCGCCCGCCGGACGACCGTTCTGTCCTTTGTTCTTGCCCTGGCAGCATGGAGCCTGATGGCTGCCTTGCCCATCTCACTGTGGTTTCTGATCGCAGGCGTCGTCCTGCTGGATTTTGCCATTCAGGCGATCCATGTAACCAGTCAGAGCCTGATCTTTGCTTCGGACGCAGAGGCGCGCAGTCGTCTCGTCGGTGCCTATATGGTTTTCTATTCGTTGGGCAGCGCGTGCGGCGCCTTTTCGTCAACACTGGCCTATGCGCATGGAGGCTGGATCAGCGTCTGCCTGCTCGGGGCAGGACTTGGCTTCGCAGGACTAACGCTGGCGTGCCTCGAAAAACCGGAAGCGTATAGAGCCAACAGTAATTCTATCCATGGGCTTCAAACATCTGGGCAACCGGAGAGCGAACAACCTCAATCATAACCGAAGTTCTTGCCAGTTGCTCCTGACCTGTTGGTTGATTCGCTCCATCAAAGATGGCCTCACTTCGACGTTCACACACATGTGACCTTCGACAAAATTGCGCCCGATTACCTTTCCGTCTGTTTCCTATGTGTTTCCTGCGGCATGTTCTGGGCACAAAAAAAGCCACCCGTTAGGGTGGCTTTTCTGTTGTCTTTTCAGACACGTATGTATGGTTGCGGGGGCAGGATTTGAACCTGCGGCCTTCAGGTTATGAGCCTGACGAGCTACCGGGCTGCTCCACCCCGCGGTGGTGAGTTGGAGGGACTGACTGGAAGATCTGGCGGCGACCGACTTTCC
>NZ_POTC01000109.1 GCF_002906255.1 Novacetimonas maltaceti | reverse complement strand
CAGAAGCCGGAGATCTTTACAGACTACGAAAACAGACCGTGGAGCCGGTCTTTGGAATTATCAAAAGCATCATGGGCTTCAGAAGGTTCAGCCTGCGTGGCCTTGCAAAAGTCACGACCGAATGGACCCTCGTTGCGCTCGCATATAACTGCAAAAGAATGGCGCGGCTTCAAACAGTATAAGCCAGGTTACCCTCGGCCTTATGATCCTCCCAATGGCCAACCCGACAGGCTGCTAGAGCAGATTACACCGTATTTTTTCCCTGGCTTACGGAATGCTACGCGTGGATCACCGGAGGATTCTGAGCGGTATCGTTTATGTGATCCGAAACGGGCTTCAGTAGAAAAATGCCCCGAAAGGGTATGGTCCTCACAAGGCCTTATGTAACCGTTTCATCCGATGAAGCCGCCCGGATGTCATTGACCGGATCTTCGTCGGGCTGACAGAGCAGGCTGGCCGTTCAAAGCATCTGATGCTCGATACGACACACTTCAAGCCGCACAGGTCGCAGCGGCCCTGCTCAAAAAGGGGCTTTTCCTCGGCATATCGGACGCACAAAAGGGGGTGACTGAACTCAAAGCTGCATAGCATGTGCGATGGCCACGGCCGACCTGTCCGCCCCTATCTGACTGCTGGACAAGTCAGTGCCTTTCAAAGGGGCGGATGTCCTTCTGGCGGACCTGCCGGAAAGAATAGAAGAAGTCATCGGGAATCGGGGTTGTGACAGCAACCGCATCCGGCGGTCTCTCAGCGACCGAGATATCACCGCTTACAACCCACCTAAGAACAACAGAAAATCAAAGCGACCCTGCAACTGGCACCTGTATAAAAAGCGCCACCTTATTGAAAGCATGTTCGCAAGGCTGAGAGACTGGAGACGTGTTGCAACCAGATACGACCGGTGCGCTCATACATGCATATCTGCCATCCAAACCGCAGCAAGTGTAATCATCTTTCTCAAATGATGCGTCCCCTGCCCCATTATCCCGCCCGGCTCCAGCCTCGTCACATCATGAGATGCATCAACCTATATAGGCTAGGGCCTGTTAGGCCTTGAATGACAGAACGGACTGCATAGCTGTTTATGATGAGCATGATGCAGTCTGTCTTTTCTGATGCCGCCTGGTCCGTCTGGGAGCCTTTGATCGAGGAAGTCCGTCCGACGGGCAAGACCCCACCGAAAAACCTTCGACGGACGATCTCCGCGATTTTCTGGCGCCATCAGAATGGCGCGAAATGGCGCGCCCTTCCGCCTGAGTTTGGTCCCTGGTGGATTGCCGCCCAACTATTCATTCGCTGGTCGAAGCTTGGTGTGTGGCAGCGCCTCTTTGAAAAGGTAAAAGGCGCGGAGCTGGCATTGGGCATGGTCTTTCTCGATGGCACGACGATCCGTGCCCATCACAAGGCGGCCGGGGCCGCCAAAAAAGGGGATACAGTGAACGCTGCAGAGATCGTGAGGCGCTTGGCCGCTCACGTGGAGGCTTTGGCACCAAGGTCTGCGTAGCTGCGGATGGACATGGCAAGGCACTGTCTTTCACGCTGTCGCCCGGACAGTCACACGAACTGCCATCCGCTTATGCCCTGCTCGACGACCTGCCACACCCACCGACCTATATCGTCTGTGACCGTGGGTATGCCTCGCATAAATTCCGCGAATATCTCTGGAACCGAGGATCTCGTCCTGTCATTCCGCCAAGGAAGAATGATCCGGAAGTCGCCTGTCCCAAATGGGCTTACAGACACCGGCATCTGGTCGAAAATCTGTGGGCAAGGCTCAAGGAATGGCGGGCTGTCGCGACCCGGTATGAGAAGACCGCCGCATCCTTCTTCTCCATCATCCTCATCGCGGCTACAGCAGACTATATCAAGGCCTAACAGGCCCTAATACGGTCTATCCGCATCCACCCTGCCTTTAGCCGATACATGTCTTCAAATAATATGTATCGCGAAGAAAGCTCTACTGCGCTTTCTGATATTAAACTGTATGTGTGATTGCAAAAAATGGTGCATGGGTGCATAGTCCCGCCTTCTACGACCTTCGTGCGCGGAATATTTGTGAAAGGCAATTATCCTATGTCTGTATACCATTCGATATGCAAAGCACGAAAATCCGATATATACATATTATTTTTATTATTATGGTCTTTTTTTTCTTTTCATGCATATGGTTATTCGATAACGGGCGCAAGGCAATTCGGTGACTGTGGCGTTGGCGTTGTACCTTCTGCTAAGAATATGATTATGCTTACATGCGGCTTAGATCCCAGCCTCCCTGGTTTTGTCCTAAACAAAATGCCAGATCCTCGAAATAAAGAAAATATAATACCTGTTTTAATAATTAATATTCCCAACGCAAAATATAAAGACAAGTCCATTAAAATACATTTTGATGGCAGTGTAAATCAGATAGAAGCTATTATTAATACTCCGCCGAATGCGTGGTTTGTTTATCAGCCTGATACATCGGCATGGCCATCAATCTTTCAATCTATTATGAGTTCACAGAGTATTACACTCGAAACCGAATCAAATACCTATACCATAGATGTGACAGGTTTTAGCCAGGCATTTCAGTATTTTTGTGATGAATATAAGAAAATGCATAATGAACCGTTCCCGGGTAGCAATTGAAATAGATCGTATAGATTCTATTGACCACAGGCCTGATCCGCGACTGCTACTAGGTTGTGAACTCATAAAAATTGTTGGTGATTAGCGGCATGCGTGATTCAAATCTTCGGACTGAGGGAGCTTTGATGACGCGCTGCCGCTACGAACTCATCGACCGCGAATGGTCTATCCTGTCGCCGTTGCTGCCCAACAAACAGCGTGGCGTCCCCCGCGTCGATGATCGCCGTGTGCTGAATGGCATCCTTTGGCGCTTTCGGACAGGTTCGCCCTGGGCACAAATCCCCGAACGCTATGGCCCGCCGACCACCTGTTACAATCGTTTTGTTCGCTGGCGAAAAGCCAGGGTATGGGATCGGCTTCTTGAAGCCGTTTCGGCGGCTTACGATGGCGACATGGGACGTTCCCGCGGCGGCCTCACCAGTAAGATCCACGCGCTCGTCGACGCGGAAGGCCGTCCCGTCAGTCTTCGTCTGACAGGCGGCCAAGTCGCCGATTGCACCGAGGCCGATGCGCTGACCGATAGCCAGGGCGAAAGATACATCCTGCTGGCCGACAAGGGATATGACAGCAATGCCATTCGCGCCAAGGCAGCGGCCCGAAATGCTTGAGCCAATATCCCGCCAAAGGCCGCTCGCAAGGGAAGCTTCACCTTCTCACGCTGGGTCTATCGGCAAAGGAACCTCGTGGAACGCTTCTTCAACAGGATCAAACAGTTCCGAGGTATCGCAACCCGATACGACAACCCTCCCGAAAACTACCTCGCCGCTGTAAAGCTCGTCGCGGCGAGAAGCTGTTGTCGATGTTTATGAGTCGACACCCTAGCAGCCTGTCGGGTTGGGCATTTTGCGGCTGATAACGCCAAGGCTGACCTGGCTTATGCTGCCTGAAGCCGCGCCATTCTTTTACAGTTGTATGCGAGAGCAACGAGTGTCCATTCGGTCG
>NZ_POTC01000108.1 GCF_002906255.1 Novacetimonas maltaceti | reverse complement strand
TCATACGCGCCTGCGCTACACTCTGTCTGCATCGGGTTTTCTTATAGCTTACGAAAATTTCTTTTGTGCAAAACAGACTTTTTCATAATCTAACCCGATGTACAACCCTTCTGTGAGATTTCCGCGTTGAAGCCGCCGTGGAACTGGGATGGGAGCGCTACCTCGGCTTCCACGGTCGCTTCGTCGGCATGCACGGGTTCGGAGACTCTGGCAAGGTCGGTGATCTCTACGCAAAATTCGAAATCACGACAGAGGCGGTGCTTCGCGCTGCACGGGATATGTTGCAGGAGGTTCAGGGCGAACCGGCATCATGAGAACTGATAAATTCTCCAACATTCATAAGCCATGCCAGCTGTGATGGCCGGAAGGTAACATGCGGCTTCTGCAGCAGGACAAGCTGTAGGTAATCGCTCCTCTGCTGAGAGCGCCCATGACAGCGATTCCGCCGATGAGCGTTTCGTCGTCAGATCGCGCAATTTCCACTGATCAATAAGGCCGCCGATAAATCTCACCTTATCGTGATATGGCCTGTTTTAAGCCCAAGCTACGCTGGCGTTTCACTCCCGATTGCATCCTATACACATCCTGCGGAAGATTTCGGGCAACAAAAAACCCGCCTCAATTGGGCGGGTTTATCGTGTCTGATCAAGGACGTGTGCATGGTTGCGGGGGCACGCAAGCACCGATTTCCACATTCGCTTCAGGCCGCAATATAAACCAGTTATATCAATAGCCTTGGGCTTCCATCGATTACACGGCAAGCACGGAATGATCCACGAGCATAGTCCATAAGAAAGATGCAGTTATGCACGCGTTCATATTGTAACCGGTTCGCATCATGCTAACATCCTGCTTATTATAGGAATTCGACTGGCTGGGGACGTTGGCGAAAGCTTTGGGGGACGCATGCAGTCGGTGTTTTCCGGCGATATAGAAGTAAGTATCGTCAAGGGCGGTCAGGAAATAGCGCGGGTGGTGCGGCCTCTACGCGAGACTACGGCGGGTCCTGTCATCCGCTTCAAGCGTCAGTTCTGGCGCGTCGCCAACGGCATAGTATATATCGATAGCGGCCCCGTCCGTGACGAAGCGGGGACCGCTCATCCCGCAATCGAGGAAGATGAGGAAGATCTTCTCCAGAAAGCAGTTATTACGGCAAACGCATCCGCGCGGCTTCTGGTTGACGCCGGTCCGGGGACCGGCAAGACCTTTGTGGCCTGCTCCCGAGTTGCGGCACTTATCAGGAATGGCACGCCTCCAAGCCGTATCTGGCTGATCAGCTTCACACGCACGGCCATCCAAGAAATCAGAAACCGGCTGGAAAGCTATCTTGACGAACCTTCGGATGCGGCAGCCGTAAAGATCGCAACGCTCGATTCACATGCGTGGTCGATCCAGTCCGGGTTTTCATCAACGACAAAGCTCACCGGTTCACACGACGACAATATACGCTCGACGCTGGCGCAGGTTCTCGAGGATGAGGATGTTCGCGAGTATTTGGGACGTGTCGGACATCTCGTGGTGGATGAAGCACAGGACATCACCGGCGACCGAGCCAGTCTAGTTCTTGCCATGATAGACACGATAGATGAGGACTGCGGTGTTACCGTCTTCTGCGATCAGGCGCAGGCGATTTACGGCTTCACCGAGGAAAGCTCGGGAAGAGAGGATAACAAAATCTTCATCGATGAACTGGAACAGCGTCAGTTCGAGCCACACGAGCTCCGGAAAGTCCACCGAACTTCCGATCCTGCACTATTGAAGATATTCACCGATGTGAGGCAACAAGTTCTCGACAAACGTCTGTCCACCGCCCGAAAAACCGAATTGGTCAGTAGCAGCATTCGCGAACTGGCCGCAAAACAATCCGGCAAATCATGGGAGCTTGACATGGCAGGCGTCCCGCAGAATTCGCTTGTGCTTGTCAGACAGCGCGCAGATGTTCTCGCGATATCAGCGAAAAATAGCGCAGTCCCGCATCGACTCCGCATGTCGGGACTTCCACCGCGTATCCTGCCATCATTCGCACAGTTGTTCTGGGATTTTACTAGAGGGTGTTATGTACTTTCGTGTCTGATTGGTGCAGTAATGAGGGATGGCACCTGCACGCAAACCGTATCCCTCTGACGTATCAGATGAAGAATGGTCTCTGGTTGTCCCGTATCTGGTCCTGATGCGCGAGGATGCGCAACAACGACATCACGCATTGCGCGAACTGTTCAATGGATTGCGTTACGTGATCCGCTACGGAATTGCCTGGCGCGCCATGCCGAATGACCTTCCGCCGTGGTCGGCGGTCTACCAGCAATCCCGTCGCTGGATGGAGGCAGGTTGTTTTGACGCGTTGGTGTCTGATCTGCGTGCCATGCTGCGTATCGCTTCTGGCCGCAGGGCGGAGCCAACGGCAGCCATTATCGACAGCCGGACATTACGTTCGACGCCGGAAAGCGGTTCCCGCGCCGGATATGATGGGGCCAAGCGCAAAAAGGGATCAAAGCTGCACATGGCCGTGGACACGCTGGGACACCTGCTGGCCCTGCATGTCACGCCGGCCAGCCGGGATGATCGCGCCGAGGTGGGACGTCTTGCTGCCGCCATTCAGGATGCGACAGACGAGAGCGTTGAACTGGCCTATGTCGATCAGGGATATACCGGCGAGAAACCTGCCGGGGCAGCACGGGCCCAGGGGATCACCCTGGAGGTCGTCAGGTTGCCCGAAGCCAAACGCGGCTTTGTGCTGCTGCCGCGCCGATGGGTTGTTGAGCGATCTTTCGCATGGGCAACACGCTGTCGTAGGCTCGTCAAGGATTACGAGCGTTACGCTTCAACACTCGCAAGTCTCCATGTCATTGCGTTCGCGTGCTTCATGCTCAGAAACGCCGCTATACTCGCTCACGGTGCATAACACCCTCTAGCCGCCGAATTTCCAGCGACGATTTCAGAGCTCGTTGGGACAGCCGGATTGTCTCTCAAACCTCACCGCTCACGATGGAACGCGCGTGGCAGCTGATGATCGAGGTGGCCGGAGTGACGGACCAGCTTGTCGATCTTCACCGGCTCAGGGAAGTGCTTGGACGCTCGAGCCCGCCTGTTCTCTTTACATCGCCCGAATACGGTGACAACGGGCCCGTCGTCGGGACGATTCATGCCAGCAAAGGCCGGGAAGCCGACAATGTTTACCTCTTTCTGCCCCCACGGGACGAGGACGCTGACGTGGACGAGGAGACCCGGGTTATCTACGTCGGGGCAACGCGTGCAAGGCTTCAGCTTTCTGTCGGCGATGCACCCGGCAGACAATCAGGAAATGTCGACGGACGAACCTGGAAACGACTGCGAACCGACAAACTGCTGATCGAGATCGGGCGAGCCGGTGATATCGATGCCGAAGGCCTAGTTGGTGTCTCGGCTTTCTCGGAAAAGAAAGCGCATGATGCGCAGGCGTTCATAGCCGCCAATCCGATCGCGCAAGATTTCTTTGCCAGCGCGAAGGAAGAGCTCCAGTGGAACATGGAACTACTTACTAGCGACAAACAGCGAATTGCGATTCTCTCGAATGGGCTAAGAGCGGACTTGCGTGAAATCGCGACCGCAACAAATCGATGGCCGCAGCCTGGGTATATAGCCCATATCCGCTCTATCGGATTGCGTACACTGGTCGTCAGATCCGATGATCGGGTTCTAGCAGCCTGTCGGGTTGGGGTACCCTGTGAAGAGGTGAAGTTGTAAGGTGGTGAGATGAGCAGCTTCATCCCGTTTGACCGGTCTCAGCCGTATCTTCTGCCGCCTGATCTGAAGTCGTGGCTT
>NZ_POTC01000107.1 GCF_002906255.1 Novacetimonas maltaceti | reverse complement strand
GCGTTGCCGGCGGATCTGAAGGTGTCGGGACGAAAGGCGTCGCTGCGCTGCCTTTCGCCCTGCCGCTGGCAGGTCGAACGAAAGGCTGGGGTTTTGAGGGGGCGGATGCAAGGGTAATTTTTGGCGGGAAACCGCCATTTTCTGTGTGGAAAACTGCATTTTTCTCTTGCCTCTCTCTTATTATATCGTGTATATAATAAGAGCACCGGGCGGGAAAACGTGGGGGGATGGTCCTTCCTCCCCGCCCGGTGCAGGGAGGGTAAACCCTATGTCTGCAACACTCCGCAGTGAGCCCAAGAAAGCCACCACGAAGCCCGCCAGAAAGACTACGAGCAAGACGCCGACGCCAATCACGACGCCCGCCAACGATACAGACGGGACACGCATCCCCTTCAGCAAGCTGTTCCGTTCGCCCCTGAATGTCCGGCGCACGGTGCCCGCCATCGCTATCGAAGAACTGGCCGACAACCTGAAAGCCGTTGGCCTGATCCAGAGCCTTGTCGTCGTGCCGGATGGTGATCGCTTCGGCGTTGTCGCGGGCGGCCGACGCTTTCTCGCCATGTCCCTGCTGGTCGAACGCGGCGACTGGACCGAGGACAAGTCCGTTCTCTGCCGGATCGTGACACCCGAGGAAGCCGAGGAAATCAGCCTTGCCGAGAACGTGCAGCGTCATGCGATGCACCCGGCCGACCAGTTCGAGGCGTTCGCCCGACAGGTCGAATTGGGACGCTCCGTCGAGCAGATCGCGCAGCGTTTTGGCGTCTCCGCTTCAATCGTCGCGAAGCGCCTGAAGCTGGCGTCCGTCTCTCCTGCTGTCATGAGCGCCTTCCGACAGGATCAGCTCACGCTCGAACAGGTTTCGGCCTTCACCGTGGCGGACGATCACGAGGCGCAGGACAGTGTGCTGCAATGGGTGCTGGATACGCACTTTCAGGTTGCCCCGCACTCCATCAAGAACCGGCTCATGCAGGGGGCCGTTCCCGAAAGCAGCCGCATCGTCTCCTTCGTCGGACTGGATACCTACCGCGCTGCGGGCGGGACCGTGGTGCAGGACCTGTTCGGAGAGAACGGTTTCCTGACCGATACCCCGCTTCTGCACGAACTGGCCGAAAAGAAGCTGGGCGAAGTCGAAGCCGGGTTCAGGGCCGAAGGCTGGTCATGGGTTGAACGCATCACGGACCGGCCAAGCTGGTTCTATTCCACCCCTCGCCTGTCGCCAAAACAGGCCGAGCCAACCGCCGAGGATGCCGCACGCATCGAGGCGATTGCCGACTGGCTGACCGAGATCGAGGAAAACGAGCAGTCCCAGGGCCTGACCGACGAGGAAAACGAAGAATACGACGCCCTGACCGCCGAGCTTGAGGCATTGCAGAATGCGGCTCACCTGTGGAGCGCCGAGCAGAAGGAACAGGCCGGGGTCTTCATCATGACCGAGGGGGCGGAGATCGGCACGACCTATGTGGGCGTGGTCAAACCCGGCGCGAAGAAGAAGGACGCCGCCAGCGCCAGCACAGCCGAGAATGACAGTGCGGTGCCCACCATTCCCAACGGTCTGATGGAAACGCTCTATCGCGAGCGGACAGCCGCCCTACAGGCTACGCTTGCGCGGGACAGCGTGATGGTCCTGCGGGTTCTGGTCCATGCGCTTCTGATGCAGCACCACGGCGCGATGTCTCCCCGCTTCGAGACGCCCGAAACGCCGCACGACAAGGCAACCAACCCGGCTATGTGCGCGGTTGCCGAATATCGGCTGGAACGCCTCAACCCTCTGCGCATCCCGCAGGATGATCGGCTGTGGCCGTGGCTGCTGGGCCGTACCGAAAGCGAACTGGTCGAAATCCTTGCCGCCTGCGCCATGCCCTTCGTGAATGCCGGAAAGGAGGACTGGTCCGAGGACAGGCAGCGCGGTTCATCGCGTGACATCGCAGCCTCAATCGGCTTCGACATGCGCGAATGGTGGAAGCCCGATGCGGACAACTTCTTCCGTTCGCTGACGAAATCCACCATTGCCGACTACATCACCGAGGCAGGAGCAAACCCCGGCGACTGGCAGAAGGCAAAACGGGATGCCCTCGCCACCGACGCGGGCAAGGCCGCAGCGGAAAGCGGATGGCTTCCGGCCTTTCTCCGCACACCCGGCGCAGCGACCGCATGACAACAACCGGCCGGGGCATTGCGCCCCGGCCACCCGCTCCGGCGGATGATGCTGGGCTCGCAATATTGTGGAGTGCCCCACGACGCCAGAATCTTCCTGTCGTGGGCGATCCGATTAAAATGCAGTGGGAAGGATCGGATATGCACAAGTATTCAGATGAAAATTTTCTGGCGTCTTGGCTGAAGCGCGCGTTGCGTGCCCGGTTCGGTGCTGTGGTGAAAGAACCTGTTCCCGATACTCTTTTGTCTCTTCTTTCCGAGGTGCCAGAAAGTGAGAAACCCGAAAATCAGGCGGACAGCGCGTTACCTCGGCGCGAGTAAGTCGAAATCAATTCCCGCTCCTATAAGCGACCGGCAATTTCTTACGGATAAGACCGGGTTTATGGTAGCAACGGCAAAACAGGTTCTAGCGGAATCAGGACATGACAACAGAGCAGAATACTGCGCCAAATGGCGTTGACCGTCTTGCTGGGCATATTGCTGATGCCATCGACACGCTGAAACTGATCGTGACTTTCGGTTTTCTGGCTGGTGTCGTGATTATGTTCTGTCTGATGCGGGACCGTGGGCTGGAACTCTTGCCGCAATGGTTCCTGGCCCTTCATGGGATAGGCATCCTGACGGCCGGTCTCTTTTTTTCTGTCATGATGGCGGGCCTGTCTGTGATGTTCACGCACAGCTTTCGATCTGTGAAAATCATCGCTCTGCCCGTTGTCTTCTTTCAATTCATGTTCGGCGTGCTGGGTCTGCCGATGATGATGGGAGCCGATGCCTCGCCCGTGGCTTTACCACTCTGGTTCTCGACCGCAATCGCCGTTCTCGGCCTGCTGGGCGCATGGGGCGGACCTGTGGTCGCGCTGCTGGTCGCGAAAAAATCAGCGAGGTGAGCACAGAAGGGCGGATGGTTGTGCCCTCTGTGGCATAGTCTCTTCTCCCCTCGGGATAGCCACGATAAACGGAAGCCCCCTAACGGGGGCTGTGTGTCATTTGGCGGCCCTGTAGGCCGCTGCGCCTCTGCTATCCTCAGCGATTTAATTTGCGTAATATTCGGAATTTCTGTATATTCTTGATATTACCCCGTGGGAGGATAAAGCCAGTGAAGCAGTTTGCAGCGGGCGACCTGACCCGTAATACCGGCGATCTCTTCGAGGCCGCAGCCGTCGCCCCCGTCGCCATCACCAAGCATCGCAAGCCCCGGTTTGTTGTCATGTCGATGGAGCGATACGAGACGCTGACCAGCAGGGATACGGGTAGTCAGAAGGCTTATGCCGTCAACGATATGCCTGAAGACGTCGCCGCCCTGTGCGATCAGGGGATCGAGGACTATCTGAATGGCTGATGACTTCCCGCGTGTCGGCCAGGTCATCGACTATCACTATCTCTGGAAATGGCAGGATTTACGAGGTGAGACGGAAGGCCGAAAAAAGCGGCCGAGTTGCGTGGTGGTCGTCGCCATTGACCGGGACGGCAAGCATCATCTCTTCATCCTGCCGATCACGAGCAAAGAGCCGGCCGCTGATCGTCAGGCCGTACTGATTCCGGAAACAGAAGTCCGCAGGGCGAAGCTGGATACGGACATGCCCCTGTGGGTGATGGTGGACGAAGTGAATTACGACATCCTCGAAACGTCCTACACGCTGGAAGATCGGGCCGCGCGCGGCC
>NZ_POTC01000106.1 GCF_002906255.1 Novacetimonas maltaceti | reverse complement strand
GCCCCCATCCCTGCGGACATCACCCCGAACGGGGGCCTGATCGCCAGCGGCATCGGCAAGAGCTATCGCAAGCGTTCGGTCGTGCGCGACGTCTCGCTCCAGGTGCAGCGCGGCGAGGCGGTGGGCCTGCTCGGCCCCAATGGCGCGGGCAAGACCACCAGCTTCTACATGATCGTGGGGCTGGTGCGTCCCGACATCGGCACCATCACGCTCGACGGGGCGGATATCACGCAACTGCCGATGTATCGCCGCGCGCGCATGGGGATCGGCTACCTGCCGCAGGAATCGAGCATCTTTCGCGGCCTGAACGTCGAACAGAACATCATGGCGGCGCTGGAAATCGTCGAACCCGACGCGGACCGGCGGCAGACGATGCTGGACGGGCTGCTGGGGGAATTCGGGATCACGCGGCTCCGCCACTCCCCCTCGCTCGCGCTGTCGGGGGGGGAGCGGCGGCGCCTGGAAATCGCGCGCGCACTGGCCAGCCAGCCGCATTACATCCTGCTTGACGAACCGCTGGCGGGCATCGACCCCATCGCGGTGGGCGAAATCCGCGACCTTGTCGCCCACCTGAAGGATCGCGGCATCGGCGTGCTGATCACCGACCATAACGTGCGCGAGACGCTGGAGGTGATCGACCGCGCCTATATCATGCACAGCGGACAGGTCCTGACCGAAGGCCGGCCGGAGGAAATCGTCGCCAACGAGGATGTGCGCCGCGTTTATCTGGGTGAAAAGTTTACACTTTAGTTACAGCGGGTTGTGGACCGGGCGGCGGGTTGCATCGAAAATCGTGCCGTCTTGCATGCAAAGAAGGAATGGACAGGACCGCCCCGGACATGTCTGATGGTGTTTCCGGCCCTGCCCACGGGATGGGCCGGAACTGGTGCAACAGAGTGAACCTGAAGCCAGGGCAGGCCGTGCATGCGGAGCGGGGATTTTCATACCTGATACGATAGATGGCCCATCGCTTTTTCCGTCACTGCACATGGCTCCCTTGGCGAAAACAAGGAGTGGTCCCTTATGCACATCAGCGTTGCTGGCAAGCAGATCGACCTGTCTGACGCCCTGAAATACCGCGTGACCGATCATCTGGACCGCATTTCGGAAAAATACTTCGGACAGGCGATGGAAGCCCGCGTCACCTTCAGCCGGGCGCGTTCGTTCTTTACCTGCGACATCAACCTCCATGCCTCCCGCGGGCTGACCCTGCGTGGCGAAGGCGAAGCCGCGGATGCCCATGGGGCATTCGATGACGCCGCCGAACATATCGCCAAGCGCCTGCGCCGTTATCACCGCAAGGCCACCAACCACGGCCACCTGCGTTCACGGACCACGCCAACGGAAAAGGGACGCAGCTATGTCCTGCGGCCCGGCGGCGACATGCCCGCGCGTGAGGAAACACGGCAGGCCGCCACCAATGACGGCCTGGACGAGGATACGGACCCGGCCATAGCGGGGGCCGGTCCCTATGCCACGATCATCGCCGAACGCCCGACCGACATCGCGACGCTGAGCGTGGGTGAGGCTGTCATGCGACTCGACCTTGCCGATACGAAACTGCTGATGTTCCGCAACAGCTGCAGCGAAGAGATCAACGTCATCTACCGCCGTGATGACGGCAATATCGGCTGGCTTGACCCCACAGGCCGCGCCGGGGCGTAAAAAAAGGGCCGCTCCGTCAGCAGACGGGGCGGCCAGGCCACGGTTGATTATGGCGCCGGGGTCAGTGGACCAGCGCCGGCACCATTTCATGTTCCAGCACGGCGGTGATCGCCATGTCGCGGTCCGGTGTCAGGGCCATGGGCGTCCCGTCGGCGGCATGGATGGCGAACGCCTCCTCCCCGTCGACCACGACCTCCTTGATATAGGCCACATATTCCATTCCCAGCGCACGCATCTGGCTGTCGCTCAGTGTATGCACATCCATCGGCAGGCTGTTGCCCGTATCACACGGCACCAGCCGTCCGTTGCGGAGTGTTGTTCTCAATTGCATGCCCTCCAGCAGCCGGAAAATGCTCCCGCCAGGGAGACTTCTTTTCCGCATTCACATGATAACGGGGATGGGCGGCATTCATCCCCTCATTCGTCATCGATGACCCTGACGACATGCTGCTTGCGCATGCCGGGCACATCGACGACCGGCGCCGCGCGATCGCGGATCGACGGGCCTTTCGCGATCTCGATCTTGCGCACGCGCACTTCGGGCTGGGGCCGGTGCAGTTCTATGTGCAGCAGGCCATTATCCATCCATGCACCGCCGATCTCGATTCCCTCGGCCATGACAAAGGCCTTCTGGAACTGCCGCGCGGCGATGCCACGATGCAGGAACACGCGTCCCTGCCCGTCATCACCCTGCCGCCCACGGATGACCAACTGGTTGTCTTCCTGCGTGATGTGCAGGTCTTCCATCATGAAACCCGCCACCGCCAGCGTGATGCGCAGGGTCGTGGGGCTGACCTGCTCTATATTGTATGGCGGATACCCGTCCGAAGCGTTCTTCGACGCCCGTTCAAGCATCTGTTCCAGATGATCAAAACCAAGAAACATGGGGGATCCGAACACTCTTCCCGACACTCAGGCCTCCTCAATTCCAGAGCGAGACGACAATCAGGGGTGGACCCGTCATGGCATCCACCCTGCCTGACGATATGGGACATCCGCGCCCCCGCGCAAGGGAACTGTCCCCCTGCGGCCACAGGCGCGGACAAAAGCGACGGGTCAAAAAATGGGCAGACGCGGTAAAAACACGCCCCCGGACGCACGGAACCACTGGCATCCGGGGCGCAGGATCGCTAAATCGCGAACATGATAGATCAAGATGTCATTGCAACGGCCACGCCGATGCCGATCCTTGTCGCCCCGCAGGCGATCCTCCGTCAGAAAACGCGTCTTGTCCGCCCCGAGGACACCGCCGAACTGCGCGAAGCCATCCCGCGCATGTTCGCCGCGATGTACAAGGCCCCCGGCATCGGCCTTGCGGCGCCGCAGGTGGGGCTTGGCCTGCGCTTTGCCATCGTCGATGTGGCGGACAAGGACGAGGCGCGCAATCCCATGGTGCTGATCAACCCCGACATCATCGCCGAAACCGAGACCATGTCCATCCGCGAGGAAGGCTGCCTGTCGCTGCCCAACCAGTATGCCGAGGTCGCCCGCCCCGAAAGCGTGCGCGTGCGTTACCAGGACCTGGAGGGCAAGCGCCACGAGATCGAGGTCGATGGCCTGCTCGCCACCTGCATCCAGCACGAGATCGACCATCTGGAGGGCATCCTGTTTGTCGATCACCTCTCCGCGCTCAAGCGCAACATGATCATGCGCCGCCTTGCCAAGGAACAGCGCCTCAAGCACTGATGATCCCGAAGGCCGCCGCAATGTCCACGCCCCGGTGACGTGACACGCGGCAGCCCATTCCCGTGACTTCTGCGCGCCCCTGCCACCGGCCTGCCGCTGGCATCGCCCGGCGCGCCTTTCCCCCGATGGACCGACATCATGCGCCTTGCCTTCATGGGAACACCCGACTTTGCCGTACCGGCGCTTCAGGCCCTGCACGCCGCCGGGCATGAGATCGTCGTGGCCTATACGCAGCCGCCCCGCCCCGCAGGCCGGGGCAAGGCGCTGCGCCCGTCGCCCGTGCAGGTCGCGGCGCAGGAACTGGGGATCGAGGTGCGCACGCCGCTGTCGCTGCGTCGCAACACGGCGGAACACGCGCATTTCGCGGCACTGAAGCTCGACGTGGCGGTGGTCGCGGCCTATGGGCTGATCCTGCCGGTCGCCATGCTCGACGCGCCCGCGCACGGGTGCCTGAACATCCATGCCAGCCTACTGCCGCGCTGGCGTGGGGCTGCCCCGATACAGGCGGCGATCCTGGCGGGGGACAGCGAAAGCGGCGTGACCATCATGCAGATGGATGCGGGCCTCGATACCGGCGCGATGCTGGTGGAAGGCCGCGTCGCCCTGACGCCACGCACCACGGCAACCACGCTGCATGACGACCTTGCCGCCATGGGCGCGGGCCTGATTGTCGAGACCCTGCGCGATATCC
>NZ_POTC01000105.1 GCF_002906255.1 Novacetimonas maltaceti | reverse complement strand
CCGCGCGGCCAGGAAATCCGCCATCCCCCCCGCAACCGTGGCGCAGGTGGCCAGCGCCATGCCCTGCGCCGTGCCATAGGCCATGCCCGCCGCAAGGCACACCGCCTGGCGTGGCAGTCCCAGCGCGCAGAACGCCGAACCCGCCAGCACGAACCACACCCGCCCCCACACCCCGTCACGCAGCATGGCGACATTGCCCGGCCCCATGTCCAGGCCCGCGCGCAGGCCCGGCATGGCGCGCACCGCGACCACCAGCGCCACCGCCAGCCCAACCATCAGCGCCGGACGCAGCAGCACGCCCACACCTGCGCGCGGCGCGGCGGCGCAAGGCGGGCCATCAGGGGGATCAGGGACCACGGATGGCGGGGGGCGGCACGATCGCGTCACGCGGGGAAGGACGTCCTCTGTTGCGATATATGTGGCGCGGGCGCGCACGCCAGTCATGCCGTGGACGTGCGGCAGACACGAAAACCTTACCAGCGCCCTAGCATTGCCTTGCGGCGGCGTGCAAGGCCAGTCTAAATCCGGCCTATGTCCGCACATCCTTCCTCTGGCCTCGCCAAGGGCCGCGACTCCGTTTTCCCGGCCAGCGCGCATGACCGCCGCCGGGTCTCGAACTGGCTGTTCGCCATCTGCTTCATGCTGCTCGGCATGATCGCGCTCGGCGGGTATACCCGCCTGACGGGGTCGGGCCTGTCCATCATGGACTGGCGGCCGATCACCGGCATGATCCCGCCGCTGTCGCATGCGGAATGGGAACGGCAGTTCGAACTGTACAAGACCATCCCCCAGTACAAGATCCTGCATGACGGATTCGGCCTTGCCGGGTTCCAGCAGATCTTCTGGGCGGAATGGATCCACCGCTTCTGGGGGCGGCTGATGGGGATGGTCCTGCTGGTCCCCCTGATCTGGTTCGCCGTGACCGGCGTCCTGTCGCGCCGCCTGATCGCGCGCCTCCTGCTGTTCTTCGTGCTGGGCGGACTGCAGGGCGCGATCGGCTGGTTCATGGTGGCGTCGGGCTTCAATCCCGACAGCACCGCCGTGGCGCCAGTGCGCCTCGTGCTGCACCTGTGCTGCGCCTTCGCGCTGTATATCGCCATCCTGTGGACCGCGCTTTCGACCCGCACGCCAGTCCCCGAATTCATCCCCGCCACGCCCGAAGTGGTGCGGGTCCACCGCCTGGTCTGGGCCATCTGCTGCATCGTCGGCATCACCATCGTCGCGGGCGGGTTCACCGCCGGGACGCATGCGGGCTTTTCGTACAATACCTTCCCGCTGATGGACGGGCACCTGATCCCGGCGGGATATGCGCGGCTGCATCCCTTCTGGCTCAACTGGTTCCAGAACGTCCCCGCCATCCAGTTCGACCACCGCCTGCTGGCCACCGCCACGGCGACGCTGATCGGCGTGACGATCTTCCTTGGCCTGCGCACCCCGAAACTGGGCAAGCCCGCGCAGGACGCGCTGATGGTGATGGGATGGGTCGTGCTGCTGCAATATGCGCTGGGCGTAACCACGCTGCTGCTGGTGGTGCCGGTCTGGGCGGGGACAGTCCACCAGACCTGTGCCGCCCTGCTGCTGACCACCGCGATCGTGGTGCTGCACCGCCTGCGCGGGGTCGGCCGGGTCTGATACCCGCCGGGATATGCGGTGCGGGGATCACCTGCTGATAAAAATGAAAAGTTTCTGGTGCCGCCTTTTTTAGAAGGCGGCATTCCTTTTGAAGCTTCCTTGAAAAAAGCTTCACCACAAACTTTTACGACCGGCGACCACGTAAAGCTTTGCCTGATGAATCGGTGTGCAGGGGCCTGTGGTCCCTGCCGGGTCCGGGCAGAGCCCGGAATCTGGCACCCGGCACTCCAGACATGGTCTGTAGCAGTTTTCCGCCCCTCAGGGACCGGACCTCCTTCCCCTGACGCGCTTAATGCGCGGCAGGCTGGGATGCAGCGGAATTATCCTTTGGCACATCGGTGATATGCGGCGGCAGGGTTGGCGTGGCCTCGTCCTGCTGCGCCTTGGGCTGCGCGGCAGGGACAGCACTCCCCGGCGGCACGGCCGAGGCCCCCGCTGGCGGCAGCGGAGCCGGAGTCGCAGGGACAACCGTGGAGGTCGCGGGTGCAACCACATTTTCCGCCCCGGCCGCATGATCGGCGGCAGGTGCCGCCGGTGCAGTGGCGGAGGGCTGCGCCATTGTCTGCGCCGGTGCGCCAGAGGACGTGTCTGCGGCCACGGGGGCTGCAGCCGGTTTCGGCGCGGCCTCCGCAGGGGCGGATGCCGCCGGCGCAGGCGTCGCGGATGCGGGGGGCTGGACTGGCGGCGCACTCGACGGCGGGGTGGGCGCGCTTTCGCCCACGCTGGACACCTGCGGCAGGGCGGGCGTCGGCGCGACCGGGCGCGGCGTCAGGGCCACGGCCGGCAGGTTGTAATGGTCGATCGTGTCCTTGTCGCTCTGCACGCCATAGGCATTCATGGGCGGCAGGGCATGGGCGACGGGCCGGTCCGGCAGGTCGGCGGCCGGGTTATGATCCAGCACCACGCGGGTATTCTGCGGGTAACGGTCCATCAGGCCCAGAAGCGTGCCGTTGGTCCAGCCAAAGCCGATCTGCATCGGATACTCGCCCCCGCCCTTGCCGCCCTTGGGGCTGATATAGGGGTTGGAGACGTCATATTTTTCCAGCAGCACGCCCGACTTTTCGTACGTGCCGATCACACGCCCCATCCACCGTGCGGCGATGTCACTGGCAAGTTCATCATACCCGTACTGGTTCAGGCCCTTGACCGCCATCCACTGCAGCGGTGCCCAGCCGTTTGGGGCATCCCACTGCTGCCCGCTGTTGGTGCGTTCGGTAGCGACCAGTCCCCCGACCTTCAGCAGGTTCTTGCGGATCGTCTCCGCCACGGCCTTGGCCTGTTCGGGGGTGGCCATCTGCAGGAACAGCGGCATGGCCGTCGCCCCCGACAGGATGGAGGTCGATTCGCCCTTCTTCCAGTCATAGTCGATATAGGCGGCGCGGCGCTCGTCCCACAGGATGCGCTGCATGGCGGCAACCCGCTCCTCCGCGATCCTTGCGTACCGCGCGGCGGCTTCCTTGTCCCCTTTCAGGGCATAGGCATGCGACAGCGTCTGCGCCAGATGCGGGATCAGGCAGTTCAGCTCCACCGTCAGCAGTTCGGTCGTATGGATGGTCGAAAGCGTATGCCCGTCCGCCAGCCAGCGCGAGGTGAAGTCCCATCCCGTCTCCGACCCGGCGCGCAGGTCGCGGTAGACTTCCTCCGGCTTGCGCGCCGACTGCGACGCCGCCGTGGCGAGGTCTTCGGGATAGCTTTCGTCACGCGGCGTATCGCGGTCGTCCCAGTGGCGGTTCATGACCGTCCCGTCAGGGAGGCGCACCACATGGCGGTAGGCCCCGCCCGGCGCCACCGAATCCGCGCCATCCATCCAGTAGTCATATTCCGCCTGCAGTTCCGGCAGGAACGTGGTGTAGGCGATCTGCCCGTCATGCATCGCCAGCAGGTCCACCATCAGCGAGAAGAACGGCGCCTGCGAACGGCTGAGGTAATAGGTGCGGCTGCCATTGGGGATATGGCCATAGCGGTCGATCATGGAGGCCATGTCACGCACCATGTCGCGCATCAGGTCGATCTTCCCGTCTTCATACAGGCCGATCATGGTGAAGTAGCTGTCCCAGTAGTACAGCTCGCTGAAACGGCCGCCAGGCACGACATAGGTATAGGGCAGCGGCAGCTGTGAGGAATACTGCACCTGCGTGTCGGGCGGACGCTGCAGCACGTCCCACATGCCCATGATGTAGTCGCGCACGTTTTCATTGGGGCTGCGCTGGTAGGTGACGGTCTTGCGTTCGGGCATGGTGAAATGCTGGCTGACGAAATCCTTCAGCACGAAATCCGGGCGCACCTTCGCGGCCCGGTACTGCGCCAGCAGGTCTTCGGGGGCTTCGTCCGGGATGGCATCCACCGCCGTCTTGGCGTCGGCATAGATATGCGCGCGGGCGATATCCTCGAACAGGCCGTCAAGCACGACCGAAGGGGGCCGCAGGTCCTGCGTGATGGTCACGGGGGCCGCCGCCTGCGCCAGCAGGGCGTTGGCGGGCGGAACCATGTGCGACCCGGCGAGTTCCTGCCTGTGCCCGTCCTCCGGCGCGGGGGCGAGTATGCCCGCCGGTGTATCGACATGCGCGGCAGGCGACGTCACCTTCGTCCCGTCGGCGGCCACGGCG
>NZ_POTC01000104.1 GCF_002906255.1 Novacetimonas maltaceti | reverse complement strand
TCGCGCTCCGCACTCAAGCCATACGAGGTGGCACCAATGCTGCCACCCAAGAAAATGCTGCCACCCCTTGCTGCCACCCAAAATAACAGCGGAAAACAGCCATATTTCCGTTAGGTGGCAGTAGGTGGCACCATATTTGCCAAAAGAAACTAATTTTTCTGGCTTATTCGTACACTAGATGACGGTTTACGAGTGAATGGCGTGCAGGGGATATAGAAGTTTCGAAAAATGATGCCACTGTTGCCACCCACAGATATAAATGGCAGAAAACCAACAAAAAAAGGGTGGCACCTACTGCCACCCCTTGCTGCCACCTACTGCCACCCGTGCCACCTGCTGCCACCCTCAGCCCTTTGGACGCCACCCGCGCACACCCTTCGGGCCTTTGTACCTCTCCCATCCTAAGCGACCGAGAATGGAAGAAATCCGGCGACCTTCTGTTGTGCCAACACCTTTGATGTCGAGGAATATAGCCTGCCTGGCCACTTCCATCACGTGGGTTGAACTTCGGCCCTGCAGGTAATCCCGTATGCTGGCTTCCCAAGGGTCGATTTCGTAGCGTCCTTCCTGCTCTGGCGTGATGTATTGCTTTTCAAAGTCGCCATCCGGCCACCATGGAACCTTGTCGCGGTAGAGCTGCACAGCCTCAGCAAATAGCTGCTCCCGGTCGGCTGAAAGGGCGGCTGTATCCACGGCGCGGTCGATGCCCACCTTGACCGGCCAGAACCGGCGGGCACCAGTTTCATCGCGCAGGTATTCTGACTTGTTGGTGGTGCCGATGAACACGCATTGCCGGGGCTGAATAATGTCTTTCCGGCCGTAAGGGGGGCGATAGCGCTCTACAGGCCGTGTGACGAACGCCTTGAGGCTTTCCGCTTCTGCCTTGCTGGTGGAGGACATTTCAGCAATTTCGAGAAGCCATTTGCCCTGTAGGTGCTGGGAAAGATCCTTTGAACCGTCTCTCACTGGCGGCATGTTGTCGGAAAAGTATTCTCCGCCAAGGATTGCGCAGGCAGTGGACTTCCTGACGCCCTGCTCACCTTCCAAAATGAGGAGATAGTCAGCCTTGCAGCCGGGCTGAATGACACGGGCCACCATTGCCACGAGGAACATCGTCCCGATGGCGCGGGTATAAGGGGTATCTTCTGCCCGTAGGTATTGGCTCAGCCAGGTTTTAACGCGTGGCTGCCGGTCCCATTCGATCGATACAAGCCAGTCCCGAACAGGATGGAATTTCCGTTCATAAGCCCGCATCTCAATGGCCTGATGAATGGTGTCCTTTGAGAGCGAGGCGAGCGCCTGCACCTGTAGCCACTCCTGCACCTGGCTTATGTCCACATCGGTGATGGGGCGCGGCTGGAAGTCGGCAATGTCGATATGCTTGGAAGGCACCGGATACTGGAGGATTGTTTCACCAGTCATCGCGTTGAACTTCACCAGGTCGCGCAGCTCAGGGGCAGAGCGCAGGGGGATCATGGCGTTTGCCAGATTGGACCGAAATTCGCCGCGGTCGTTGACACTCAGCTCGCTGATCCATTTGGGACGATGCTGTATGTCCATTCCGAGCGAAGAAATTGCCTTCTGTCGGCTGCGATCCTCCCGCGTGATGGCTGCTGGTGATTTGTTTAGGGCTGGTGTCTGGCGTGCGATCTGGAGCAGTTCATCGCCGATATGGCCTGCTTCCAGCCAATCAGACACGTCTCCCTTTTCGGGAAGGTCCGGCAGATTAACCACACGCACAGAGGCGGCGGTTTTCAATACGGATGTGGCGACTACATTGGCATGGGTGCGGCCAGCTTCGTCATTATCCGCGACGATTATGACGTGACGCCCCTTTAGACAGTCAGAATACTCATGCCGCCATTTGGATTTGCCCTTTGCTGCGGAAGCCCCCATCGGGTTGCAGGTGGCAATGAGGCCCTGAGCAACCAGATTGTCAGCGTCCTTTTCGCCTTCCACGATGAAAATGGGCTTATCAGGGGGGGCCTCGATGATGCTGGGAAGGCGATAGAGAACACGCCTCGTCTCTCCCAGAGCGTTCCGGCCGGCCGATCCGCTCCACTGGCGGAAGGTTTTGGGCTCCATACGCGCAACGCGGAAAAGAACCTGGCCCTGTTCGTCGTGATAGAAATACTCCTTCACGACCTTGGGGCGAGCCACCGGAAGCGAGTGGGTTGCTATCGGATCAAGAGGAACTCCGATTGAGCGCATGAATTCTAGCGCTCCCGCTTTATCGAGGTTCCGGCGGGACTGGACAAGCTCAAGCATGCCGCCTCCTTGTCCGTTTTCATGGTCATGCCATGTCCCGGCTCGCTCACCAGCCACGACCACAGACAGGCTGCCATTGGTGCCATAGCGCCATTCCGTCTCGCTGGAATGTGCCCGGTTGCACTCTCCCAGCACGGCGCGAGCAATGGCTTTTGCGTTGCTCTTGAAGGCATCATTCGTATGAAAAGGCGCGTTCACCAGCCACCTCGCGTCATCTGGCGCAGGGTTTTCTGGTGTAAGGGCGCTTCAAGTGTTGTCATCGGCGATGCATGCCGATAGGATGCTGCCCATAGGTTCAGCATAACTGATTACTCCAGTTGTGCGCTTTCACCGGGGGTCCAGCCCGATGTTAGCAGATTAAGCCCTCGGCTTCGTGCCGGGGGTTTTTTCGTTTTGGGCTACTTCATCGTTGCCAGCTTCGCTTTGCCCTGGAAGGGCTGTTCAGCAGGCAGTGCATCCAACCATTTTACAAGGTCAGGACGCGCGATGAGGCAGGCCCGTCCGGCATATCTTGCGGGAAGTCTGCCAGCCTTGATTTCGGAAGAAAGAATTGTGCGCGAGACGCCAAGGGCCTCTGCGACTTTAGAAAGCCGCATAAAGCCAAATTCGGTGACGAGGTTTTCTGCCGACTCTGGCAGTCGTCGTGGTGCCTTTTGTTCGCTCATACGGATTAGGACTATACCGAAAGAGCGAGAACCGGCAAGCACAATCAGGCTCGCTTGGCGGTTTCTTGTTTCTTACGGCTCTCTTGCTTCTTCTGTTCAACCCACGCACGAAGCGCCTTGGGATCTGCACGAACAGGGGTTCCTGTTCCAGAGCGAATGACGGGCATCCCGTGTGCCTGGGACAGATACAGGACACGGCGTTCGCCCAGGCCACCTACTTCCCAACCGAAAAAATGGGCAATCGCTTTGTACCCGACCAACTCATTATTGGGCATCGATGCCTCCATGAGCCGCCGAAGCCAGCCATTCCCGCAGGTCATCTGCACTTGCACAAATCAAGCGGCCGAAGTGAAAGCCGGGAAGTTGTCCGGCCTTAAACCGGCGACGGATTTGGCGTGGGTTCAGACCGAGGAATTTTCCGATTTTGTCCGCGCCATACAGCAGTTCAGATCTCTCATTTGAAATGTGCATTACTGGGATTTTCCTGTCATGCGCGGCAGACTGGTAAAATACTTCTCGACAGTCGCGGTGACGATGCGGACGGCGGCTCTGACCTTTACCGCTTCGATTTTTCCATCGGCGATCAGACGATATTGCGTGCCACGACTGATTCCGAACCTGGTCGTGATTTCCGCGATGCTGGCATATTCGGGAAATTCGGTAACTGGCGTGTCCATCTGAGATTATCCTATGAGTATCTTGATAATCCTGAGATAGGTCAGCTATGGCGTGCTTGTCTTAGGGTAAATATTCGCCAATTATCTGGTAGATTATTTGCCCTTAGTGGCCTTTTGTATCCGGTTTATGCTCCTGATTACGTTAGGCAAGGCATCACTGCGCATTGCCCATTGCTGTAATTCGCGGAATTCGGGCACATGATCCGGCAGGTCGGATTGTTCAGCCTGGACAGCCACATGCGCGAAGATGGCCCGGCACCAGTTCAGTGCCACGCCATAGCGTTCCGAACCCCGCCGGGTGGAAATGGTGAAGCGAGCTGTATAAAGCTGCTCGAAATGCTTTTTCAGGTCCGCGACCAGATACCGCTTGCCCAGATCGGCAGGCTTGCGGCTGGGGTTCTGGCCCAGTTCCTTGAGCAACAGGGTGCTGCCACCGGCCAATGTGTTGAGTATCTCCGGTAACAGCCTGAACGCGGCCCGCACCCCTTCATTCTGCAAATCATCTACCGATGCGGCAGGCTTGCCCACTTTGGCAGCCAAGGATGCGGCGGCCTCGGGGAAACGCTGGGCAGAATGGAGCGCAATCCTGATAAGGGTCTCCCGGCATGCTGTTGATTCACTTACGTACCCGTTGCCAACCAGCTTCATGCCGGCCTTTGCCCATTTCTGCATTGCGATGGCTG
>NZ_POTC01000103.1 GCF_002906255.1 Novacetimonas maltaceti | reverse complement strand
GGCGCGGGGGGGGACTGCTCTCCACCGGTGAAGGTGGAGCGGGCGTCCTTTGCCGTGCTGTCGGTAGTCGTCGTGCCGGTCGTGGGGGTGACGCCTGCCGCGTGCGCGGCAGGACCTGCGGGCAGCATCGACAGGCAGGTCGTGCCGATCAGCAGGCAGGGAAATGACAGCAGGGAAAAGAGGCGCGGGGCTGGGAGCATGTAAGGGCCTGTGCTGAAGGATGGTCGAGGGCTTTTGTCGTCAGGCGACGGACCTTACACAGTACGTTATATCATAACAACACCGGGATGCGGGTGATCTTCTTTCCTCTCGTCAGGCGTGATGCAAAAGCCACACATGACCGGTTCCGTAATGATGTCGCGCAGCGGATTCGCGGGCGCAATGAAAGTCCATGGAGGAGGCGCTTTTCAGAAAATGCTGTTTTTGTCGAAGATTTTTGGAAAAAATTTACCAGGAACCTGTGACCGGCACCGGCCTGTAGAGGCCAGGTCCCCTCATGGCGCTTCCGGTGCGGGGGGTGCCTGCGGTGTCGCAGGCGCGTGCGGGGTGGCCGGCAGGCGGGGCAGGGGATGGGTGGGGTGCGATGGCAGCGGCTCCGTCCGCCGGGCATAGGGCTGGGTCCGTTCCAGCGCGGAAGGGGAATTGTCCCCCGGTCGGTCCACGCTGCGGTCATCGGGGTGTTTTTGCGCCCGTGCCAGATCCGCGCCCGTCAGCAGGGGCAGGCATGACAGCAGGGCGATGGCAAGGAATACGCGCGGCATGGCGTGATGTCCCGCAGGAGGGAAGGGGCGGATGTGGCGTGTGTTCAGTCATCGGGCGGGCAGGGGGGATTCGACCCGTCGGTACAGACGACCCTTGACCCCTGCGGGACGACGACAACGGTATGGTTGTGGGTTTCGCCATCCCCACATCCCGCAAGCGGCAGGACCGCAGCGAGTGACAGGAGCAAAAGCATGCCAGGCATGGCCTGTTTCTTGCACATCCACGCCATTGGCAAACCTCCCGGTCCTGTTGCGGCCTGTCTGTCGGTCATCCCTGTGTGGGATATCGCATGGCGCAGGCAACAGTTCCCGTCCCGCGCGGGGCGGGCAGGGTATTCAGCGGGGGCATTTGTGAAATATCGGCAAGGTCGCAGGAAAATACCGCCTTTTCAATGAAAAGGCGGTATCAGGAGGAAAGCGTCAGGACTGTATCAGGGCCTGCGTTTCAGGCGAAGGTGGGGTTGCGGTCATAATTTTCGTAACCATGTTCGTGCACCCGCGGTCCCGGCGTGGCGGCAGGCACGAGCATCTGCAGGGTCTGGATCAGTTTCGGATGGGTCATGATATCGGCCAGCGTGCGCCGGTCAAGCACACTCATGAACGCGGCCAGGGCCTCGCCCATCAGGTCCTGCAACCGGCATGCGCCCGCCAGCCGGCACGAGCCTTTTTCCATATTGCATGAAACGATCGCCAGGTCTTCTTCCGTATAGCGCACGATATCCCCGATGCGGATGTCCTTTGGCGCGCGTGCCAGCAGCAGTCCGCCATTACGCCCGCGCTTGGTCATGATGAATCCGCCACGGCCAAGCTTGTGCACCACCTTGACCAGGTGGTTCTCGGAAATATTGTAAGTATGCGCAATGTCACGGATGGAGACACGGGTTTCGGGCCGTGCCCCAAGATAGAGCAGCGCACGCAATGCGTAGTCGGTATAAAGGGTCAGACGCATTGTAATATTACCATCTGTATTTTGTAAAATTGGTATGAAGGCGAAGTATGCAGTTTATTCTGCAAAATCGTTACTAACTCTTAAGTTCACGAATATACCGTATGGCAAAAGGTATCCTGTCGCACCTACCAGAAATGGTAGGGGTAAAATGCATAATCTTCTGCCTATTTAATTAAAAACATAATTACATAAATAAACTATTAGAAATTATCCCCTGTGCGGAGTCCTCATGACACCGGCATCGCCACGGCCAATGGTATTCATGCGCGGCGCAGCCCTCCGGTCACTGCAATGGGTCCTCCCATTACATGGTGTGGCGCGAAGTCCTGTGGGGCACTGTTTGACAGGGATTGCTGGTAAAAATGACAAGGGTTTCTGGATGTTGCCTTTGTCGATTGGGGGCGACGTTTCCTGAAGCTTTCTGGAAAAAGCTTCACCAAAAACTTTTACTATTTCAGTATGTTGTTGGGCGGCGGCAGAAGGACCATGGTGTCCCGCGTGGCAGCCGCCTGCCCGGAGGACTCCGCATCGCGGCCCCTCTCCCCCGGCATGCCGATTCCCCTCATACCCGCGACTTACCCGCAGTTTGCTGGGGCTGGATGATACAAATGGGGAACAATCGAGACGGGGAAAACACGGAAAACGCCGGAAAACCAGCGTTTTGCAACATATCCGTAATGTCTGGAAAAAAGGCCCTGGTGGAGGGAGTTGGATTCGAACCAACGTAGGCGTACGCCAGCGGATTTACAGTCCGCCCCCTTTAGCCACTCGGGCATCCCTCCGGGTTGACGGGGGTGATAATCATTCGTTGTCGGGGTGTCAATGCCTGCGACCAAAAAGCTGCAAGAATTACGGATGACGCGCGGGCAGCTTATGCCTAAAACCGCACGCATGAACATGCGTCCTTCCCGTCGTCGTCCGGGCCGTCCCGTGGGGCCGGCCGATTCGTCCCCCCCTGCCGCCGCCGCGCCACCGCCCCGCGGGCGCAGGCCCGCGCCTGAGCGTGGGGGGCAGGAACGCGGCCGGGCAGAGGTCGCGCCGCGTGGCACATGCTGGCTGTATGGCACGCACGCGGTGATGGCCGCGCTGTCGAACCCGCGCCGCCGCCTGCGCCAACTCCTGACCACGGCAGAGGCCCAGGCCGCGCTGGAAGAGCGCATGGGCGGCAGCCTGCCGATCCAGCCGCAGCGGGTGGACCGCGCGCGCATTGACGCCATCTGTGGTCGTGATGCCGTGCATCAGGGCGTCGCGCTGCTGGCGGACCTGCTGGAGACGCCCGCGCTGGAGGATATTGTCGAACGCCCCGGCCCGGTCCTGCTGCTCGACCAGGTGACGGACCCGCGCAACATTGGCGCGATCCTGCGCTCGGCGGCGGCATTCGGTGCGGCGGCGGTCATTGTGCAGGACCGCAACGCGCCGGAGGAAACCGGCGCGCTGGCCAAGGCCGCGTCCGGCGCGCTGGAGGTCGTGCCGCTGGTGCGGGTGGTCAACCTGTCACGCACGATCGACGCGCTGAAATCCCATGGCATGTGGACGGTGGGGCTGGATGCAGGGGGCGGCATCCTTGATGGTGCGTCCTTCCGCCAGCGCCGCGTCGCCCTTGTGCTGGGGGCGGAGGGCGCGGGCCTGCGCCGCCTGACGCGCGAACATTGTGACGAGATCGCGGGCCTTGCGATGACGGGCGACATGGAAAGCCTCAACGTCTCCAACGCCGCCGCCGTTGCCCTGTATGAAATGTCGCGGCCGCGTGGGGTGTAGAGTGGGTTTCGGAATAACGTATTGATATAATTGAAAGTTTTTGGGTTCGTCTTTTTGATAAAGGCGGCGTCTTTCGAAGCTTTTTGAAAAAAGCTTCACCAAAAACTTTTATTCGTAAAAGTTTGAGGAGGATATCATATGTCGATCAAACGCCTGCAACCCGAAGCGCGCCTGACCGGGGCGGTTGTGCATAACGGACTGGTTCACCTTGCCGGGCAGGTCGCCGATGACCCCACCGTCGATGCCGAAGCGCAGACCGCCGACATCCTGCGGCAGGTGGATGCGCTGCTGGCGGAGGCCGGGACGGACAAGAGCCGCCTGATCTCCATGCAGATCTTCCTTGCTGACATGGGCGACATGGCCGCGATGAACCGGGCGTGGGATGCGTGGCTGGACACGGCGAACAAGCCCGCCCGCGCCACGGTGGAAGCCCGCCTTGCGGACCCGCGCTGGCGCGTGGAAATGACCGGTATCGCGGCCCTGCCGTAAAAACACTTCGTAACAAGACATTGATAAGTAATAAAAGTTTTTGGTGAAGCTTTTTTCAAAAAGCTTCAGAAGACGCCGCCTTTTTCAAAAAAAGCGGCACCCAAAAACTTCTGGATGACGCGTTCAATACGCCCCTGACGGATTGCGGGGGAAACCCGTTGCGGCCGGGCCTGTTATGGATGGTGTGATCATGCAGCAACAGCAGCAGGAGAAACCCATCATGGCCGATGATATCGGGACGCCGCCGTCCTCCCGCCGCACCGTCCTGCAGGGGATGGCGGCGGGGCTTGTGACGGCCACCGCCGCAGTCCCCCACGATGCGGCGGCGGCATCCGCGCCCGTGGCGGATGCGCCGGCCCCGCTGGTCAGTCCCGAAACCCGCTATCCCCGCC
>NZ_POTC01000102.1 GCF_002906255.1 Novacetimonas maltaceti | reverse complement strand
GCTACAGCGTGCCGGCCTCCTTTGCCAATCGTCCGGTCAGCCTGCGGGTTTATCCCGACAGGCTGCGCATTATCGCCGAAGGGCAGGTTCTGTGCGTGCATGACCGGATCATCACGCGTTCGCATGGTGTGCCAGGCCGCACGGTGTATGACTGGCGGCATTATCTGGCGGTCATCCAGCGCAAACCGGGCGCCCTACGCAATGGCGCGCCGTTTACCGAATTGCCAGCCGCCTTCCGGACCCTGCAGGATCAACTGCTCAGGCGGCCTGGAGGCGACCGGGAAATGGCTGAAATCCTGGCCCTTGTGCTGCAGCATGATGAGCAGGCTGTCCTCTGCGCGGTTGAACTGGCACTTGAAGACGGCGTGGCGACCAAGACCCATGTTCTCAATACGCTTCATCGCCTGATCGATGCCAAGAGAACCGTGGTTCCCCGGCTCGATGCCCCACAGGCCCTGGTGCTCGAACACGAACCGTGCGCCGATACAGGGCGGTATGATATCCTGCGAAGGGACAGCCGCCATGCGTCATGATCCTGCTGCTGCTTCACTTGTGGTCATGCTCCGTGGATTGCGGATGTATGGCATGTCCCAGGCCACGGCCGACCTCATCGAGCAGGGGGCACCTGCCTTCGAGGCGGCCATCCCCATCCTCTCACAACTCCTGAAGGCGGAACTGGCCGAACGCGAAGTGCGCTCCATCGCCTACCAGACAAAGACCGCCCGGTTCCCCGCCTACAAGGACCTGTCCGGGTTCTCCTTTGCCGATACGCAGGTCAACGAGCCCATGATCCGCCAGCTCCATAGCGGGGACTTCATCGAGCGTGCTGAAAATGTCGTGCTGATCGGCGGTCCGGGAACCGGGAAAACCCACCTGGCGACCGCGCTGGCCATCCAGGCGATCACCCATCACCGCAAGAAGGCGCGCTTCTGGTCAACGGTCGACCTGGTCAATGCGCTCGAACAGGAAAAGACCGCCAACCGGGCCGGGCAGATTGCCGACAGGCTGCTCCGCCTGGATCTCGTGATCCTTGATGAACTCGGTTATCTCCCCTTCAGTGCGTCTGGGGGCGCCCTGCTGTTCCATCTGCTCAGCCGCCTCTACGAGCGCACCAGTGTCATCATCACAACCAATCTGAGCTTCAGTGAATGGGGAGACGTCTTTGGTGACCCGAAGATGACAACGGCGCTCCTCGATCGGCTGACCCATCACTGTCATATCCTCGAGACAGGAAATGACAGCTACAGGTTCCGCGCCAGCACCGCCGCGTCAAAAAACAGAAAGGACAGATCCTCTTCTTGACCGCCCGCCCGACTGTGCCTGAAATAGCATCTGGCTGGGTCAATTCCTGATGAAAAACCCGGGTCAGTTCTCAGTGAAAATCAACAAAGAAGAGCTTCAGCTACACTTTTCCCCAAGAGGGGCGGAACCGCATTGCCGACCTGTACAAATTGCTCTGTAATATTCCCTTTAAATGTAAACAAATCAGGAAAGGATTGCAGCCGTGCAGCTTCACGGACTGTGAATGATCGGTCTTGTACGGGATGAATATAGGCGCCCCAATGCACATCGCATTTGGTCAATACTGTACAGGAAAGATCCGTTTTTCTTGGCCTTCCATAACGTTTGGTATGATCGCTGCGCTTAGCCAGCTTCATACCAGCCGGCAAAAGATCAATCGGTATATCTCGCCATGATCCACCAGCTGGGATATGACGCATCCGCTCCACGTTAATATTCGATAGTCTGGACGCCGAATGATTCTGCACAATGTTGCAGTCACCACGCAATAAGGCTTGATAGTTATTCTGTGGACGTGTCCTATATGGTCTTGGTTCTGCACGATCTCCATTCTCTAACTTTGGAAGATCGGAGATAGCATCCCAAATATTTACGAAAGGCCTTAACCCAGGCCCATGCGTAGGTTCAGGAAACAGGATTGGTGCATCAGTGCGCGTCGCAATAAAAAATACTCGTCTCCGTTCCTGCGGTACCCCATATTCTTCCGCACGCAACACTTTCATATCAACACGATAACCAAGGCTTTTCATGCCTTCAAAAATCTCATGCACAATGCCACCCCCAGCAATTGACATGATCCCAGTGACATTTTCCATTACTAACCAGCGAGGTTGGATACCTTCTACAATCCGAAGATATTCACGAAACAGACCCGCACGCGGATCATTGATGCCACGTTGATGGTTATAAACAGAATATCCTTGGCATGGGGGACCGCCAACCATCACATCGATCTCCCCCTTCTTTACGCCCGCAGCCTTCAGCAATTTCTGTGCGGTAACATTCTGAATCGGCCCACCAATGAATTTCGCTTCTGAATGGGTTGCCGCGAAGGTTTCCCCCGCCCGATCATCATAATCCTGACCTGCCAAGACATGGAAACCCGCCTGCCGGAAGCCTTCCGACAATCCGCCAGCCCCACAAAAAAGATCCATGACGGTCATATTATGACGCAGTTTCATTGGCGTCCTCTACGCTTCGAGACAGTCAGGGGAAGGGGCAATTGCTGTTCGTCCCCTTCTACACGCTCAATCAATAAACTGATCGCATGACGACCTAACCATGCCTTCGATACCTTTGAACGAGCAGCAATCTGATCAAAAGCAGCATATTCATCTTCAGACAGATTTACTGTGATCCGGTTCTTTGATGACACGGTTTGCCTCATTACGCCGCAAAGTGCAGCACTTTGCATTTTTGTAACTTTAAGGATTCCGTATGTCAATTTAGCTCTTATCTGTTTGCCTCATCACCTGACTGAGCAGGAGACCTACTTCATACCTACCCAACAGCGCAGCCAGAAGCGACCTGCAACAGCGGTGCAATGGTGTATGAAGACCAGGTATTTATGGGTAGGCGTAATGTCGGTTCCGAGTATGTCTATGGGTCGTGATCAGGAAGGCTGTCTGGACCATGTTCGTCCTACAACCCACCCGACCGGATAGTCATGACACAGGGCTGGTCCACCTTCGTCTCGTTGGCCGTTTTCTGGCAGGCGGCGATCCGGTCCTGACTGGCGTCCACTATCCGGTTGGCCCAGACCATATGCCGCAGGCTTTCGGGATTATCGGCCTCCATCATCAACGCACCAGATTCCCACCGATCCTGTCCGCCCACGATAAAGGAGGCCACCCGCGTCCCCAGTGATGACGGCAGGAGGTAGGTCAGGATAGGCGAGAACCCGATCCCGACAGCCAGGCAGGCCAGCCCGACCTTCAGCACCCACCAGCTCTGCTGGTCCCGGGTGCGCGCCTGTCCAACAATATCGGTCAGTTGCTGCCGCTCCACTTGCACCGCACGGATCGCGGTATGAAAGGCGGCCTGCATGTCCTGACTGACGGAAAGCCCCGCCTGACGTACCCCCTGCCCATAGGCCTGCGGCGTCATCTTCAGCGTCGGACTGGCCTCGATCGCCTTCATGCGCGCGCCCACGTCGTTCAGGGCCTTGACCAGTCTGGCCAGGTCCGGCGTGTAATCAGGCGGTCGGTTGTCCCGCCATGCCTGAGGCAGCGCTTCCACGCTGCGCCGGAGCACCGTCATTTCGGCGCACAGATCCTCAAACGCACGGGCTGCCGGATCCGTCTCGCTCATGACGCCTCTCCTTCAGTAATGAAACCGGCACTGGGCAACCTCGATCCGCTGATCTTCTCCCGCGCGGCCCTGAACCCGGTAGACCAGACGATGTTCCCCCGTAATCCGCCGGGACCACCACCCGGAAAGCTGCCCCTTCAGTGGTTCCGGCTTCCCTATCCCCTGAAACGGATGCCGCCTTACATCCTCGATCAGGGCATTAACCTTCCCAAGAACAGCATGATCTGACTGGAACCAGGAAAGATAATCCTCCCAGCCATCTTCATGAAAAATGACCTTCACGCCGACGGCTCACCCTGCGGCTCCAGAAGATCACGCTCGGTCGCCGCCCCGTGCTCGATGTCACGAATGCTCCGCAACAGCCTCTCCGCGTTGCGTGGGCTGCTCAGGAGATGCACGGTTTCCTGCCAGCCGGAGAATTCTTCTTCCGACATCAGCACGACACTGCCTTTCCCGGTCTTGCGGGTCACGACAATCGGTGCGCGGCTGTTCACGGCTTCATCCAGATAATGCGCCAGGTTCTGACGCAGGTCGGTATAGGAAACACAGGTCATGATCAGTCCTCCAAGTTCATCATAGCGTACAGTTTTTTGTACGTCTTGTGTTTTAGATCCCCATATCCATATCCCGCCCCCTGGAGCGCGACAGCGAGCGCGTGCGCTGCGGCTGCAATCCATGATCGAGCGTCGATCCCTTCCGGACGCCCAGTTCGTGCCCCTTGCGCCGCAGGAGGGACT
>NZ_POTC01000101.1:0-2500 GCF_002906255.1 Novacetimonas maltaceti | reverse complement strand
AGCACCTGCTTTGCAAGCAGGGGGTCGTCGGTTCGATCCCGTCCGCCTCCACCAGGTGGCCCAATGTCATGTTGGGCCTGCCTGATGCCGGAAGGCGGTGGGTTTGAGACGAAGACGGTTGTTGGTTGGGAAAAGAGATCGGACGGATGTCCGGCAGCCGCGATGCGGCGCCGGGTGTCTTTGTCTGGTGAGTTTGTTCTTTGTCAGTGTGAATAGGTTGGTGCGTTCGTGTGCGTGCCGTGTCGCGGGTTGGTCTGACCCATGCGATGGTCCGGGGAACCGGGGTATTGCGTGCTGTGCGATGTGGCGGAAGCGTACATGAACGACGAAGTAGAGAAGAGTGGTCGTGAGATGAACTGCACTTTCTTATGTGCGGGACTGTCTGCCCCTGGGTGGATGGCTCCTGTGCATGTGTGGTGAATGAGCGCGATAAGGGCATTCGGTGGATGCCTTGGCACCAGGAGGCGACGAAAGACGTGGCACGCTGCGAAAAGCCATGGGGAGCCGCGAGCAGGCTTTGATCCGTGGATATCTGAATGGGGAAACCCACCCAGCGATGGGTATCATGTCCTGAATACATAGGGGCATGAGGCGAACCCGGGGAACTGAAACATCTAAGTACCCGGAGGAAAAGACATCAATTGAGATTCCGCCAGTAGTGGCGAGCGAACGCGGAACAGGCCCGTGATTGTTGCAGAAGAAGCAGAACGGAATGGAAAGTCCGGCCATAGAGGGTGATAGCCCCTTATGCGTAGTGTCTGTGATGATCCTTGAGTAGGGCGGGACACGTGAAATCCTGTCTGAACATGGGGGGACCACCCTCCAAGCCTAAATACTCCCTGGTGACCGATAGTGAACAAGTACCGTGAGGGAAAGGTGAAAAGCACCCCGACGAGGGGAGTGAAAGAGACCTGAAACCGAATGCCTACAAGCAGTCGGAGCCTCTTATGGGGTGACGGCGTACCTTTTGTATAATGGGTCAGCGAGTTTCTGTTTGCAGCAAGCTTAAGCCGGTAGGTGTAGGCGCAGCGAAAGCGAGTCTGAACAGGGCGACGAGTTGCTGGCAGAAGACCCGAAACCGAGTGATCTAGCCATGGCCAGGCTGAAGGTGCGGTAACACGCACTGGAGGGCCGAACCCACGCCTGTTGAAAAAGTCGGGGATGAGCTGTGGCTAGGGGTGAAAGGCCAATCAAACTCGGAAATAGCTGGTTCTCCGCGAAATCTATTGAGGTAGATCGTCTGGTATTACCCCGGGGGGTAGAGCACTGGATGGGCTAGGGGGGCCCAAAGCCTTACCAAACCTAACCAAACTCCGAATACCCGGAAGTATGAGCCAGGCAGACAGACAGTGGGTGCTAAGGTCCATTGTCGAGAGGGAAACAGCCCAGACCACCAGCTAAGGCCCCCAAATCGTGGCTAAGTGGGAAAGGATGTGGGGATTCCAAAACAACCAGGAGGTTGGCTTAGAAGCAGCCATCCTTTAAAGAAAGCGTAATAGCTCACTGGTCTAATAGAAACCCTGCGCCGAAAATGTAACGGGGCTCAAGCCACGTGCCGAAGCTGTGGGTGCATACTATGTATGCGCGGTAGCGGAGCGTTCCGTAAGTCTGTGAAGGGGACGGGGTGACCCTCCCTGGAGATATCGGAAGTGCGAATGCTGACATGAGTAGCGACAAACAGTGCGAGAAACACTGTCGCCGAAAGTCCAAGGGTTCCTGCGCAAGGTTAATCCGCGCAGGGTGAGCCGGCCCCTAAGGCGAGGGCGAAAGCCGTAGTCGATGGAAACCAGGTCAATATTCCTGGGCCTGCCAGAAGTGACGAATGCAATATGTTGTCGGGTCTTATCGGATTGGCCCGGCTTTTGGAGCATTCCAGGAAATAGCTCTGGCATATAGACCGTACCCGAAACCGACACAGGTGGACTGGTAGAGAATACCAAGGCGCTTGAGAGAACGATGCTGAAGGAACTAGGCAAATTGCTTGCGTAACTTCGGGATAAGCAAGACCCGTCAGTGGGCAACCATCGGCGGGTGGCACAGACCAGGGGGTAGCGACTGTTTAGTAAAAACACAGGGCTGTGCGAAGTCGAGAGACGACGTATACGGCCTGACGCCTGCCCGGTGCCGGAAGGTTAAGAGGAGGTGTGCAAGCACCGAATTGAAGCCCCGGTAAACGGCGGCCGTAACTATAACGGTCCTAAGGTAGCGAAATTCCTTGTCGGGTAAGTTCCGACCTGCACGAATGGCGTAACGACTTCCCCGCTGTCTCCAGCATCGGCTCAGCGAAATTGAATTCCCCGTGAAGATGCGGGGTACCCGCGGTCAGACGGAAAGACCCTATGAACCTTTACTGCAGCTTTGCAGTGGCATCAGAGACATTCTGTGTAGGATAGGTGGGAGGCTTTGAAACCGGGGCGCCAGTTCCGGTGGAGCCATCCTTGAAATACCACCCTGACTGTTTCTGATGTCTAACCGAGACCAGTAAGCCTGGTCCGGGACC
>NZ_POTC01000100.1 GCF_002906255.1 Novacetimonas maltaceti | reverse complement strand
GTGCTGCCCGCGCCAGCCCCATCCACCACCATGCCAGCCACCGCCGCCATGCCACGCATAGGCGGAGGGCGCGGGCAGCACGCTGACCAGTCCAAGCGACACCGCCAGCACGAATGCAATCCTGCGCATCGACCCAGATCCTCTTTCCTTCGTCGTCTCCCCTCCGGGCGGCGACACATTATCCCTGCCGCGGGCATATCCCACGTCGACCGGGACCGGCCCGGCGTTCCGTGCAACGTCATGCGCCCGAAAAACGTCCTTTTCGGGACGGATTCATGACCATCCGCCATCATTATGTAATACCGCCGCGCGGTTCGACAATGCCGTGGGCTACCCACGCCTGCGCGATGTACCGCGCTGCCCCACCCATCCCCCGAGGCGCGACAGGGCATCACGCAATGGCCCCTCGGGCATGTCCCCGATTTCAACCGGCGCGGGCACCGGGCGCGGACGCGGCGGCGGCGGGGCGGGTCGCAATGTCAGGTCCTGCTGCGGCCTGATCCTGCTGACGACACCCGCGCCGCACACACCGTTGATCCGCGCGATCAGGCCGGGGGCGAGGTACTGCAGTTCGGTGGCGACCGGCCCGGCGCAGGCCACCGTCAGCGTTCCGGCCGACAGGCGGCGCGGAACCGTGACGCGGGCAAGTTCAGGCCCGACAATATCGGCCCAGTCCAGCATGACCTGCACCGCCGCAGGCGACTGCCGGCGAAAGGCCGGGCGCGTCACGGCAGGCATCAGCGCGCCAAGGCTGCACAGCCTGCGGGCACGGTGCGGGGGCTCCGCCCCGCGTGCCGCGGCAGGGGAACTGGCGGCGGGGGCAGGCTGCGCGGTCGGGGCGGCGGCTTTCTTTCGCTTGCCCCGTGTCGGTTCCTTCGTCATAAGCGGCCCTGTGTCACCTTCTGCTGCCGAACTGTTGCGCTGGTACGACCGGCATCGCCGCACCCTGCCATGGCGCGCCCTGCCGGGGCAAAGTGCTGATCCCTATCACGTCTGGCGCAGCGAAATCATGCTGCAGCAGACGACCGTCACTGCCGTCATCCCCTATTTCGAACGATTCACGCAACTGTTCCCCACCGTGGGCGACCTGGCGCGCGCGGATGCCGATACCGTCATGGGGGCATGGGCGGGGCTTGGCTACTACGCACGGGCGCGCAACCTGCATGCCTGCGCGCAGGTCGTGGCGCGCGACATGGGCGGGCACTTCCCCGACACGGTCGAGGGCCTGCGTGCGCTGCCCGGCATCGGCCCCTATACCGCCGCCGCCATCGCCGCAATCGCGTTCGGACGTCCCGTGGTGCCGGTTGACGGCAATGTCGAACGTGTCACCACGCGCCTGTTCGCCATGACCGATCCCCTGCCCCGCGCGCGTCCCGCCATCGCCCGGCAGGCAGCGCACCTGAATGATGATCCGCTGGCGCATGACCGCCCGTCGGATTTTGCACAGGCCCTGTTCGACCTTGGCGCGGGGATCTGCACCCCGCGCACGCCTGCCTGCGCCCTGTGCCCGTGGCGCGATGCCTGCGCCGGCCTGCGCAAGGGAATCGCAGCCAGCCTGCCGCACAAGACCCCGAAAGCCCCGCGCCCCACGCGTTATGGCGTGCATTTCCACCTGACCGACGCCAGTGGCGGCCTGCTGCTGCACCGTCGGGCGGAAAGCGGCCTGCTTGGCGGCACGCTTGGCCTGCCGGGGCCGCAATGGCGGGCGGAACGCTGGTCCACGGAAGAAGCGCTGCGCCATGCCCCGCCGGGACGGCCCGCGCCGCAATGGCGGCATGTGGGCGAGGTGCGGCATGTCTTTACCCATTTCACCCTGATCGTCGATGTCTATGCCGCGCGCATTGCGCGTTTCCCCAACACCATCGCGCGCGACGGCGGACTGGTGCATCCCTGCGACGGACTGGGACAGATGGGGATTGCATCGCTGATGCGCAAGTGTATTACGCTGGCGGCCGCGTCCACGGAATGAAATGGCCGCACGCGGCGGCAATGGATGTCACTTTTTTCATTGACGCGCCCCCGCCCGTCGCGGTTCACTTCAAAACCGCGATGTGGAAAGGGACCGTATCATGACCGTTGTCCAGCTTCTTTCACCGTTGATGCTCGCCCTTTCCGTGGGCGCGGCCGCAGCACTCTACCTTGTGCGCGCCAGGGGCCTCGCCCCGCAGGCACTGCCGGTGCGTGTGCGCAACCGGCGCTGACGCCTCCCCTGAAAGACCGCTTCCAAAACAGTAGTGCCCGGATGCCGCCTCTGGATTTCAATCAAGGCGGCATTCTTCTGACCGGCCACCTGAACACGCCACATAATATACTGAAATCATAAAAGTTTTTGGTGAAGCTTTTTCCAAAAAGCTTCAAAGAACACAGCCTTTTCAGATCCGAAGTTTCCCCGGAAACTTCTTCATATCCTACTCGATGTTCCGTAGGCGGGATTTTGCCTAAAGGCGTTTCCTGCTGTAGCACGATTGTCCCATGACCTTCATAACCATCCATCGGGATTCACCGACCCCCGCGCCCAAGATCGGCGTCCTTCTGAGCAACCTTGGAACCCCCGATGGAACGGGATATGCGGCCATCCGCCGCTATCTGGGGGAGTTCCTGTCCGATCGCCGCATCATCGAGGCGAATCCCCTGCTGTGGAAGCCGATCCTCAACGGGGTCGTGCTGACGGTCCGCCCGCGCAGGACCGGGGCGGCCTATCAGCGGATCTGGCATACCGACCGCGACGAAAGCCCGCTGCGCACCTATACCCGCGACCAGGCCGAAGGGCTGGCGGCCCGACTGGCGCCTGACGGGATCGTGGTGACATGGGGCATGCGCTATGGCACCCCCACGACCGAAAGCGCGCTGCATGACCTGATCCGGCAGGGGTGCGACCGTATCCTCATCGCGCCGCTTTACCCGCAATACAGCGCGACGACGACCGCCACGGCCAACGACCAGGCCTTTCGCGCGCTGATGCGCCTGCGCAACCAACCCGCGATTCGCACGCTGCCGCCCTTTCCCGATCACCCTGCCTATATCGCCGCCCTTGCGTCGCGTGTGCGCGAACATCTGGCAACGCTTGACGCCCCGCCGCAGAAGATTGTCGCCTCCTTCCATGGCCTGCCGAAGCAGTATGTGGAAAAGGGCGACCATTATCCCGTCGACTGCGAACGCACGATCGCGGCCCTGCGCAAGGCGACGGGATATGACGCGGACACGATGCCGCTGACATACCAGTCACGCTTTGGCCCGGCGAAATGGCTGGAACCCTATACCGCGCCCTATATCGAATCGCTGCCCGCGCAGGGCGTGACACGGATTGCGGTCATCATGCCCGGCTTCGTCGCGGACTGTATCGAAACCCTTGATGAAATCTGGAATGAAGTGCGCGCCGACTTCCTCAAGGCAAGGGGCAAGGAACTGACGCTGATCCCGTGCCTGAACAACGCCCCGGTCGCGATCGACATGCTCGAAACACTGGTGCGCAACGAACTGCGGGGCTGGACCGAGGATCACGCCACAATCACTGATAAATAATAAAAATTTCTGGGTGCCGCCTTTTTTCAAAAAGGCGGCGTTCTTCGAAGCTTTTTGGAAAAAGCTTCACCAAAAACTTCTGGCTTTCAAACCATGTCGGAAGCCGGCTGGTCAGGCATAAAAAAAGGAAGGTATCCCGACCATGGCGGGACGTCCTTCCTTCTTGCGATAACCGGCCCTAGATGCAGGGCCAGTGCCGCCATGTCCTCAGTGCGCGGGCGCGCCCTGCGGTGCGGGGGGATGTTCCGCATCATACAGGGTGGCTTTCTGCTCGTCCGTCTTGCGGTTGCGATAACGCTGCCACAGGCTTTCCTTCGGATCGGCAGGATGTTCCTTGTCATACAGGGCCGCCTTTTCGCGCAGGCCCTTGCGGTATTCATGGCGCTTGTACATGCCCACCGCGCAGCCGCCCATCGCGCCCGCAACCGTATGATGGTTGGCAACATGCCCGCCCACGGCCCCGACCGCGCCATATTTCAGGCATCCACCCGGTTCCGCATGCGCCACCGCGACAGAGCCCCCCACCAGAGTGGTCGCCAGCAGGAATACCCTGGAAATTTTCTGTACCGTCATTGTCTGCATCATACCTGGCCCGATACTGATCCTGCCGGGAGCGGGATGGCCTGCCCCGCTACGGCGCTTCTTGTTCAGGGACATTAGTAACACAATCCTTCGGACATGCATCATCCCCGTCAGGGCTGGTCACAGCTTTCCGTCAGGTCATTATAAACCTGTCCCCTTGGACAGGTATGCGTCTGCTGCATGGGTGCGGCAGGCGTGGTCGTGCCAGGCGCCAGCGCACGCGCAGATGCTGCCCCGCCCCCGGCTGCTGCCGGCGCGGAAACGGGCGGCGACTGCTGCTGTTGCTGCTGCTGCATCTGGGAATACAGGCTGTTGAGTTCGGCATCATAGACGGAATCGTCTTCCGGCCCGGACCCGCTGGTACCGTTATAGATACCGGGCGCGGCCTGGTGGCTGGCGGCAACAGCCGCCGCCGCGGCCCCCATGCCCAGCCCCATGCCAAGGCCGTAGCCACCCCAGCCCCAGCCCCAGCCGCGGCCGCTCCAGCCGCCACCACGCCAGCCATCGACGTTGCGCCAGCGGCCGCCGCCGCCATGCCAGCCACCACCACCGC
>NZ_POTC01000099.1 GCF_002906255.1 Novacetimonas maltaceti | reverse complement strand
GCGGAGGACAACTCCCAATCTGCTCAAAACGCAGACCGGAGGCCATCGCAAAAACCGTCAATCAAATCGCCAAAACCCAGAAATTACCGGCCAAGCACATCAATCAGGGGTTCTTCGATCCCTCCAAATGCATTAGGAATGATTGTTTATATTATCTTTTTTTATCTCATTATATATATCACCTATTCATTTTTATAGCATAAAATGACATGATGGATCGGCTACACAGGGCATATATTCTGATGCCCTTAGCATGTGCTGACTTTAGCCATGCAAGAAATTAAGACAGCCCCGACCGTCAGGATGGATGGTCGATCGTGATCGGGGCTGCCATCACCAGAAAACGCATGTTTCCGGCGACACACCCTTTATGCGGAAAATATTCCTAAAAAAATGATAACCAGCCTTCTATCCCGCCCTCAAGCAGCGCGCTAATTTTTTAAAACGGACATTCTTATACGCATAGGCGGCTGCCTGCACAGGGTTGCCGAACGTCCCTTCACCATTAATGCAGGCGAAACGTAACCGGCAGCAGGACATGCGTGCCCTCCAGCGGGCGACCCTGCGGGGTGCACTGGACCTTACGCGCAGCGGCAAGGGCCGTGCTGTCCAGGTCATCATAGCCGGTGCCGGATTTCAGGCTGACCTGTACCACCTGCCCCTCGCTCCCCAGCACGACATCAACCAGCGCATTGCCTTCCTCATGCATGTGACGGGCCATGGCGGGGTAACGCCAGGCGGGGGGCGTGCAATGGGGCGCGGTTGGCACAACCGCCGCAGTCTGTGCTGCGCCAGGCACGGCCGGGCCATTCTGCGTTGCCGCAGGGGCAGACCCAACCGGTGCGGCAACACGAGCTTGGGCCGAGGGCTGAGCAGACGGTGACCGGGATTGCGCAACAGGGCGCACGGCGGGCCGGGCGGTAACAGCAGGCAGCGTGGCCACGGCTTTTGGCTGTGGCTGTGGCTGTGGCTGTGGCTGTGGCGTAGCCTCTTGCGGGGGCGGTGCAACCCCGGGCTGGTCAAAAAAGACCTGAATGCTGTTTTTTTCCGCTGGGGCCGCGGGCACGGGCGCGCGGGCGGGCAGCAGCCACGCGGCAATCAGGCCGTGGCCCAGCACGGCAGCCATGATGGCCCAGCCCGCAAGCAGCCGCCCGCGCCGCCAGCCGGCGGGGCCGGTTGACGTGACAAGAATCCGGCCTGCCGTTCTGTCCTGCTGCTGCACGCTTCCATCCATTGGGGCATGGGCGCGGGCTGCCTTGTCATTTGACAAAAAGCCCCCGACCTCCGAGAACACTGTCCTGTTACCGCCTTTATCTTACAACCGCAAAGAACCTGTCCATCATGGGCCAAGCCCGCCACCCCTTCATGCATGACATGCCTGTGATCCGCTGGGTCATGGTGCTGTGTGCGTGCCTGGGGCTATGGGGCCAGTTGCTGGTTGAAAGCCGCAGCCTGCCCGGCGAACTGCCGCGCGGCACCATCATGCGGCTGACGGGAATCGATATCGCTCCCGTCGCAACGCGGACAGAACGCCACGCAGCGCCGCCGCATCACCACATGGCGATGGCGAACGCGCCCCATGAGCATGGCGACATGCCCCCCCATGGCCACGACCATGCCGAAGGCTGCCCGCTCTGCCCGCTCCTGCACCTGCCTGCCCTTGCGCTGGTGGTTCTGCCCTTCCTGCCCCTGCCGCCCATGGCATGGGCCGCCCACCGGCACGAACCCCGCCAGCCCCGCGCGCCCCCTCCCACTCCGCTGGGGCTGCCCCCGGCCTGCGGGCCACCTTCCATCTCCTGAACTCACGCGCTGCCGCGCGTCCATACGGGCGTGCGCGTCTTTCGTTTTCCTGTTCAGGACATGAAAAGTGACTTCCATGAAAAAAACGGCCCCCCCCCTCGTGGTGGCCGCAGGCGGCTGCATGCTGGCGGCCTCCCTGCACCCGCTGGGCGCGCGCGCCCAGACAACCGTGACCCTGCCCGGCCTCTCGATCGAGGATACGGCGGACAGCACCCCCATGGGCGACCGCCTGCTTTCAGCGGCGTCCCCTTCCGCCACGCAGCGCACGGCGGCCAGCCTGAGCAGCCCCGATGCCGCCAGCCTGTTTCGCAACCAGCCCGGTGTCAGCACGTATTCCGCAGGCGGGCTGGCCTCGCTGCCCGTGCTCAACGGCATGGCCGATGACCGCGTGGCCACCGTGGTCGATGGCGTGCGCATCGCCTCGGGCTGCCCCAACCACATGAACCCTGCCCTGTCCTTCATCGACCCCGACAGCGTGGACACCGCCACCGCCATCGCGGGCATAACCCCCGTGAGCATGGGCGGCGACAGCACCGGCGGCACGATCGATGTCGAGCGCAAGGACCCGCAGTTTGCGAGGCATGGCAAGGTGCTCGTGACCGGGCATGTCACCGGCACCTATCGCAGCAATGGCGGCGGGTATGGCGCCTCGGGCAGCCTGACGGTGGCCAATGACACGTTCAGCCTGCGCTACAATGCCTCCTACGCGCAGGCGGGTGATTATGAAGGTGGCGGGGATGCGGGGCTGGTGCGCTCGACAAGCTACCTGACCTACAACCATGCCGTGACCTTTGGCGTGCACAAGGGCAACCATCTGCTGGCCCTGACCTTTGGCCAGCAGGACACCCCGCATGAAGGGTTTGCCAACCAGTACATGGACATGACGAACAACCGCTCCACCTTCGTCAACGGCAAGTATCTCGGCACGTTCGACTGGGGCGAGCTTGAGGCCCGGGGCTACTGGCAGCGCGAGGACCACGCCATGGACTTCCTGCCCGACCGCGCCAAGACCACCCACATGCCCATGAACACCAATGCCCGCATGGCCGGCTACAGCATCAAGGCCACCATCCCCCTGGCGGAAGGCCAGACCCTGCGGCTGGGCAGTTCGTTCGACCATTCCGGCCTCAATGACTGGTGGCCGCCGGTTGCGGGCAGCATGATGATGGGGCCGGACACCTATCACAGCATCAATAACGGCCACCGCGACCGGCTGGGCCATTTTGTGGAATGGGAGGCCGCCTGGACCCCGCGCGTGACCACGCTGCTGGGCTTTCGCAATGACCTGGTCATGATGAATACCGGCCCGGTATCGGGCTATTCATCGACCATGAGCATGATGAACATGGCCAACATCAACGCGGCCAATGCCTTCAACACCACCGACCGGGGCCGGACGGATGTGAACTTCGATGTCACCGCCCTGGTGCGCTGGAAGCCACGCCGCGACCTGACCATCGAGGGCGGCTATGCCCGCAAGACCCGCTCGCCCAACCTGTACGAGCGCTATGCCTGGGGCCGCTCGGCCATGGTCACGAGCATGATCAACTGGTTTGGCGATGGCAACGGCTACGTGGGCAACCCCGACCTCAAGCCCGAGGTCGCCAATACCGCCTCCATCACCGCTGACTGGCATGACCCCGATGGCGACCGGTGGGACCTCAAGGTCCAGCCCTACTACACCTACACCCACGACTACATAAACGCCTACCGCCTTGCCAGCGCGAGGCAGTTCTACACGCTGGGCTTTGCCAACCATAATGCCCAGAGCTACGGCATCAACGGATCGGGCAATTACCGGCTGTGGCAGAATGCCCGCTTTGGCCGGGGCGAGATCGTGGCCAACCTCAACTGGGTGCGCGGGCAGGACCTGACCAATGGCGCGGGGCTGTACCACCAGATGCCCACCAATGGCAGCGTCACGCTGAACGAACGGTGGAAGAACTGGAGCGGCCGGGTCGAGATGACCTTCGTCAAGGCCAAGGACACGGTGGACTGGGTGCGCAACGAACCCCGCACCCCCGGCTATGCCCTGCTGGGGCTGGGCGGGCAGTATCACTGGCGCTACATGACGCTCGATGCCAGCATCGACAACGTGCTGAACCAGAAATACGAACTGCCGCTGGGCGGCTGGTCGCTGGCCGATTACGCCGCCACCGGCAGCCTGCGCGCCCTGCCCGGCATGGGGCGGTCGTTCAATGTGAGCCTGACGGCGAGCTTCTGATCTGAGCGGGGCGGTCCATCAGGAGGTGCCCGTCCCGCCTTCCCCGCCCTGTGTTTCCGCCGTGACGGGGCGGGCGGGTGCACGGCCCGGCGCCATCTGGCCAAACCAGGCCAGCACCGGGCGCAGGCAGATGCCAAACATGATCAGTCCCGCCACGACGCCTGCCGCCGCAGCCCCCTCAAGCCGCCACAGCCGGGTCATGCCATAAACCAGCGGCAGGTAGGTCAGGGTCACGATGATGCGGGTACGGAGCACGCGCGAGACCTGGCCGATCACGGTCAGCAGTGGTTCGAGCGGCACGATGCCCAGGCCCAGCACGGCGCTGCCCAGCATGAGCATGATCAGGTGGCGGCCACCATGCCAGTGCACATGCAGCATCCATGTCAGCAGGATGTTGCCCATCAGCATCGCCACCCCCATGAGGGCGATGGAAAAACCACCAATCGTGAGGAAAAGCTGCACGGTCACGCGCTTGATGCCGTACCAGTCCTGCCTGTCACGCAGGCGGATGAATTCGGGGTACAGGGCGGGCACCATGAGCTGAGAGGTGGTCCCCATTTTTCGGACAGGGCGATAAGCTATCATCTGGCCTGAACGAGGACGGGTTTTATGGGCAAGGTTACGCGGAAGAGGTATGCGGCAGAGTTCAAGTCACGGGTTGCGCTGGAG
>NZ_POTC01000098.1 GCF_002906255.1 Novacetimonas maltaceti | reverse complement strand
CCGCCGCGTCAAAAAACAGAAAGGACAGATCCTCTTCTTGACCGCCCGCCCGACTGTGCCTGAAATAGCATCTGGCTGGGTCAATTCCTGATGAAAAACCCGGGTCAGTTCTCAGTGAAAATCAACAGTCTCACGGATCAGATCGAGCAGATCGCCGAATTCACCCGTGCCGGCATCGGTCCAGCGACCAGCCGCGCCCCGCCCTTCCGAGGGACCATGCAGGCGCACATAGAGCGACCGTCCCGGTGTATTGCGCACGTCGCCGACCAGCCAGTAATTGCCATGCCGCCGTCCGGCAGAGAGGTATTGACGGCACACCGCCTCCGCCTGTTCGGAGAGGCGACGTGAAAGATCCCGCGCATCATGATCCGCCATCATGCCGCCTCCCTTTCCGTCACGCGTTCGATCGGCCATGTCTCGAACAGTCGTTCGAGAACCTTATCCCCGACCTCATCGACCGGCACGAAAAACCGTAATGACCACGAGATGATTTCCGAAAACAGGCCATAGGCCCGCAACCGTTCCCGCATCCCTTCGGTAAAACCGGTCAGTTCGATACGCATGCGCCCCATAACCCGGACCCGCCGCACCTGCATCCGTTCGGCCAGCTGGAGGACCGTTCCACCGTCCAGCAGTGCAGCGCGCGCGTCCTGCCCGGACAGCGACAGACTGCCAGTCGCCCTGGCACTCGTGGCCCACGCCACGGGCACGCGCCGGCCAAGCACGCGCTCGGGCAATGGTGGAAAGAAAACGCTTTTCCGCCTTCACGTCCGTGGCGATCGGTCGGAACAGGGGCGGCTGCGCCTGGTTGGTCCGGTTGGTACGCCCCAGGCCCTGAATGGCAGCATCGGCCTTCCAGCCGGGCTCCAGCAGATAGTGTACGCGCAGACGGCGGTTCGCAGCCGAAAGTTCGGCATGATAGGACCGGCCAGTACCTCCTGCATCCGAGAAGACCAGAATGCGCTTGGCATCATCCATGAATGCCTGTGTCTCGATCAGGCTGGCCGCTGCTGGCCTGCTTTCCACGGCAAGCCGGTCCCCCTTGCGCACCACGCGGCGCGAGCGGCCAGTCACCTCGGCGACAGAGTCCGTGCCAAAATGCTGGATGATCTGGTCGAGTGCGCCGGGCAGTGCCGGGAGTGCGGCAAGCTGTTCGATCATCGCATCACGCCGGGCCACGGTCTCGCGGCTCAGGACAGGCTTGCCGTCATGAAACACTGGCCGCGAATACACATGGTCAGACCCATCGCTATAGGGCTCATAAAGCTGAACCGGGAAGGAATGTTCCAGATACCCAAGGACATACTCCCGCGGGGTCACGTCGATCCGCAGATCATTCCAGTCTTCCGGCGAGATCTCCGCCAGCCTGCGTTCGGTCAGCGCTTCGCCTGTGGAGACAAGCTGGATGACGGCGGAGTGGCCTTCGGCCAGATCGCGCTCGATCGAGCGGATCAGGGTCACGGTCTTCATGGCCGTGATCAGATGGTTGAAAAAGCGCTGCTTGGTGCTTTCGAAGGCAGACCGTGCTGCCGCCTTGGCCTGACGATTCAGCGTACCGTCCGTGCCGGTAATATTGGCGGCCTGCATGGCGGCGTCGAGATTGTTATGAATGACCATGAACGCACGTGCGAAAGCATCATAAATGCGGATCTGCTCCGGCGTGAGCTGATGCTCGACCAGTTCATATTCCACGCCGTCGTATGAGAGCGAGCGGGCGGCATAGAGGCCCATGGCCTTGAGATCGCGCGCCAGCACCTCCATGGCCGCCACACCGCACGCCTCGATGGCGGCGATGAAATCGGCCCGCGTCACAAAGGGAAAATCCTCTCCGCCCCAGAGGCCCAGACGCTGGGCATAGGCCAGATTGTGGACCGACGTAGCACCCGTGGCGGAGACATAGACCACCCGCGCGTCCGGCAGGACATGTTGCAGACGCAGCCCCGCACGGCCCTGCAAGGAAGCTTCCTGATCGCCCCGCTCTCCTTTACCGCCGGCGGCGTTCTGCATGGAATGCGCTTCATCGAAGATGATGACCCCGTCGAAATCAGCGCCCAGCCACTCGACGATCTGCTGGACGCGGGAGGCTTTCGCGCCGCGTTCTTCCGTGCGGAGTGTGGCATAGGTCGTGAACAGAATGCCCTCGGTCAGACGGATGGCGTTACCCTGCGGAAAGCGGGACTGGGGCGTGACCAGCAGCCGCTCCATCCCCAGCGCCGACCAGTCGCGCTGCGCGTCTTCGAGAAGCTTGTCGGATTTCGACACCCAGACAGCGCGCCTGCGGCCGTTGAGCCAGTTGTCGAGAATGATACCCGCGACCTGGCGGCCCTTTCCGGTGCCGGTGCCGTCGCCGAGAAACCAGCCACGACGGAAGCGGACGCCGTCGGGGTCATCCTCACCGACACGAGCGAGAACATCCCATGTCTGATCGGCTTTCCATCGACCTGCCAGATAGCGATCATGGGCCTCGCCGGCATAGATGACGGATTCCAGCTGTGCGTCAGAGAGCAGGCCGTCACGGATGACGGCATCAGGGAGGGTTGGCTTGTGGGAAGGCCCGGGCGGGCGCACCGAGGCCATGGCGGCTGACTGGACCAGTTTGGTGGGGTGTGGCCGCGCACCGGGAATTGCGATGGTCTGGAGGCGATAATCCTCATAGAGCGCGTCAGACAGACGTGTCGTCGCGGTTCCGTCTCCGTCCGGCGGCAGGATCTCGTAGGACAGGAACGCACCCTGCATCTCCGAGACCGTCCTTTGGCGGGATGCGACGGCTGCCTTGCGCCCGAGATAGCCCCGCACGGTGCGAGGCGAGGAGAGAGCAGCAGAGCGTGACACTGCCGACGACTGGTGCGCCTGTGGCTGACGGGACGGCAGATCACCGGTGATCCAGCCCAGCAGCGTCGGAAAATCGGTAGCCGTGCCACGGGCCGCGACAAAATGCGAGGGTTCGGAAGCGGGTATGCGGTCGAACACCAGGACCCGCGTTTCGACAGCCGTTCCATGTTGCCGGTACAGATGCCCTGCCACGCCGGCCGAAAACACCAGACGTGCCTTGGCCTGCAGAGTGGTGAAGCCATCGGTCCATCGCGGGTTGTCGGGGCAGAAGGACGCACCGGTCAGGGCGACAAGCCGCCCACCGGTCTTCAGTCGGTCGAGTGCGGAGGCGATATGCCGGAACGTCGTGTCAGGCGCCCGCCCCGCCACATGGACCGTCGCAGAAAAGGGCGGGTTCATGATGACGACATCCGGCTGAGCGCTCTCGGGCAGATAATCGTGGATCTGGGCGGCGTCATGCCGGAACAGGCGGGCTGCCGGAAACAGCGCGGTCAGCAGGTCGGAACGGCCCGGTGCGTATTCATTGAGGGTCAGGGCCGCACCCGCCAGTTCGGCGAAGACGGCCAGAAGACCGGTTCCTGCGGAGGGCTCCAGCACATGCTCGCCGCGCCCGATATCTGCCGCACGAGCAAGGCAGAAAGCCAGCGGCAACGGCGTCGAGAACTGTTGCCAGGTCTGGCTGTCGTCCGAGCGGCGCGTCTGCGAGGGGAGAAGGGACGCCAGACGCGTGATACGGGCCAGCAGATCCACGTCGTCGGATGCGCTGGTCATAAGGGCCGGTCCGTAGCGGCGCAGAAACAGGACGGACGCGGCCTCGGCGGCGTCATAGGCCATCTTCCAGTCCCATGCGCCCGTTGCATCAGCCGCGTTGAAGGCGGTTTCCATGGCGTGACGCAGTCGGCTGGCGTCGAGCGTCTCCCCGCGTTCGAGGTGGGACAAAAGCAACCCCGCGGCGGCAAAACCCCGCAGGTCGGGAGTTGGTGTGACAGGGCAATCCATAACGGTGGTCTCCGGGAGGGAAGGAGGAACGGTCCCGGCACGCCTCTCTCCCGCGCCGGAACCACCCGGCCCAAAACAGCCCTCTCCCTCCCCGCCCCATCCAACGGGGACAGCATGGGGCTTGAAGCCGCCACAATCTCCCCGTAACGGTTCTGTGAGGCTCACGCCTGAACCATTCGTACAGAAGGCATTGCGCATGAAGATTTCAGAACTGGTCGACCAGATCGCCGAGACGACCGACGCCAGCAAGACCGATACCCGCAAGGTGCTCGACGCCCTCGTGGAAGCGATGACCGCTGCCGCCAAAAAGGGCGAGGAGATCTCGCTGCCCGATTTTGGCAAGTTCAAGGTGAAGGACGTGCCGGCCCGCGAGGGACGCAATCCGGCGACCGGCGACAAGATCCAGATCGCGGCGTCGCGCAAGCTGTCGTTCACACCTGCCAAAGCCCTGAAAGACGCGCTGAACGGCTGAAAACACTCCCTCCCCGGTGGTCCCGTCAAACAGGAGGATGTCCTATTTTTGTGGATCGGAATGTCCTGTTTCTGTTACTGTGCAGGACCATCAGGGAGGTCCATTGAGGTCATCATGACCCAGCTACGTCGCACCAGAACGCTGAAAGAGCGGCTGAAGACACGCATTCGCCGCGCGCGCGGCGACGTCTTCGTGCCGCGTGACTTCGCCGATCTCGGCGAATATAACAGTGTCAAAAGAGCCCTTCGACAGCTCATTGTCGAAGGCGAGATCGCGCGTCTGGGCTACGGGGTCTATGCCCGCGTAAAAACGAACGGCCTGACTGGTCGGCCGATGCTTGCCGTCCGCGGCGGCTTCGATGGAGCCGTGCGTCAGACTCTCAGCAAACTGAAGGTCGACTGGCGGGAGTCCGATACGGTCCGACAATACAATAACGGGCGCACGACACAGGTTCAGGCCAATCCGGTCTTCGAAGTCCAGAGCCGGTTCAACCGGAAGCTGCGCTATCGAAATCTTGAGGCGCGGTTTGAAAAGCCTTACGCCTGATCTGCTC
>NZ_POTC01000097.1 GCF_002906255.1 Novacetimonas maltaceti | reverse complement strand
CCTCCAGCGCAACCCGTGACTTGAACTCTGCCGCATACCGTTTCCGCGTAACCTTGCCCATAAAACCCGTCCTCGTTCAGGCCAGATGATAGCTTATCGCCCTGTCCGAAAAATGGGGACCACCTCTTTCAGCTCAAGATATTTGTGTACCCGGGCAAAAACAGGTCGCAACTTGTCAAGCGCTTCCCTCCACCCCGCGCTCGGATGAAGCGGGATGAGATAGTCTGGACCCTTTTCCGCGATCTTCTCGATCATATAGTCGTACAGTTCTTGCTGCCGGTACCCTGAAATTTGCGGGCTGGCAGCCAGCGTTTCCACATTCAAACCGATCTGATTGTCAGCGGTCGCCAAGGCGGAGGTAATGCTAGCTCGTGTCTGCATCGACAACCCGCTTAAGCGGTCAAAAGTGTTATCAAGCTGACCTTGCCGATAGTCCCGCAATAACTTTGAGAAGGCGGCTTCCAGATTCGGAGTCTCGCCCGATGGACGGTCGGTCGCCGCTATATACTCAAGCAGCTCGGCCGATGTGTCGGTCAGGGCAACCTCAAGCGACGGCTTGATAGGCTCATCCTTTGGCCCGGAGAGCGGACTTGATTCCCATTCATCGTAATCGACGAGAAAAACGTTCCCCTGAAAGTCCTTGCCGAGGCGACCGGCACGTCCCGCGAGGTTCCAGAAATCGACGGGTTCGATCGGGTTCTCTTCCCCCTTATGGGGGTTCTGCATGAACACGTTGCGCGCGGGCAGATTAACGCCTTGCAGCAGCGTGCTTGTGCAGACAATGTAATCGAGATGCCCGTCAGCAAATGCGCTTTCAACAGCGTTCCTCAGCAGCGGAGGAATGCGGCCGTAGTGGAAGCCAACTCCTCCCTCTACGGTTTCAGCAAGCACGTAGCTCGGATGGACAGCCTCTTTCGCAAAGGCAGTCAGCTCCTTGCGAACCTGTACCGATAGCTCACTTGGTCCGGAGGAGGTCACCACTTCAGCAACCGCTGGATCTTGCGACAACTCTTTGATCTTGAACGCGACGTCCTCACATGCCGCAGGACCGGCGGCGTAGACGAGGCTTTGAGAGGCGTTGCCAAGAGCCCAACTCAGATATACGAGCCCATCATGGGAATTATAGATCGGTATCGCGGCATCGATCTCCGCGAGCGGGGTCTTCTCGCCGTCCCGCCACAGCAGCATATCAAACTTTTTATCGTCGCCCGCTCTGCGGTTCAGCAGAATGATGTTCTGGGCGACGGGAGAATCTTTGGTCTTGACCACTTTGACGCTGTCGCGGCCGACCACCGTGCCGAAGACGGCCGGTTCTCGAACTTGCGGGGACGAGAATAGGAACTGCATGTCGGGGTGACGCCGTTGCAGGTCCTGCAAGACTGAATGCAGGACCACTCCCCGGGCCCCCTCGCCGATAAGATGCGCCTCATCGACGATCGCTACGTCGAATCTAAGTTCAGGAGCAGTATGAAACAGCACTTGGAGCCGTTCCGGCGTGAGCACATAGATCGGTGTACCTAATACTGTCGACGCAGCCGGTATCGGCACCGTCGTCACCCCGAACCCCTTGTCGAGGCTGGCTGCGCGCAAATCGGCGGCAACTTGGCTGATGAGGGCGCGGCTCGGCACCAGATAGACTAGGTTGGCGTTCGGACGCGTTCGCTTGAGCTGTTCGATATACGCCAAAAAGACAAACGACTTACCCGCCGAGGTAGGCGCGGAAAGCGCCAGCGATGAGCCAGCCGCTAGGGCCTCCCAGACAGTCCGCTGCATATCTGTGAGGACAGCGCTGCGCTCGCCAATGCGCACGGTATTGTCCATCTGACGGCCGAGGATCTCGTAAAAAATCGCTTCAGTAAGCGTTCGTGGCTCCGCCTCGCCCTTGAATGCGAACTTGATCGCGGGGTAATTTCCAAGTCGCGCCAAGATAAGTCTGGACGCCCCCTGATCCCGGCGAGGGTTTTGCTATAGGCTAGCGATCCGACACTAATGCGATACGCCAGTTGCCGCCATTCCGCTTCTTCAGATTGGGCGAATATCGTGGCGCTTTGAAGGAGCCGCCGCAGGACCTCTTCTTCAAGCGCGGGGCCGTCAGCGAAGCCCGCGCCGCTCAAAATCGATTGACGCAGTATGGCCTCATAGTCGGCCGCGAAGCGGGGATCGCCGCTGATCTTTTCGCAAAGTCCGTCTACGAAGCTCATGCCGCCACTCCGAGCTTCCCATAGAAGGCCGACCTGAAGACCTTTAGAGACGGGAACGGCAGAAGGAAGAGATGCAAATTGGTTGTGACCGGCAGGCGTTTACTGTAGTGGCGCTCTATCACGCGGCAGGCGCTGCCGATCCTCTTCTTGTACTTCTCCTCGAATGCCGAGGCGACTTTGTCGGGTTCAAGCGCAAGTATGCGGTTGTAAGCGGCATATTCAAAGCCAAGCAGGCATGCGTGAACGATACGCTTTTGCAGCGTTAGCTTCGACGTTGATTACGGGTTGATATAGTCCGCGATCTTCGCCCGAAACGCCGGGTCCAGGCTGTTGAGGTCGGACAGGTTGTTCAAGATCTCAATCTCACGAGAGATCTGACCGGAATTAGCCAGGAGTTCCGCCATGGAGGTGAACGCTGCATCAGCCGCCGACGAAAAACTCTGATATATTTTAGACTCCCCAAAATAGATGGTCAGAAGGTCCTTGGCTTCATCGTAGCCAAGATGAATACCATCCGTGCCGTGCACGGGCATGTTGTTATTGGTCTTCAGGTACATCTTCGAGACCAAGCGCGGTGCCTTCAGCACCCATTCTAGCAAAGCATAGAGGATTAGTTCTCCCGGCTCTCCGCCGGACTCGAGTTGATTCTTCGCTTTGATAAATAAGCTCTTCGCATCGTCGCCAAGTCTGACGATGCGGTGATAATCGAGAGCGGGGTCGATCCCCTGCAGCGCATCCCGGACTTTGCTCTTTGGCAGGCAGTACGGGATCAGACAGTCGTAAAGGTACTCGACTAACTCCTGAACCGTCGGGACGCCATCAGCGAAGGTGATGTAGTGGAAGCTACCGGTGAGCCGGTGCATGCCAGACGTCCAGTCGAACGGGACCTCTTTCAAGCGGATGCCGAGGCCCGCGTGATCCTTCAGAAGCGCAGTCATCGCGCCAGCGAGAGCCAATTGGTCATTCACCGACGCAGTTTCCTACAATTGCTGTTAGGTCATTTCTGGCCAAGCCACCCTCCTCAGGCATGATAGGTCAACATTCTTTTCGACTATGCGCAATGAACGTCATGGGTGCCGTGGGGCCACGACACCGACATGTTTGTACAGGGTGGTTCGGGACACGCCGTAGCGCCGGGCTACATCGGCAACCTGTATTTCAGGGTCACGAAGTAGCACTTTGATCTCGCGGACCTGCTTGTCCCCAAGCTTCGGTTTGCGGCCGCCAGAGCGGCCTCTGGCACGTGCTGCGGCGAGCCCAGCATGGGTGCGCTCACGGATCAAACTACGCTCGAACTCCGCGAGAGCTGCAAACACATGGAAGACCAGCTTGCCCGCTGCGCTGTTCGTTTCGATCTTCTCGGTAAGACTCTCGAAGCCAATTCCCGAGCGCTCCAACTCAGCCACGATCTGCACGAGATCCGGCAGGCTGCGCCCTAGGCGGTCCAACCTCCATACCACCAGCGTATCGCCGTCGCGCAGAGCCTTGCGGCACTGCTCCAACTCTAGGCGCGAGGCGTTCTTTCCGCTCGCCGTTTCTTCGTAGATGACATAGCACCCGGCCTGCTGAAGGGCATTGCGCTGCAAGTCCAGATGCTGGTCCTCCGTGGAGACTCGTGCGTAGCCGATCCGCTGTTTCATTGACACAACCGGGAAGTTGAAAACTTGACGAGAATGTTAACTCGACAGTTGAGGTTCGGATAGTCTCAGACGCAATTTTTTGACATGTCCAGAAAACCACCGTTTAATGGACATTTCTTGGCTGTCCGCTATGAGGAAATCAAATCACTCTGTCGCATGTCCGCCATGAGGGCGTTTGTCGCCTGTCTTTTCCATTCTTGAAGACGACATACGGCTTTACGAGGGAAGCAACCGATTTGATTCTGGTGACAGATTTTGACTGGTTTTATCATCGCATCAAGTCGTCAGCGAAGCGTCGCAAAAGCGTCCGTAACTGATCGAGGTCGGCATCCGTCCAGTCGACGAGAATGCGGTTCGCCAGCCTCTGGCGGGCCGCATTCAGCAGGTCGACCATTTCCTGTCCCTTTCCAGTCACTGTCGCTTCGCGAACACGCCTGTCCGCGGCAGACGGGTGGCGCTCGATAAGGCCCAGCTCTTCCAGCCTGGTCATCTGTCGGCTGATCGTCGTGTGATCACGCCCTGTACGGTCCGCGAGTTCGACAACACCGACAGGACCGTAACGCCATACGCGCGCCAGAAGCGGAAACAGGGCGCGATCCAGTGGAATGCCCGCTTCTTCGATCAGTCGATCATCCCGACGCGGCCGGTTGATTTCATCGACCAGATCGATGATCGCGGCATGCAGCCCGCGCAGGATATCAGGGTCATGTGTATTATTCACGCTTTTTGTTGCCTTGGACGCCGCTCTGAGATACGTGAATATTACACATTGATTCGCGGAGTTGCCAGTGTCCTTCGATACAGACGTCCTGATCTCGGGTGCGGGAGCCGCAGGCCTGACGCTTGCGATCGACCTCGCCCGACGCGGGGTTTCGTTCCGACTGATTGAGCAGAACACGCAGCCGTTCAGCGGATCGCGCGGGAAAGGCATCCAGCCCCGGACGATGGAGATCTTCGACGCGAATTTCTCACACTTGAGGAAATTTTGGGTTATTTTGTAGAATTCAGTCATCCCACAGGAGCCCGATCTGGAATATTGACGATATTCTACTTCTGGCGGCGGGTTCTGAACGCAGTGAG
>NZ_POTC01000096.1 GCF_002906255.1 Novacetimonas maltaceti | reverse complement strand
CCATCTGGTCCGGGGTTAACCCCGGACCAGATGGCCAACAGCAACGCCGTCAGAAGGGCGGCATAACAACAACCGGGTATAGCTTATCAAGCCCGCAAAACTGTCCGAACGGACGGGACCACCTCAAGTTGCCGCCCGGATCCCGCATCGCACCAAACTTGACGCTGACGAGGAATCTATCGCGAGGAATATCCCTGATCGCCTCACCGATCAGCATCTCGTTATGGCCCATGCCGTAGAAATCGCCGGTGTCGAGAAGCGTGACTCCGGCGTCCAGCGCGGCATGGATGGTAGCGATGCTTTCTTTCCGATCAGCAGGACCATACATGCCGGACATGCTCATGCACCCAAGACCGATTTCGGATACCTGAGGGCCGCCCTTACCAAGTTGCCGCAATTTCATACTTAAGAAAAGTCCCTATTTCTTGAGACAGACCCCTACCACACAGGCTATCTTTCGATAACCTCTCTTCCATGGAGCTTTTCGTCCTTTGGAACGGAACGAATTTTCCGTTTGATGGAACAAGCGGACAGGCAATAGTCGCCTCATCTCAGACATATAGTTGTTCAGATCGCTTTCCGCATAGCGGACACGGATAATGCGCATTCTTGTGGCCACTTTGAACCGGAAACGGATGCCCGCTTCCAGTTTAAATCTCGAAAAAATAGGCATAATCAGACTGTCGGCCTATCGTCGCAGTCGCCCACAGAAGGTCACCAAACTGAAGTCAATAAACCCATGAGAGCCAGATTAACGGATCAGGCCTAGCCGGTTTCCTCGACGGACATATCTCTGCCTCTGCCAGAGGTCTCCTGGACGGTTAGAATTGCAAATGCTGCGCTCAAGGAAAAAAAGGGGGTCTTGATCGTTCTGGGCGGCTGCCGGTGGATTAATTACCCACAACTCGAGGTATTCTGGACGCGCATCCTCAACATTCTGAATTTCTTCATCAAGAAGCGTGAGAAGATCGCCAGTAGTGAAGATATTGCCGGGCGCGAAGTTATGCGCCATGATCAAGGGATTGCGGGGCATGTTGTTCAGAATAAATACTGCATGATAAAAATTAAGCCGTCCGGAAACATAAAACAAAAGGTTTTTTATGTCCTTACGAATTGAATCTTCATTTGTAGAAATATTTCTCCGTTTTAATTCGACGGCACACCATTGTGACTCGAGACCCACCGGGTTGTGAAATAGGAGGTCTGGGATCTTCCAGTCCATGGCAATATTGTAATTGTCGCGTGCGGCGCCGGTGGTTTTTCCACTCTCCGACGTCAGAGTGATTGGATGTTGAACTGCGAGTTCATTGGGGAATTGACGATTAATGGCACGAGGAGAAAATCGCTTGCGGCATTGATGATAGAGTTCCGCATGGAAGTCTCTTTCGGAGAAAGTAAAGTAATCTAGGGGCATCGATCCAAGCGAAGTGAACAGGCAATTAACTGCGAATTGCGCAACGCGGTTGCCGATGGAGAGTAAGCCGTTAGCATCACGTTGATTGTGGGGAACTGGTGCGGGATTAAGCATTCACTTTCTAAGCCCATAATTTTTATGTTCAGATCATCATGCACAATGATATAGTTACGATTAGCCCTCAGATCTAGATCGCGTCGGATATGTAGCGCAGCATTAACATAAACTGAAATCTGCTGTTCCCCTTTGCCCCCAAATCCGTCTGTCCGCTCAAAGGAAACGCAACAGACAGACGGCAATCCCCCTTACATCAATCGTTTAATTGGCTCCGAGTTTTCCCCGAAGCCGTATATAAATACAATATACAGACATTCTGATCGTTATGGCCGACTTTATTTGTCGGTTAGTAAGTATCCTGATAAAGGGCAATAAAACACTCTCGCTCCGATCCTATAATGGGAGCACTTGTCGACGATCAGCTCAAGGTGTAATTATGGTGATAGAGTCGACACAATATCGGAATAACATCAGATATAAATCAAATAATATTTGTCCATGCATATCTTTCTGATAATGATTTTATCAAAGATGGCTGATTGAGAATTCTCATTGATTTCATGATTTCTTTTAGGATGTCTGTTTTGTAATACAATAAATGCTCAATATTACTTATCATCTTCCATTCTGTTTTATCTGAAATATATTCTTTATATTTTTCTTTTTGCCTATGAATATAACATTCGGAACCGTCACCTTCTCTTGCATAATAATAAAGCGCGTATAGGCATGAAATAAACTTAGGGTTTAAAAAAGAAGGCTTTACTTTTTCGTTATGTAGAAATTTTTCTAAACCGTTCCGCCTTAATTTACCAATTGCGCTATAATTATACATAGATGCAACATGATCACTTCGTAACCACAAATCCAAAAACTCAAAAAGACATTCCAAATCCAGTTCACGTAGCGGTATTTCGCTGCCAATATATGAACTAATTTCATAATGATTTGAAATTATGTTAATAGATTTACTTAGCTCATTTGAGCTTATGTTGTATTTTGACATCAAGTTATTTTTTAAACCTGAGTTTAATTCATTCACCCAATTTTCTTTCTTAGGTAAATCCCGTGCTAATTTTTCAAGTTGATGTCTTGACATATTTTTAGTAAATGTTCCTAAGCAGTACTCGTTATAGATCGTGTCATTTAAATCAAAGAGATTTTTCATATCAGATTGTAGTATGCGCGTATTATTATATAACCTAGTAATTTTTATTATTTGTACGTCTATTAAATGTTTTACAGATTCAGTGCTATACGCATATCTAAATGTCTGTCCTGTCGGATCGACCTCTCCAATTTCTAAAATAAATGGTTCTATTTTTTCTAACAGAAAACTATAGCGCTCATCATTTGAAATAGCTATACTCTTCATGGCATTCCATATTGATTTTAAATCATGGTGAGAAATATTTTTTTCAATTTCCGAGAGATCTTCAATTCTTTTTCTTGCAGTAGATATCATAATAATTGTTTCTGATATTCTTTTGAGCAAGATTTCGATAGCATGCCTTATACTAAAGCATATTGGATAAATAAAAGTGTCGATCCAATATTGACATTCGGAGCCCTCTTTTTCCTCGCAATTAAAAATTGTTTCCATTAGTTTTATTGCGGATTGAATATATCCATCATAGTATTGCTTGCTATCAACAATACCATTGTTCCCCACGCACGCATTATACAAATCTGTTTCAGAATCAAAGTGAATGACACCGAATGTCGGAAGTTTGTAACTATCCATTTTATACTCACTCGCGCTGATATTTTATTTTTATTCATAAATTTTTATAATTCCTATGTATTATACTCCTTTAATACCGCATAAACAGCTTGCCTTTTATAAAAAAACATCTTGGGTGTGAGTGACCGCTTTTGTCAATTAATTGCCCTAAACCCGACAGACAGCAATCCCCCCATTGCTGACATTTTTCTTCCGGGAAAGGGGAGAGCGGGCTGGCTTGGGGGCTGCCGTCAGAGTCAGAGGGCTGCGCGGATTTTCGTGACGGGTTGAGAGGATGGGAGAGAGTCTCCAGTCCGCCCGTCATGGAGTTTTTCGCCATGGCGACCGCTATTCCCAAAATCACCCTCAGTTCGTCCCGTGACATCCCGTTCAACCGGCTGGTGCTGTCCCAGTCCAACGTGCGGCGGGTAAAGTCCGGCCTGTCGATCGAGGAACTGGCCCGCGACATCGAGCGTCGCGGGCTGCTGCAGAGCCTGAATGTCCGTCCCGTCCTTGACGGCGAAGGGGTCGAGACCGGTATCTATGAAGTCCCGGCCGGTGGGCGTCGTTTTCGCGCCCTCGAACTGCTGGTGAAGCAGAAGAAACTGGTGAAGACGGCACCCGTGCCATGCGTGGTCCGCGAGGTTGGATCGGCCATTCTTGCCGAGGATGATTCCCTGGCCGAGAACGTCCAGCGCGTGGCCCTGCATCCGCTGGACCAGTTCCGCGCCTTCCGTGACATGCTGGAGAAAGGCATGTCCGAGGAGGAAATCGCTGCAGCGTTCTTTGTTGCACCGGCCGTGGTCAGACAGCGCCTGCGGCTGATGACCGTGTCCGACAAATTGCTCGATATCTACGAGCAGGACGGCATGAAGCTGGAACAGCTGATGGCCTTTTCCATCAGCGATGACCATGCCCGCCAGGAACAGGTCTGGGACATCGTGTCCCAGAGCCATAACCGTGAACCCTACGTCATCCGCCGCATGCTGACAGAAAAGACCGTGCGGGCCTCGGACGCCCGTGCCCGCTTCGTCGGGCTGGACACCTATCTTGCGGCGGGTGGCCACATCATGCGCGATCTGTTCGAGGCCGATGACGGCGGCTGGCTGCAGGATCCGGCTATTCTGGACCGGCTGGTCATGGAAAAGCTGCACGCAGCCGCCGAAGATATCCGCGCCGAGGGCTGGAAGTGGGTCGAAACCGCCCTGTCATTCCCATGGGGCCACACACGGCAGTTCGCGGAAATCGAAGGCGCGGAAGTACCACTGTCCGACGAAGAAACTGCTCGCCTCGAAGCCCTGCGCGCCGAGCAGGAAGCCATAGAGGCTGAATACGCCCGGGCCGACGAATATCCGGACGAGATTGATGCACGGCTGGGCGAGATCGAGCAGGCCATTCTTGCCCTGGAGGAACGGCCTCTGGCGTTCGATCCCGCTGAGATGGCGCGGGCAGGGGCCTTCGTCAGCCTCGACAGGGATGGCACGCTGCAGGCGGAGCGGGGCTTCGTGCTGCCCGAGGACATGCTGAGTGAGCCGGAAGCGACCGATGATGGGGGCAGCGCCGATCAATACGATCGCCCTGCATATGATGGACAGGACCGTGATAGCACAGGCCAAGGTGGAGGGATCGAAGAACCCTTGATTGATGTGCTTGGCCGGTAATTTCTGGGTTTTGGCGATTTGATTGACGGTTTTTGCGATGGCGTCCAGTCTGCGTTTTGAGCAGATTGGGAGTTGTCTCTC
>NZ_POTC01000095.1 GCF_002906255.1 Novacetimonas maltaceti | reverse complement strand
CGCGCCTGCGCTACACTCTGTCTGCATCGGGTTTTCTTATAGCTTACGAAAATTTCTTTTGTGCAAAACAGACTTTTTCATAATCTAACCCGATGTACAACCCTTCTGTGAGATTTCCGCGTCGAACAGCGCCTGATGGCGGGCCTGCCCCTGCGTGAGATCGGGCAACCCTCCCGCACGGAGGCGAAGGCCAGCGCCTCCGCAACGGAGCCGTCCTGACCCCCGGTTGACCTGATGCCCCGCGCAGTCCTGGGATGCTGCCTTTTCTGCCAGGAAGGCGGCATCTCCCGCACTGGCCCGGCAGGGATCATGAAGCCCCTGCCCCCATTTCCCCGATAAATAATGGTTTCCAAAGGGCAATGCCCTTTGGCGGGTTTCAGGGCAGCGCCCTGACCCATGGGACAGACCCGTAAACAACCCACAGGCTGATATATCTTACAGGCAAGGCATCGCTCCTGCCCTGCATGCGGCATCTGTTGCCAGCATATCCCAACCAGTCGGGCTGCCCCCTCCCTCTCCACGATGCGACCACGACACGATGCCGCCCATGTGCGGTGGCGTGGTCGGTCAATGACCAGAGCTGTGTTTCCAATCCGGACGACGGCACAAGGGCATCAGAACAGGCAGGAATGTCACGATGCCCGACTTACATGATGTCAGTTGCAGTCTCCCGTGACCCCGGATGAAATTCCCGCCGTGTACGGGATGGGGCGCGACAGGAACATCCGCATATCCCATCTCTTTGCCGTGCCGCTGTACGCGGCAAAGAGATGGTCGGTGGACATATGGATCACCTCTACCTGCCCGGACGACGCAAGCCCCAGCAGGCATTCCAGACCCGGCCTGACGAACCTACGCGGACGACCGTCGCCGGAATTTCCACGAACCTTGTTCGCAGGGCATGCCCTGCCGGAGCCGGATAAAGCGGCCTCCGCGATCAGCCGGATCACCCATCCCCGTTACTACATATTGTAAATTCCTGACTGGCGGGTTTGTGCATCCGGTTTCCGTCAAAATGTTATCGAACTTAATGTATAAAATAATACGTAAGAATAGATAGCATCATCAGGCGTCCCTGCGACCGGAATGTTCAGCCTGCTGGCCACCGCCGCAGGAGACGGCAGCCTCCAGCAGGGAAGGGGGCATGACTGATGCTTTTACGAGGGTGTGCCGATCGCAGGCCCACTGGCCGCACGGAGAACCGTACAGGGCACGGCAGCACCATGACGTATCTCTTCGGATACCTCGGGCGTGGGTACAGGTCGGGACTTCGAAAGGAATGGAACAGCGCGTGCGGGGGACAGGTTCCATAAAGGACGCAATGTCGACGCGAAATCTCCCCACACAGCCTGAGCAGACCCGCATCAGGGATCGTCAGGCCATGTCCCCGCCATCATCAGGACCGGAAACAAGGGAGTTCCCTACAACGGGGACCAGAAAAGGGAAGCCGTGGGCGGGCAAGTTCCCGCCCACGGTGCATCAGCCGATTACCGTCAGGCGGATGGTTCAGTCTGCATCTGCGCCATTACCGTAGCGACGGTAAACAAAGGGCGGCGGCGTCACGGGCAATGCCGCAATCGCCGCAGTCACCCGGTCATGGGCCGGGGCACGTTCACAGACCGGATCGGTTGCGGCAGCATCCCCCGCCAGCGCCAGCGCCTGACAGCGGCACCCGCCCCAGTCCTTTTCGCGCTGGTCGCAGGTGCGGCAGGGCGCAGGCATCCAGTCGGTTCCACGGAACATGGTGAACAGCGGGGCCTCGTCCCAGATCGCGCCCAATGTCGCATCGCGCACATCGGGAATCTTCACCCCGGGGATGCTTTCCGCCGCATGGCACGGCAGCACCCGTCCGGACGGGGAGACATTGACGAAACGACGCCCCCATCCCCCCATGCACGGCTTGGGCCTGTCGGCATAATAATCGGGCGTCACATAATCGATGGACAGGCGACCGGCATACTGCGTCCGTGCGGCCTCTACCGCACGGGTGGCCTGTTCCACCTGTTCGCGCGTCGGCATCAGGGCATCGCGATTGCGCAGGCCCCAGCCATAATACTGCGTATGCGCGATCTCCACCCGCCGTGCGCCCATCCGGGCCGCAGCGTCGATCATCTGCGCCACGCGCCCGACATTTTCGCGGTAGATGACGAAATTGAGCGTCAGCGGCATGCCATCGGCCACCACCATTTCGGCGGCGGCCATCTTCTTCGCCTGTGCGCCCTTCATGCCGCCCACATGCTCGGCGTTGGCGGTCTCGATATCCTGAAATGACAGCTGCACATGATCCAGCCCGGCCTCCACCAGTGCGGCGAAGGAGGCTGGCGTCATCAGCACGCCCGACGTGATCAGGTTCGTATAAAGCCCGCGTCCCACCGCATGACGGACCAGTTCGGGCAGGTCGGGACGCGCCATTGGCTCGCCTCCGGAAAAATGCACCTGCAACACACCAAGGTCCGCCGCCTGATCAAGTATGTCGATCCATTGCGCCGTAGTCAGTTCATTGGCGCGTGGCTCCAGCGCCAGTGGGTTGGAGCAGTACGGGCACTGCAACGGACACCGGTGCGTCAGTTCCGCCAGCAGGCTCATCGGTGGCGCGGGCTTCTCCGTCATGGCAGCAGGACCTGCCGCGCCACAAGGTCGGCGGCCATTTCCATGACATCGCGCGCGATCAGGTCACGCGGGGCGGCAAAACGCGCGGCAAGGTCGGTTACGATCGCATCGAGCGTGCGCGTCCCATCGACAAGGCGCAGGATCTCCACCGCGACGGGATCGGGCAGGAAGGCGCGTTCGGGCGCCTGTATCACCCACTGGTCGCGCACGCGGTCATGCTGCAGCCGCACGCCACGGGCAAACCGCACAACACTGTCGGGCGTCAGCGTAGGGGCGTCCGTCATGGGAAGGTCGGCCGGAACGCGCCCGGCGGGATCCGCCCCGGCGTGACATAGGCATAATCCAGCGCATCAAGCATGGACCACAGCACCCCGCACTTGAACTTCAGCGCGCCAAGCACCGCTTCCTGCTGCTCGGCCGTGCGGGCATGTTCGCGGACATAGGACAGCGCGAAATCGGAATCACGCGGGGCCTGCGTCAGGCGCGGGTGGAAATAGGCCAGGGTCTCTCTGTTGACGAAATCATAGTGCCGCAGCATCCCTGACACGCGCTCGCTGATGATGGTCGGCGAAAACAGTTCCGTCAGGGAGGAGGCGATCGCCGCAAGGATCGAACGGTCACGGACGAATTCAACATAGGCATCGACCGCGAACTTCGTGGCAGGCAGCAGCCCCTCCAGCGACTCGACATAGGCACGATCAAGGCCCAGCCCGTCCGTCAGCTTCAGCCAGCGTGCCACCCCTCCGGTCCCCGGCGCATCGCCATCATGGTCCACCAGGCGCCGCCGCCATTCACGGCGCAGTTCCGCCGTGGGCAGGCGCGCCAGTAATGACGCATCCTTGGCCGGGATCCGGCACTGGTAATAATAGCGGTTCAGCGCCCATGCCTGCACCTGCCCCTGCGTCAGGCGACCATCATGCAGGGCACGATGGAACGGGTGGAGATTATGGTAACGCTCCGCCCCGATGGCGCGCAGCGCGGCCTCAAGCTCATCGGGGGAAAGTATCTGTCCGGTCATAGGGTAATCCTCATCCCGTCATGGGCGACATCCCATCCCTGCGCATTGGCCTGCTGGCGCTCCGCCGAGTCCGAAAGCAGTACGGGATTGGAATTGTTAATGTGAATCAGGATTTTGCGCCCGATATCGAGGTCACGGAACGCCTCAAACGTGCCGCCTTCGCCCATCAGCGACATATGGCCCATGCGCTGGCCCGTCTTCTCGCCGATGCCCGCGCGCAGCATCTCGTCATCGACCCATAGCGTGCCGTCAAAGAACACAAGATCCGCACCCGACAGGCGCTGCCGCAGCGCATCGGTCATGCGCGCGCATCCGGGGATGAAACAGACGCGGCGCGTGCCATCGGTGATCTCAAGGCCGATCGTCTCGCCATTTTCAACAATGGCGGCAGGGTCCGGCCCACGTTCGGCATAGAGCGGCACCTTGCCCGGCACCACGAAGGCACGGATGCCCAGCCCCGCAGGCGTGCCATCCACCAGATGCAGCGCGACATCCTGCTCCAGCGGCAGTTGCGTGCGCGTGACCACCTGCCGGTTCAGTGCCTCGAACACGGGATTGGCGTCCAGCGTCTCCAGAACCGCATCGGTAGCCAGCAATGTCAGGGGTTGGCGTTCACGCAGGGTCAGCAGGCCCGCGATGGTATCGACCTCGCCCCCCGTCAGGATCACGCCCGCGATCGGGGTGGAACGCAGTCCTTCCTGCGGGTGCAGGGCAGGGGTCTGGTTGATCTGGGTCCGCAGGTCGGGGGAGGCGTTGACGATGAACCAGTGCCGTCCGTCGCCACTGATGGCGATCGAGGCCTGTGTGCGGGGCAGTGCGGCGGGATCGCCGGACCTGGCCCGTCGGCAGCCATCGGCGTTGGAGTTCCATTGCGGGAACCCGCCACCAGCAGCAGCACCAAGAACGATGATGTCGATCATGGCCGACATTTATAAGCAAATCGCCACCCGTGACGAGACGGGTGGCGATGAAAACGTCTTACTTCTTTTCGCCGCAGACGTAGCTGTTGATTTCCGCGCCCAGGGGAACTTCAGTGATCTTGGGGGTGTTCCATGCCATGACTTTTCTCCATTTCCTGCGATGAAGGCGACAATCCTTCATACCCGGAGCATATTTGAACGCTGAATCCGAATGCGTTGCAACCGCCTCTCAGGTGCCTGACGGGCGATGGTGCGGGGAATGCCTTCACAATCCTGTGTACCCGGACCATTCCCCTATCCCGTTCCGCCCGCGCCGCCATTGCAAGAATTGCGTAGCGGCAATGCCCGCCGCTGTTGTGGGTTGCGAAGGCAATCCGGACGGATTAGCAGCCTGTCGGGTTGGGCATTTTGCGGCTGATAACGCCAAGGCTGACCTGGCTTATGCTGCCTGAAGCCGCGCCATTCTTTTACAGTTGTATGCGAGAGCAACGAGTGTCCATTCGGTCGTGAC
>NZ_POTC01000094.1 GCF_002906255.1 Novacetimonas maltaceti | reverse complement strand
GAGACAACTCCCAATCTGCTCAAAACGCAGACTGGACGCCATCGCAAAAACCGTCAATCAAATCGCCAAAACCCAGAAATTACCGGCCAAGCACATCAATCAAGGGTTCTTCGATCCCTCCAGGTTATGCGAATTGATCTGCATAAGCCCAAGATCGACCGAATGGCCGATCGAGATCAGTCGGCTTGCCAGTTCCGCAGCTTCGGCATCTGTTTCCAGATTGAACGCTTTTTTCGTGTTGTTATCGTGAACCAGAAATGGATCAAACCCTGATTCAGTCTGCGCAATCGAGGCCAAAGTAATAGGCGCGACATTCGGACCGCATTTCAGCGCGAGCTGTCCGAAATCCTTTATTGCCAAAGGCTGCGCGCACACTTCGCCCGCTGCGAGCGGCAACAATAACGCGGCAGCAGCAAAGTGTGCGGTTTTTAGATTACTCTTTGTCGCCTTCCGACGTGACCGTATCTGGGGGATGGTCGCCGAGATCTTCAGGAAGGACGCCCACGAACGTATGAAGCGCGTGGTCGCCAGACGGATAAATCGTGATCCGTCCGTCGTAACCGATGCTGCGGATGGTCTTATAGAGGCTGCCGAGATTCTTGTACGTTCGTACGCCTTCGGTCCGGAACCTGGAAAGAATCCTGAACGTGCGGCTTTGTGTCCAGTCCGTTCGGAAATAGACCACGAAGACCGATCCTTCATCGCTGTCCGGTCGTGCGACGATGAAAACGCCCAAGATTTTCCCGCCGTCCCGAAGTCCGGCTTTGATGTCTGCCAGCTCGAACGGTTCCAGCAAGTGACAATCCCCCTTCCTACAATAGCCTTCTCCTGAACGCGGAGAGGCCCAGCAGGAAAACAAACCGGGGCGTTAAGTTTTGGCAAGTCCGAAGAATTTCGCATGGCAAGGACGAAACCTCTCGTTTGAGACACCCGATCGTCAGCGATCTGACCGCATCGAAATATCTTGCCTTGTAGAAATATCGAATTTTTCTCACGATCCGCAACAAAAAAAGCCTTGGTCCGAGACGCCACTCAGGCTGATGAAATGATATCGAACAGCGGTAATCCGGGGAAATTCAGAACAAATTACGTTCGACTTCTGTCGAACATCACGGATTTGTGAAAAATGTAAAGAAAACGATCAGGCGAGAACGACGATATTTGTTACGTGGGATTTTAACTTTTTTTCGTGGCAAAAATCGTGCATGAAATGCCGTTCATGCTCAAAATAAATTTGTATCACTTTGTATATTCGTATGGGCACCATAAATACGATACATAGTGATACAAATAATTATTCCACTATTTTCTTGATGGTTCTATATACTGTTGGGCGAGAAATAGAGAATACATCTGATAAATCACTGATAGAATACTCACCAGTTTCGTGCATTCTGCGTAATTCTTGCTGCTGCCGCACGCTAAGTTTTGGCTTTTTGCCTTTTAATTTACCTTTTTGTTTGGCAATTAGCATGCCTTCGCGTGTTCGCTGTCGCACCAAATCGACTTCAAACTCGGCAAATGTTGCCAAGACGTTAAAGAACATCTTGCCCATTGGGTAGGTCGGATCATAGACGTTCGCACCAATCGCCAGCTTCGCCCCTTTGGAAGTCAGCATCTCCGCAATGCTTCGTGCATCGGGAACCGATCGGGCGAGACGATCGAGCTTCGGCACGACAAGCGTGTCACCTCGCCTTACCGCAGCCAGTGCCTGGTCAAGACCCGGCCGCTCCCGCTTCGTGCCAGAATATCCAAAATCGACATAGATGCGATCTTCATCCACCCCGAGCGCAGCGAGGGCAGCGCGTTGCGCGGCCAGGTCCTGTGTGTCCCGTGAACAACGAGCGTAACCGATCAGCATCATGTAACGTAAAGCCCCCCTCTATTGAGACGATCACCGTACCACCCTTATGAGACGAACTTTGTCTAGGGTTTTCGTTCCGCTGTCACGTCTTTTTAAAGTGTCCGTTTAACGATCGTCTTATGAGACACTATTTTTAAGAGGAGAACGGCATTGTCGTACCGGCCCGCCCTCACCCAGATTATTTCACCAGCCCATGCCGGCGCGGTCATAGTCCGTCGGTTCGTGGCTAATATCCTCGGGTGTCATGTCGATAACCCTCTAGACGGAGACGATCGTCTTGGTGGCCTCACTGTCCAGACGATGACCCGGCCTAGGGGGAGAGTATCCCGCGAAAAAACAGACTCGCATCAGAACGGCTTATAGGCCGGATATGACCATGTGCTGCTTCCTGGGCACTATCTGAGTAAGAAGATCATGAGGGCTCGTTTCCACCGCGGAACCCCGTTCGATCGCATACGATCAGCGAGCACCCGATCGGCCGCGAATGTGTTCTTGAACATCGGGGAGACAGCTAATCGCTTAGCGACAGCGGCTTTCTCGCGTCGCAGTCGTTTTCGCTCCCTGATAATCAGGATGTCTCTCAGAAAACCCATTCTTCGTTTCCTCCCAGGTCTGCGCATAGCGCCGCGCCGAAGGCGAGCGGCGCCCTCCCCTTAAATCTATCAAAAAAAATCTTATTGAAGTTGTCCGGTGGACTTGTGGTCAGAGCCGGAGCGTGTGGGCAGGTCGAAGAGCTGTCCACACGCTTCGAGCGTTCGCCCTTTGGCGACTGTCCACAAATCCACCGGAAAACCGCAGGCAACTACCGGAAAAACCTATCGGTTTATTTATCGGGAATCATACCGGTTTTAGGGGGGTGGTGATTGCACCGTCCTTACGGGTGGCGATTGCACCGTCTTTTGGGGTGGTGATTGCACCGCATCCGGGTGGCGATTGCACCGGGATAACTTTTTTATCCACAGAGGCGAGCCTTTCTCCAAAAAGGGTGGCGATTGCACCGTGTTTTTGGTGGCTGTGAGGCGGATAAAAGGGGTGGTGATTGCACCGTCTTTCCTGCGGAGATCCGCTTGGAAAAAGGGTGGCGATTGCACCGCACCGAGGATGTCGGAATCGCTCCCAAAAGGGTGGTGATTGCACCGTGATAAACCGGGAGACACGCTGTCCAAAGGGTGGTGATTGCACCGCCCATTATACCCGAATTTTTGAGTTAAGCCTCTGACCCAATTACTTTTTGAAAAGAGACAACGGTCTGTCGCGGGACAGGGGGTGGCGATGCGATCAGCCTCAGACCCGTTCGAACCTGTTCTAGCTTCGCATCCGGATAAACAGCCGAAACCTGTCGCAAGGCTATCAGGAATGCCTTCTTGAAATTCTTGTCGTCCGTGTATTCCTGCCCAAACTGTAGCCGAAGGTTGGACCAGGTGAGCCGTTCGCCAGATCCCCGCACGCGATGAAGCCGATGGGCAAGCCACGTATAGATGTCGAGTGCCAGTGCGGAATGCTGCAAGCCCTCAAGCGCACGAGGATCAAGGGGGACGGCGTTTTCTTTTAACTCGTGCCAGAATTTCTCGGACAGTTCGATTGTGCTGTCTTTAGCGAGGTTTTTGGTCCACGCATCGAATTCGTCTACCGGTCGGGCGTTCAGATTGCGCGACCCGTAACCGAGCTTCATTTCACAGGCGCACAAGGCGTTCATCTGTGCCCTGAATGCCTCACGGGATGGGCCGTTTTGGCTGATGTTCAGCCGTTTCATGAATTCGCTGATGGTCCGGCCGACCGCGACAGTGCGCGATTTGGTCCGGATGGCTTCGGTACTGATATGGAAGAGGGCCAGGCGCGGCTTTGTCCCATAAGGAACGAAGAGCTTTTCCCAATGACCGTCGTTGTACATTTCGCCGGCTGTAATGAGCAGGGACGCCTTGCCATTGTTTCGCTCGAAGCGCGTTTCCTTCGTCCTTTTGCGGGGGAGCCCGACTTGGCAGAGGACCGTGTGCATGAACTCAATGTCGTCAGGCGGTGTTGCCTGGATTTCGGCCGAGAGCTGGATGACGCGCGCGGTTGTCGGAGAAAGCACAAGCTCACTCTGTTCAGGCGGTGATTTGCGTTTGCTCATTCGTCCGATCCCTCTCTTCCCTGCTACGTTGTTCAGCATATTGCGTGTGACGCAAGGCTTGTTTGTCTGCTTGATGATTCTGATCTGACGTTATCGTTTCGGTGCAGGTGATGGAAACAGATTTTATTATTATTCATTTGCGGACAAACGAAAAAAACTTGCCACCATCCAATATGCGCGGGCCTGAGATCATATAGATTTTGCACAACAGATGTATTTGGTCTGAAGTGACAGGCGAACTGTTTCACGTATCGAGCTTCCCTAGAAGGGCTGCGTTCTCGATTTCTTTCAAAAGCGGATGCTCACCGCTTTCGATCGACTCCCGAATGTTCGATGCGCTCTTACTGTCAGAAATTTCTTCGTACAGATCCGTGCAGAGCTTTTTCCATCCCGGCCAGTAATTGCTCCGTGCGAACTCATTGGAATCCCAAATGTCTTCCCACCACGGCTGGGAGGGCAGGTCGTGAAGCAGTGCTGACGGGTTGTGCCAACCGTCCTGAAGCTGGCGGTAGGTGCGCTCGCTTGCGATGTGGCTCGTGATTGCGAGATCCGGGGCCAGATCGCACTCGCTGTAGACCTGATAAAGCAGGTGCCAGACCTGAGTAAGATTACGCAGGGAACTCCGACCGCCCCCGCCCGTGTCCTCGGATACAACGTAAGGCGTGCGGATAACCAGATCTTTGTCGGCCCACTGTTTCACCAGGAGCAATCCATCACGTTCGCCGGCGCATCGGATGAACCGTAGCCCCTGAAGGTGTGTTTTTAGGGTTTTGGCGTCTGCATCGAGCAGCCACAGGACCCCTTGACCGGCATTCTCTGGAATTCGGTCATACTCGCAAAGATATGGGGTGCCCTCGCCATAAGCCAGCCAGTCTGCCGATACCGAGCAGTAAGCGGCAATGGCCTTGAGTTGGGAAAGGCTGGGCTCAGCTATCCCCTCAATCCATTGTGCAACAGGCGTGACGTGGAGGGTTCTAAAAACCCCCTGGTTTTGAGGTCTTCTGTATGATTCTATTTCTTCTGCGTTGATTGAGGGAATGGCGATATGAAGCAGCCTGGTTTTTTTGATGTTGAAGAGCGGCTTTCCCGGT
>NZ_POTC01000093.1 GCF_002906255.1 Novacetimonas maltaceti | reverse complement strand
ACCGGGAAAGCCGCTCTTCAACATCAAAAAAACCAGGCTGCTTCATATCGCCATTCCCTCAATCAACGCAGAAGAAATAGAATCATACAGAAGACCTCAAAACCAGGGGGTTTTTAGAACCCTCCAGGTCGGACCGGGCCTCGCTGACGACGGTGCGGGCCTGCATGAAGCGTTCGGACGCAGCCTGCAGGTCCCCGTTATGGGCCGTGGCCTCGGCTTCCAGCGCATCAAGGCGGGGGTCGGCAAACCCCTTCCACCACTCGGCCCGCACGCTGTCATCCATCGGACGCGCAGGTGCGAAGGGGGCCTGCCCCTGCCATGTCGTCGGGATGACGTAATGGGGGGTGTGATAGGCGGGGGCCAGGTCGCATCCCGCCAGCAGCAGCATGGAGGCCGCGCAGGCCCCGCGCAGGATCGCGGGACGACGAACAGCGGATTTCATCATTCATCGTCCTTTTCAGAAGTATCGTCGCTGTATCCGGCGGCAGGCGTGACAACATGGACCTTTTCCCCCTCCAGCAGGTCGGCGGGGGGATTGTCGATGATCCGGTCCGCAGGGGCGACGCCGGAGAGCACCTGCGTCGCCCCATCCCCCATGCGCCCCACCGTGATGTTGCGGAAATGCGCGGTATCGTGGGCGTCCACCACCGCGACCTGCATGCCGTGTTCCTGAAATACCAGCGCGCCGGTGGGAATGGTCAGGTGTCCCGACTGTTCCGGCGCGCTCAGCGTCACGGCGGCGAAGGTGCCGGGCCACAGGGCGTTGTCCTTGTTGTCGATCACGAATTCGCTGACGCTGGTCCGCGTATCGGGGTCATAGCCGCCCGATACGGTCAGGAATTTCCCTTCGAACACGCGGTCGGGAAACTGCGGCACGCGGACACTGGCCTGCAGGCCCGGCTGGAGGATGTAGGACATGTTTTCGGGGATGGAGACGAACAGCCGCATCTGGTGCGTATCCGCCACGCTGAACAGTTCGCTGGCCCCGCCATTGGCGTTGAGGTTGCCGCCACCTTCATGCACGTAATCGCCCACGTTGATGTCACGCTCCGTCACCACGCCGCTGAAGGGGGCGACGATCACCTTGAACCTCTCAAGGGCGGCGTAGCGGTCAAGGTTGTGGCGCGCGGCCTCCAGGTCGGCGGCGGCCGATTTCTCGTTCGCGTCCTGCACGGACACCGACTGGCCGGACACGGCCTGCGATTTGCCCATCAGGCGCCAGCGCTGCGCCGTGACGACGGCAAGGTCGTATTTGGCCTGCGACGACTGCAGGTCGGCCTGTGCCTGCGCGAACTGCGCGTCAAGGCCCGGCGTATTGATTTCCGCCAGCACGTCGCCTGCCGCGACCCGCGCGCCGTAATCCTTGTACCACATGCGCACATAGCCGGAGGCCTGAGGATAGATCGGCGCCTGGTACCAGGCTTCCACCGTGCCGGGCAGTTCGAGGCTGACATGCCGGGCCTCGGGGCGGGAGGAAATCACCATCACGTCGGGAATGGCGGCTTCACGCGCGGTCAGGCGCAGGGCGGCGGCATGGTGAATGCGCCCGCCCACAAGGTAGCCGCACCATCCCAGGATGGCGACACTTCCCCCCACCAGCAGCATTTTTTTCGATTTTCCGATCGACATCACTTCGGCTCCTCCCGGTGGCGGGACGGACGGTTGTGCAGGATTGCGTAGACACACGGCACGAACAGCAGGGTGGACACCGTCGCCACCAGCAGCCCGCCAATGACGGCACGGCCCAGCGGCGCGTTCTGCGAATTGCTCATGGCCATCGGCACCATGCCGATCACCATCGCCAGCGCGGTCATCAGGACGGGGCGGATGCGGCCATATCCCGCCTCCACCGCCGCGCGCAGGGCGTCGCCATGCTCCTCGATCCGTTCGCGCGCAAAGGAGACGACAAGGATGGAATTGGCGGTGGCCGTGCCCATGCACATGATGGCCCCGGTCAGGGCGGGCACCGACAGGCGGGTATGGGTCAGGAACAGCGCCCACGCGATGCCGGCCAGCGCGCCGGGCAGGGCGGTGATGATGATGAACGGGTCAAGCCATGACTGGAAATTCACCACGATCAGCAGGTAGATCAGCAGGACCGACACCACCAGCCCGAAGACCAGTTCCACATAGGAATGACGCATGGTTTCGGTCTGCCCCCGGATGGTCACGGCGGCGGTGGAGGGAACCATCTGTTCCGTCTGCCGCAGGATGCGGCGCACGCCTGTTGTCACCTGCCCCAGGTCCGCGCCTTCGGCCGAGACGTAGATGTCGACTTCGGGCATGGAATTGAAATGCGACACCTGCCCCGGCGTTCCGGTGGCGGTGACATTGCTGATGCCGCCCAGCAGCTGCATGTGCCGTCCCTGCGGGTCGCCATCGCCCTTGTCCACCGGGATGGTCATCAGGTTGCTGAAATGCGTCAGCTGGTCCTGCGAGACATAGACATTCAGCGGGAAGGTAATCCCGGTCTGCGGGTCCAGCCAGTATTGCGGGTCGACCGTCTGGCTGCCCGACAGTGTCATCAGTTCATTGTTGGCCAGGTCAGCCTCCGTCATGCCTGTCGCCTGTCCGAAGGTGCGGTTGCCCTGCACGAACAGGGTCGGCGTCTTCATGGTCTGCTGGATCACCACATCGGCGGTGCCCGGCACCGCGCGCAGCCGGTTCACCAGCTTGCGGGCATATTCGTAATTGTCGCGCAGGTCCGGGCCGGAAATCTGCACGTCGATCGGCGCGGGGGAGCCGAAATTGAGGATCCGCGCCGTCAGGTCCGCCGGCTGGAACGTGAAGACCGTGCCGGGGAAGCGTGCCGACAGGTCACGGCGCAGGATGGCCCGGTAATCCCACACGGGCGTTTCCTCGTCCTTCAGCGCGATCGTGATGTCGCAATCCTGCGTGCCGATGGTGGGGGTGGGAATGAAGGCCTGGTTGTGTGCGCCTTCGGGCAGGCCGCAATTCTCGATCATCGTATCCACGCGGTCGGGAAAGAGCTGGTTGATGCGATCCTCCACCAGCGACGCCTCGCGGCCCGCGACCTCGATACGGGTGCCAAGGGGCGCGCGCATGTGCATCTGGATGGTGCCGGACTTCGTCTCGGGGAAGAAGTCGCGCCCGGCGACAAGGTACAGCGCCATCGAACAGACGGAGATGCCAAGGAAGACCCCGACAAACTGCCGCCTGCGCGCAATCGCCCAGCGCAGCAGGCCGGCATAGCGTTCACGGAAGGTGTTGAACCCGCGTTCAAACGCCTGCTGGAACCGTTCGGGCAGGCGCTGCGGATATTGCAGCTTGTGGTGCTGGGGTTCGCAATGGTGTGAATCCCCATGCCCCGCGACGCTGTGCCCGGCCAGAAGGTACTTCGCCATCGTCGGCACCAGCGTGCGCGACAGGATGAAGGAGGCGATCATGGCGAAGATGATCGCTTCGGCCATCGGCATGAACAGCCAGCCCGCAACCCCGCTCAGCCCGAAAAGCGGCAGCCATACGATGCAGATGCAGGTAGTGGCGACAAAGGTCGGGATGACGATCTGGTTGGCCGCATCGATGATCGCAGGTTCCAGGTCCTTTCCCATTTCCAGATGGGCGTCGATGTTCTCGATCATGACGGTGGCGTCATCGACAAGGATGCCGACCGCAAGCGCAAGTCCGCCAAGCGTCATGACATTGATCGTCTGTCCCGCCCAGTGCAGGCCGATGATCGCGCACAGGATCGCCAGCGGGATGGAGGTGGCGATGATGACGGTCGGGCGCCACGATCCCAGGAACAGCAGCACGACCATGCCCGTCAGGCATGCCGCCGTCAGCATTTCGCGCACGACGTCGAAGATGGAATCCTTCACGAAGATGGAGGCGTCGCCAAGGATGCTGACCTTCACGTCCGGTGGCAGCAGCTTCTGTATCCGTGGCAGCAGCGCCTTGGCCCCGGCGACGACATCAAGCGTCGAGGCATCGCCGCTTTTCATGACGACGATCTCGACACCCTGCTTGCCCTTGACCAGCACAAGGTTCGTCTGCGGGTGCCCGCCACGATAGACTTCGGCCACGTCATGCACGTAGATGACGGCATTGCCCACGCGCTTGACGGGGATATCGCCCAGTTCCTTCATCGAACGCGGCGTGGCGTTGGTCTGGACCATCCAGTCCGTGGCGGAAATCTTCTGGTCCCCCGCCGGCAGGACGATATTCTGGCCACGCAGGGCATTCTGCACATCCATGGCCGACAGGTGGTGCGCCTGCAACTGCTGCTGGTTCAGCGCAACCATGACAAAGCTGTCCATCCCGCCATAGGCCTGCGGCACCACCGCACCCGGCACCGTCACCAGCAGGGGGCGCACGCGGATCATCGCCAGCTTGAACAGGTCGGACGGCGTCTGCCGGTCTGACGTGACCTGCAGCGTCAGCACGGGCACGGACGAGGCATCAAGGCTCATCACCATGGGGGCGGGGATGTTTTCGGGAAGCTGCTTGATCACCGTCTGGGAAATGGCGGTGACTTCGGCCTCGGCCTTGCCGATATCCGTTCCGGGCTGGAAGTATATGTTGACGATGCCGCGGCCGTAATACGAGCTGCTTTCCATATGCTCGATGCCCTCGACGGTCGAGGTCACCATCAGTTCGTAATTATAGATGATGCGACCGGCAAATTCCTCCGGCAGCATGCCGCCATAGGTCCAGACAACGGACACCACGGGAATGCGGATGTTCGGGAACACGTCTGTCGGTGTGCGCAATACCGACATGATGCCAAAGACCACAATAAGGATCGACAGCACCACAAAGGTATAGGGCCGACGTAGTGCGGTAACTACGATGGCATTCATGGGATATGTATTTCATGCGTGAAAACAAATCCTGCGTGCCGGAAAACATGCAGATATCACGCGGGATTCATTTTTCGTTTCCAGACCCCGGTCATTCCTGACCGCATGCGAACACGAAAGGTTAGGGTAGGCTGGCCATATCTGTGGAAAGTGACATGTGCGTACACTCCGGCAAGGTCGGCACAGGATGCCTGACATGGTTTCATGGGGTCATGACCTGCCCGGTAGATACAGTGATTTTTACAAAGTATGAATATAAAATGTTTAAAATATTTTTCTAATACCTAACAGCCTGTCGGGTTGGGCATTTTGCGGCTGATAACGCCAAGGCTGACCTGGCTTATGCTGCCTGAAGCCGCGCCATTCTTTTACAGTTGTATGCGAGAGCAACGAGTGTCCATTCGGTCGTG
>NZ_POTC01000092.1 GCF_002906255.1 Novacetimonas maltaceti | reverse complement strand
GGAAAGCCGCTCTTCAACATCAAAAAAACCAGGCTGCTTCATATCGCCATTCCCTCAATCAACGCAGAAGAAATAGAATCATACAGAAGACCTCAAAACCAGGGGGTTTTTAGAACCCTCCAGCTGCAGTCGCTCCCATCTGCACACTGGGCCCTTCACGTCCCAAGGCAAGCCCACTTCCGATCGCCAGCAGGCCACCCACGAATTTGACGGGCACCACCCGCCATGGCGCAGGCGGTGACGCACTCAACAAGACAGCTTCCACATGCGGGATGCCACTTCCTGCTGCAAGAGGGGCAAAATGACGAACGAGACCTGAAGCCAGCCATGCAGCTGCGCCAGATCCGATGATCAACAGCACGCCTTCGCAAGAAAAGCCATGCTGAAGCGACACTTCCATTCCCATATCTGTCCGGACGGCCTCCAGCCATTCCAGCAACAAGCGGAAGATACCACAGATCATACCGGCAGATGCCCCGATCACGACAGATGCTGCAGACAGGAACACCAGACTGCAGACATTTTCCGGTTTCCCTGATTGTGGAACCGGATTGGACAGAGGAAGCAACATGATTTCATATTTCTTTTCTTGTTGGTGAATCTGCCCAACAGAATGCTGATCAGCCGCTCGATCAGGAACCCAGTTCAGAATAAAATTATTTTTCCAATCTATCGTGAGATACCTGTCGCGCCATTTGCTCTGTTTTTTCCAGAAATCCCGTAGCCAGTGCCGAATAAAGCGGTCTGGGACAGACCATGCGGGATACACCGAACGACAGGAAGGCCGTGGCCAGCAGGGCTAGGGTCACCTGCTGATTGTCACATATTTCCATCACGATGATGGTTGCCGTCAGCGGTGACTGGGCAACGCCACAAAAATAGGCAGCCATACCCAGCAGTACAACGCCTCCAGGCGACGTATGAGGCAGAAACTGCTCGGCCCATCCTCCCATTCCTGCACCGATCGCAAGGGAAGGTGCAAACATGCCGCCAGGAATGCCAGAGCAGAAAGTAATCAGCATGGAGATATACTTCAGAAGAAAGAAAGACGCAGGATAATGCAGGCTTCCATCCACTATCCCACGCGCCTGCAGATAGCCCGTACCATAAGTCGCACCATCTGATGCCAGTCCGATCAGAGCCAGTAACAGGCCGCATAGCGCCACAAATACAAGAGGGAATCGACTTGAAAACCGGCCAAGAAAAGCCGGTAGACCTTTTGAAAGGCGGATGACAAGACGGGCGAAAATCCCCCCCGCCAATCCACCACTTACACCACATACCAGAACGGCCAGCCATGCGCGTCCTACCGGAATAAAAACATTCGTCCGACCAAAATATGTATAGTTCCCCAACAGGGCAATTGCTGTAATCCCCGAAAAAATAATAACAGTCAGAGTACGCCCCGACGCCTTCTGTTCAAAGGAGTGCGCCAGTTCTTCAATCGCAAACACAACACCGGCAAGAGGCGTATTGAAAGCGGCAGCCATGCCGGCAGCCCCCCCTGCGAGGATCATACCATGCCTGGTGACATCATTATGCTGCCCCATGGCACGCGAAAATGCGTGCATGATGGAAGCGCCGATCTGGACACTCGGCCCTTCACGACCGATCGAAGCACCACAGATGAGACCCAAGCATGTCATCAGGATCTTGCCCAGCGCAATGCGCAAGGTCAGGATCCGGTCCACAAGCACGAAATTATGCATATGCAGGGTTGCTATTGTCTGGGGAATTCCTGATCCCTGAGCACCATTGAACAACAGGCGTGTCAGCCAGGAAATGGCAACAAGCCCGAGCGGGGCAATCACCAGCATGGACCATGGGTTTCTGGCGACAACATGATAACGCAGCTCGGCCGCCCAATCCCCGATATGGGCAAAGATTACGGAGATAATGCCAATCAGCACGGCCCCGGTACAATACATGATGGTTCGATGCCACTTCAGGGTCCTGACCCGCGCCAGACGCCGCATCCGACGGGCCCGCCTGGAACGGGTAGTAGCTATGGAAGCCTCATTATTGTCGTTCTGGGCTACGCCGGGAGAGAATAAAGGGGACATACTGACCATGGGAAATAATTTTCAGAATTACGAAAAGTTCAGAAAACAGACCAACCACAAATTTTGCCAGAATGCACGGAAGATCTGGACGTGGTCGATCAGGAAATGGACGGACCTGGACCGGCACAGCCTCTACCTAAAATGACAGTCAAAGAAACGTCTCTCCTGCATGATCTGTAAAGAGTCCGGCCTCGCGGACATAGGCTGCGAGGACATCGGTGGAGCGGTGGCGGGAGACGTCCTTGAGCCGGAAGAGACTGGCCCCGGCCCGCGCGCCTGAGGTGAGGAAGCCTGCGCGCAGGGAATGCCCCCCGAAGCGGGCCGGGTCGTAGCCTGCGGCCTGGGCAGCGCGCTGGACCACGCGGGCCACGGTGCGGTCGCTGATCGGGCCTGCGCTGGCCTGACCGCGCACCACGTCACGGAATACGGCTCCGTCCGTAATTCCGGCCGCCTCCAGCCAGGCCTCGAGCAGGGCGACGGGCCGGATGCGGCGTCCTTCGGGAATGGCGATGCACACGCCCCGCCCCTCGGGATCGGTCTTGGTTGCCCCGAAGCGCACGGTCATGCCCTCTGGGGTGCGGTCGAGCTGGTCGCAGCGCAGCCCGGCCAGTTCCGAGCGGCGGAAGGCCCCGGCCATGCCGAAGGCCAGCAGCGCCCGGTCACGGATGGCCTTCAGGTTTGTCGCCGGCAGGGCGGCCAGCATGGCCTGCAGCACCCGGTCATCGGCAGCCTGCTTGCGGCGCGGGGCGGTGCCGGCCTGACGACGGATGCCGGCGACCACTTCGGCCAGCACGCCCGCCTGTGGCTGGGCCTGGGGCGGCACGCAGCCGGCCTGACGATGGGCAAAGGCGATGGCCGCCAGCCGGCGGCCGATCGATGACGGGCGCAGGCCACGCGCGGCCTCATGGGCAAGGAACAGTGCCACCAGCCGGGGATCGGCGGGCAGCGCGCCCTGGTCCCGGGCGTGGCACCAGGCGGTGAAGGCGGCCCAGTCGCGCCGGTAGGCCAGGCGGGTGGCGGGCGCCCGGCTGGCGCGGGCATAGGCGCGGGCCTGGGCCAGCGGCGCGGCCAGGGAAGTGTCCCTGCCGGCCGGGCCAATCCCGTTAGGATCGATAATCACGATAGGGCGGTTTCCTGCGGCTTTCGGGCTCGCCAGAGCCTAGCGCAGACCTGTCCGGTAATCCATATTACCGGACAGGTTCGGGGCGGGGAGAATTTTTCATCCACGTCACCTGTAGCCACCCGCACAATCTGGCAGAACCTTACGCAAGGGCCTACTTCTGGCTAACATGATTAAGGTTTTAACATAAATCTTAATCATGTTAGGGAAATCCGGTGTCAGGAAAAGGTTGGGCAGGATGAAGCGTGAGGATCTGGCCGGCGGGATCCGGGAATGTCTGCAGCGGCTGCCCGCCCCCTATGCCCAGCATTACGGGGTCGTGCCCCCGCCGCCGCCTGAAGCGGGCGTTATGCTGGGCGATGCCGCCGCCCGCCATGGGCAGGCCCTGTCCGCCCTGGGTGAAATCGCCGCCCTCGCCCGCACCCTGCCTGATCCGTACCTGATCAGCCGCGTCCTGAGCCGTCAGGAAGCCCTCAGCAGTTCCGCCCTGGAAGGCACCCACAGCACCCTCAATGAGCTTCTGGTGGTCGATGAGGACGACCAGGGCGCTTCCCATGCCACACGGCAGGTCCGCGACTATGCGCGAACCTTGGAGCAGTTCCTGCCACAGGCCTGTAGCGAAGGCCCGGCCTTATTCCGTCTGCCCACCGTGCTGGCGCTCCATCAGGCGGTCATGCAGCACGACCCGGCCTATCGCGGGACACCGGGCACCCTGCGCCAGGACGTGGTCTGGATCGGCGGGACAGGGCATATCGCCTATTCGACCTATAACCCGCCCCCGCCTGACCAGGTGGCAGCCTGTCTGGAGGCCTCCCTGAACTACATGCAGGCCGACGGGATGCAGCAGATGACCCAGTCCCTCATCACCCGGCTGGCCATCGCCCATGCCCATTTCGAGGCCGTGCATCCGTTCAACGACGGCAATGGCCGGGTTGTTGGCCGCCTGCTGCTGCCGCTGATGATGGCCGCTGACGGTCAGGTCCCCCTGTATCTTTCTCCCTATATCGAGGCCCACAGACAGGACTATTACGCGGCGCTCAAACGGGCCCAGCAACGGCTCGACTGGCCGCCCCTGATCGGGTTCCTGTCAGACGCCATCATCCGGACCGTCACCGAAGTGCAGGTCACCCGGCAGGCAACCCAGGCCCTGAAGGCCACATGGCGGCAGCGCCGGGCTTTCCGTAAGGGCTCGGCCGCGCTGCGCGCGCTGGACCTGCTGACCGATTATCCCGTCCTGACGGCCAGCCGCCTTGGCCATCTGCTGGACATCACGCCCCCGGCCGCCCAGACGGCCCTTGCCCAGCTCTGCCAGGTCGGGATACTGACCGAACGCACCGGCCATGCCCGCAACCGGATCTATGCCGCCGAAGACGTGCTCACGATCCTCAATCGTCCCTTCGGGGAAGAACCGGCACTGCCAGACCCATCGTCATAAAAAAACCTCGCTTCACAATATCCGTTTTGACAACTTTAATAAAAATGGCTGGAAGTCTGTCCCATTCAGACTTCCTGACAAAAACCGACATATAGCCCTTATTCTCGCATAGCTTTGCTCTGTCCCAACCTGACTATAGACTGTTTAGGTCAACCTAATTTGAATGGAAGAAATGGAAGGGAATCGCGAAACATCTCTTATTAGGCAAGGAGATCTGACAAGAAGCCGTCCAGATGGTGATGGATGCAAAGTGAATCCAGAGCGCTTGAAAGGCATCTAATATCCGCGATTAGGCAGCCATCCAGAATAGATAGTGCGCTCCAGTAGAAGGCTCTCCGAACAAGGCTCGACATCTTTATTTCGCTTTTCTCTGACAGGGGTCGGTACATAGAACGGGCACAGATATACGCTAAGGGTGGCTGCTGAGGGTATATGACGGAAAACAGATGTTTTCCGTCATTCTTTTTCTTGCCGGGAAAAGATAGCCGCCAAGATAGCAAAAACTGCACGACAAACCCTGTCGTTTTGAATTACTATGCGGAAACGCTTCTGCTGAGGTTTGTCGTACATGCTGGTCGGTTATATGCGAGTGTCCTCAGCCGACGAACGCCAGTCCCTGGATCTCCAGCGCGATGCGCTGATTGCGGCTGGCGTCGATGCACGCCACATCTAGGGGTCGTTTGCGGGAGGGGGCGAAATCCTACGCTAAGCTGAGAACGCGCTTCCCATAATCCCTGAGCTCGCCCTTCGGTCCGACATATCTGTATAGAGTGACGCGCTCGATCCCGAGTTCCTTGCA
>NZ_POTC01000091.1 GCF_002906255.1 Novacetimonas maltaceti | reverse complement strand
AAGCCTCAGAAATCGTCACGCGTCAGATTAGTGCGTTTGGACGAAATCGCGGATGGCGCTCGGAAGCGTGGATGCATTGCCCGAAATGTCTCCAGATCGCGCACGCGTCAAAATATAGCCGCGCGAAGGCGTCAAAGCGTCAGTGCTGGACGAAATCAGGCAGATAGATTGCAGGCGTTCGCGCGGAAGCTACTTTGGTGCTGATTTGGCGTCTCGTGATGGCTCTGGCTGTTTCCTGCTGTCACAATAGGGCAAGGTTCAGAGTTACATTCACGCTGTTACAGTTTTTCGTCACATTAGGGTTGATTTTTGGTGTTTTGTGACACTATGCTGTGAACATCTTAGAACCTATTGTGACAGGTGGCGCATGAAAATCGGTTACGCACGGACCAGCACGGTCGATCAGGACGCAGGGCTTGAGGCGCAGGTGCGCGATTTGCAGGCGCATGGATGCGAGCAGGTCTTTTCCGAACAGGTGAGTGCAACGCAGGTGGCCCGTCCTGAACTGGAGACGGCCATCAGTCATCTACGCGAGGGTGACGTGCTAGTGGTCTGCAAACCTGACCGTCTGGCCCGCTCTACGGCTGACCTGCTGGCCCTGATTGAGCGTGTGGAGGCCCGCAAGGCCGGTCTGGTCATCCTGTCCATGTCCGGGCAGGTGCTGGATACGACCACCCCGACCGGCAAGCTGATGCTGACCATGCTGGGGGCTGTGGCTGAGTTTGAGCGTTCCCTGATGCTGGAGCGCCAGCGTGAGGGGATCGCCAAGGCCAAGGCGGACGGCAAATACAAAGGACGGCGGCCTACAGCGATGGAAAAAGCCTCCCAGGTGCAGGCCCTCAAGGCGGAAGGGATCAACCCGACTGAGATTGCCCGCCGCCTGGGCATCTCGCGCATGAGCGTTTATCGGTGTCTGGAAGGCATTGGACAGGATAAAACCGCCTTGCGGTCGTAACTGGTCGTTAGCGTAGGAGGTGATTACTGCGCTGCAACCTGTGCGCTGGTAATATCCACGCATGTTAAACGGCGCTTTTCCATCAAATACGCTTTTCACACGCCATCAATTCCTGATGGATGGTCAGGGCAGCGCCTTAGAAAAAAGGATGCACCCCAATGCCCCTGTCCTCCATTCGGGTGAGGTCTAGCCGCTATGGCTGCTGCTGGACGCCAGTGTACGGTCTGTGGTCATTCCCGGGTGCGCGACATTGACCGCCTTCTGCTGAACGGGACACCTGCCAGCGAGATTGAGGCCAAGTTTCCCGGTGTGCATCGCCGCGCCATTGACCGTCACAAGAACAATCACCTGCTGCCCAAGATACGCAAGGTGGATGGCCTGACGCGGGATGATCTTGAGGACGGGCGTAGCCTTCTGTCCCAGATGGAAGGGCTGAGAGAGCGGGCCAGCGCCCTGCTGGATCAGGCGGAAAAGGCCAATGATCTGCGTGCGGCCATTGCTGCTCTCCGCGAAATCAGGGGCACCCTTGAAAGCATAGGGCGCATCACTGGCGAGGGAGAAGCCGCTGGGGTGGTCGTGAACGTCTTTACCGGCCCTGCATGGGTTGCTGTGCAGACGAACATCCTGAACGCCCTTGTGCCCTTCCCTGACGCCCGTGAGGCGGTGGTGAAGGCTCTGGAGGGGGTGGATAGTGAGTGAGGCCCCGCAGGATATGGCGCGTGAGCTGAGACACGCTCTGGACCCGGTATCGTTCGCCGTGGAGCGCCTGGGCTTCCAGCCTGATCCTTGGCAATCCCGCGTCCTCAGATCGCCTACGAACCGCATCCTGCTGAATTGCACCCGGCAGGCCGGAAAGACCAGCATCACGGCCATTCTTGCCCTTCATACGGCCATGTATCGGCCGCGCTCCCTGATCCTTCTTTTCAGTAAGGCGCAGCGCCAGAGTTCTGAACTGCTGGCGAAGATACAGGGGCATATCAATACGATGGATCGGCCGCCGGTGCTGGTGAAGGAAGCGGCAACCGAAATCAAGCTGAAGAATGCCAGCCGCGTGGTCTCCCTGCCGGGGGATGGTGACAGCATCCGTGGGTATTCGGCACCGAACCTGATCGTGGAAGACGAAGCCGCGTTCGTGTCTGACGATCTTTATGAGGCTTTCCTGCCGATGCTCGCCACCAGTAACGGACGGCTGGTGCTGATGAGCACCCCCAATGGCAAGCGGGGGCATTTCTACGCTGCATGGTCTTCGATGAGCGCGAAGTGGCAGCGTGAGAGCGTAACTGCCGATCAGGTGCCCCGTATCAGCCGCGAATATCTGGACGATATGCGGTCTGAGTATGGACCGTGGAAATTCCAGCAGGAGTTTTACTGCAAGTTCGTGGAAGCGGATGACCAGTTCTTTTCAGACGAGGCGATAGAGCGTGCTTTTCGGGCCTCTGTTCCCTTGCTTCCCCTCAGTTTCTAGGAGCCGCCAATGCGGAAGATTTTTCTATCCGGGGTCATGGACCCTGTGACCAACCCCGACGCACTGGATGGTATTGCTGGAGCTGTCAACGTGCCCAGGTCTGCCGTAGGTGGGCTGTCCACCACGTCATTCCCGACCTTGGTAAGCGGTGGGGTTCTGGCTGTGCAAAACACCGGGACCAGCATGCTTACCCTGTTTTACAAGGCAGGGGAGGCCGCCGCGCCAAAACCACCATATCAGGCCGTGCCGTCCGGCGGTTTCGGTCCAGAAGCAGGAACCATCAGCCTGCGTCCGGCCCAGACAGCCTACCTGACAGATGTGAAAGGCGGTGAAGGCGTGACTTATGCGGGAGGGCCGTTCACGATCGTGCCCGGTACCCTCCAGTATGTGGCGGATGCGGTCTGATGGTTAATCGCTCCGTTATCCACCCATTTTTTAAGCGCCCTGAGCCGAAGGTGGTTGAGAAGAAGGACGAGATTACCACCGGCACGTTCTCTGGCTATGTGGTCGGCCTCGATCTGGGCAAATCTCAGGACTTCACCGCCATCTCTGTTGCCGAAGTATGGGCCTGTGAGCGTCTGACATGGCAGCGTACGGAATTTGAATCCGTCCTGGGCGTGGTGCGGCGCAGGAAGGTGAACCGCTACCGGGTGGTGAATGTTCACCGATACCCGCGCGGCACGTCTTACCCGGATATTGCGCGGTCCGTGCAAAGCGTTCTTGCTCAGTTGCCTGTGGCTTCCCGTTCCCCGGCCCTGTTCGTGGACAAGACTGGCGTGGGCGCTCCAGTCGTGGATGCAATGCGGGAAATGGGCATCAAGTTGACTGCCGTTGGCATCACGGGTGGCAGCAAGCCCAACAGGATCAGCGAGGGGAACGTGAATGTGCCGAAATCCCTTCTCGCGTCCTCTCTCGATATTGCTTTTGCAGAGGATCGTCTGGACCTGACCGCTGATGCGGATGCCTCGGACGCCCTCAAGGCCGAATTGCAGGGCTTCCGGGTGAAGAAAACAGCCAGTGGCAACGAGACTATGGAAGCGTGGCGCGAAGGTGTTCACGACGATCTGGTGCTTGCTACGGCGCTGGCAATTTGGGGTGGTGAAAACCCGGCTCCCGGCCCGGCTCGGATGGTCCCCACCCGTTTCAATCTTGGCCGATAGGATAATCAACAATGCCCAACACACTTGAACAGGCCGCCACCAACGCGGGCCTGACCGATATGGATTTGCTCAAGGTAGCGGATGCCAGCCTGCCGCCCAAGGTCGCGGTGGCACAACTACGGCAGCGTTATCCCGGCGCGTTCCCGGATTTTGATGCCCGCACCGCCCCTAAAAAGGAAGTGGATCGCCGCTGGCGTGAATTGCAGCGGGAACAGGCTGCCGAACGCGCACACGCAATCAATGAGCGTGCCATCGCCCGCATGGCTGAGAAATACGGAGACAAGAAATGACTGCCGAAACCCAGATGGAACGGGTTCGGGCGGCTTACAATGCGGCTCGGAAGCGGCCCAATTCGCCTTATGGAGTTCTGGATGGACAGTGGAAGAAGCTCCAGACCGATCTCAACCGATGCAGGCATATGGAGGAAGGGCTGAACGTCACTGAAAAACAGCGCGTTCCCCGTATTCGTAAGGCCGCCCTGGACCGGGCTGAAGAATTCTTTGTCCGCGTCCGCGATATGGATCCTGCGCAGTTCCATACCCTGTGGACCCCGAAAGCGCCGCCGCCTCCTACCCCTCAGCAAATAGCGGTTGGATTGGTAGAGCGCCTCATCAAGCGTGGGGTTGATCTTCAGATTTCTTATCCGTCCACGCTGGTCATCTCGCCAGCATCCAAGCTCGGCCAGTCTGAACGCGATAGCATTTCTGCAATCAAGGATTTGGTCATTGCCGAGGTGAAGCGCCGTAAGGACGCGTGGGTCGTATGAATAATCAGAGGGAAGGCTCAGGAATCTTATTTCCCAATGAGCGGCGGAAGTCTGAAAAAGCGCCTGATTATACAGGCACCATTTTTCTCAATGGACATGGGATGGAATTGAGCGCCTGGACAAAACTTGGCGCGAAAGGACAATTTCTTTCTGTTCAGGTTCGTGAACCGTGGAAGCCGCAAGGCAATTCCTCGCGCCGGTCTACTCCTAGTCAGGTGAGAGAGGGAGAAGCTTTGAGGGCGCGCCTTTTGAAAGGTGAATGAACCCGTTCGGGTCTGGGTTGAACGCTATGGCATTGAGTATCCGAAAGAGAGTTTTCTGAAACTAATACCCATCATGTTAGGTTTATGGTAAGAAGGGCGTATGCCAACAGTTCACCGAGTGGGCCGCTTCCGGTTCATGATCTATGCGAATGACCATGAACCAGCCCATGTCCATGTGTTCTGTGATGGCCGTGAGATCATCATCAACCTTGGGGAAACCGAGGCAACGATCCGGGACATTGACCCCGGCGTAAAGCGGGCAGACGTGCGCGAGGCGTTCCGGATCGCGGTGGAACAACGTGAAGCCCTATTGGCCGCATGGAGGACGATTGATGCGCAACGATCATGACATCGAGAAGCAGATGGACGCCGCTTATGAACGTGGTCGCATTCGGCGCGAGACGGTGCCCCAGGCGATTGCCGCCGGTTACGATGCCACGACAGGGCGCGTAACCGTTGAGCTGTCCAATGGCACCCGCTTTGAATTTCCCGCCTCACAGGCTCAAGGTCTGGAGAGAGCAACGCCAGAGCAACTGGCCCAGGTGGAAATTATGGGTGGCTACGGCCTGCACTGGGAGGATTTGGATGCTGACCTGCTGGTGCCGGAACTGATGGCGGGCCTGTTTGGATCCCGCGCCTACATGGCGGCAAAGGCAGGGCGACAGGCATCGCCTGCAAAAGCGGCGGCAGCACGCCGGAATGGCGCTAAGGGTGGCCGACCACGAAAAGTCGCATGAAATGCGCCGACGGCTTGCTTGCAAGCCTTAGTCGGTCACTAATGCTTAGTTTCGTTCACCATCGCTTGGTACTTTCATTTGACTTCAGTCGTGACACCATACCGCGCGAACTGGTCAGCGATCCCGTCCAGTATGATCTTCTTCGCC
>NZ_POTC01000090.1 GCF_002906255.1 Novacetimonas maltaceti | reverse complement strand
CGGGAAAGCCGCTCTTCAACATCAAAAAAACCAGGCTGCTTCATATCGCCATTCCCTCAATCAACGCAGAAGAAATAGAATCATACAGAAGACCTCAAAACCAGGGGGTTTTTAGAACCCTCCAGCTTCCAGGGTCAGCTTAAAGTTGACGAAGTCACTGGCGGCTCACCTTATGGCGTCACGACGATTGCTGCAGGTGACGGATCACGTCAGCCAAGCAGCAATGAACTCGATGGGGCGAAATTTCTCGGTCAGCATGTGGCCGGCATTACTAAAAAACTAGCCTGATTATCAAAGCCTTCCCGATACTCTTCTTCAGGAAGGCTCTTTGTCCGGTTCAGGCTACCTCTCGGTTTTTACCCATGGTGGATGCTCAAAAGCCTTTATCAGATAATCTATCAAGGCTTTGACACGGTTAGGTCGCATCGGGCTTGGAGGGGTAATCAGGTATAGACTTATGACAGGCCCTTCCCATTCTGGAAGAATTCGTTCCAGTCTTGCTTCCTGCAATCCATCTGAAACCATAAATTCGGGAAATAATCCGTAGCCTAGCCCCTCCTCTAAAGAGGGCAGGAACGCTTCAGCATTGTCCGCACGGAACCTAGACGTTTGTGGCAGGACAAATTCTTTACCTGAATTCTTCTTTCGGAGACGAATCATTCCTGGAGCAGCGGTATTCGTATAAACGAAGCTTTTACAGTCCTCCAGATCTCGTGGATGTTCAGGTCGGCCGACAGTATTCAGCCATGCCGATGATGCCACCAGAAAGAGACCAACATCGCATAATCTTCGTGCGCGCAAAGAGGAATCAGCAAGAGCGGAGATACGTAACGCGATATCATATCCGTCAGCCACCACATCTACAATTGCATCGCTGAAACTGATATTCAGATCAATCTCAGGATAGCGCCGCATAAATTCCGGCAAGACGGGGGCAAGATGGCGGATACCAAATGTCACTGGTGCGGTAATGCGAATACGGCCAGAAGGGCGTTGCATATCACCACGAGCTTCTGCTTCAGCAGCTTCAGCTTCGGTAACAATACGATTGGCATAGCCAAGAAGGGCCCTCACGGTCTCAGTAAGGGAAATGTGACGAGAATTCCGATTGAACAGCGCAATACCTAACGTCTGTTCAAGACGACTGACCGCCTTTGAGACAGTCGGCTTGGAGAGCTGTATTTCTTCTGCCGCACGCGCAAAAGAACCAAGTTCCGCCACTTTTGCGAAAATAGCCCATGCTTCAAAATCCGGCAGTCTCATACAACTCCCCCCTTGGCTGATCGTCCAGTTATATCTCGACATACTCATTGCGCCAAGAAAGAGAAACCGTATCTTTCCACTATTGCCATTTACGACAGTAACGCCGGGCGGCTATTTTTTGACACCATCCACATATCGTCACCTCCATCTGGAAAAACCATCATGATCGAAGTTCGTCCTTACTCACAGCTAGGGCACGCCAATCATGGCTGGCTAGATACACGGCACCATTTCTCGTTTGCCAACTACTATAATCCTAGCCGGATGAATTGGGGTGCTCTCCGCGTCTGGAACGATGACGCTATTGCGCCGGGGTCCGGTTTCGGCATGCATCCCCATGAGAATATGGAAATCATAACCTATGTCCGGGAAGGCGCCATCACCCACCAGGACAACCTGGGCAATAAGGGACGTACCATCGCAGGTGACGTTCAGGTTATGTCTGCTGGTACCGGAATCAAGCATAGCGAGTATAATCTTGAGGATGTCACAACCCGGATATTCCAGATATGGATCATACCGACCCGATCCGGATATGCACCGTCGTGGGGAACCCGGGTGTTTCCGAAAACCGATCGTGCTGGCAAGTTTATCATACTCGCATCCGGTTACGAAAACGACGGTGATGCTCTTCCAATTCGCACAGATGCACGCGTCTTGGGAGCAACATTAATAAGAGAAGAGAATACCGATTACCATCTTGGCATAGAAAGGCTGGCGTATCTGGTCGTTGCCCGCGGCACCGTGGAAATTGAAGGTCAGATGATCAGAGAGGGTGATGGTGCTGCCATCTCAGAGAAAGATACCCTCACAATCCTTGCACATCAAGATTCTGAAATAGTGCTTGTTGATACAAGGCTATAAAAAAAAGAGTACGGGGAGGGTTCGAAAACCCTCCTCTCAGCTTTATTAATTTTCCTCAACCCATTAATATCATCATGAGTGAAAAAAGAAGCTTAAGGTCTTTCTTACTCTTCATTTACCTAAAACAACAAAATAGATTCAAAATATTTTATCATAAACATGGAATAAGTCCGCGATTTACTTGGTTATTCTCTTACAGTAGCAGCACTGATGCTGCCACGTGTGATGTTCACTGCAAAGGAAAAGTCCCCTCCCAGCCTCCCCCCAGCGCCCGATAAAGCTGGGCAACAGAGGTCGATACACTCGCTTCCGACTGAATAAGCTGATTTTCGGCAGCCAGAAGCTGGGATTGCAAGGTCAGGACATTAAGAAAATCAGCAGCTCCCGCCGCATACTGTCTCTGGGCTGTATTTACTGCGGCATTATCGTGCGCCACGGCCTGACGTAATTCATCACGTTGCTGCTGGGCTGCACTAAAACTGGCCAGCGCATCGTCAATCTCATGCCAGGCATTCAGGGTTGTCCGCTGATACGTGATGAAAGCTTCCTGTTGCTGGGCTTTTCGCAGCATCAACTGCCCTCGGAGCCTGCCTCCTTCAAAAAGGGGCACCGTCATTGTCGGTCCAAACCCATATTGACGCGAAGCCCAATTCCCCAACTTGCTGAAATACATCGCCTGCATGTCCAATGTTCCCGACAGGGTCACGCGCGGCAGAAAATCTGCGATTGCCACACCAATATTTGCTGTTGCAACATGTAGTTTTGCAGCTGCCATCCGGATATCAGGACGCCGATCAGCCAGTTCCGAAGGGACACCGATATCGATAACCGAAGGCACTGAAGGAATGGGATGCGGCGCCTCAAGTAATGCCGTTAATGCTCCTGGTTCACGTGCGATCAAAAAACTCAGAGCATTGATAAGATGAACCTGCTGATTACGTAATACCGGTAGCCGTGCATTAAAGGTGTGATAAAGTGCCTCGGAGTCATCTACATCAAGCGTGGTCGTAACCCCTTTTGTGAATCGAAGAGTCGTCAACTCCACGCTCCGTCGCGCAACTGCGAGATTCTGACGTATAATTGCCATTTCGGCCTGCACTGCACGCAATTCAATATAGTCTCTGGCAGCTTCAGCCATGAGTGAGACGATGACATCACGACGCATTTCGTCGGTAACATCCATCGCAGCCCGCGCACTCTCCACAGAGCGCCTGACATGCCCCCATAGATCGACCTCCCATGAAGCACTCAGTCCATAAGTCGGGAGATTGAACGCTGGCGTGGGATGAGTCATGCCGATTGGGGTACCAAGCACCGACCTTACGCCATTGGCGCTGATCTGATTGCGTTGATAGTAGGCATTTCCATTAAGGGAGGGAAACTGTGCAGCTCCTGCTATCTTTCGTTCTGCCTGACTTTGAGCGTATCGGAAACTTGCTGCCCGCAAATCGAGGTTTTTTGCCGCAACCTGTCGTTCAAGATCATCTAAAATAGGATCGTGATACACTTCCCACCATTGGGGATTGATCCTTTTCATATCCGCCTTGCTGGAAGATGCAGGCAGACTTTCATGCCATCTATCTCCAGAAGGCATCCGTGGATCATGAAAATCGGGCCCAACGGTGCAGGCACTCACCATTAGTCCCAACAGCGCAAAACCCAGTCGCTTAACGCCATTCATAGCGATCATCCGATGCATGAGGGCCGTCAGCTTTCGTCTCTGTATCGATTCTCACTTCAACCGACATGCCAACACTCACTCGCGCAGCAAGAGGCTGGCCCGGATCAAACACAATGCGGACCGGGAGACGCTGCACCACCTTGGTAAAGTTCCCCGTCGCGTTGTCTGGCTGGATCGGAGAAAATGCGACCCCGGTCGCGCGCGCCACGCTATCAACATGAGCCCGCAGGTGATGCCCCGGAAAAGTATCAACCCAGACTGTAGCCCGTTGCCCGGGCATTACGTGAGTTAATTGTGTTTCCTGAAAATTGGCGACCACAAAAGCATCCTGAACGGGAATAACGCCCAGGAGCGCAGTACCAACATGAACATAGGCCCCCACACGAACACCGCGCGCGCCAACCACGCCATCAATTGGTGCCGTTATCGTGCAGTATGACAGGTTGAGTTCAGCCTGCTTTTCTTCCCCTTGCGCACGCTGTAATGCCGCTCTGGCACGCTCAAGTTGCGCTTGAATGACAGGAACCTGCTGCTCCGCCGCTGAAGCCTCTGCCTCATCACGAGCAAGAAGCGCAAGAGTCTGTTTTGCCTGTGTTGCTGTACGTTGACGTTGCTCAACAGTTCCTGCTCCACCTGCAGACAAATCGCGATAACGCGCCTCATCCAGCCTAGCAAAGGCAAGAGCAGCCTTATCAGACTCAACCGACGCGTGCGCCGCGGCGATAAGAGGTTGCTGCCGTTTGAGGGTCGCGCTCAAATTATCAATATCCGACTGAGCGGATGCCACATTAGCCCGGGCTATCCTGAGGGAAGCCTGAAAGTCCCAGTCCTGAATGTGAGCCAGCGTCTCGCCTGCTTTCACGTGCTGGTTATCCTGTGCCTCAACTTGATCGATCCGACCTGAGACCTTAGGTGCGACAAGTGTGAAATAAGCATGGATATAAGCGTCATTTGTCGTAACACTTCCCTGATGCTCCATTACCAATCGGTCCACGGCGAAAGCCGTGACACCAAGACCCGCTATGACAGCGGCAAGACTTAAGAAACGCCGGGTCGGCACATGAAATCTCCGGTTTAGGATTGACGAGAGAGCGGTGCCGCTGCGCGCGGCGGATACACCCTGCTGGGCAGAACAAGATTGAGGCCGATAAGAAGCGTGCAAACGCCAATCATCACGACATAGATATCGGCACAGGCAAGAATGAGCGATTGCATCCCGACCTCGCGATGAAAGAGGGACATAGCGGCCGAGTTCACGCTGCCTGGGTCAACAAGGTGAGGATCGAACAGGCTCTGGCGTACAGCATCGAAAGGAGGAAGAGAAAACTGTATATGGCCCATGTGATCCAGCAACATGGAGGAATGGTATTGCTCCCGGCGCCGGAACAATGCGTCAAGAAGTCCATCTGCGACAGCGCTCGCCATACCCTTGGTCATGTTGACCATACCGGAGATGAAGGGCCCATCGGTAGGTCCGAGCCCCATGGTCGCAAGCATCAGAACCGGAATGATGACCATAGGCTGCGCGAATACAGTCAGCAGCGCGATGGGATAAAAATTATCGCGGACCCAGTCTGCACATATCCAGGTTCCCAGCCAGTATGAAAGACCCATCAGACCCAGACCGGCCATAAGAACATGTCGACAGTCGATCCGGCGGATATTGCATATGGCTGCCACCAGCGGGAGCGCGAGCAACTGGGGAATCGCTATCAGCAGAGAGAAAGGCGTCGTCTGAATTGGACGATAGGATTTTACCGCAGTCAGATAATGCGATGGAACAGAAACCGTTACCACACTCAACACCAGAACCCCGAAAAGCGTAAGCAAGGCATCCGCTATATTGCGTTGTTTGAGCAACTGGATACGAAAAAATGGAAGCGAATGATGCCACTCATTGACGATGAAGACTGCAAAAAGAGAGGTGGTCCCCATTTTTCGGACAGGGCGATAAGCTATCATCTGGCCTGAACGAGGACGGGTTTTATGGGCAAGGTTACGCGGAAGAGGTATGCGGCAGAGTTCAAGTCACGGGTTGCGCTGGAGG
>NZ_POTC01000089.1 GCF_002906255.1 Novacetimonas maltaceti | reverse complement strand
CCATCTGGTCCGGGGTTAACCCCGGACCAGATGGCCAACAGCAACGCCGTCAGAAGGGCGGCATAACAACAACCGGGTATAGCTTATCAAGCCCGCAAAACTGTCCGAACGGACGGGACCACCTCAGGCATCTTCTCCAAAATCGGAAGAAATTCGGGATTTACGACATTCTTCGGCATGATGAACCAGATCCTCTTTCTCTCAGAAACCGGCAAGCAGGGCCGGCTCCCGTCAGGAAGGACCGTCGCTCTCCTCCACGTGATCAACCATGAGGGAAATCAAATATTCTCCTGCACAGGTGAATATAAAATATAAAACCATACCATTTTCTTATCTTTTATATTTATCATATTGATTACTTCATTTGAAAATATGTGACATTCTTATATTCTATATGAAATATCCGCTCTTTACCGGGAGCTTCGTGATGCCCCTCTCCCCAGAGACCTGCGCACGCCAACCCTTGTCGAAGCATTTTTGACGCACCATATTTCCTGCGTCGTCCGACACTGCTCATCAGACACTGAGGATTCCAAGATGCATTTTTCTCAGATGGTTCGATCTGGCGCCTTGGTCGCCACGCTTGCTCTCGGCGCGGCTACGATGCCAGCACAGGCACAGGATACGCTGCGCGTTGTTGACGCACGGGGACATCAGGTTGGCATTCTGGTTCCGGCCCCCGACATCTCCGACGCCGCCGAGAGCTCCGACATCGCGATGTTCGATGCCCTTGATCGTATGATGGCGCGGGACATGGCCGCCATGGAGGCGACCCACCGCGAACTGCTGGCGCACCTGAACCGCCCCCTGCACACTATGCCGGCCGTTGACCACAATGCGACGAACCAGAGTGCGTCGTGGCAGGGTTTCGAGGTCGTCAGCATCGGCGGCCCGAACGCATCCTGCACGCAGACCGTCACGATGACATCCAATGGCCGATCTGCGCCGGTCATTCATACATCCAGCACGGGAGGTAATGCCTGTGCGGCCCTTGCAGCACCCGTATCGGTTGGGAAAACCGAGCGTAAAGACACACGCGCCCCGGACCTTGTCCCTGCCGTGGACACGCATGCAGTGACCCCGGATGAGGACACCCATCGCGGCAGGCCCCTGTAAGGCCAGCGGCGGCCTGGCATTGTCAGGCCGCATGCCTTCCCGTCCCGTCCTGCTGCTTTACCTTGATGATGAGGCTTCTGCTGCCATGCCATTCAGGGCGGCCTCGATTTCCGTCCAGTTCCCACGTTTCGCGACAACGGCGACGTAACCATCAGGCCGCACCAGCCAGATACCATGTTCATCCGGTGGCGGGCACATTCCGGGCATCAGCAAGGATGAATGACGCGCGATCATGCCCCGCGCCTCGGCACTGTCCGTGGCAGCAAGCACGAAGCGGGGCGTATCGTCACTCCTGAAACATCGTTCCAGACACAGGCGTTGTCCCGGTCCGGGGCCGCGCAGACCACGCGATGTCCCACCATTGAGCGGGCTGTCAGGATAGCCGATCAGGATGCCGGACAGTCGACTGGCGACGGCGTGACGGATCGCCGGAATCCTGAAAACCTGTTTTACGACAAGGTTGCGCACCCGCTGCGCCAGATGTGGCCTGAGCAGGACCATTCGGGTCATACGGCCAGACTCCGCCAGTATATGCCGCGCCACACCGCTGCGTTCGCTGCTGTAACTATCCAGCAAAGACGGCCTGGCTGCCTGCTGCGCCACAAGCGCCAGTTTCCAGGCGAGGTTGAAGGCATCCTGCATGCCCATGTTCATGCCCTGACCGCCCGCCGGACTGTGGATATGGGCCGCATCGCCGGCCAGAAACACATGCCCCCTGCGATAATCATGGACCTTGCGTTCATTGACCCCGAAATCCGACAGCCACACCGGATCGGACAGGCGGATCCCGCCTGGCCCCCGCCGCTCGACGATCCCCTGCATTTCCCCAAGGTCCGGCATATGTACTGCAACCGATCCAAGATCGGCGATGATCCGATAACGGTCCCGCGATATCGGAAAGAACATGACAGCCCCATCGGGGTGCCAGAAAATCGCCGGTTCGTCAGGCGGAATGGCAAGACCCGCCACGCGCACATCGGCAATGACAAACCCCGTACGCAGCGTATCCCCCTCGAATGGCAGGCCCAGTCTGCCGCGCACAAAGGAATGCGCACCATCACAACCGATAAGCCACGCTGCCTCCAGCGTCTCCGTCCTGCCGCCAGCATGGCTGAGCGTGCATGAAACACCGTCATCCCTGTCAACGAAGTCCGTCAGTTCAGTTCCGCGCTCGACAGTTCCGCCCAGGGTCCTGAGATGCTCTTCCAGCAACCGTTCGGTTTCCGACTGTGGAATCATCAGCAGGTAATTGAAGGGAGAGGCAACTGTCCCGAACGGAATTCTGGCGAGTGTCCTGCGACCGGCGTGAAGACTGACGGCTTTTGCATGTAGTCCGGCGGCCACAAAAGCGTCCGCACCGCCCGCGACCTCAAGCAGTTCGAGGGTTCGGGACCAGATGGCCAGGGCCCGGGACTGGGTGGTGCGGGTCGGCAATTTGTCGACAATCCTGACCGGCATGCCATAGCGAACCAGTTCGGCAGCCATTGTCAGGCCGACGGGCCCCGCACCGATAACAAGAACGGGCTTCGACATGGTTTCTGTCCGACCGAAAAGAACTGTCCGGTCATACGGGCAGTTGTCCCCACGTTAACGCCAGACAGGTCCGGATCGTTCCTGTCGGCCCAAACGCCATGGGCCGCACTGGGCCAATGCCAGATTTGTGGAACTGTCGCTTTCTTTTCTCTCCCAAAAGGACGGATTGATCCTCTCGACTGGATCAATCCGTCCATAATGAAAAGAGTGGCCTAGCTTATTTCTGGCAATCAAGGCATATCTTGCCGAAATGCCGATTACTTTCCTGATATCTGAAGGCTTCCACAATATTTTCCAGCGGAAATGTACGGTCGATGATGGGCCGGATGGAATGGCTGTCAAATGCCTTTATCATTGCCTGCTGATCCGCACGACATCCGACAAGAACACCCTGCAGGCAGAACTGCTTCAGTAACATCGGCACAATTTCCAGCTGACCTGAAACCCCGCTAAGGATGCCGATGGTGGAAATATGTCCCCCCACCCTGATGGCTTCCATTGATTGCTCAAGGGTTCTGGGGCCGCCAACTTCGACAATATGGTCGACCCCTTTCCCGCCGGTCAGTTCCCAGGCTGTCCTGCCCCATACGGGATCGTGCCGATAATTGATCACGTGATCTGCGCCAAGGTCGCGCAGGCGCTCAAGCTTCTCGTCACTCGACGAGGTCGCGATCACTGTCGCCCCGGCCATCTTGGCGAACTGAAGCGCGAATATAGATACACCACCCGTCCCCTGAACCAGCACGGTAGCGCCTGGCTTGATCCGATCATCGACGAACAGGGAGCGCCATGCGGTCAGGCCGGCCGTGGTCAGTGTCGCGGCCTCGGCATGGGTCCAACCCTGCGGGGCATGCGTAAATGAGGTCGCGGGCGCCGTGACTTCTTCGCGCGCATAACCATCAATCCCATCGCCCGGCACCGTCGCAAATCCGATTACCTGCGGTGCGCCCGCAAGCCAGGTAGGAAAGAAAGTACTGACCACCCTGTCGCCGGGCGCGAACTCCGTAACACCTGCGCCGACTTCAATCACTTCGCCAGCACCGTCCGCCATGGGAATACGCGGAACACTCGGCCCCCACATGCCGCTTACAACGGCATAATCATGATAATTGAGCGATGAGGCATGCAGCTTTACCCTGATCTCACCTTGAGCAGGCGCCCTTTCCGCCTGCTCGGTGATGGTCACATTCTCAAACCCACCAGGAGGCTGCACCACTATTGTCCTGACCATGACCGGTTTCTCCTTTCTGCTCTCATGACCGGGATATCAGAGGCAGCGGATCATTTCCAATATCCGGGGTTTGTAGCGATAAGAATGACGGAAAGGCAGGATAAGTCTCGGGTTGCGGCAGCCTGCCACTCCTTGAGCCTCCCCTATGGATTTTCGAGCAGATGCCAGAGCCTGCAAACGCCTTCGCCCGTCCGTGCGTTGGGGATGTGGAGGCACGCGCGTCTGGCTTCACGAATTTGAAGTCATGCGCACACAGATAACTTGAGTGCACGATCAGGTTAAAGGGAAATTCCTCCATTACACAGGATCGGATCCTGCATCCGTCCGATCCGACGATGCGGAAGGATATGAACCATGAATGATCCCTCAGTCTCCGCGCCCAAAAGCGTTCCGACGCCGCGCGACCCGCACCTTCGCGACATGGCCGACTGTATTCGCGCCCTGTCCATGGATGCGGTGCAGCAGGCACAGAGCGGGCATGCCGGCGCGCCCATGGGAATGGCGGATATCGCCACGATCCTCTTCAGCGAGTTCATGCAGTTTGATGCCGCGGACCCGCACTGGATCGACCGGGACCGCTTCATTCTGTCAAACGGTCACGGTTCGATGCTGTTATACAGCCTGCTCTACCTGACCGGCTACAAAGACATGCCGATCGAGGAAATCAGACGGTTCCGTCAGGTAAACAGCAAGACCCCGGGCCATCCGGAATATCGGCATGCCGATGGTATCGAGCTTACGACGGGGCCTCTCGGTCAGGGTGTTGCGGAAGCTGTCGGTATGGCGCTGGGCGAACGCATCATGAACGCTTCGTTCGGTGATGATCTGGTCAATCACTACACCTACGTTTTCATGGGCGACGGTTGCCTGATGGAAGGCATCAGCCAGGAAGCGATCTCGCTGGCCGGACACCTGAAGCTCGGTCGATTGATTGCCTTTTGGGACAACAATTCGATTTCGATCGACGGAGCAACGCGTCTTGCCGTGTCTGACAATGAACCGGAACGCTTCAGGGCCTCCGGATGGCACGTCCTGGAGATTGATGGTCACGACACGGATGCGATCCGGGCCGCCATCATGACGGCGCGTGCGGTGACGGACCAACCGACGATGATTGCCTGCAAGACGATCATCGGCTTCGGCCTTCCGACCAAGGCGGGCACGCAGAAAGCCCATAGCGACGCGCCCGGCGAGGAGGAAATCGCAGGTGCCCGTAAGCTCCTCAACTGGAATTCACCCGCCTTCGTTATTCCTGAGGCCCTCTTGAAGGAGTGGCGTGCGATCGGTGCCAAGGGCGCCGAGGCACGCGCCACGTGGGCCGAAAGAGTAAAAGCAGCCCCAGAACCGTTGCGACAGGAGTTCGAGCGCCGTAACGACGGCCTGCTCCCGACGAACTGGAAGCAGGCGATAGCCGACGCAAAGACGGAGTTCGTCAACAGCGGCAGGGAAATGGCAACCCGCGCGGCGAGTGGCGCCGTACTGAACCACCTGTTCGCGGCCATCCCCGAATTGCTTGGCGGTTCGGCAGACCTGACACCATCCAACAACACGAGGGCGACCGGACAGATCGACATCGAACCCGGAAAGTATGCAGGCTCCTATATCCACTATGGCGTTCGCGAACATGGCATGGCGGCGGCGATGAACGGCCTCGCGCTCCATGGTGGCCTGATCCCCTATGGAGGCACCTTCCTGTGCTTCTCCGATTACTGCCGTCCGGCAATCCGTCTTGCGGCGATGATGCGCATTCGCACGACATTCGTGATGACGCACGATTCCATCGGTCTGGGCGAGGATGGCCCGACCCATCAGCCAGTCGAGCATCTTGCGGCACTTCGGGCCATTCCCCATCTCGGCGTCTACCGACCGGGCGACCCCGTGGAAACGGCCGAGTGCTGGGAACTCATCCTCGAACAGCCACGCCGCGCCGCGCTGCTTGCCCTTTCGCGGCAACCGATGCCCCTGCTGCGGAAGGACGCCGGGACCGAGAACAGGTCCGCCCGGGGGGCTTATGTGCTGCACGAGGCCGAGGGGGGAGCGCGCACGCTGACCCTTATGGCGACGGGGTCCGAATTGCATCTCGCGGTGGAAGCCAGGGCCGTCCTGCAGAACGAAGGGATACCCACGGCAGTCATCTCCATGCCCTGCCGACTGCTGTTCGAGGAGCAGGACGCCGCGTACAAGAATGCTGTCATGGGGGAAACCCCGGCGCGCGTTGCCATTGACGCGAATTTCTCACACTTGAGGAAATTTTGGGTTATTTTGTAGAATTCAGTCATCCCACAGGAGCCCGATCTGGAATATTGACGATATTCTACTTCTGGCGGCGGGTTCTGAACGCAGTGAGGGT
>NZ_POTC01000088.1 GCF_002906255.1 Novacetimonas maltaceti | reverse complement strand
AGAGACAACTCCCAATCTGCTCAAAACGCAGACTGGACGCCATCGCAAAAACCGTCAATCAAATCGCCAAAACCCAGAAATTACCGGCCAAGCACATCAATCAAGGGTTCTTCGATCCCTCCACCTGCTACCGCATTTCGGGATTGCCTTTGGCGGCAGCAACAACAAGAGTTCGGCCGAACGGCTATTCCGCTACAAGGGGCCGATCACGGATTCCGACGAATTCTATGGCGGCATGGCCTCGTGGGAGCCGGACTTCTGGTCCTCCATCCGCAACCGTGTCCGCCTGCAGAAGGATTACGCACAGGAACAGGCCGCCGAATACGCCTCTGCCCGGCTGAGCCTGCAGGCGGAACTGGCCAGCGATTATTTCACCCTGCGCGGACTTGATGCACAGGCCGACATCTATGCCCGCTCGATCAGGTATTACGAGGACTCCCTGCGGGTGACGCGCACGCGCCTGCAGGATCAGGCGGCCTCGCGCCTTGACGTGGCGCGCGCGGAAAACCAGCTCTACACCACGCAGGCGCACCTGCTCGATATCCAGGCGCAGCGCGAGGTGATGGAACATGCCATTGCCGTGCTGGTCAATGTCGCGCCGTCTTCCTTCCATATCGCTGCCGACAGCCACCTGAACGCAACGCGCCTTGCCATTTCCCCCGGCCTGCCGTCCGGACTGCTTGAACGCCGCCCCGACATCGCCATGGCCGAACGCCAGATGGCGCAGGCCAACCGGGCCATCGGCATCGCGCGCGCGGCCTTTTACCCGCATGTCTCCTTCCGCATGGACGGGGGCTTTGGCGATAACGGCTTCAACCTCGCCAACCTCGCCAACAGCATGTGGACCTATGGCGCGACAGTCACGCTGCCGGTCTTTGAGGGCGGGCTGCGGCGCGCGCAACTGCAGCAGAGCTGGTCCGCCTATCGCGAGACACGCGACCATTACCGCATGACGGTCCTGACGGCGTTTCGCGATGTGGAGGACGGCCTGTCCCGCACCCAGCGGCTGGACAGCGAGAACACCCGCCTGCGGGCCGCCGTGGGCGCGGCAAGCCAGACGCAGGAGATCACCATGAACCTCTACAAGGGGGGACTTGCCGCCTATCTCGATGTCCTGATCGCACAGGTCAGCACGCTGGAGGCACGCATCCAGCAGGTCGAGGTCCAGACGCGCTACCTTCAGGCGCAGGTCGGTCTGGTCCGGGCCTGTGGCGGGGGATGGGATGCCTCCCTGCTGCCTGCGCCCAACCGGCTGCCCTCCGTCGGTCCGTTGCAGTATTCCGGCCTGCATGATGCCCGGCCCGCAGGCGATGTCCCCCCGCCACGCACCCGGGGCGAGGAGCCGGAGGACAACCTGACCGGGCCGAACCTGTCCGCCCTGCAGGCAAGGTAGCCTGCCATGCGGGCCGTCCGTGCCCGCATGGCGACATTACATGCGGTATTATTTATAAAAAACATACTTACATGGGGCATGTATCTTTTTTAAAATATATCCATGCCCCATGGGTTTCGTGCTACTTTGGAGGCGTTGTCTCTTAACAGGTGCCCTTGTGATTCTGTTTCTATCCGGCCTGATTTCTCTTGTTCTTCTGGTCGCACTCAATATTTTTATTTCACTTTCGGAAATATCCTTCGCGGCAGCGCGTGACGTCAGGCTCCGCTCCCGCGCGGATGCGGGTGATGAACGCGCCGCCGCCTTCCTGCGCCTGCGCCGTAACAGCGGACAGGTCATGACGGTCCTGCAGATATGCCTCAACGGTGTTGGGGTGCTGGGCGGGATCATCAGTTCGGAAATGCTTGCCCCGTCCCTGACCGGGGGACTCATGGCATGGGGCCTGGGCGAAGCCACCGCCCAGACGCTGGCCGCAACGGTGGGTTTCTTCCTTGTGACCGGCATGTTCGTGCTGTTTGCCGACCTGATCCCCAAGCGCGTCGCGATGAATGCGCCCGACAAGGTCGCCCTTGCGGTCGGGTGGTTCCCGGCCATGGCGCTGAAACTGCTCTATCCCCTTGTCTGGGTGTTTTCCAAGATGTCGGATGCCATCCTGCGCGCGCTGAAGATTCCCGCCGCATCGGCGGTCGAACCCGTAACCCCGGAGGACCTGCGCGCCATCCTTGCCGCCGGTACCGCATCAGGCGTCCTGCTGGAGCAGGAGCACCAGATGATCCAGAACGTGCTGGGACTGCAGGATCGCTCCATCACGTCCGCCATGACGCCGCGTGACGAAATCGTGTTCCTCGACCTGCAGGAAAGCCTTGAGGAACAGAAGGCCAAGGTCCGCGCCAAACCCTATTCGCGCTATCCCCTGTGCAATGGGGGCCTTGACAATGTCGTGGGGTCCATCCGGGCGGAAGACGTGCTGGCCGCCGTGGTGGATCGTGTCCCCGCCCCCGGCACGGCATCCCCCGACGACAGGGTGGATTTCGGGGTGCGGCGCGATGTGCTGTCGGTGCCGGAGACGATCAACCTGTGGGATACGCTGGCGCAGTTCGACACGCACGGGGTTGGCTTTGCCCTTGTGGTGAATGAATACGGGCTTGTGGTGGGCCTGATCACGTTCAAGGACATCATGGGGGCGTTGATGGGAGGTGTCGCAAACCCGTTCGAGGAGCAGTTGATCGTCCGGCGCGACGCCAATTCATGGCTGATCGACGGTGCGGCCTCGATCGAGGATGTGCGCCGTGAACTCGACGCCACCGACCTTGATGAGGCCGGTCCCTTTGACACGATCGGCGGCTTTGTCATGCACCGCCTGCGGCGCATGGCGCGCAAGGCCGACCGGGTGGACACGGCGCGCTTCCGCTTCGAAGTGGTCGATGTCGAAGGATTCCGCATCAACCAGTTGCTTGTGACCCGGCTTCAGGGCTGAATGCAGAAACGCCGCCTTCGTGAAAGAAGGCGGCGTCTGGTGAAGATTTTTGATTACTTTGCGGCGGTTTCCAGGACTGCCGCATGCTTTTCCCCGGTGGCCGGGACGCGGATCAGGTAGTCAAAGGCCGAAAGCGCCGCCTTCGCGCCATCACCGATGGCGATGACGATCTGCTTGTATGGCGTTGTCGTGGCATCCCCCGCCGCGAATATCCCCGGGATTGACGTCGCGCCATGGTCATTGACGACAATCTCGCCAAAGTCGGTCAGCCTGACAGTGCCCTTCAGCCAGCCGGTATTGGGCAGCAGGCCGATCTGCACGAACACACCTTCGAGGTCGAGGTGATGATCCGCCCCGTCTCCCCCGCGATAGGTCAGGCCGGTGACATTCTTCCCGTTGCCTTCGATCCGGGTGGTCAGCGCCTCTGTCAGGACCGTGACATTGGGCATGCTGTACAGCTTGTCCTGCAGCACCTTGTCGGCCTTCAGGTGCGATCCGCGCTGCAGCAGCGTGACATGCGCGACAATACCGGCAAGGTCGATCGCGGCCTCGACACCGCTGTTCCCCCCGCCCGCCACCGCAACGCGCTTGCCCTTGTAGAACGGGCCGTCGCAATGCGGGCAATAGGCCACCCCCCTGTTGCGATATTCCTCCTCACCCGGCACGCCGAGGTGACGCCAGTGCGCGCCGGTGGCAAGGATGACCGTGCGGGCATGCAGGATCGCCCCGCTCTCCAGCGCCACGCCATGCAGGCCGCCCGGCTGTGCCGCGGGAAACAGTTCGCTGGCGCGCTGCGAGGAGATCACGTCCACGTCATACTGCCGGACATGGGCTTCCAGCGCTGCGGACAGCTTCGGGCCGTCGGTTTCCTTGACGGAAATGAAATTCTCGATCCCGTCAGTGTCCATCACCTGCCCGCCGAAACGCTCCACCACGATGCCGGTGCGCAGTCCCTTGCGCGCGGCATAGATGGCGGCAGACGCACCCGCCGGGCCGCCACCGATGATCAGCATGTCAAAGGGGGCGATATCCTTCAGCCTTTCCGCCGCGCGCCGGGGCGCGTCCGCATCCAGCTTCGCAAGGATCTGTTCCACATCGGCGCGCCCGGTCTCGAACGGTTCACCGTTGAGGTAGACCTGCGGCACGGACATGATGTTGCGGGCCGCGACCTCGTCCTGGAACAGTGCGCCATCGATCGTGGTATTGTGGATGTTGGGGTTGAGCACGCTCATGGCGTTGAGCGCCTGCACCACGTCCGGGCAGTTCTGGCACGACAGGGCGACGTAGGTCTCGAACGCGTATTTGCCCGGCAGGGCGCGTATCTGCGCAATCACGTCATCCGAAAATTTCGGCGCGTGCCCTGCCACCTGCAGCAACGCCAGCACGAAGGACGTGAATTCATGCCCCATCGGGATGGCCGCAAATGTCACGCCCGCCATGCCCTGCCCCGTGGCGTCCGCACGACGGATGACGAAGGAGGGCCTGCGCGTGGCAACACCCTGCTCCGACACCTGCACCTTGTCGGAAAGGGCGGCGACTTCATGCAGGAGTTCATGCATCTCACGCGATGGGGCACTGTCGTCGAGCGAGGCTTCCAGCACGACCGGATGGGCCAGGTTTGCCAGATACCCCTTGAGCTGCGCCTTGATGGTGTCCTGCAACATGGGAAAGAACTCCGCTTTTTCCGAAAAGGTGGGTGCGATGGCCCGCCCCCGTGAAGGGCCGGGCCACGGACCTGCGATCAGATCTTGCCGACGAGATCCAGCGACGGGGTCAGGGTCGCGCCGCCTTCCTTCCACTTCGCGGGGCAGACTTCGCCCGGGTGGGAGGCAACATACTGCGCGGCCTCGATCTTGCCGAGGAGTTCACTCGCGCTGCGGCCGACGCCGCCTGCCGTGATCTCGATATACTGGATCTTGCCTTCCGGATCGATCAGGAAGGTGCCACGGTCGGCAAGGCCCGCTTCCTCGATCAGCACGTCGAAATTGCGCGCCAGGTGGCCGGTCGGGTCACCGATCATCACATACTTGATCTTGCTGATGGCCGGCGAGGTGTCATGCCATGCCTTGTGCGTGAAATGCTTGTCGGTCGAGACCGAGTAGATTTCCACACCAAGCTTCTGGAACGCGGCATAGTTGTCGGCCAGGTCCTCAAGCTCCGTCGGGCAGACGAACGTGAAGTCGGCCGGATAGAAGAAGAAGACGGACCATTTGCCCTTAACATCGGCATCGGTCACCGTGATGAACTTGCCATTGTGAAAGGCGTCGGCCTTGAAAGGCTTCAGGGGCGAATTGATGCGTGCCATGTGAATGCTCCTCGCTTTCGCTTGTCAGTTGATGACAGGCCAGTTGTCCCACGAACACGGATGACGCGGAAACTGTTTGTTCTGATAGCTCTGATAGGCAGAACCTTTCAATCCCTCCTCAGGAATCCGTTATACCTATACCCATGAGCTATATTCCCCTTTCCGGCCTGTCGCTGCGGGACATCGAATATGTTGTCGCGGTGGACGACCTGCGCAACTTCTCCCGTGCGGCGGAACGCTGTGGCGTAAGCCAGGGCGGCCTGTCGGAGCAGGTGCGCAAGCTTGAAACGCTGCTGGGCGTGGTCCTGTTCGAACGCACCCGCCGCCATGTCGCCCCGACCCCGCAGGGTGCGCGCCTGATCGCGCTGGGCCGCGAGGTGATTGCCGCCGCCCGCGCCATGATCGAGGCCGCGCGCGTGCAGGCGGGACCGCTGGAGGGGATGCTGCGCATCGGTGTCATTGCCACCCTTGGCCCGTATTACGTGCCCAGCCTGCTGCCGCTCCTGCGCCATGCCTATCCGCAACTCCGGCTGCAACTGACTGACAGCCAGACGCTTCCCATGCTGCGGATGCTGCGTCATGACGAACTCGACCTCGTCTTTGCCGCCCTGCCGGTCAGTCATGAAGCCCTGTGCTGCACACCAATTTTTGAAGAGCCGTTTGTCGCCGCCTTTCCTGCGCACCACCCGCTTGCGCACCGCAAGGCACTTGCGATGGGTGACCTTGACGGGCCGGACCTGCTGCTGCTTGAAGAAGGGCACTGCCTGCGCGACCAGGCGCTGGCCCTGTGCGGCATGCCCGCGTATCACGACCGCCAGCGCCTTGCCACCAGCCTGGAAATGCTGTGGCACATGATTGGCGCGGGCGAAGGGTATTCCCTGATCCCCCGCCTGGCCCTGCGCCACCGTGGGGAGTGGGAGGACCTGATCACCACGACACCCCTTGCGGATGCGCGGCGCACCATCGGCCTTGTCTGGCGCGCGTCCGACCCGCGACAGGGGGCATTTCGCGAATTCGCCCGTTTCCTGCGTGAAAACACGCCACCGGGCTGCCTGCCGGTGGCTGATGATACCGCCAGTCCCGATCCGCAGGGGTAGCACCCCGCCCTTCCCG
>NZ_POTC01000087.1 GCF_002906255.1 Novacetimonas maltaceti | reverse complement strand
GGGCGATCCTCGTGACGGTCCTGCTTGGCGGCGGGGTAGCGGCCCTTGCCTACCGGCAGGTCGGCGGGCAGACGGGCGACGTGCTCGGGGCCGTGGCGTGCCTTGGGGAATGCGTGCTGCTGGCGACCATGCCCGCGGCCCTTGGCTGAAACCATGCTCCCGGCGGGCGCAACCGCCCGGTGCGATCATGCGTCCCCATGCGGGGTCAGGTCAGGGACGGCACGGCCATGCCGGAAATATCCTTCCCGGCATCACAGGCGCGATGGGCATGGGCCTGCATGACATGGACGCTGCCCATCGGGGGGGGCTTCGCCAGAAGGGGGGCCACGTCCCCACGCGCCAGCGCATGCATCAGGCGCAGCGGCCCGCCATGCGTGACCACCGCGCAGGCACGACCCTGCCGCACGATATCGTCCCAGAACGCGCCGACACGCGCACGCAGGGCACGGCCATTTTCGCCTTCGGGGAAGGTGAACCCCTCCACATCGCGGGCCCACGCATCAAGGGCGGGACGGGGCACGTCCTGCCACAGCATCCCTTCCCACCGGCCGAAATCCAGTTCGTGCAGGCGCCCGTCAACGCGGATTTCCAGCCCCAGCGCGGTTGCGATCCGCTGCGCGACCAGGCGGCAGCGCGTGGCGGGCGAGGTGAAGATGACCTCGCACCCGATCCCGCGCATGACCGCCTTCATCCCGTCGGCCACCTGTTCCCAACCGGCGTCGAGCATCATGTCGGCGCGGCCATAACACCGTCCCAGCGCGTCCCTGACCGCGGGATGCCGCGCGAGTGCCACCAGAAATTGATTGTCCATGCGCCCTGTCCCGCCAACGTCCGCCAAAAAGCCGCCCCAAGGTTCCGACAGGAACACCGCGCGCGCCATACCCGCAGGGATGGGGCAGATATCCGGTGGACACATGCCCGCCGCGCAAACGCCGGGGAACGGTGCCGCGCGGCGCGGACCTCGCTGAAATGTTATGTGCGCAGGACGCGGTTACATGCCGGACAGGGGCCGGACCTCAACTTTACAGATGTGAATATCTTCTGCATATCTGCGTTGTTTTCGCACAAATCGTCAGAAATCATCTATATGCTGGCCACCGAACCCTGCGGTGGACGGGGCAAGACGGAGAAAAACATGCGGATATGGGCATTTGCCTGTCTGCTTCTGTGCCTGCCTGTCCATGCCCAGGCCGGCAGCGCCTACCGGGTGAAGCACCCGACCGTTGCCTGTGGCGATGACCTCGCCATCAAAGCCCTGAACGACCGGACCAATCCGCACCTGACCGATCCCCAATGGCGACAGGCCATGATGGTGCAGGGCCAGTGCTATACCGTCGCCCCCGACATGCGGTGGGAGAAGATCGCCAACCGCAACGGACTGCCGCTGCTGCGGCGCAATCCCGCCGTGCCGGGGATGCCGCCGCTATATTTCATGGCGTCCGACATTTCCGACATCAGCGCCCCGCCACCTGCCGCCCCCGGCAAGGCCGCCGATGGCCCAACGCCACTTCCCACCCCCGCGATGCCTGCCGAGGGCACGGACCCGCAGGCCACCGACAACGCAGCGTCCCCGCAGGCCGCGCCCGTCATCATCGCCCATACGGACCCGCCCGCGCCGACGGACCTGTTCTTCATGACCGGGGGGTTCCAGAAACTGGGCTCAATGCTGCTCTCCGCGCTGCTTGCCCTCGGGGCGGGATGGATATTGTGGGTTGTCTACCGCATGATCATGGCATTCGTGGGGCGGCGTGCGGCCCTGCGGCAGGCCACGGCGCTGGTGGAACGCAATGCCGGGCTGCTGATACAGCGCCGCCTGCACGCGCATGAGGGACAGGCCGCCCATGGCAAGACGCCAGCACAGCAGTGGCAGGGCGAGGTCGGCCGGTTCTGCCGCACCACGCTGCTGCCCGCCCTTGCCCATGACGGGCGGGAGCAGTACTGGCCCGCCATCGAAAGGAAGGTTCAGGCGCGCATCGAGGCCGTTTCCACCCGCGCACGCCCCCGCCCCGACCTGCGCCTTGTCACCAGCAGCACCGCCCCCTACCACGCGGACATGACCAGCGCGCAGTATGTCAGCTACTGCATGGGGCTGCTTGAAAAGGCGGACTGGGATACCCGCCTGTCAGGGAATGCCGGACAGGCCGCCACGGTGATCGTGGCGACGAAGGATGGCCTGTCGATGGTCGTGCAGTGCTGGACCGAACGCCGCCCGGTGGAGGAAGAGACCGTGCGCCAGTGCATCGCCGCGCGCGCGGGCCTTTCGGCACGGATCGCGGTGGTCGTCTCCAACGCGCCCTATACGCAACAGGCGATACAGTTGGGCAAGAGCAGCCGCGTCTTCGTGCTGCATCATGAAGAACTGCAGAAGTTCGCAAGCCAGGTCGAAGCGCCCCAGGTCGCCTGATACCGGCCGGTCGCGCGACGGCCGCATGCACGGCATTGAACTTTCCCGCCCGCCGGGACATAGGCACAATGGTCCGACCTTTCGGACCCCGAATACGGAACACCGTGTCCGGATACCTTTATGGAGAGTCGTGCATGAGCAAGCAGATCACCGTTGTCGCCATCGCGGAGGCCAGACCCGGATGCGAAGCGCAGGTGGAAGCCGCGATCGCCGCCTGCGTGCCGCCGTCACGGGCCGAGGCCAGCAATGACGCCTATGTCCCCCACCGCGACAGCGCCAACCCGTCGCGTTTCGTGTTCGTTGAACGCTGGGCCAGCAGGGAAGCCCTGGCGGAGCATGAAAAGACCGCGCATTTCCAGGCCATGGCCAGAAGCTTTGCCCCGCTGCTGGCAAGGCCGCTCGAAGTCATGATCCTCGATCCGATCGGCTGACCCCGGAAAAAAGGCGTCACCTTTCCCAAAAAGGCGACGCCCCGAAACCTCCATCCCTTTCTGCCGGCCGGGACCGCCGTCAGTTATGGGCCTGCCGGGCGGCCAGCGCATTGAAGCACAGCGATATCCCATGGGCCTGTTCGGGCTGCGCGTCCCAGAAGGTCGTATCATTGGGCCGCTTCTGCCCCGTGATCCGCATGGCGCAGTAATCGAACACCGCGCGACTGTCACGCAGGCCAAGACAGTGCAGGATGTTTGAAAAGCTGACATCCTCCCCCTGCGCATGGGTGGCCCGTGCCGTCACGTACGAACCACAGCGTTTCAGGGCATCCGACGGCGCCTTGAGCAGCAGGATCTGGCGATAGGCTTCCTCCTCGCGCTGGATGCAGACCTGTTCGCCGGGAACGCCGGGGGGATGGGTCGCGTGGCAATGCGCCTCCACCTGACCGCGCACATATCCCCCTTCGTCCGGGGACTGGGCCCAGTTCGTGTCCGTGGTCCTGCGATAGGTCAGCACCGCCGCCCGCCGCGCCGGGTCCACCAGCGCGAAATCCAGCGGCCGCGACCCGCAGTACAGGGTCATGTGATAGGTATCGCCCCGTGACTGTTCCGAAGCCGCGTGCCCGCCGGAATTGTCAAAGACAAGGTAGAGCGGGTGCAGCGGCGCGGGGCAGAGCGGGCGGCCCGACGGCATCAGCGGGTTTTCATTGTCCATGACACGATAGACAAGCCCGTCCTGCACATCGGTCTCGACCGGTTGCACGTCCATCCTGCTGCCATTGGTGAAATCCAGCGCCGTTTCCGACAGCCTCATGTCACCCGTCACATGCGTGCTGCGCGCATCGGCCGCACGCAGCACGAAATAGCGGGGCGCACCGGACGCAAGCTCCTCCGCGTCGAAACGCTCGTCGTCCGCATGGGCCGCGCACAGCGTCCCGGCAAGGAACAGAAACATACAAAGCAGTCCACGCACCACCATCGCACCCCATGATCCGCGCTTTCGCGCATGGCCCCGCCTCGATACCGTACCCCACCGGGTGGCACAATTTGTTGTGGGCGGCCAGTTGGCCCGTGCCACAGGGCGGCCCTTGTCAGACATGCCGATGTCTGACAAGTTCGAGCCTGACCCGGAACAACACGACAGGGCAATGAACGAAGTTTTTCCCGTGTATATCGAACGTGTTATGCTGCGTGCCATCATGGCGCGCCGCCTTGTGCCGGGCACCTGCCTGAGCGAGGGGCGGCTTGCCTTCGCCTTTGGCGCGTCGCGTGCAACCGTGCGCGAGGCCCTGGTCCGCCTTCAGGGGCGCGAACTTGTGCATGTGGTCGCAAAGCGCGGATGGTTCATCCCCGAACAGGGATGCGACGAAATCCGCGCCACGTGCGAGGCGCGCCGGATCATACAGACCGGGATCCTGAACCTGACGGTCCCGCTGTCGGCGCGCCATGCCGGCCTCGTGCGCCATCACCTTGCCCAGCAGCACGCGGCGCTGGAAGATGGCGACATCAGCCATGCGTGCTTCCTGCTGGCGGATTTCCATGTCTGCCTGACGCGCCTGATCGACAATCCGGCGATGACGGAGGGCATGCGCTCTCTCATGGCGCGGTCGTGCCTTGCGCACGGGGCACCCACGCTCCATACCGCCCGGGCGGTGCATGCGGCGCATGCCGCCATCGTGAAGGCCATGCAGGAGGGCGACATGCCGCATGCGCGTGCGCTGCTGCTCCAGCGGATCGAGGCGACCGCAGGCGGCCACACGCCACATGGCAGCCACCACCCCACGGACCTGAAGGCGGCACTGGCCCCGGTCCTTTATCGTATCGAGAGGGAAAAGGCCCTTTCGTCCCCTGCCCCCATTTCCTATCGGCAATCGGAAACACAAGCATGAACCCTCCCGCTCCCTCTCCCGAAGACGACGTGCATATCCTGCCGGATGGGGAAGACGAAGGATATCACAAGGGTCTTGGCAAACGTCAGATCCAGATGATCGCCATTGGCGGGGCGATCGGCACCGGCCTGTTCCTTGGCGCGGGATCGCGGTTGCAGATCGCGGGGCCGTCGCTTGCGATCGTCTATCTGGTGTGCGGCGCCTTTTCATTCCTGATCCTGCGCGCGCTGGGCGAACTGGTGATGTATCGCCCCACGTGCGGCAGCTTCGTCTCCTACGCACGTGAATTCCTTGGCGAGAAGGCCTCCTTCGTCGCGGGATGGCTGTCGTTCCTGAACTGGGCCATGACGGGCATTGTCGATATCACCGCCGTGGCGCTGTACATGCATTTCTGGGGCACGTTCGAACATGTGCCGCAATGGGTGTTCGCCCTTGGGGCGATGGGCATCGTCACCAGCATGAACATGATTGGCGTCAAATGGTTCGGGGAGATGGAATTCTGGTTCTCCCTCATCAAGGTCGTGGCCCTGTCGCTGTTCCTTGTCGTCGGTGCGGCGGTGCTGGGCCTGCGCGTGCCGGTGGGCGGGCACACCACGGGCTTTCACCTCATTTCCGAAAATGGCGGGCTGTTCCCCCATGGGCTGATCCCCGCGCTGATCCTGACGCAGGGCGTGGTCTTCGCCTATTCGGGGATCGAACTGATCGGCACCGCCGCGGGCGAGTGCGAGGATGTGCGCACCGTCCTGCCACGCAGCATCAACAGCGTCATCTGGCGCATCGGCCTGTTCTATGTCGGGTCGGTCATCCTGCTGGTCTGCCTGCTGCCGTGGACGGCGTATCATGCGGGTGTCAGCCCGTTCGTCACCTTCTTCCAGGCGCTGGGCATCCCGGGCATCGACACGGTCATGAACATCGTCGTGCTGACCGCCGCCCTGTCCAGCCTGAATTCCGGCCTGTATTCGACCGGCCGCGTGCTGCGCGCCATGTCGCTTGGCGGCACGGCGCCGCGTTTCCTGTCCTACATGAACAGCAATTCCGTGCCTGCGGCGGGGATCGGGCTGACGGTTGCGATCTACCTGATCGGCGTGGTGCTGAATTACGTCGTGCCCAGCCAGGTTTTTGAAATCGTCCTCAATTTCGCCTCCGTCGGCATCATCAGCACATGGATCTTCATCCTGCTCAGCCAGATCAGGCTGCGCCAGGCCATCACGCGCGGTGAAATCGCCCCCACCGGCTTTCCCATGCCCGGCGCCCCCGTCACGGCGTGGCTGTCGCTCGGCTTCCTTGGGTGCGTGCTGTTCCTGATGCTGTGCGACTATCCCGCGGGCACGTCCACGATCGCGGCGACACCGGTCATCGGCGCCATCCTTGCGCTGGGATGGTACATGCTGCGGCGCAGATAGGTCCGACGGGTCGTGGGAAATGGCAGCCATTCTTTTTAAGCTGTTGTTTCCCACGACCTTTTACCTTTTCTTTTCCACCATGCCAGCCCGTGGCGCAGGTATGCTGCAGGCGGGCGATCATGGATGTGTGGTGGAAAGCAAGAACCGTCATGATGCCGTAACCAGCAGCGCAACGTCGCAGCCCATCCCATCATGAACCCCACGGACAAGCCCACCCGTGTTTCCACACGGCCTGCCTGCCTGCCCGGCGAGACCGAGTCAGCCCATTGCCCGCCCAGCCCGACCATGGCGTCCCCCATGGACATGTCC
>NZ_POTC01000086.1 GCF_002906255.1 Novacetimonas maltaceti | reverse complement strand
CTGCCGGTCGCGGCCCCCGCCCCGGTCGCGGCCCCGGCGGCGCCAGTCGCGGCCCCTGCCGACCTGTCGAAGCATCCGGGCGCGGTCACCAGCCCGATGGTCGGCGTGGCCTACCTGACGCCGGACCCGTCGGCCCCGCCCTTCGTGACCGAAGGCCAGCAGGTTGTCGCGGGCCAGACCCTGATGCTGATTGAGGCGATGAAGACCTTCAACCAGATCAAGGCCCCGCGCGCGGGCACCCTGACCAAGATCCTCGTCCCCTCGGGCGAGCCTGTCGAATACGGCGAAGTCCTGGCCATCATAGAGTAATGTTTTCCAAGATCCTGATCGCCAATCGCGGCGAGATCGCCCTGCGTATCCTGCGGGCCTGCCGCGAACTGGGCATCCCCACCGTTGCCGTGCATTCAACGGCCGATTCGGACGCGATGCATGTCCGCCTCGCGGATGAGGCCGTGTGCATCGGCCCGCCCGCCAGCCGTGATTCGTACCTCAATGTCGCGGCCATCCTGTCGGCGGCCACCATTACCGGGGCGGACGCGATCCATCCCGGCTATGGCTTCCTGTCGGAAAATGCGGATTTCGCCGAAACGGTGGAGGCCCACGGCCTGACCTTCATCGGCCCGACCGCCGACCATATCCGCATGATGGGTGACAAGATCACCGCCAAGACCACCATGCGCGCGCTTGGCGTACCGCTGGTGCCCGGTTCCGACGGGGCGCTGGAAAACCTGGAGCAGGCGCGTGCCGTTGCCGACAGGGTCGGCTACCCCGTGCTGATCAAGGCGGCCGCCGGTGGCGGCGGACGCGGCATGAAGGTTGCCGCCACCGCCGACGACCTGGAAGAAGCGTGGAGCGTGGCCCGCACCGAAGCCCGCGCCGCCTTCGGCAATGACGAGGTGTACCTCGAAAAGTACCTCGACCGGCCACGCCACATCGAACTGCAGATCATGGCGGACACGCACGGCAATGTCGTGCATTTCGGGGAGCGCGACTGCTCCTTGCAGCGTCGCCACCAGAAGCTGCTCGAGGAAGCCGGGTCGCCCGCGCTCGATGCGAAGCAGCGCGACGAAATCGGCGAGATCGCGACCTCGGCGCTGAAGAAGCTGGGCTATCGCAATGCCGGCACGCTGGAGTTCCTGTACCAGGACGGGCAGTTCTGCTTCATCGAGATGAATACCCGCCTGCAGGTGGAACATCCGGTGACGGAAATGGTCTGCGACGTGGACCTTGTGCGCGAACAGATCCGCATCGCGGCGGGTGAACCGCTGGGATACGACCAGAAGGACATCCACTTCTCCGGCCATGCGATCGAATGCCGCATCAACGCCGAAGACCCGCGCACCTTCATGCCGACCCCCGGCACCATCAGCGTCTTCCACCCGCCCGGCGGCCTTGGCGTGCGCGTGGACAGTGCGCTGTATGCCGGCTATCGCGTCCCGCCCTATTACGACAGCATGATCGCCAAGCTGATCGTGCGCGCGCCGACGCGGCTGGAGGCAATCCAGCGCATGCGCCGCGCCCTTGATGAGTTCGTGATCGAAGGGGTGAAGACGGTGATCCCGCTGCACCTGAAGATCCTTGACGATCCGCAGTTCCGCTCCGGCGACTATACCATCCACTGGCTGGAAAAGTTCGTCGCCGCCCTGAACGCGGAATAACACGACCAGACAGGACAAAGGGCCAGCGGGATGGAAATCCCCTGGCCCTTTTTTTTGTGCCCGAACCTGAATTTCCCTTAAAAAACGGAAGTTTTTGGTGAAGCTTTTTCCCAAAAAGCTTCAAAGGACGTCGCCTTCCTGAAAAAAGGCGACACCCAGAAACCTCCAGATGTCAGCTCAGCACCGGATCCAGATACGGGCTGGAGGCGTCGAAGAACTTCTGGTTGTTGTCCAGTTCGTACGAAATCACATACAGGCAGACCAGCGCCCCGTTCATCTCCAGCCGGATTCCGAGGTTCTTCTCCTCCTGCGTCATGTTCTGGATATGCGCGATCGCCAGCTTCGTGGCCCGCGCGGTGCGGCCGTAATGCCCGCCGTAACGCCCGCTGAACTGCGCCATGCGGGCCATCATCTCACCCAGGACCTGCTGCGCGCCCGGCGGCAGCAGGTTGCGTTCCTGAATCCCGCGCAGGCGGATGATGTTCAGCCCGATCGTCATGGCCGACAGGATGCCCTGCAGGTAGGAATCGATGATCACGTCGGGCGTGTTTTCCGCATTCGTCAGCAGCCGCACGAAACGGTCCACATTGCGTTCCACCACATACAGCGTCGTGGGCAGCGTGCGCGCGCGCGCGACATGGCGCAGGCCGCTGAGGATACTGGTACGCATCTGCCAGCGCATGTCGTTGGTATCGAACGGCAGCACCAGCCGGAAGACCCACATGGCGTACCACAGGCCAAGGATCAGCGGCATCGCCGTGTTGAAGAACGAGACCTCGTCCAGGCGCGACTGGTTCCCCGGCCCCAGCAGGATCGGCATGAACAGGTTGTACGACACCGCGCCAAGGATCAGCACGGGATAGGCGAAGGCCAGCCCGCCCATCAGCATCGGGATCATCAGGCACATGGCCATGACTTCGTAGGTGGAGGGTGTGGGCAGCACCCACAGCACCAGCACACCGGCCATCACGCTGGCCCAGATCGCGCCACCAAGGAACGCCTTGGTCGCCAGCGCCGGCTTCTCCAGCGTTGCAAACAGGCTGCACACGATGGAGACGAACATGATGAAGGTCAGCCCGGACGACCATGCCGTCGCGATCCAGATCAGCCCGGCGCCAAAGATCGTGACAGAGGCGCGCAGGCTGTTGGTAAAGGCCTGCTGCCAGTCGCGGAACGTCTTGATCCGGTAATGGAAATGGTCATGGCGCAGCGGATGGCGGCTGGCATCGAACTGGATGATGGCCTGTTCAAGCTCATCGAGCATCTCGCCCAGCCCGTAATGCAGCATCCGCTGCTGCTCAAGGATGTGCGCGACGGGGGGCGCGGCCGGGTCGCGGGTGTCGCTGCCCATTTCATCTTCGAGGGAGTCGGCGACACTCTGGCGGCATTCCGCCTGCAGCGTGGCAAGTTCGGCAAGCACGGGATGGATGTCATCCGTTGCCTCCAACTGTCCCACCATGTCCCGCAGGAACGCCTGCACCTTGGCCGACGTGGCGTTGAAGGCGGCACCGGGGATGTTGCCGGGAATATGCATCAGCGCCGCAAGGTCCAGACCGCGCGACAGCAGCATCGCCACCCGCGCAAGGGCCGCGCGCGCATGGTCGCCCTCATGCCCGCGCTGGGCGCCCATCTCGACCTCGGCGAATTCGATCTGGTCGCTCAGGTTCGTGATATTGGCGAAGACCTGCCGCGATTTGCGCAGGACATCATGATCCCCCGCCAGCAGGGAGGCCAGCGTCTGCCCCGCCCCGTCGATGGCCGTCAGGAAATTGGCGGCCAGTCGGTCCTGCGCCCGCTTGACCAGCCGGTACTGGAACAGCGAGGAGACGGTACTTTCCAGCACGATGCCCAGCACGATATAGGTCGCGCGCGACATCGCGGTCATGAAGATGTGCTGCGGATCGGCAATCCCGTCGAGCGAGATGATGGCGTAGGTAAACCCGCTCGCCCGCATGCCGTGGATGCGGTAATTCGTCATCGTCGCAGGGCCGGGCAGCAGCGTGCCGATGAAGCAGAACATCCCGATCCCGCCCGCAAGCAGCAGGATGAACATCAGCGGTGCCTGCGGGAACGCCGCGACCAGCAGCACGGCGCAGATCGTGCCTACCACCATGCCGAACAGGTGCCATCGCGCCTTGGCCACGCTCTTGCCGCGCGTGCCCTGCGCGACCATCCACACCGTCAGCGCCGCCCATTGCGGACTGCCGAGTTCCCACCACAGCGCAATGCCCAGCGCGATCAGCGAGGTGATGGTCGTGCGCAGGGCATAGCCAAAGGTGAACAGCCCCGGCGCAAACAGCCAGCGCAGGTGGTCCTGCCGGATCGTGGCCCCGGGGGGCCACAGGCGCCGCAGGAAGGCGACGATCCGGGTCTGGAACTGGATCAGGGAGAGCTCAAGACTATTCATCCCGGCATCCACGCTCCCTGAGATATGAAAAACGGCTATGCAGTTTCAGGTACACTTTACACGTGTCGCCGCAACACCGACACGTGATGTGCGGTATATCAGCGTTCATGAAACTGTATATTGCAAGACGGCCCCGCAAGCAAAGCAGCGATACCGATCAGTCGTCGTAAGCCACCAGCGTCTTGACCGGCACATCAAGGCGGTCACGCCCCCCAAGCCCGGTCAGTTCGATCAGCGTGGCCGCACCGACGACCTCGGCCCCCACCTTGCGCAGCAGCGCGATGGAGGCGGCAAGCGTGCCACCGGTCGCCAGCAGGTCATCCATCACGACGACGCGCTGCCCCGGCACAATCGCGTCGGCCTGGATGTGCAGCGAATCCTTGCCGTATTCGAGGTCGTAGTCATAGGAAATCGTCTCGCCCGGCAGCTTGCCCGGCTTACGCAGCATCACAAGGCCACAGCCAAGGCGGCTGGCCAGCGGCGCCGCCGTCAGGAAGCCGCGCGATTCAATGGCCGCCAGCACATCGACCGACCACGGCGCGACCGCCGCCGTCAACCGCCCCATCGCGATCTGCCAGGCATCCGCGTTCCGCATCAGCGTCGAGATGTCGTAGAACAGGATCCCTGGCTTCGGAAAATCGGGAATGCCCCGGATGTACTGCTTCAGATCGATGGAGGGAGTCGTCATGGCCTGTCTATGTTCCCGCAAACCTGTTCCGGGCCGGGGCGTCCGACGGACATCCCGGTCCCGTAAATTACGCCCGTTGTAACGGGCGCGCGATGCACGTCGCCTGTAGCCGCCGGGTCGCCGGACGGCAACCCCGTCATGGCCGCTTTTGTCACAGACCGCCCGTGCGTGCGCCCGACATCAGGACCTGGCCCGGCCCGGCGTCGTGGCCTCGGCCGAAGGGGCGTCGGCCGGGCGGCGCGGACGCAGCACCACCATCACCAGCATGACCACGGCGCCCCCCATCATCACCGCCGCCATCGGGATGGGGGAGTTCGATGGCAGCATGCCGACAATCGCCCCGGCCAGCGCGCCCAGCACGTACTGCAGCGTCACGACGAAGGCCGAGGCACTGCCCGCCAGGCGCGGATGGTCCGCAAGCGCACCGACCGTCGCGTTCGGCCCGATGATCCCGGTCGTGCCGAGCGAGAACATCATCGCCCCCACCAGCGCGACCATCAGCCCGAGGGAGGGATGCCCCCCCGCCTTCGTCGTTTCCGAAATCAGGCTGGCGACCAGCGTCATGCCGATCGTGCCGACCAGCGCGATGATGACCGACACGCCAAGGATGCGCGCCGCATCGATCCGCCCCACCAGCATGCCATTAAGCTGCGACGCGCCGATCATGCACACGGCGAACACGCCGAACATCATGCCGAAATGCGCGGGCGACAGGCCGAACTGGTGGATGAACACCGACGGCGCGGCCGACAGGTAGGTGAAGGACATGAAGCACGAAAAACCGGCGATCATCGCATTGGTGAAGAACCAGCGGTCACGCACCAGCAGCAGGTAGCGGCTGCACAATGTCACGGGCGACAGTTCGCTGCGGTTTTCAGGCTTGAGCGTTTCAGGCAGGACACGCCAGATCAGCAGCATGCACACCACGCCATAGACCGCCGCCGCCCAGAAGATCGACCGCCATGTCGTAAACGACAGCACCATCCCCCCCAGCGTGGGGGCAAGGATCGGCACGACCCCCATCACAAGGACCAGCCGCGACATCATGCGCGCGGATTCGTTGCCGTGCGACATGTCGCGCACGCATGCGCTGGGGATGATCAGGCTGGCCGATGCGCCAAGCGACGCGACAAGGCGGAAGGCCGAAAAGGTATAGATGTCCGTCGCCACGGCGCACCCGACGGAGGCCAGCGTATAGACGAACGTGCCCAGCAGCATCGGGATGCGCCGGCCAAACCGGTCGGAGACGGGCCCCATCGTGATCTGCCCGATCGCCAGGCCCACGAACCAGATCGCCAGCGTCATCTGCGCGGACCCAGTGCGCGCATGCAGCGACTTTTCCAGTTCGGGGAAGGCAGGCAGGTAGATGTCCGTCGAAACGGGCCCGACCGCGGTCAGGACCCCCAGCAGGATGGCAATCCATCCCATGGACCGGCCGGCTGTCTTGCCAACGGATGCATCGGACGATTGCGCCGCGAGTGCGGAAGAGCCCATGACGGCACTCCAGAAATCAAGGGAAGCAAGGATTGCGAAAGTATCTAGCCGACGACACCGGAATTTTTCATCCTCTATTCCGGCATTCCAGCGTTTCGCTCACCGAAGGTATCGCGCGTGCATGCGCGTCGCGTCAACCATCCGTGAAGACAGAAAAACACGACGATACCTAAAACATTTTTTCAAAGTGTTCATGTGGTACGATCGGCACGCGCGATCCGGCTGCCACGCAGCAGCCACACACCGCCAAGGCCCGACATCACGAACAGCCCGACAGCCAACGCGACCTGCCACTGATGGTTCACTTCCATCCCGCCCCCCACAAGGACGAACACCGCCGTCTGCGGCAGGCTGCCCAGCAGCGTGGCGGCGATGAACCCCGCCATGCGCGCCCCGGCAAGGCCCGCCGCGATGCTGAGCATCATGGCCGACCCCACCGGCAGCAGGCGCAGCACCAGCACGCAGCTAAATGTCCGTTCACGCAGTGGACGGCCAAGGCGCACGCACATGTCGCGCACCCGTGGCGGCAGCCGCCCCGCCCCGCCAAGCCGCCCC
>NZ_POTC01000085.1 GCF_002906255.1 Novacetimonas maltaceti | reverse complement strand
GGATGTCCTCCACCAGGGCGACCGGACGGTATTCGATCTCGCACGCGCCGGCATGGACCAGCGTTTCGAACCGGCTGTAGACACATTCATATTCGTGCGTGCCATGCAGCGTGATGCCCACCCCATCCAGCGACAGCCCGCCCCCGCCATGCGACAGCACCAGCCTGCGCCCGTTATTGAGGGTCCATGCGATGTCCCACACCTCCGTCCCGCGATGGGTCCAGTCGAATATCCCCTCCAGCCCGGATGACAGGGTGGGCGTGGTCCACTGCACCTGCGCGGTGCAGGGGGTGGCGGCCCCCGTGGGGATGTCAAGGATGGCGTCGCGCACGAACAGCGGTTCGTCCATCACCGCGCAGGCGATCGACAGGGCGTTGATGCCCGCGTCGAACACGCCATGGCCGCCGGGTTTCCAGAACCAGTTGGCGCCGGGGTGCCATTTCTGCACGCTTTCGCGCCATGTGATGCGCATCGCGCGCATGCCGTTGGCCGAAAGCAGTTGGCGCGCCGGGGCGATGGCCGGGGCGCAGGTCGCGTGCCACGATGTCATCAGCGTGCGCCGTGCGTTGCGCGCCAGGCGGTGCAGGTCCATCGCCTGCGACAGGATGGGCGTGGGCGGTTTTTCCAGCAGCACATGCCACCCCGCCGCCAGCGCCTGCGCCGCCAGCGCGTAATGGGTGGCGGGCGGCGTGCAGATCGCGACCGCGTCCACCTCCAGCCCCGACTGGATCAGGGTGGACATTGACGAAAACATCTTGGTCCCCTCCGTCGCCGCCGCCCACCATGTCACCGGCGCGGGGTTGACGCCCGCGACCAGGGTGAAGCCCCGATGCGCGCGGATGACCGGGACATGCTGCGTATTGGCGATCGTGCCCGTGCCGATGATCGCGATGCGGATGGGCCGTGGCGTGCGCGACGCGATGCCGGGTGACGCGGGGGAAGGGGGCGTGGGTACGGTCATGCGGGCGGTCCCTGTACAGGCGGCATGCAGGCCGATGGTCCGGGGGCGCGGCCATGACCTGTTGGCGGTGATGGGACATCATCATTGCGGCATTGCGCGCCACTGTCCAGCCACAACCCCGGCGTGTGGCGGGATTATCGCCACCACCAGGCGTCACGCGGGCGTGACGGCGCGCGCGGTGGCGGATTTGGGCTTTTCAATTCCCTGCAACTCCATCACAGTGCGCGCGACAGGGGGCCTGCGCGGTGGCAGGCCGGATGTGCGTAAAAGGATTGCGGACATGAAGAAGACAGGTGGCGTTGTGGCGGTGCTGTCGGTTGTGGCGGCCACGCTGATGGTGGGGGCGCGGCCCGCCCATGCGGTGTCGGAGGCGATGCTGGATTCCCTGTATATCGACCCGGCGGTCCATCTGCCGGCGGCAAGCCCGGCCTTTCCCGAATATGACATCGACGCCGACTGCGCCAACGAATTCGGGGACGAGGTGAAATACGCCTGCGTCTCCGCCGAGAAGGAAAAGGCCGCCGTCCTGCGTGGCGTGTGGGATGAATACAGGGACGCCGACAGGGTCGCCTGCCAGCAGCAGGTCACCGCGCAGCGCCATATCCAGCTGTACAAGAACCTTGCCTTCTGCGTGGACCAGCGCCGCTATGACGCCTACATCCGCCACCACCCCGAGGCCGCACGGCAGCACTGACGGCGGATATTGCGGGGCATGACACACGGACGGGGAATGTCGCCATGGTCATGAAGCCACAGAAGCCATACCTGCTGGTTTCATGCAGGAAGTGCGGGTGGGAACAGTTTTACCACCAGACAGGCGATGTCTTCCTGTACAGCCCCACATGCCCGGAGTGCCATTCTTCGGATGTGGCCCTCAGGCAGATGAGCTTCTGGGGCAAGGTCGCGCACCAGCTGAAAAAACAGCTTTGAACGCCGCCCGGCCCCGGCAGCAAGCGCGCTCCGCGCTCCATTAAAACTCATGGTTTCCAAAGGGCAATGCCCTTTGGTGGGCGGGCGGGGGCAACGCCCCTGAGGCCCACGCCAATCAGTCCGGCATGATATGGCATTCGGCCGTATTGTGGCTGTGGTCGTAATCGACATTGATGTTGTCCCCATCGCCATGCACCACGCGGTGCGGCCGGGCCAGCAGGGGGGAGAACACGGATTTCGTGGTGTCCATGTCGGCAGGGTGCACTCCGGCGGCATCGGCGATGCTGTCGGGCAGGTTCCATGTCATCAGGGGCGCGTCGAGGTGCGTGCGCACGGTGTCGTACTGCGCCGGGTGATGGGCGATCCATGAAGGGGAGAGCCACATCAGGAACGGCACGGCGTAATCCTGTTTCAGGTCGCCATGCTGCGGGTGCCCGGCGGTGCATTCCGTCACGCGCACCCCATGGTCGGCCACATGGAACAGCATGTTGTCCCCCGGCAGGGCGCGCAGCATGTCGGTGACCTGTGCCAGGACATGGTCGCTGTAGGCGATGCTGTCGTCATAATCCGACCCGAAGCGGGCATAGGAACGGGGGAAGCGGTCGGCCACGAATTCATGGCTGCCGAAGATGTGCACGACAATGAAGGTGTTGCCGTGCGCGCCCCGCAGGGCCTGCGCGACTTCGGGCAGCAGGGCCTCGTCCAGTTTCGGGCGGCTCATCATCCCGCCATGCACGGTGGTATAGACGACGTGGCGCGCCTGTTCGGAATAGGCGCCGATCACGCTGTCATACGGGCCAAGGCGGGGATGGTTGCTGATCCACCATGTGTCATAGCCCGCGGCGTTGAACAGCGAAATCAGGTCGTGCTGCGTGATGCGTGGCGACAGCACGCGGTCGAACTGCGACAGGATGACGGGCACCGCGCCCACCGTGTAATCGAACGGCGTCACCATGTCGCCAAAGCGCAGGAGGCCATCCTCGCGCTCCATCTCCGGCGTGTCGGGCACGTGGTAGCCATACAGGTGCAGGTGGTCGCGTCGCGCGCTTTCGCCAATCACCAGCACCACGACATGCGGCGGATCGCGGTCGGGCGGGGTGGTGAAATGCACCGGCTGGTGGTTCATCCGCCGCGCCATGTCGGTCACGCGCCGGGTTTCATGCCGCCCGGCAAGGTAGCCCGCGACCAGGTTCCATGGATAGGAATGGTCATAGAAATCCTCCAGCCCATAGAACGGGTTGTAGTTCACGGCGCGGTGGAAATTCTCCTGGTTCAGTTGCATGACCCGCGCGCCCATCGGCACCACCAGCAGCAGCGTGAACCACCGCAGCCAGCCATGCCGCCCCCATCCCGACGCCAGCACCGGCCCGCGCGGCCGCGCCAGATACGCCCCGGCCGCACCAGCGCACGCCCCCACCCACAACACCAGCCACGGCCAGAACGCATGTAGGTATCCCATGATGACCGGGAACGAGCAGTAAAACAGCACCAGCCATAACTGCACGCCGGGCAGGCGCCCCGTCAGGTGGACATGATACAGCGCCATGGGCATCAGCAGCAGCGCGGGCAGCAGCGCCACCACCACCAGCCGCCGCCGCCCCAGCGCCGCCATCAGCAGCATGGCCGTCGCCACGCTGCGCACGATGCCATGCACCGACAGCACCGAAGGCGACAGCGCCGTGGCGACAAGAAGCCAGAACCAGGGATCGGGACGTGGTGAACGCGACAGGAAACGGCGGAAAAAGGCGATTGTCATGGACCCGGAAAGACTGTTTCGCACACGACAGCATGCGTCCCGGCCCATACGCAATGGGGGCAGGAAGGATGAAACGATCTGTAATACAGCCAGCCGCCGCCGCGAACCCCTGTGTGGTGGGCCTACAGCCTCAGGGGCCTTGCCCCTGAAACCCCACCAAAGGGCATTGCCCTTTGGAAAGCATGACTCCGAATGAAACAGGGGGCAGGAAGCATCGTCGGGCTGTCTGATCCGTGATATGGCTCTTGTCCGCCTGCGTGGGGCGACAGAACATGGAGTGACGATGGCAGACCCACTTCCCCCCGATGGCCCGGTGATCGAGACGCCACGCCTTGTACTGCGCCCGCACCGCCTGTCGGATTTCCATGAATGGCGCGCCATGTTCCTTGACGAGGGGACGCGCCGTTTCCTCTCCTCCCCCCGCCCGAGCGAGGAGGATTCCTGGAACCGCCTGCTGCGCTATATCGGGCACTGGTCGGCGCTGGGCTACGGGCTGTTCGGCGTGTTCGACCGCGCGGACGGACGGTTTGTGGGGGATGTGGGGCTGGCGGATTTCCATCGCGGGCTGGGCGCGGCGTTCGACCGCTGCCCGGAGGTGGCGTGGATCATGACATCCGCCGCCCACGGCAGGGGATACGCGACGGAGGCCGCGCGCGCCGTCCATGACTGGTTCGCGCGCACCCATGGCCCGCAGCGCACGGTGGCCATCATCGACCCGAACAACCACCCCTCCCTGCGGCTGGCGGCACGCATGGGATATCACCCGACGGGGACATGCACCTACCGCAACGCGCCGTGCGTGATGCTGGCGCGTGCGCCGGACGCGGATGTGGCATAGTCGCGCCCGCGCCACCCCGCGCGGGGACGGCAGGCGCATTACATGAATGACGGAATGGAACGCGTAATGAGCGAACGGTACACCCCCGAGATGCACATCCCCGAGACGGACCCGCTGGACGCGATTCCCTTCGTGCCGGATGCGCAGATGCTGCTCATGATCGCGGAAGGCTTCACAAAGGAGGTGCAGCCGGAGCCACCGCCGCCCGTCGCGCCACCGCCGCTGTCGGTGGAGGCGCTGCGCATGGCGGCGGCCCTTGGCGATACGGAGGCGATGATGCAGCTTGGGGTCATCACGGGCCGCGCGGGCGACAGGCCCGGTGCCGTGGCATGGTACCGCAGGGCGGCCGATGTCGGCAACGGGGAGGGGCTGTTCTGCGTCGGGCGCGCGTATCTGCTGTCCGAAGGTGGATATGCGAAGGACGTGCAGGCGGCCATGGCGTGGTACAAACGCTCCGGCGATGCCGGACACGCCGAAGGATACTGGGGCGTCGGGGAGATTTATGACCACGGCCGCCTTGGGAAATGTGACGCCGACGCCGCCCTTCCCTGGTACACCCGCGCGGCGGACGCAGGCGATGTGAAGTCGATGCGCGAGGTTGGGGATTACTGGCTCAGGAAGGCGCGCAAGGCCCCGGACAGCGCAACGCGGGAGGCCGCGCGCGTGCAGGCGCTGCAATGGCTGGCGCGCGCGGCGCTGCATGATGACCGGCGTGCCCTGAACACGCTGGTCGATGCCTACGAGGACGAGGAAGACAACACGCTGGTGGAACAGGACCTTGCCGTTGCCATCAGGCTGCGCCAGCGACTGTTCGCGCTGGGGGCGGGGTGGGAAAACCTCGCGAACCTAGCCGTTTTCTATGAGCAGGGATATGGCTGCCACGCCAATGAAGCGATCGCGGCACTGCTGTATGTCCATGTCCTTGAGGAGATGGAAAAGGACGAATCCGAAGATTTCAGCCTTGACGATCCCGCCCTGCTCCCGCTGCGCGAGCGGACCTGTTTCGAGGCCCACCGGGAGGAACTGTGCACGCTGATGGGCAGGGGGGAGGATGATCCGTTCAATTTCCTCCTGCGCGGCGTCGCGCGGCTGAGCGCGGATCACGCCATCGCGCGTGATTACATGGAAACGCGGTTCTTCGTGCCGCCGCGCGCCAGGGCCTGATGCGCGGGGCATCGCGCATTGCGACACGGCACGGACATGCCGTGCCGCAGGCTGTTTTTTCGACTGAAGGACAAATTTGATGACGTCTGTTTTCCGTAGCCCGGAGGAAGAGCAGAGAAAGAAACGCCTGCTGATTCATGCGCTGATCGACGGGCCGGCGGAGTTGGCCATGAACGTCGATGGCAACAGCTTCCTCAACCGCGTCTTCACGGGGCAGGATACCCTGACGAATGAGCAGTTCGTATACCTGATGCTCAAGCTGTCGAGGGAAGACGCAGTCGACCTGGATTTTACGGATTTCAAGGCGACCAACCACCTCTACTGTATTGCATACCGGAGCTGGAACTTCCTGCTGGAGAAGGGATCGGCCGATCTCAAGACCCTGTTGAAGGAATTCAATCTCTCGCTCCCGTTGAGGGCCCCCGCAGAGGCAGGCGCCGCGCAGCCAGCGGTCATGGACTACGTCATGGACTACCTTGTAAACGGCAGCGTGTCGACGCGCGGGGCGATCGGCCTGGTCCCCGGCCGTACGGACAAGTGGCAGCTTACCCTCGACAGTGAAGGGCTGGATCAGCAATACAGACAGAATGTCGCGCACTATTACGCCGTGTGCGTCAAACTGGCCAGCCACAGGAGCAGCGCCAACCCCGACGGGGTCACCTTCGATCATACCGATCTGATCGGCTACATGCACAGGAAGTTTTCCCTGCCGCTGATCGTCGGGTTCTGCTACGCCAACCGGATGGCTGCCGATGGCTACATCACCACGCTGCAGCAGGGCTCGACATTGATAAAGGTGCTGCATGCCCCCGCGGGCAGTGCCGCCCCCGCCCGCCCCGATCGCGCCGATTCCGGCATCCCGAGCTTCCTGCGGCGCGACAACACGCCTCCCGCCACCCCTGCGCCCGCCGGATCTGGCACCCCCGGTTCTGTCCCCACCGGCTCCGATCCGTACGCCACGGCCCTCGCCCTGTGCGTCATGCATAACAGCGCGAGCGAGGCGCTGTTGGAACGGCACATGGGCATCACGGCGCAGCAGGCGGCCGCGCTCCTGCGGCGCATGGAACATAATGGCGTCGTGACCGTGCCCGGCCAGGCCGGCACCCGCGCCGTGATCGCACATTCCGAAAAGGAAATGGCCGCGATCTGTGCCGTGGCGATGGAGCTTGCGGCACAGCGTCTCACCCTGACCAACACGGCGCTACAGGCCGCGCTGCGGGCACGATTTGGCAACCTGTCGTATGAAACGGTGGAAGCGGTGCTGACCATGCTGGAGTATCGCGGCGTGGTCGGGGCGGCCGCCGGGACCGGCACCCGCACCGTCAACCCGAAGGCAAAGTGGACCACGAACGCCGCCCCGCCTCCCGTCACC
>NZ_POTC01000084.1 GCF_002906255.1 Novacetimonas maltaceti | reverse complement strand
CCCAGACACTTGAGGCTGTATTGGTTTTATCCAGCAGCCCCTCTCTCAATCGCGCGCCATCACTGGCGGCGGCATGCGTTGTTTTCCATTTCCGGATGAACCGGTATTTTCGATCGATGGAAACATGATCTTGTACCGGGAGCGCAAGCGATTTTTGCGGTTTCAGGGAGTCTTTTCAATCCGATTGGAACGACGTCCTGCTCTGATGTTTTCTCCAACGGTATAGCGCTCCAGAATGATGGCTTTTGCTTCAGAGAGGGTGATGCTGTTTCCCTCCTTGTCGCGCACTTCGTAAGGCTTTCCTCGTTTGAGAACGCTGAAGATCCGGTTCACAATACGATTGGCAACGGCACATAAAGCCTGTTTGTGATGATGACCTTTCACTGTCATCAGCCTCCAATAAAGTTCTGCCAGTTCAGGATCTGTTTTTCGTGCCGTATCAGCAGCAAGATAAAGTGCTTGTTTGATGCGGTTATTGCCGCCCTGGGTCAGGGTCTGGCCCGCTCGCTCCACACCACCACTATCAGCCCTTCTGGGAAACAGGCCACAAAAACCCCGTAAATGTTTTTCAGAATGAAACCGCTCAATGTTCTGCAAGATACCAACCAGGGTCGGCGCGAGATGACGGCCGACACCCGGAATACTGAGCACAAGACCCTGTGGGTCGAGGTGTTTGTAGAGGTCAGCAATATGCCGCTCAAGATCTCCAACAGTCTGAATTTTCGCCAGAACATTCTTAATTTCCATCGCGATCTCGAACTGCAGTTCCGAAAAATCAATGTGTGTCCCATGAAGGTCCTGAGCGTATTGCGCCGCTTCACGCAACCCTGTGATCAGCGTTTCCACAAAGGGCCCACTGCGCGGATGGTTCCCTCCCGCATGGGCTGCAACATATTTGGCGAGCGTCGTACGACGCGCCTTCAAAACATCCGAGGGGTGAAACCATTTCTGCAACAGGGCCAAAGAGAGCCGCGTTCCTAAGTCGGGCAAGACTGCTTCAAGCCTGGGGGATGCCCAACGAATGAGATCAAGCAAACGCCGCCTGGCATCCGCGATCTCGTTCTGAAAGCGGCTTCTCTGTTTGGTCAGACGTTGAAGAGCGTGGCTTCGTGGATCCGGAATATGGACTGGATCAAGGCGTGGTCCACCAAATGATGGCATGGCCGCCAGGATCTGGGCATCAGCCATATCTGTTTTGGCGTGTTCGGAAAGGTAACGGCGTAGAGCCTTGACCCGCTTTCCCTTGACGCGGGCTACGGTGATGCCAGCATCCGCAAGGTGGTGGGCAACAGGAAACCAGCTCATACCGGTTGGCTCCATGATGGCCTGAATGTGGTCATCCGCCCTCAGCCCCATCACGGCAGTCTGAACAAAGGCGGCAAGTGAGGGCTGATCATGCCTGAAACGAATTGCACGGCCATTAGGGCGGCCATCGTCATAGATCTGAGCGAGGTGATCTCCGCGAATGGCCAGATCAATACCAATGGTACGGAATGTCATGGTCGGTCCTTTCTGGTGAGGGAACCAACGCTGCGGTCACAGTCAGGTGTGTCATTCGTGGCCGATCAACTTCACTCAAAGCAGACGCCACAATCATGTTACTCTTGCCCCGTCAGCGCGGCCGGGCCGGGTTCATGCTTCACGGAGACGAGACGATCGGCGGATCTCTCAGGGATTTTAGCCCCGAACCGGCCTGGTTCATCCTGACAGTATAGACCCGGTTCCCGGCATGCCGGGAACCGGGTCTGATCCACAAGCACGTTTTCGAAGCCTGCGCTTCTCTGACTTTCTCCATGGCATCAAACCCGGCACCGCTATCGATACCTGCGATTTATAGCCAAAGAACGGGATGGCGAGATCGCTGGAGGGCATGGTTCCATCATCCTGCCGCTTCGCCTTCGTGAACTTCAGTGTCCATCGCGCATGACGATCCTTGTGCGACAGCTTTGCGGGTTTGTCCTGCCAGTCTTCAGGAATACGTCCTTCCCGAAGATCGGCTTTCTCTGCATTGGTGTTCCGCTGCTTCGGAGCCGCTACCAGCGTGGCATCCAGGATCTGGCCTGACATCGGCAAATACCCGGCGTTGCGCAGGGTGGCATCAAAGCGGTTGAACAGCCCATCGATCGCACCCGCCTGGGTCAGACGCTTTTGACACAGCCAGACCGTTTTGGCATCCGGCACCCGATCTGAAAGTCCCAGACCAAGGAAACGCATAAAGGAGAGGCGATCGTTGATCAGATATTCCGTCCGCTCATCAGACAAATTGTTGAGCGTCTGGATCACCAGAATTTTGAACATCAGCACAGGATCAAATGGCGGTCGTCCGCCTTTGCTGCCGTCAGAATACGCCAGAGCCTTCTCCAGGTCAGGGCGGAAGACTTCAAAATCCACAGTCCGGGAAAATGCTTCGAGCTGATCACCAAGCCCGCTCAAGCGGGCAAGCCGCTCTTCAACGTCAAAAAATCCCGTCTGCTTCATGATCCATACTCCAATCAACGCAAGGAAAATGGAATCACAGAGCAGACCTCAATACCAGAGGGTTTTTCGAACCCTCCACTTCTTTCTGCCGGATGACGCCGACGGCGAACTTGAGAGAACAGACGGGAAATAAAAAGAGGTTCAGCCCGTTATCAGAGCTGAACCCTTCTCGCCCTGATCGTCAGTGTGACCGTCAGGCTTTGACGGACAGAAAGTCAGCCAACGCTTCGTTAAACAGAAGCGGGGCCTGCAGGAAGGCGAAGTGGCTGGTCTCGGGCAGGATCATGTAAGAACTGTCCGGAATATGCGCCACCAGATATTCCAGATGGGCGCGATGAATCATCTCGTCCCGGTCCCCATCCACAACCCATGCGGGGCAGCGGATGGCGTTCAGGCGGTCTTCCGTGAATTCGGCATCATGCTCCCATTTCCACAGGCCCCAGAGGGTTTTTGAAAAGACATCAAATTTATCCGGGGTCGGGGAAAGCTCGCGGTAGTCTTCTGTGGCGCGCTTTACAAAAGCGTTGACCACCTTATCTCCGCTACACGCCAGATTGAGGCCGGATGCGGACATATGCGGCCCGTAAGCAAAGATGCGTTTGATGCGATCCGGGTGTTCAGAGGCCAGAATAATGCTCTGCACACCGCCATCGCTCCACCCGACGAGACTGGCATTCGGAATTTCCAGATGGTTCATCAGGTGAATGATATCGTCTGCCATCTGAGCGTAGCTGAGGGGTTTATCCCCTAACGTGCTGCGGCCATGCCCGCAGCTATCCACGAGGATGACACGGTGCGTTTTGGCCAGATAAGCCGCCTGTATGCCCCAGTAGTCAGAGTTTGCCATGCCCCCATGCAGCATGATGATGACATCGTCCCCTGTGCCGCCTTCCGTATAATAGAGCGAGCATCCGTTAATGGGGGCGTGCTGTCCTTTAAAGGAGGCCAGAGGGGCCGGGGTGGCAGGCAGGGCCTGCCAGCGTTTTGTTAAATGCTCAGTCATATCGTCAAGCCTCGTAAAAGAGCGTGTTGTGGGTAGGTAATCCCCCCATTTTTAGTGGGGCATTGAATGAGAATTCAGGCAGCTGTTTTTAGTTTCTGGGCGGGGGTTAGCCCGCTGTTCCCCATGTTGGGTGTGTCATGGTTATATGTCCAGAGCCATTGTGTAGAGGCGGTCCCCATTTTTCGGACAGGACGATAAGCTATAATCCGACCTGAGAGAGGACGGGTTTTATGGGCAAGGTTACGCGCAAAAGGTATGCGGCGGAGTTCAAATCACGGGTTGCCCTGGAAGCGATCCGTGGGGAACTGACGCTGGCGGAACTGGTTTCGAAACATGGGGTGCATCAGACGATGATCGCCCAGTGGAAACGGCAGGCGATCGAGGGGATGGCGGCCACCTTTTCCGGGAAAGCGACGTCTGAGCCCCCGGTCAGCCCTGCTGATGTGGAGAAACTGCACGCGAAGATAGGCGAGCTTCTCGTGGAACGGGATTTTTTACGCGATGCCTCTGCTCGGTTGGGCGTGATCAGAGGCGGCAGATGATTGACCCGAAGCGAGCGCGTCTGCCGATAATTCGGCAATGCACGCTGCTGCGACTCAACCGGTCGGGCGTCTACTATCGGTCTGTGCCACAGAGTGAGGCCAATCTGGAGTTGATGCGGCTGATCGACGCCCAGTTCCTGGAAAGGCCGTATTATGGCTCGCGGCAGATGACATGGCATCTGCGCCGCCTGGGACATGAAGTGGGGCGCAAACGCGTCCGCCGGCTCATGGCGATCATGGGCCTGCGGGCGATCTACCAGAAGCCACGCACGAGTGTGCCCCATCCGGAGCATCGGAAATATCCATATCTGCTGCGGGATCTGGTCATTGATCGACCTAACCAGGTCTGGTGTTCTGATATCACATATATTCCCATGAAACGGGGATTTCTCTATCTCGTGGCGATCATGGACTGGTTCACGCGCAAGGTGCTGTCCTGGCGTCTGTCGAACACTATGGACGCGGAGTTCTGTATTGAGGCACTTCGGGATGCGCTGATGCGTTACGGCACCCCGGAGATTTTCAACACGGACCAGGGCTCACAATTCACGACGCCCCGTTTTACCGGTATCCTGGAAGAACGTCAGATCCGCATTAGCATGGACGGGCGTGGGCGCTGGCTGGACAACGTGTTCATCGAGCGTCTGTGGCGGTCGTTGAAATACGAATGTGTCTACCTGCACGCATTTGAGACCGGATCAGAACTTCGAGTGGGGCTCACGAAATGGATCACCCATTATAACGGGCAACGTCCCCATACGGCCCTGGCTGGACGAACGCCTGATGAGGCGTATCATGGCGCGCCGACGCCATCTGGTCCGGCGTTAACCCCGGACCAGATGGCCAACAGCAACGCCGTCAGAATGGCGGCATAACAACAACCGGGTATAGCTTATTCAAACCCAAAAACTGTCCGAACAGACGGGTCCACCTCTAGGAGATGCTGGCCGCATGAATAGCTGCCCGCAGCAATCCTCTGCTACCCAAAAGCGTCCATTATCAGGGATAAAACTTTATGCTTGGTTAGCAAGCATTGAGGCGATGATGAACGATTCTCAAAAAAAGGGTGGCCTTACGCGCGCCAAAATACTGTCTCCCTCAGCCCGTAAAGCCATTGCGCGGGCTGGAGCGCAAGCTCGATGGGCAAAAGCAGATCCAGAGAGACAAAATCTTCCTAAAGCCGTTTGTGGTTCTAATGAGAAACCGCTCCAAATCGGAGAGGTCGCAATACCTGCTTATGTCCTTGATGATGAACGTAGAGTATTAACTGTTTCTGGCATGTCAGACGGCCTTTCGATGGCGCGCGGTGGTTCTGAAATCCCTGGTCTCAATAGATTTGAACTTTTTATATCTCGTGACCGTATTCATCCTTATGTATCTGATGATTTACAAAAACAGATATCAAATCCAATTGTCTTCCTTACACCAACAGGATCGAAAGCATATGGATATAATGCCCAAGTTTTAGTTGAACTATGCGAAGCAATATTATCGGCTCGCGAGGCTGGAGTATTACAGAAACAGCAGTTAGGCATTGCTCAGCGGTCTGAGATATTGATGCGTGGTCTGGCCCGAGTTGGCATTATAGCACTTGTTGATGAAGCCACTGGATACCAAGAGATACGTGATAGAACAGCTCTTCGTAGCATTTTAGAGGCTTATATTTCTAAAGAGTGGCTTCCTTGGACACAACGATTTCCACTCGAGTTCTATCAAGAGATGTACAGACTTCTCGGTTGGACGCTCGATCCTTCCAGCAAATCAAAACCAAGTTATGTTGGAAAACTTACTAATGCTTTAGTATATGACCGCCTTCCAAAAGGGATTGCAGAAGAAATCCGATCATATAATCCTGTAGATCCAAACACAAAAAGACGAAAATTTAAACATCACCAATTCTTAACAGAAGATATTGGCAATCCACACTTAGAAAAACATGTATCGAAAGTTATCGGCCTTATGCAAGCCTCTGAAAACTGGAGAGAATTTAAACATTTATTCAGAAGAGTATTCAAGCCTTCACAAACATATGGTGACAAGCGTACAGTTGACATGAGTAAGTAATTACATTATTTATAATACCGCATTAAATATATTATTTTTCTAATCATCATCATATTCTACACTAGAAATATCTCCAGCAGAAATAAGATCAGAAATTTTCACTGCACCACGCGCTAAGGAGCTTTTTATTTGATCGATAAAAGCTGACCGCTGTGGTGGATCTTTATACATGATTGCATTTTGCAAGTTAGTGTGACTAGTACCTTCAACATTCACAAGAACAGGCTTGTATTCTCCTACTTTGTCAGGATCTTTCTCCAAGCGATAAGTCATAAAGATGATGTTAACCTGAGGATCTTTCTTAACCTCTGCTGTTCTCATAAAGCCCGCACGACCTAAAATATACTGATAAACTTGTTCAGGAATAACTGCGACGATCTTTGATTTCCAATGATGATGAAAATATCCCTTACGGATAAGCTGGGTGATATAACGTTTATAAACGTTATCCCAGTTAAATCCATATGTAGGCTTCTTTTCCAAATCCTCGCCAATCCGTAAAGCTTGATAGGCCGGAAATACTGATCCTGTAATATCGATCGCTTGAAGCTCAACGGATAAGAACTGTTCAATTTTATTATTTTTCTTTACATCTGCGATAACAAAATCGACATTGCCAAAACCCTCCATCTTGACTTCACGTGCAATCTGTGGGTTTTGCGGTTTATCGCCTGGCCAGCAATGATCAATAACCTCTTTCAAAAAATCGACCGCATAGAAGCGTTTAGGACAAACGAATATTAACTCCGGTCCCTGCATCGATTTACGCGATGCAGGCTTCCAGAGACTACAAACAGGATACGGTTCATTAGGTAACTGCGTGCTACGTTTTGGACATCGAGACTGGATATAGGGACATTCAAAATCAGTATGAGTAGGATCAATGCCCTTTACTGCACGCCGGCCCAATACCTCTCCAACAATCGTCTCAGGTTCAAACGGCAATCGAAAGTTCCTTGCGTGAATTTATTTTCATTTGTTTAGAAGTCATTTCCGTAGTGTCCGCAATAAGAAGAGTGTTGATTTTCACTGAGAACTGACCCGGGTAGGGCGGAAATTTTCATCGAGATTTGACCCATGCCTTCACACTCCCCGGCATCATCTGCTGGGGGGTTTTTGGAGTGATTGACATGGAGCTTCTGA
>NZ_POTC01000083.1 GCF_002906255.1 Novacetimonas maltaceti | reverse complement strand
ATTACACGATTGGCACGACGCGCACAGGGGGGCGTACGGCATCAGGCCCCGGCGCATATCCGCCGGGGCCTGATGCCGTACGCCCCCCTGTGCGCGTCGTGCCAATCGTGTAATCGGACAATACCAGTTCTGTATTTTCATCGAATAGATGCAGTTTATATGCCTGTTTTTAATAAATTGTATTACGGACAAAGTACCAATATCATAAACGGACAATCATTCTGTCCGTAAAAGTAGAATATATTGCGAATGTTCAGGACCTTCACTTTCGCATGTCTGGCGCTGCCGCTGTGGGGCGGGATTGCCCATGCCGCGCCACCACAATACCTGCCGGGACCGCCGCCCGACCCGCACCATGCCCATACCCGCTTTGGCGATGCCGATACGTCCAGCGGGATGCTGAACATCGCGGGACAGCAGACCCTGCCGCGCGCGGCGGGGAACGGCTCGCTGTTCGTGGAGAAGGTCGGGCAGGTGGGCGATACGGATTTCCTGCTGCTGACCTCCACCGGCAATGCGCTATGCCCCGCCAGCTATTCCATCGTGCGGGTGGATTCGTCGGGCATTGCCGTGCCGACCGCGTTCTTTGGCAACTGCAACGACCGTCACGAGGTCCAGATCATCCACGGGCAGGACATCGCCGTCATCCAGCCCGAATTCACCAGCAGCGAGGCCGATACCCCCCGCACCATCACCGTCTACAGCAACAGCACGCGACGCCTTGCACAAAACGGCTCCCCCCTGCGTGCCGGATGCCCCAACAACCTGTGCGACGGACTGTAAGTCTGACAGGCTGGCTATCACCGATAGACAGGACCGGAGGCCGCGCCGGGCCATCTGATGATATAGTGCTGCGCGCCAACGCCCTCAGGGGCTTCGCCCCCGAACCCCCACCAAAGGGCATTGCCCTTTGGAAACCATGACTTCTTAACGAATCAGGGTGCAGGGAGCACGCTCCCTGCCGGGTCCGGAGCAAGCCGCCCGGATGGTCCGTGCGCCAACGTCCTCAGGGGCTTCGCCCCCGAACCCCCACCAAAGGGTATTACCCTTTGGAAACCATGACTTTTAATCAGATCAGGGTGCAGGGAGCACGCTCCCTGCCGGGTCCGGGCGGCGCCCGGATGGTTCATGCCCCAACGTCCTCAGGGGCTTCGCCCCCGAACCCCCACCAAAGGGTATTACCCTTTGGAAACCATGACTTCTTAACGAATCAGGGTGCAGGGAGCGTGCTCCCTGCCGGGTCCGGAGCAAGCCGCCCGGATGGTCCGTGCGCCAACACCCTCAGGGGCTTCGCCCCCGACCCCCCACCAAAGGGCATTGCCCTTTGGAAACCATGACTTCTTAACGAATCAGGGTGCAGGGAGCGTGCTCCCTGCCGGGTCCGGGCAGCGCCCGGATGGTCCATGCGCCGACGGCCCGGCACAGTGGTCTCGCCAAGTGAGGGATTGTGGGTTAACTGTCTGGCATGACGTGTGTACGAAAAGGGAACATACTCCACCCCTGCGCGCTGGCCGTCACGGTTGGCCTGATGACGGCCCCGGCGGCGGCGCAGGGGACAGTGTATCGGGTGCCGGCGCAGGCCATCGGGTGTGCGACGGCCCCGGCCGCGCGGCACCTGCCGGATGGGATCGTCGGGCCGGGCTGCCGCCATGCGGGGACGGCGGCGCGCTGGGTCCTGGTGCAGCGCGACGGGGACATCACCGCCCTGCGCCGCGACGGCGGGCGGCATGACCGCGTGCTGTATTTCCGCACCCATGACGTGTCGCAGGTGCCCGCATCCGGCGTGATCGCGCGGGGATGGCACTGGCTGCATGACGGGGGACTGGCGGTATGGGCGGCGCTGGCCGCCGGGGTCGCCGGCATGGGAATCGGGGGATATGGGCGTCTGGCCATGGCGGGAGGGACGGTGCTGCTGGGGTGGCCGGTGCTGTGCCTTGTCGCGCGATGGTGGGCGCGGCGGCGGGCGCGGACACTATGCGCGGCGCTGGTTGCCCGCCATGCCGACACGCTGCGCCTGCGACGGCGGCAACTGCTGGGCCGCAACAGCTATGGCGTCGTCAAGCCGGAGAAATGGCACCGCGAACGCGACGAGTTCATCGCCACCATCGTGCGCCCTGCCCTGCGCGCGGCGGGGCGGGCGGCGCAATGGCCGCGAATCGCCGGTTGGGTCACGGCACGGATCGAACAGGTCGCACGCGCCGCGCCGCAACGCCCCGATACGGTCGGCCCCGGCATGGACCCGTTGGAATATGAGCAGTACTGCGCCGCCGAACTGCGCCACGACGGGTGGCAGGCCGACACCACCGTCGGCAGCGGCGACCAGGGGGCCGACATCGTCGCCAGCCGCCGTGGCCTGCGCATGGTGGTGCAATGCAAGCTCTACAGTCGCGCCGTCGGCAATGACGCGGTCCAGCAGATTACCGCCGCGCGCGCCCATTACAACGCAACGGTGGCGGCGGTCGTATCCAATGCGGCCTATACCCGCGCGGCGCAGCAGCTGGCCCGCACCAATGGCGTCTGGCTGCTGCATCACGACGAACTGCGCGGCCTGTCGCAACGCCTGAAGCACGGCCCTACCCCGGCGGCGATCGCCTGACCCCGCGCACGGTTCCGCCATGGCCGATGCGGGGCATCGACGGCCGGATTATGTCAAACCATGTTTTTTCATGGCCGGGCATCACGTTATAACATGATACCCGATTCCATGTGCCGCCCGCATGCCAGTTTCCCGGCATCCCCGGCGGTGCCAAAGGTGCATCCAGGGACCATTTTTCCCGGTTTTCCGGGGATCAGTCCTGTTTGCGGGTTGTATCCTGCGGCAGCGGTTTTTCACGCGGCGCGCGCCGGATATTGATAAGAAGGTGGGCAATCATGCGTGCTGAGTTGCTCATGGCTCATGTCTCCTATCTTCTCTATACATATAAAGCGCGATGAAAGCGAAGGTTTCGTGCGTCTTTACGGAAAAAATCCGACATGGACTGTGACCACCCGTGACATGGCCGTGGGGACGCCGATCCTGTAAAGGCGGCGCGACAGGCCGGGGCATCGTGCCCTTCGGCCATCGGGAAGGACGCGGCCATGGCCTATCTCTACCTCGCGCTCGCCATCGGGGCGGAAGTTACGGCGACTTTCTTCCTGACGCTGTCGGATGGCTTCACCCGCCGCCTGCCGTCGTGCGTGACCGTGGTGGGATACCTGACCGCGTTCTATGCCCTGTCACAGGCCCTGCGCACGATTCCCACCGGCGTCGCCTATGCCATCTGGTCCGGGGTCGGCACCGTCGCCATCACGATCGTGTCGTGGATCTGGCTGGGGCAGAAACTCAATCTTGCGGCGGTGGGCGGCATGGTGATGATCATCGCCGGGGTCATGGTGATGAACCTGTGCTCCGGCACGTCAGGGCACGGATGACCCGCATGGCCGGGGGCCGCGCCCTGTGGCAACCATGACTTCGTAAACTGGTCGGGGTGCAGGGATCGTGATCCCTGCCGGGGCCGGGCGGGGCGCGCTTCTCCCATGCCCCGATGGCCTCAGGGGCGTTGCCCCTGAAACCCCGTCAGGGGCATGGCCTATCGCCGGCCGCCCCCGCCATGACCGCCGCCACCGCCGCCACCGGGACCGCCTCCCCCACCGGGACCATGCCCACCGCCGAAGCCGCCACCATGGCCACCACCCGGACCGCCGGGACCACCACCGGGACCGCCGGGGCCACGTCCACCGCCAAAGCCACCGCCCGGACCACCACGGCCACCCGGACCACCGGGGCCGCGTCCGCGGTCATCATGACGGTGGTCGCCATAGACCGGGTAGCCGCCATAGTAATCGCGTCCGTAATAGCCGCCGTAGCCACCACCATATCCGCTGTAATAATCGTATCCGCCGTAATAATTACCGCCGTACCCGCCCGGGCCACCGGGACCGACACAGGCGCACAGCGCACCGGCAAGTGCCAGCACCGGCACGAATCTGATGGGTTTCATGTTCCTGACTTTCTGCTGTCCATCCTGTATCGTCGCGATCATCCGCCAGAACCACGATCAGAACAAGGCGCATGGATGGCCATCATGTGGCAGCGTACCGACCGCCCTGCGGGGTGCGTGCGCCGGCATGCGCAAACCCGTGTCCCTGCCGTCATTTTTCGCGAACATGCCAATAACGGTGGATATATGGCAATCCATGCCGGGCCTGACACAAAATGCCCATTTCGGCGCTACACTCCTGCCATGCGGGCGGGTAAAGGAAGACAGGCCGCCGTCAGGCATGACGCGCGGCATCCTGCCGGGTTTTCCGGCCCTGCCTGAAGGTAGCATAATGAAACGACTTCTCGCCGCCGCCGCCCTCATGTGTACCATGCTGTCCGGCTGTTCCGTGGAACAGCTTGAGGCGCACAAGGCCCATTACCTCGACCACATGGGGGAGGCACGGATGCAGCGCAAGATCACGGTGCGCAATGAACCGTGGCAGCCCTTCATCATCGTCAGCCAGGAACACGCCTATAACGATAGCGTTTTCTTCAACAGCTGGCTGCAGGCGATGGTCATCAAGAAAGACGGCGCGGTCTCTCGCACGGGGGGCGGCACCTACAGGGCGGGGGACGTGATCTACATGCTCAGCGCCGATCTTGCGGCGGCATCGGGGATCTACAGCCATATCGAATATAACGGCCCCAATGGCCCGCAATACGCCAGGATCATCAATGGCGACCAGAGCGTGTCATGCTGGGACCGCACGGACATGACATCGGATGGCAAGTTCTATGACACCGGGGAGCAGAGCTGCAGTTACGAAAGCCAGATGATGATCCCGCTGCGGGCCTCGGTCATCACCTACATCACGCAGCAGACGACCCCGTGGGAGGTCCGCTTTGTCACCGACCATCCCGACCGTGATGGCGACCGCCGCGACATCGTCACCGCGTCGGAGGCACGCGCGCTGGTGGACCGCGTGAACGAAGTGCGCGCGGGCCTTGGCTCCCTGCACGAAGCCACCGCGCAGAATTACCAGCCATAGGGGGTACGCGCCACAGGGGACCGGACGCCACCCGCCCATTGCGGAGGCATCCGGTCCCCTGATGGTTTCCGCCGGGCGGCACGGATGCCTGCCCCACGGCGTCGGGAACGGACCTTTTTACTTCTTGGCGGCCGCGCGCCTGCCCAGCAGCTGGATTTCCGCCGCGTTCATGTTTTCCGGCTCGACCGTTCCCTTGCGGGCGATCGCCTGTTCCTCCTCGGTGGCATGTTCGCCAGCCTTGAGGACATGGTCGGAAAGGCGCGCGGTTTCCGCCGGCGTCATCAGGTCCGGCGAATGGGTGGCCTTGCGCACCAGGTCATGGATCGAACCCGCCGCATGGGGAACACGATGTTCTTTCATTATACCTAACTCCTTATTCTACCAGTATATGTGGCGCACCCCTGCGGATGTTCAATCGACAAAAGGACATATTTTTTATATGCCAGACGAGCTAATTCATATTTACATAGCAAGCATGCCCGAATGAACCGGGTCAGTTGTTGCGCAGTACCTTCCCCTGCCCTGCCGTTACTTTGGCATGGTGCGGGATGCGGGTGCGCCACTTTGCACGGCGCGCGGCATGTGCGACCCTTCGCGCCCGGACGGGATGGCCCACGCGCCACCCGATAACCGGGACAGACAGGAGGAGCACGCCATGAAACTCTACTACACGCCGGGCGCATGTTCGCTGGCCGCGCACATCATCCTCAACGAGACCGGCCTGCCGCACGAAATCGAGCGGGTGGACCTGAAGACCAAGAAAACCGCCAGCGGCGGCGACTACCTTGCCATCAACCCGCGCGGGGCGGTGCCCGCGCTGGAGGTCGCGCCGGGGCAGGTCCTGACGCAGAACGTGGCGGTCCTGACCTATATCGGCGCGCAGTCGGACATCGCGGCCCTGCATCCCGCCGCCGGTTCGCTGGCGCAGTACCGCCTGCTGGAGGCCATCGGCTTCTGCGAGGACGTGCACGGCGCGTTCGGCCCCCTGTTCGCGCCCGACCTGCCCGATGTGGTGCGCGAGCGCCAGTACGCCCTTATCACGCGCCGCATGACGCAGGTGGAGGCGATACTGTCCGCCAACGGCCATGACCACATGCTGCCGGCGGGCTTCACGCAGGCGGATGCGCTGCTTGCGGTAATCCTCAGCTGGGCGCCGCACGTGAATGTGGACCTCTCCCCCTACCCCGAGGCCTGCGCCCTGCGTGAGCGGGTGTTCGCCCGTCCCGCCGCGCAGAAGGCGCTGAAGGAAGAAGGCCTCGCCTGACCGCGCGCCCGCGCCCCCTGGCCTGCGGGGCGCGGGCGATCATGACCGACCCCATCCCCCAAGGATCGCGATGCCCATCGACCTTTCGACCAATTTTTTCTACGACAGGGAAGATTGGGAACATTTCATCAGCTCGATGCTGTCGGGGGTCAGTTTCCATCCCGCCAGCGCGCTGGTGCGCACGCTGTATCCACGCACGCCGGACGGGTTCAAGGTCACCTATCACAACGACCACTGGGTCGCGCTGTCGTACGGCTTTGTCCTCGCCTTTACCAAGGACGGGCACATCATCTTCCCGGCCTTCGGGATCGAGGTCCCGCTCAAGGGCGGGCAGCCCGAATACTTCACCGCGCAGCACATCACCTACATGACGGCCGTCAAGGAATGTTTCCTGAAGTTCAGGAAACACGTCACCGCCCTGCATGACCGGCTGGAAAAGGCGCTTGTCCGGTTCAATCCCGAACTGCGCATTGTCACGGATGACACCTGCGGCGTGTATGCGCAAAAGGGCGGCCACGTCATCGCGCATGACACCCTCATACGCGACGACGATGTTCCCGATTTCCTGCGGCAGGTGGCGCGGAACCTGAAATCCGGCACCTTCCTGCCCATCGACGTGCAGGAACGCTGCCGCACGCGCAAACTGCCACGCCTGCCGCGCGTGTACATCAATGGCGGCGGGCGGGAACTGATTGACACTTATGTCCTCAAGAACCAGCGCAAGTCCTGAAGGACGCCCGACCTGCCACGAAACAGAATGCAGACATCCAAAGGTTTTTGGTGAAGCTTTTTCCAAAAAGCTTCAAAGAACGCCGCCTTTTTGAAAAAAGCCGGCACCCAAAAACTTTCATGACCTTGCCCGCTTTTCCAGACGCCGGACCTGCCGCAAAGACCCCGCCCACGAAACAGGGCGCAGACATCCAAAGGTTTTTGGTGAAGCTTTTTCCAAAAAGCTTCAAAAGAACGCCGCCTTTTTGAAAAAAGCCGGCACCCAAAAACTTTCATGACCTTGCCCGCTTTT
>NZ_POTC01000082.1 GCF_002906255.1 Novacetimonas maltaceti | reverse complement strand
GTCCGACGACGCACGGCACGACCCCCGCCCCGAACAGCAGCCCGACACCCGTCAGCAGGTCCGCCCCGTCCTCTCCCGCCATACCCAGCGAGAAGGACGGCACCAGCAGCACGGCCGAGAGCGCCAGCACCAGCGCCCCCCACGGCGCCAGCGCCGTGACCCGCGCCCCCGATGCCGCACGCATGCCCGGACACCGCCAGGCCCGCGCGATCATGCGCCAGCGCGACAGCAGCGCGGGCGGCCCGGCCACACCGGCCATACGCTGCCGACACCACTGGGTGAAACGCGCGCAGACGGGCGCCATCAGCACCATCAGCACCAGATGCACCCCCGACAGCAGCAGTCCCTGCATCCCGACCGCAAGCGCCCCCATCAGCCCGGCCCCTTCATGACAGCCAGCACAGCAGCGCGATGGCAAGCGCGATCCCGGCAGGCAGCGCCAGCGGCGCAAGGCGTTCCGGCGCATCGGGAAAGCGCAGCAGCGGCAGCATGAGGCAACGCCCCCCCGCGCGCCATGCCCGCAACGCGCGCCGCACCCCTGCCGCCGCGCCTTCGGGCCATCCCGCCATGTCCTGCAAAAGGCGCACGAACACGCCCGCCCCCACCTGCGTCAGCGGATCGCCAAAGGGCATCCATGGCGGGGCCGGCGGTGCGCCCTGCTCCCACGTCGCCACCTGCCGCGTGGCGGAGACACCGCGCATCCACCATACCACCCCCACCATCACCCCCACCACCAGCAGCAGCACGGCCCCATGGAGCGGCACCAGCACGGACACGCCATCGGGCGAAGGCAGGGCGAACAGCGAACCACCAACTGCCCCGCCATTCACCTGCCGCGCGACCTGCGCCATGCCCGCCCGTGCAAGGGCACCCCACCCACCGGGCAGCAGCGACACCACGCAGGCCAGCGCCACGCCAGCCGCACATCGGCCCAGCACCGGCCATGGGGGATCGCACGCCCCCGCCCCGCGTGGGGTACGCGGCCGCCCGCACAGCACGACACCCACCAGTCGCACCAGCGCCAGCAGCCGCACCCCCCATCCGGCCCCCATGACCGCAAGGACACAGACCACGGGGATTTCCTGCGCAAGGCTGCCCCCGTGCGGCAGGGCACCGAACAGGCGCAGCAGCATCCATGATATCGAAAACCCGATCAGCGGCGGCATGCCCCCCAGCGCCAGCAGTCCGACCGACAGCAGCGCCGACACGCGGGGCATCAGTGTCGCCAGCCCCCCCAGGTGCATCAGCACCAGTTGCCCGGCCTCCACCTCGATCGCGTCACACAGACCCAGCAACGCAATCCATATGATGCACCCCGCCGCCAGCAGCAGCATCAGGCACGCAACCACACCCCCCAGCATGTCCGGCAGGTCATTGGCCCGCGCCACCAGCCCCAGCCCCGCCACCATGACCGGCAGGGCCGCCGTGCCGCCAAACAGGCCCGACAGGACCCGGCGCATGTCGCGCGCCACCAGCGCCCGCAGCGACGCCGCAAGGAACAGCCCGGCCGACAGCGCCACCAGCGCATAGCCCCAGCGTTCGGACAGGACGGTACTGTCGGGGTAACAGGCCAGCAGGCGCAGCCACAGGTGCCCCCCAACGACAAACCCCGCGACATCGGCCATGCGCAGCGCGGGCACATGCCGCCGCCCGCCGCCGGGCCGCCATGACAGGTGCAGCAGGGGCCACGTGGCCATCAGAACCACGACCGGCAGCACGAGTGCGCGTGATGCGCCCCCCGCCCCGGCCAGCGCGTCAGGACCGGCAGGCGCCAGCATCGACAGCAGCGCCATCCCCAGAAGGCCGCCGGTCCCACGGCCGCGCCGCGCCGCATCGTCACGCAGCGCCACGATGACGCACGCCCCCGCCAGCCCCGATACCAGCGGGCCACCCGCCACGGCGGCCGCGGCGGCGATACATGCCAGCGCCCCGGCCTGTCCGGCGCACAGCCCCACAAGCGCCACGAGCAGCAGCGACGAAAGCGCCAGCGGGTCGGGATGGAACACCGACAGCAGGCGCGGCGCGCGCCCCACCGCCGCGACATGCCCCAGCGCAGCGGGCAGGCAGGCCGCCAGCGCCCCCGCCATCACGACCACCCACCCCACCCGCAGCAGCGGCAGGCAGGCGGCGCGCGCACGCGGCCATGCCCGCGACGCAAGGACGCAGGCCAGCATGGCGCCCAGAACGACAAGGAGGATAATGCTGATGATCCGACCTGCTCCCGTGCCTGGCGTGGTGATGACGGCCCACCCCGCCACGGCCATGGTTGCGCGTTCAGATCATGGCAAGGGAGACCTTGCGACGCGGCGGCGGGATTGCATCATCAATCTCCGCCAGATCGGCTTTCGTCAACTCCAGTTCGGCCGCCGCCATGTTTTCGCGCTGGTGCGCGGGCGACCCCGCCTTGGGAATCGCAAGCACGCCGGGCTGGCGCAGCACCCACGCCAGCGCGACCTGCGCGGGCGTTGCGGGGCCAAGCGAGGTCTCGTGCCGCGACGCCACCCGCTCCAGCACCGGGGCACGCAGCAGTTCGCCCCCCTGCCCCAGTGGCGAGTAGGCCATGGTCACGATCCCCTCCGCCCGGTCATGGCCGAGCAGGTCATATTCCACCCCTCGATAGTCGAGGCTGTAGAGGATCTGGTTGGCGCAGCACGGGTCCGGCGTTGCGATGCGCGCGAGTTCGCGCATGTCATCGACATCGAAATTGGACACGCCCCACGCCCGGATCATGCCCGCGCGTTTCAGGTCCTCGAACCCCGCCACGGTCTCCTCCAGCGGGATCGAACCGCGCCAGTGCAGGAGGTAGAGGTCCAGATGGTCCGTCCCCAGCAGCTCCAGCGACGCCGCGCACGCCTTGCGCACCCCCGCGCGCGAGGCGTTGGAGGGCAGGACCTTGTCCACGAGGTACACGTCGTCGCGCCGCCCGGCGATCGCCTGTCCCACCAGGCGTTCGGACCGGCCGGAGCCATACATTTCCGCCGTATCGACAACCCGCAGGCCCGCATCGAGCCCCATGCGGATGCTGCGGATTTCCGCATCACGACGCGCCTCGTCATCCCCGAGGTTCCATGTCCCCATTCCCAGCGCGGGAACCGTGATGCCATCGGGGAATGTAACGTTCTTCATGCTGCGCGGCCTTTCCTTGCCATGGTCTGCCGCCTGCGGGCCATGACCGCCATGGCCCCGTGGGTCATCCCTGCCTCGGTGCAGGGATTACCGACGCGTCCACCCCTTCGCCTGCTGCTGCCAGTAGGTCAGGGTGTGCCCCGCCTCGCGACATGCCTTCCAGCGCTGCCGTGCCGCCGCGACGGCATTTTCGTCATGGCCGTCGAACAGGTCGAACACCCGTTCGAAATCGCCCATGCCACCGGCCGACATGCCATCGATCAGGAACAGGAAGGTCGCGCCGTTGGGCACGTCCTCCCCCGCCGTCAGCCAGATCGGCTGCCAGCTTTCATGGCCCAGCGCGCGGGTGCCATGCGGCAGCCACACCGGGTCGGTGGCGCGCCACAGGGCATCGTCGAGCCATTTGACCCGGCCCTCGTCCCCGCAGCGCACGACCGCGCGGCGACCGGCGTCAAGCGTCCGCCCGAGCAGGGCAGGCAGCGCCTGCTCCAGCGTGGAACGCGTCAGGTGATAGAAACCAACCTCCGCCATGAAGTTCCTTTTGCAACCCTGCCCTGGCCGGGAAGCAGCCATGCTTCCCGGCGCCTGGTTCAGCCTTCGTAATGTTCCCGCACGAGGGCGTCGAGCAGGCGCACGCCAAAGCCCGTCGCCCCCTTGGGCACGCAGGCCGTCCCCTTGTGCGCGAACGCCGTGCCCGCGATGTCCAGATGCGCCCACGGCACCTTGTTGACGAAACATTCAAGGAATTTCGCCGCCGTGATCGACCCGCCCGCCCGGCCGCCGATGTTCTTGAGGTCCGCGATGTCCGAGCGCAGCAGCTCGAGGTACGACGCGCACATCGGCATGCGCCACAGCCTGTCGCCCACGCCCTCGCCCGTCGTCGCAAGCTGCTGCGCCAGCGTGTCGTCGTTGGAGAACAGGCCCGCGCGTTCGTTGCCGAGGCTGACGACGATCGCGCCCGTCAGGGTGGCGAGGTCAACCATGAAGCGCGGCCTGAAACGCTCCTGCGCGTACCACAGCACGTCGGCCAGGACCAGGCGGCCTTCGGCATCGGTGTTAAGCACCTCGACCGTCTGGCCCGACGCGGTGCGCACCACGTCGCCCGGCCGCTGCGCATCGCCCGAAAGCATGTTTTCCACCAGCCCCACGACACCCACGGCATTGACACGCGCCTTGCGCCCCGCCAGTGCGGCGATAGTGCCGACCACGGCGGCAGCACCGCCCATGTCGGTCTTCATTTCCTCCATGCCGCCCGCGGGCTTGATGGAAATGCCGCCCGAATCGAAGGTCACGCCCTTGCCGATGAAGGCGACCGGGGCCTCGCCTTCCGCCCCGCCATTCCAGCGCATGATGACGGTGCGCGGCGGCACGGAGCTGCCCTGTCCCACGCCAAGCAGCGCGCCGAAGCCGAGCTTGTGCATCGCGTCACGGTCGAGCACCTCGACCTCCACCCCAAGGTCGCGCAGCTTCGTGATGCGGGCCTCGAACGTGTCGGGACGCAGCATGTTCGCCGGTTCGTTGACCAGGTCACGGCACAGCAGCACGCCACGCGCGACCGCCGAAAGCGGCGTCCACGCGGCCTTTGCCCCGGCGGGATCGGCGCCCACGAATTCCAGCCCTTCGAGCTTCCATGCCTCCCCTTCGCGCCACGTGGTGCGGTAGGAGTCAAAGCGGTAGGCCCCCAGCACCGCCCCAAGGGCCACATGCGCCGCAAGGCCGCCAGACAGGGTATCGAGCGCGACGGTGGCGCGCGCCGCGACCTTGCCCAATGCGGAGGCGATGGCCCCGCCCGCCTGCTCCGCCACGCGCGCGTCGATCCCGTCGCGCGGGCCAAGGCCGATCAGGACCACGCGATCCAGCCCCGCGCCGGGGGCGAGCACGACGCACGACGCCTTTGCGGCGAAGGAGAAGTCCGCCGCCTTCGCCGCGCGCGACAGCGCACCATCCGTCGCCGCGTCCGCCTGCGCATACAGCGCGGAAGGCGCCCCGTCGGAGGGGGCCAGAATCGCCAGCACGCCTTCGTGCGGCAGGCGGGACTCAGAAAAACCGGTATCGAGCATGAAGCAGTCGCTACGCTTGAGAAAACCAAGGAACAGCGTGACGCGAAATCACGCACGGGGCATGCGCAGACCCCTGATACGCCGGGGAAAGCCTTCCCCCGCGCCACCATGACGCACCCGCCCGTCAGGCCCCGCCAGGGCGGGTGCCGGGGCAGGCGATTGCATGTCGCATCGCATAAACGCATGACGGCGCGGCATGAGTAAGCTAATGCCATCTGCATGAACATACCATCCTTGCATGCCCCCGACGACCAGGCCCTGCTCGATCTCGCGGTCCGCCTTGCAACGGAAGCCGCGGCACTGATCCGCGACATCCGCGCGCGCGGGTTCATCACCCATACCAAGACCGATGATTCCCCCGTGACCGAGGCCGACCACGCGGCGGAGGCGCATATCCTTGCCGGACTGCGGGCCGCGGCCCCGTCCATTCCCGTCATCGCGGAAGAAGAGGCGGCGGCGGGGATCGAGGTGGAGACGGACCGGACCTACTGGCTTGTCGACCCGCTGGACGGCACGCGGGAATTCGCGGCGGGGCGGGAGGATTTCACCGTCAATATCGGGCTGGTGCGCGACCGTCGCGCGGTCCTCGGCGCCGTGGCGCTGCCGGCCTATCACCAGGTCTATGCCGGGCGCATCGGCCATGGCGCATGGCGGCATGACGAAAACGGGCAACACCCGATCCATGCACGCACCGCCCCCGCGGCGGGGCTGGATGTGCTGGCGTCGCGCCATTACGCCGATGACCCGCGCCTGAAGGAACTGCTGTCGCGCCAGCCGGTGGCAAGCATCCGCAACATCGGATCGGCGGTGAAGTTCATCCGCGTGGCCGAAGGTGTCGCGGACCTGTATCCCCGCCTTGGCCCGACGATGGAATGGGACACCGCCGCCCCCCAGGCCGTGCTGGAGGCCGCGGGCGGCAGCATCACGGAATTCGACGGCACGCCGCTGGCCTATGGCAAGGCGGGCTGGCGCAACCCGCCCTTCATCTGTCGCGGCGCGCAATGACACGACGGCTGGCGGCGGACGGCGCGGGCATCGCGCAGGCGGCGGACATCCTGCGCAACGGCGGGCTGGTCGCGTTCGGGACGGAGACGGTCTATGGCCTTGGCGCCGACGCCACCGACGCCCATGCGGTCGCGCGCATCTTCGCCGCGAAGGAACGCCCGAGCTTCAATCCGCTCATCAGCCATTTTCCCGACGCGGACCGCGCCTTTGTCCATGCGCATGCCGACGGGCGGGCGCGTCGCCTTGCGCAACGCTTCTGGCCCGGGCCGCTGACGATGGTGCTGCCGCGCACGGCCGAATGCGCGGTCTGCGACCTTGCCGGGGCGGGGCTGCCCTCCATCGCGGTGCGGGTGCCCGCAGGGGATGTGGCGCGCGCGCTGCTGGCGGCGGCGGGGGTGCCGGTCGCGGCCCCTTCGGCCAACCCGTCGGGCGGCGTCAGCCCGTCACGCGCGGAGCATGTCCTTGACGGGCTGGAGGGCAGGATCGACGCCGTGCTCGATTCCGGCCCCTGCGCCGTAGGGGTGGAAAGCACGATCGTGGACCTGACGGGACCGGTACCGGTCCTGCTGCGCCCCGGCGGGGTCACGATCGAGGCCCTGCGCGAGGTCTGTCCCGACATCGCCCTGCCCCATGGCGGCAGCGACGCGCGCCCCGTGGCGCCGGGGCGGCTGTCGTCGCATTATGCCCCCACCCTGCCGGTCCGCCTTGGCGCAGTATCCGTCGCCCCGGACGAAGCCCTGCTGGCATTCGGCCCGGAACTGCCCGGCAGTCCGCTGACCTGGAACCTCAGTCCGGGCGAAAAGCTGGAGGAAGCGGCAGCACGCCTCTTCGCCGGGCTGCGGTTTCTTGATATGGAGGGGCGCAGGCGCGGACTGCGCGCGATCGCGGTGCAGCCCGTGCCGGCACATGGGCTGGGTGCCGCCATTGGCGACCGCCTGTCCCGCGCGGCGTGCCCGCGTACATGATGACCCGTTACCGTTCCGCATGACCCGATCCCGATGACCGACCCACGATGACCGACCCTGGCGATACCTGACATGAGCGATAGCCTAGACCCCAAGGAACTGAAGATCCTGTCGGATATTCTGGCACTCGTGCTGGAGGACAATCCGGGCCAGTCGGAAAATGCGCTGTCGGCCATCCGCGCACGCGCGCGCAAGAACCAGATGACGGGGGGCGCGCTGAAAAACCTGTTCGCCGCCATTGCCCCCAATCCCCCGCCC
>NZ_POTC01000081.1 GCF_002906255.1 Novacetimonas maltaceti | reverse complement strand
CACGACCGAATGGACACTCGTTGCTCTCGCATACAACTGTAAAAGAATGGCGCGGCTTCAGGCAGCATAAGCCAGGTCAGCCTTGGCGTTATCAGCCGCAAAATGCCCAACCCGACAGGCTGTTAGGGGCTTACCGCTTCCACACCGGGTGAATGACGACCTCTAGCGAGCATAACCTGTTCATGCTGACCCCGGTCTGCGAGCCGTCGACCGCGTGGCAGAACATGGGTTACTGGCGCCCTGCGAAGCTGGTCTCGACCAGTGACAAGCTGGTGCTCACCTTGGACAGCGCGCGGTAGGATCTGGAACTGATGCGATTAGGGACCGAAGTTGTAGAGCCGGGAGATCGGTACCGTTCCGTAATATCTAAAGTCCGCTAAAGGAATTACGACTGTGCTACCTAAAGGTCCCGAATGAGGCGTAAGCGGACTATTTCCTGAGCCTGATGATTCCGAGTTCGTGCCACATCCACCCAAAATCGTAGGCAGCCATGGCACCGCCACTCCCTTGGGCGCGGACCGTAGTGTTTTCGATATCCTTCAACCAGATGGCCACCTTTTTACGCCCTGAGGCTGTCTGGACGGCCTGGCGCGGCGTCATATCCCCCAAGGCCGGGACTGGCTCATCAAGCACCTGCCGATAGTACCGCTCCAGCATCTGCCCGATCATCCGGACTTCCTCCTCGGGCGGGATCTGCAGTTCTGGCGAGACCTTCCGTCCATGCGTTCCCCGGTCTTCCATCGCCTGCGCCGGCGTCATGATCTGCGTGAGCGGAGCGCGCACGAGATCTCCCAGACCAGCCTGCAGCATGGCACGGCCACGTTCGGCACGCTCTTTCGAGTTCACCTGCAGCCGCAACTGCCGCCCCTTCAGATCCAGCGTGCCCAGCACGATCGCACCATCATCCATCTCGGTGCGCAGGAACCGCCCGTTTTCATCTCGCCCAGCGTTGCCCACGGGATTACTCGGCTCTTTCAGCCAGTTCCAGAATGAACGGTTTTCCGGTCGCAGGGCCATGATCCCGTCAAGCACGTCCGCCACTGTCTTCTGTGTCACGCCCTTTGCCAGCGGGAAACACACTTCGTGGAAGACCAGATCCTCTCCGTCCCCATTGAACAGCGCTGGCCCCTCCATCTGCCGGGCTATGTCCTCCAGTGTCCGAAACAGCCAGGTCAGCGTGAACATCGGCGCAAGTTCATGCAGCGTCTGCGTATCGACTTTCGGAAACTCGGCCTTGCCCCGTCTTTTCCGCAGAGCCCTGTAAAGGTTCGCAGCCAGATCTTCGCAGGCACCCCGTGAATAGGCGAGCAGCCCACCTGCCAGAATGGTCTTTCCATCGGACGGCACGAGACGTGCTGCAATCCGGTCCCACTGTTCCAGCGTCCGGGTAGCCGTGCCTTCATGCACCAGAACGGGTTCCCCACCCCGCAGCAGGTCACGCGCCATCAGGCTCTGGCCGGGTTTGATATCCGAGACTTCATACAGGCTCATAACCGAAGCCTTGAGGGCACGCATGTAGGCGCTGTTGCGCGGCCCTTCCTTCCAGCCCCGCCGTTTGAGGTAAACGTCGACGAAGTTCCGGCCATCGTCCCAGTCCTGCCCGAGAAAATCTTCGAAAGCGCAGCCCCACAGCGTCATGGCAACGTCAGGGCCGATCATCTCCGCCAGATCCTCGAAGGAGATGTCGCCCGCTTCCAGCGCCGGACCGATGTGATCGCCGAGCACTTCGCCAAAACACTCCTGCCAGTCCTCCTGACCGAGATAATGGATCAGTCCCGTGAGTTCGTCTGCGGCCATGGCTGCTCGTGCGTCTCCTGATACGGACAGCAGAAGGGCAGACTGTCCTGACTCGACAAGCCTGGAATGATACCCCGAAACAGGCGACAGGGCGCCTCGCTCTTAAATCACGCATTTGTGAAAGTGGACAAAATCGCGCCCCGGTACCTTTCCGTCTATTTCCTATGTGTTTCCTGCGGAGGAATTCTGGACGCAAAAAAGCCGCCTCTTGGGGCGGCATTTTTTGTTAGATATCAGTATGTTCGGCTTGGTTGCGGGGGCCTGCAACCAAAGAAAACTGCTACTTGTCAGCGGGTTCGTGGAGAGGCTCGCTGCATGACATAGTTGATTGATAAATAATCGTTTTTATCGATATTCTGTCTCGCCGCACCTTTCCCGGTCAGACCGTGTCAGTCAGCCAGTCCTCGGTTCGAAGACCCTCCACCCGCTGAAATTCCCGCAGATTGCCGGTCACAACAATCAGCCCTCTGCTCCGGGCATGCCCGGCAATCATGAGATCATACGGACCTATGATACGGCCATTCCGTTCAAGTTCGGCCCGAATGTCTGCCGTATGGGCGGCTGCTTCACTGTCGAATGGCAGGACCGCCAGCCTTGCCGCGAAGCGCTCGACTTCACGCCTTGTGCGCACGGGATCGGACGAGCGTTCTGCGCCATAAAGCAGCTCATACAGAACCACGTCCGAGATGCAGAGTTCCTCCGCACAGCTGTTGAACCTTGGACGCAGCCCTTGTGGTCGATCCCGCAATACCCGGATACAGAGGTTCGTATCCAGCAGATAACGCAGCATTCAGAGCGCCTCACGTTCCTGCATGGCCGGCTGGTTCCGCTCCCCCAGATCCACGCCGGGAGCCGCAAAGAAATCATCCCACGCTGCGTCAGCGGGGGCGATGATGCGTCGTGAACCTTCGGACACAATGACGACGTCACGCACCTGCTCCCCGAAGGCGACCATCTTCGGCAGGCGCACTGCCTGCGAGCGGTTGGATAGAAAGAGTGTCGTACGGGTCAGCATCGGCTATTTCTCCCCATGGATATATATTATGTATATCCCATTTGGACGTTGATGTCCCGTATTTTTAGGGCTCTACGCACCGAATGCATACAAGCGGGCCGGATGATACAGTAGATCTTCCGTCCGCCCCATGATGGGACCGCTCTCCTCTCTCCCTGAAAGACAAAAAGACAGCATTCATGACAGACAGGCCACGAACACGAAGTGACGCTTTCGCCCGCGCAGAAGAACGGGGTCGCCACCTGACAGCCACCATTCTGTCAGGGCCGGACATGCTGACGGGAGAGATTTTTGCCCATCGTCTTGGCCTGACTGTCTCAGACCTGCATGATCTGGAACAGGCCCATGCTGTCCTCGTTCTGCCAGAATCCTCACCACGAGAAGCGCGCTATCCGGCCTGGCAGATCGACGCGACGGGACAGCCCTTCCCTGTCCCGCCCGCACTTTTCGATACGCTGGGCGACAGCGGATGGACCATTTACCGCTTCCTGATGCAATCTCATCCTGAACTTGCGGGTCAGACAGCCCTGGAAGCGCTTCGCGATGGCAGGGTGCACTGGTCGTCAGGCTTGCCCACAGCATTGCGGAAGGAACCTTAGCCTGCCCCCCCTTGCCGGTCGGACCTCTTCACTTTCACCACTCCCACACCCTGGGGGCCCGCAACGTGAAGCATACTGGCGCTACTGCCCTCGTCACTCTTAATGCCTTGAGGCTGCTACGGATTCGCAACCATGACCTTGACGAGTAAGATAGCTCTGACGCCAGCTTCCTGACTCGTATATGACGGAGTGGTAAAGCCGAAATTCAGATGTACCCTCTTTCTCTTACGGATTTTCTGCTGAAATATTATTTAGAATCCATGTGTGAATATCTGCACTGTTCGGCTTCCATCCCCATGCCCGCGAGTAGAGGCTGCGCACCCGACTGTTAGACGCCAGGGAATACAGAGCCCTCTGACGCCCCCAGCGTTTTATGGCGGCCTCAACCGTCATGGAGGTTGCCTCACCAAGCCTCAATGCATTGGCAATAGACTGCGCCATATCCCGAAAGGATGCCTCTCCACTCTCAACAAATACAAATGTTGCCGGCGGAGCCTGTTCAAGCGCTAGGAAATACAGGTCCACGACATCTGCTATATGGACTGTCGACCAGCGGTTAAGACCTTTGCCAATATAGCGGGCGCAGCCATTCTCCCGCGCGTAGTCTACCAGAAGGGGAAGCTGGACACTATGAGCCGTCGGCCCCAGAGCCTTTCCATAGATCAGTGAATTACACAGAATGATTGACCGTATTCCAGGTGTTGTCAGGATCGCGTGATCGAGAGCAACTCGCGGAGCTTTTTCTGCCACAGGCAGCGGCATATGGCGCTCGTCGAAAATAGCCTCGCTCGCTTCACCTTCAGCATGATCAGCGACCAGACTGCTGCCACTCGTATGCAAGAAGGCTTTACCGGAACCTGAAAGCGCCGCGAGAAAGGTATCAACTGCATCCCGCTCATCACTGCTTGCCGCATTAACGACCACATCTGCTCTTTGGGCTTCTTCTATGAGAAGATCACGATCCGCCAACGTTCCTTGAACAGGCACCATGCCCAACGCTGCACAGGCCGCCGCTTTCTCGGCGGAGCGAACCAGCCCTCGTACGTCGTGTCCCCTGCGAACAGCTTCAGCAGCAAAGGAGCCGCCAATATAACCACTGGCCCCCGTAACAAACAGCCTCATCTTACCTCTTCCCATAAAAAATAGCAGTCAGCAACGTCACTCTTATTGATCACGGATCCGTCCCTGATTGTTCTTTGTGGGTGACCGACTTCAGAGAGCGGCCTGATACTGGATCAATCTGTCGGAACGTGAGGCTTATTCTGGCCCCTGTCACCGCACTTGTTCTGGGGACAGCATGTTGCCAGTACCTCTGCGTCATGCCACTCATGATAAGCAAGCTGCCATGCTCAAGAATAATGTCACACATGCTGCGATGATCGTCCCACCGTCTCAACGAAAACTTTCTCTCTGCACCGAGGCTGATCAAAGCAATCGTTGGTTCAGTTCCCAGTCCCTCTTCGTTATCGCTATGCCAGCCTATGCTGTCTGCGCCGTTCCGATAGAGATTGGCCAGCATAGAGTTAAAGGGAGCTTTCGCCAGCTTTGAAACACGTTGCCGGAGCTGCTTGAGCACAGGGCTCCAAGGCTCTGGGTGAAGATTATGCGCCAGCGTGGTATATGTATGAACGATATCCCCATGCCAGCCACTCAAACGAGGCTGATCTATTACAGTATCATGAAGCCGGACTTTGTGCTGCTCCCAGACCAGCTCTGAACTCAGTCTCTTCATCAACAGATCGGGAGACAGTCCAAGAGATGGACGAGGATCATAGACGACCGTTCCTCCATTCAATTTGAGATGTCTTATTTCGCCGAATAGATCCACATAGCCTCCAGATCAGCCTTTTTGTAAGACTGCAATCGCTCTTCTACCCTCTCATAATCAGCCAACGGCCCACACGCTCCATACGGCAACTGCCTGTTCCTTTGAAAAAGAAACAGGCAGCACGACCCGATCTAAAATGCGTTTGGGCTCAACCTTGCGGGTAGCCAGACGGTATCAGATAACGTCTGGCACCTCAGAACTGGCCAAGACTATAGCGTTCAAGCCAACGGGCATAAGGAGCAGGCAAAACCCAGGCGGGTCGATCCGCGCGCAAGGCCTTTGCGGCTGCGTAGGGCCAGTGCGGATTAGCAAGAAGGGCGCGCCCAACTGAGACAAGATCCAACCTGTGTTCCGCAGCGGCCTGCTCTGCCACAGCAGGCACTTCAAACCCCCATGCTGACGTCACCGGAAGACCCACTTCTTCACGGACACGCCCAGCAATAGGCGCCATGAAGCCGGGGCCCCACGGAATATTCACTTCAGGAATGGTGAACCCAATACTCACGCTGAGCAGATCCAGTCCTTCGGTCTTGAAGCGCTTCACCAGTTCCATGGACTCAGCAAAAGTCTGTTCGTCACGACCATCGAACTCAATAACTCCGAAGCGGACCGTCAAAGGCAAATGTTCCGGCCACACTTTTCTGACTGCCGCGAGAGTTTCGACCAGAAAACGACTGCGGTTTTCCAAGCTTCCACCATAGGCGTCGGTTCGCTGATTGCTATGCTCAGAAAAGAAACTCTGCGCCAGATAACCATGAGCAAAATGGAGTTCAATCCACTCGAAGCCAGCCTCAAGAGCACGTCGCGCCGCATCAACAAAATTCTGCTGCACACGCTTTATATCTTCAAGAGTCATGGCTTTAGGCGTCCGGGGCAGATGCTTACCAAAAGCGATGGCAGAAGGCGCGATCGTCTGCCAGGCACGGGGGTCATTTTCAGGAATATGGTCATCTCCCTCCCATGGACGGTTGGCATTCGCCTTACGTCCGGCATGCGCAATCTGAATACCAGGAACGGCGCCAGCGTCCTTGATGGCCTTGACAACAGGAACAAAAGCCTGTGCCTGCTCATCATTCCACAGACCGGCACACTTTGGGGTAATGCGACCTTCCGGAGCGACGGCTGTCGCTTCGACAACGACCAGCCCAGCCCCACCCCGAGCCAAGGCACCATAGTGAATATGGTGCCAGTCATTCACGACCCCATCCGTGGCCATATACTGGCACATCGGGGGAATGGCGATACGATTACGCAGTGCAATGTCCTTGAGGGTAAACGGCTTGAACAGAGAGGGAGAGGCTATGATTAACTCCACTTTTTATAGCAAAACTGAATGCCCGGTATCCCATCGACAGATTGAAGTCGCTTTGAGGAATATATCTATCCGGCATCATTCATCTTGCTGGTTCAGAATAATACGTGTTTCTTCTACCCCTTGTCATGCTTGCGATAAATGGGACAATTATCCGAACATAACGGAACAAAGCGCAATCATACCATGACACATTTTGGAGCCCTGGAAGCCTTCGTGCAAGCGGCAGAAACAAGCAGTTTCAAGGAAGCCGGTCGACGGATTGGCCTCTCCTCATCAGCGATTGGCCGAACAATAGCCAAGCTCGAGCAGGAACTAGGTGCTCGTCTTTTTCACCGTTCCACACGCGCCATCAGTTTGACGGCTGAAGGAGAAAAATTTCTCTTTCATTGCTATCGCATTTTTGCAGAGTTTGATGCAGCCAGAGAAGAATTAAGCGCAGTCACCGCAGAACCCAAAGGACGATTACGCATCGGTTTCCCTAATCTGGGTACTGAATTGATGCCACATATTGTTGCTTTTCAGAAACGCTACCCAGAAATCGAACTGGATCTCGATTTCAGTGACCGGTTGGTCAATCTGGTAGAGGAAGGGTTTGATGCTGTCATGCGGATTGGTTCTGTTGATGATTCGCGTCTCATGATGCGCAGACTTAGCGGATTTCATCATAGACTTGTCGCAGCACCAGACTACGCTTCCCTCCGGGGCCTGCCAGTCAGCCCTGATGATCTCCAGACACATCTCTGCCTGAGATATCGTTATCCCAGCAGCGGAAAACTGGCCCCATGGCCATTTCTGACTAATGGTGAACTAATCAGTCCGGACCTGCCCACATCTTCGGTTTCCAACAATATAAACTCATTGCTAAGTATGGTAGAAAACGGACTTGGTATCGCCCTGCTTCCAGACTTCATGGTGCATGAAAAGATAAAGGCAAAGCAGCTCATCCCCGTTCTGGACGAATATATTCTGAGGTGGTCCCGTCCGTTCGGACAGTTTTGCGGGCTTGATAAGCTATACCAGGTTGTTGTTATGCCGCCCTTCTGACGGCGTTGCTGTTGGCCATCTGGTCCGGGGTTAACCCCGGACCAGATGGC
>NZ_POTC01000080.1 GCF_002906255.1 Novacetimonas maltaceti | reverse complement strand
AACCGCGGTTCAATACTCTGTGCCCGGAGATATTTCCGGATCGTATTGCGTGACAGTCCCGTCCGGCGTTCGATCTCGCGGATCGGAAGATGATCCCGGCAGTGCCACCGACGGATCACACTCAGAAACTCCATGTCAATCACTCCTCAAACCCCCAGCAGATGCTGCCGGGGAGTGTGAAGGCATGGGTCAAATCTCGATGAAAATTTCCGCCCTACCCGGGTCAGTTCTCAGTGAAAATCAACAACTGGGATTCATTGATCATGACAGCCGAAGTCTTTGGCGGAATTGGCTTCCTCGCGATACTGGGCATGGGGATTTCGGCGCTGGGTAAACATGACAGAAAACAGAAATCAGATGCGCAGAAAGAAAGGCAGCGTCTGCAGGATCTGTACAACCAGCGCATCAACACAGGCTTTGACGCCATCCGCGAACACGCCCGGACACTGGGCCTGAAACGATGGCAGCTCATCTCCTATGACGACTATGGGACGCCCCAGTACGGCAAATGGTACCGGGAAATCGATTATTTCCTCAACACCGTCATCTGGACGCTGCCGGCCCTGCAGGGCATCAATCGTCAGGCCAATCCACAACTGGATGAAAACTACCGCAAGGCCATCATCTAGGCAGCCGCCGCCAACCAGCCCAACCAGAACGGAGATATCCCGTTCAGCGACGACATGGACCCGTATGCCTACGAACGTGCCTGCGCCCAGGTGCTCACGAACGAAGGCTGGAACGCCCGCGCCACGGTCGGCAGCGGGGACCAGGGCGCCGACGTAACGGCCGAACGCAATGGCATCCGCATCGTCCTGCAGTGCAAGCTTTACAGCAACGCCGTCCCCAATTCCGCGGTCCAGCAGGTCGCGGCTGCGCGCCTGCACTACGCCGCGCAATACGCCGCCGTCGTCTCCAACGCCCGATACACTGCCTCGGCCCAGCAGCTGGCCCGCACCACCAATGTGACGCTCCTCCACCACGACCAGCTTGCGGCATGGGCAGCTTCGCTGAATGGCATGCCTGACAATGTGGAGCCTATCCGGGCATGATGCCCGGACCTTAAACCGACCTCCCACTGAATACCGGCGAACGGTAGCGCATATCGCTGGACACTCACGAGTGAAGCGATCCCACTTGACGGTACGTCAAAAACTTCCTAATTTTCCTGTGAGGACTAGATTACGGTGCCGCACGATGCAGAACGTCGCAGATTGCAGAACGCTATCACGCAAGGGGCAAGGATCGTATGGACAGCCCATGCGAAGGAACGTTCACAGGAACGCCATATCTCCAAGCTGATCGCGGAGCGCGTGCTCCGTCGCGGCAACATTGATCAAATCGAAGCACCACTGAACGGTGATGAAGCCTGGCGCGTGGTCGGGACCGATAATGACGGTCGCCGGATAGGCGTGGTTGTCACTCTGAAAGATGACGTCTGTATCATTCGTATCATCACGGTCATGGCGCTCCGCTGAAAGGAAGAATTCATGTTCAGAACACTGCCCTCGTACGAGGAAGACGGCCTGGGGCTGCCTTACGCGGTGACGCTGATTGACGCCGCGGAAGAGGAAATTGACGAAACCACCGGGGAAGTGATCGGGGTTTCCGTGCCCGACATGGAAGGGCTTGCGGCCGCCGTGGCGATGGCGCGCGTCCTGATCCCGACCGGCCTGCTGCCGCAGGAGATCCGGTTCCTGCGCGACGTGCTGGACCTGTCCTCCGGTGCGATGGCAAAGATCCTGATGATGGACCCGGCTACCTATTCCCGTTGGGAGAATGGCAAGCAGCAAGTCGGCCAGTGGGCGGACAAGCAGATGCGCATGGTGGTGGTGACCACGCTACGCGACCGTTTCCCGCATTTCAGCGTGGACCCGAAAACCGTGACATCGCTGTCCCCCATCAAGCCACGTGCCAGCCAGACCGCTCCACGGATCCGGATGGTCCGGCGCGCCCTACCCGCTCAGGTCACGCAACTGGACGAGTGGGATACGATTCCTAAGGCCATGGCTGCCTGATCCCAAGCGCCATTGTAGCGATAGGGGCAACCACAGGCACGTCATAAGCATCCCTGCCATGCCATCCCGTTAACCCGCTCCCGAAATGTTCTGTGATATCGGACATGCAGAACATCGGGGGCTGGGAACCTTGACGACAAGACTGCGACACGTTGTTGGCTTGGCTGCCGCCATGCTTCTTTTCTCGGTTGCCGGAGCCCACGCTGATTCCGTTGCCATGCCCTTGGATGCCATGCCCTCGGACGACAGCGAAACACTACCGCCCATCACACGAACTGGCGGTCTATACAGCCCGCCGGGTAACTGGCTCACACAGCGTCTCAAAAACTCCAATATTCTGATAACCAGTTCAAAATCTTCTGATGCCGAACTGGCTGTCGTGGTGTTGCCCTCGACGCATGAGGTCGTTCTGACAGGTATTGCTTTGCGGCCAGATGTGTATGATTTTTCCCTCCTCTTTCCCGACCTGAAGATCGACCTGCCACTCGCACGACGCGATTACCCTTTCAGGTTCAATTCAAGTATCAGCGATAATACCGCTACCATCTTTGCCAAGTCGATCTCAGCGTCAGACCTCCCCGCCGTCATCCATGACCTGACCAAACAGAACAACGTCGAAATCACGTTCAATGGTAGGCAGGAGGACTTTTCCCTGATCGGATCATCCAGCGCCATCGGCACCCTTGCCAAAGCAGCTGAAGATCAGGGCACCGCTTTGCCGCAGCCCTTCAATCCATTCCCCAAGACCGCCGTCCCGTCTCTGTCCAACACAGCGCCGGAAGTGCAGGCGGTTCCCAGGACCGATAATAATTCCCTGCCTGATGCCTATCCCGAGACAGCGCAGAACACCGACTATACGCCGTGGGTGATCACCGGAATCATTGCGGGCGCGATTGGCACCCTTGCATTTGGCGGAATGGCAATAGCCGATGCAGGCAAGCGGGAGCGGCAAAGGATCGCAGCCGCCGTCGCCGAACGGCAGCGTCTGCAGGATCTGTACAACCAGCGCATCAACACAGGCTTTGACGCCATCCGCGAACACGCCCGGACACTGGGCCTGAAACGATGGCAGCTCATCTCCTATGACGACTATGGGACGCCCCAGTACGGCAAATGGTACCGGGAAATCGATTATTTCCTCAACACCGTCATCTGGACGCTGCCGGCCCTGCAGGGCATCAATCGTCAGGCCAATCCACAACTGGATGAAAACTACCGCAAGGCCATCATCCAGGCAGCCGCCGCCAACCAACCCAACCAGAACGGAGATATCCCGTTCAGCGACGACATGGACCCCTATGCCTACGAACGTGCCTGCGCCCAGGTGCTCACGAACGAAGGCTGGAACGCCCGCGCCACGGTCGGCAGCGGGGACCAGGGCGCCGATGTAACGGCCGAACGCAATGGCATCCGCATCGTCCTGCAGTGCAAGCTCTACAGCAACGCCGTCCCCAATTCCGCGGTCCAGCAGGTCGCGGCCGCGCGCCTGCACTACGCCGCGCAATACGCCGCCGTCGTCTCCAACGCCCGATACACTGCCTCGGCCCAGCAGCTGGCCCGCACCACCAATGTGACGCTCCTCCACCATGACCAGCTTGCGGCATGGGCCAGATCACTCAACACAAAACCGAATAATGTTGAACCAATCCGGGCATGACACAGGAAATTATTCCAGAACTATTCTTAAATTCATAAAACGCAAAAATATGGGTTGAGTATTAATGTATATAATTTTGACGATTATAGGTTGTGTAATTGGTTATTTTTACATTTCTGCTGGTTTTTCTCAAAAAGACAAGCCTGATAGCCTCAAAGATGACCCAAGAGTAAAGAACCTTTTGTGGATAATTGGACCTTCAGTTTGTATTTTCACCACTGACTGGAATCAATACGTTAGTGATATAAATAAAACAGAATTATTTAAATGTTATATAGGTGGGGTATTAGGAGGAATTATCTTAACATTATTATTGACTTTTTTTATATATATTTGGAAATAAAAGAATTATCAAAAACATGCGTAAATATTAAAAAGAGTTCATATGACTTATATATGACATATATGTACCATGGGTACAACAAATACCGAGAACGTGTCTCTTCTATAATGTCTTCTCAAAACGTTTCAAAAGAAGAGATAATCCCTGAAATCCTTGATAAAGTAGGAAAATCAATAGCGACAGCTTACGCTTATGCTCGTGGCGCATTAAATCGTCACGATTTAGAAGAAATACAAGGTGGGACAAAAAAAGTTATGGGTGCTATGGCCGACGTTGTACGCCTAATCGCCCCTAACAGTGACCAACTGAACATAAATGTAAATTTTATGCTCAAGGTACCAGAACCGCCCAGCGATGTCCCGCCTGAATTTATGATCCATAAGAAAGAAAGTTATTCCAGTTTCCTTCTGCTCATACGTTATGACAACGGGAATGGTTTCCGCATATGTCTTCCTCTGGAAAGTTCCACCAAGACAAATTATTCACTACCAAACGCGCCTGCCTGCTTTGCAGAAGGAGAACCTAAACTATTGAATAAAAATAAGATTAAATTTCAAAATAAGGTACCCAAAGATGTTCAAGAGCAAGTCAGAAAATTCTTTAGTGAGTCCAAATACGAAAGTGTGCTTTCCTTACCACTGTGCTTAGCGCAGGGAAGCAATGAATCTATCGGGGTTGTGAACATTGAATCCAACCGTATTGATATAATAGGGAATGGATCAAAACAGACACTAAGGATTGCAAATTCATTGGCTCCCCTATGCCTTATTTTGGCCACACTGGCTGAAGCTGAAAGGAAAATGTTATGAGTGGTTCATCATTTTATCAGGACCTTCAGCGTATATTTAACGGTGATGCTAAGGTGGCTGAACGACGGTTGAAAGAGTTGCATACTTTTTCGAAAAGACGCCCTTTTGAACATAAAGAGACACAGACAGATCGTGCTTCTCCCATTCGCCAGTACTACGACAAAGCATTCCCTCGTCGAAAATAGCTTCGGTCTGCATAGAATGGCCGCGCTAGATCACCAGCGATACGCGGCGACGGAGATGGTCCATGATACCACGATGATCGTGATCAGGTAGTGGTCGTCGCCGGTCTGATCAACATACCAGACAGCCTGCCAGCCCCCTATTTTTTACGACCCGTGTGCCGCCGACGCCGGGGCGCCTATATGATCGCGGCCCATGCGCGCACCCGGGCGCGTTCCTCGCGGACCAGCAGCCAGATCAGCGCGCGCCACATCCTATGACGCGGCGCAATCATGCCGGGCCCTCACGCCCAAGCACGATAAAGCATTTTCTCACCGGTTTCGGATCCCGCAGTTTTCCTCCGTTCTCCCTGGTCGCCATGACCTGCCGCTTGAAGGTGTCGAACGGCATCTCGCGGATTGCACCCAGGAAGGCAGGATTGTCGTAATGACGCAGGAAGCTGGCCCGGGCCTCGCTTTCGCTGCCAAAGCCAAGCATGGCCTTTTCCTCGTCCTTCTTGCGAAAATCAGGCGGCGCCATGGTCTGGATGATCCAGACACGTCGTGACTTTTCATCCGGTCCGATGAACACGTCATAATGGTCGCCGTCTGCCCCCACGGTGCCCCGGATATATCCGTAATGGCACGTCATGGTGGTAGCCCATTCCTTGCCGCCATGATCGCGACCGCGCCGGACACTCCCGGCCTCATTCTCGATCGTGATCGGCAGGCCTCCGAACTCGGTTTTTGTCTTACGATAATTTCCGGCCCGCTTCTGCCCTTCCGTGGGTTCATGGAAGCATGACAGGGGATGCTGCGGCATGGCTTTCAGGAGGATCAGCATGGCAGACCGCCTCCGCGCATGCCGATTTGCTTGCAAGCATGCATGTCAGCCTCCGAACGCGCTGTAGGTCTGTCCCGCTTTTGCGCCATAGACCATGATGGGGCCGCTGACTGGCCCCCACCGGAATATGCCGGGGTTCGTCGCCGATGCCGGATAGACGGCAATCGCTGTGGAACCCAGATCGCCCCCCGAGCATCCCGTCAGGCAGATATACTCCACCGCCGCAGAAGTGTTCTGGAACACGCCGCCATGATTTTGGGTGTCCGCCGGGAAAATCTCCTGCCATGTGGCTGCGGCCACGATCGCCGGAGCCTCGGGCATCATGGGACTGGATGGCCCCACGCTCGCCGCCAGGGCAAGCACAGGGCAGGCCAGAACCGCAAGGAAAGTCAGAAAACCGCGCATAATCGCTTCGCTCCATGATGGAGCCCCATCATGCCGTCACGACAGAAACGTGTTTTGCATGCATGCATGCAATCTGACTATGTCGGTTGCTATGCGTCCGATGCGCCGACCGGCTTGAGGCCGTGCTTGCGCAGTATCCCGTCCATCCAGTTGACGAACGCGGGAGAGACGTCCGGCCCCGGATCCGTCACCGTGACCCAGCTGCCCCGGCAGTTCGGGTGCTGGACGCCGGCGGCTGGCCACCACATCTCGTTTTCGCTGCGGGGCATCAGCCCTTCGTCGGTACGACGCCGCGAGGCGGCAGAGCGCCCGATATTGGTTTTCCCGACCCAGACCTGCGTCTGTCCGTTCTGCTCCGGCGCGTCGGGCGCGACGACGGTAAAGACCTTCCCGTTGATCGATTTGCAGAACGCGCACGCGCCGCGATAGGCCTCCACGCGCTTGACCCGCTGCCCGGGCGAGAGGGTGGCGATCAGGCCCTGGTTGCAGGCTTCCCCTGCCTCGGTGACCGCAATGCGCCGAAAATCTCGGTTCAGTTCCCCGAACGCATCAAACAGGCTCTGCCGCAGGGCAGTGAACTGACCCTGCTTCATCCCGAACATCTGCGCTTCCATGTGCTGGATGATCAGGTTCTTCATCTTGTGCCGCGCCACGTCGGAGACGGCAGAGATGTTCTCGGCCGCACGGGCACGTGCGATCTCAATGGTCTTCATTTCGACCGGCGTGAGGATCTTGCGCGGGACCGCACCGAACCCCGTGGGCATGTATTCCGCCATTTTCGCGATGCTTTCGGCATCCCGGATGCCCCGCGCCTCGAACGCGGCCTGCGCCTTTCCCGCCAGCGTTGCGCGAACCGTCAGCCAGTCGCCCCAGTCCACCGCGACATCATGCGGCAGGTATTCCTGCATCAGCAGTTCGACCAGCAGCATCCAGTCATCCAGGGTGTAATCCTCGGGAGGATGCCGCTCCAGATGCGCACGCGCCTCCTGCTCCTGTTCAGGCGTCCACCGTCCCCATCCAGGAGATAGCGCCTTCTGGAGCGAGCCTGTGCCCTTACCGGTAAGGATCTGGCCAAAGCGGTCCTGCAACTGCTTCAGGACCGCCTGATATTTCTGGGTGAACAGTTCGACCAGTCTGCGGATGATCGGATTGGGAACGTCATCCCACAGCATGGTGGGGTTCCGGGCTGGCGTTTCCGTCGCGGACTTGAACAGGCTTTCCAGCGCATCATCGCACTGGCAGGACGCTATACCACCGATATCGACCAGGATTTCCGCGCGCCTGGTCATGCGCACCGGCGATTGGGCAGCAGGATCAGAACACGAGCGGCAGGAATCAGCCCTTTCGTGAGGCGGCCGCGTCGGCTTCCGCCCGCATCTGCCGCGCCTTCCTGACGCGTTCCTCCAGAGCCTTCTCCGCCTCCGGAGACAGCTTCACGCGGCTCTCCCTGGCTATGTCCACCGTGTCCGGATAATCCCACGTTTCGGGATTTTTCAGTACGGTCATCTTTCTTCTCCGATATCAGGGCAGGCGGACTGCCCCGCGCCACCAGATTGCTGCGAAATGACCAGCTGTCCGCCAGGTTGTTGATTTTCACTGAGAACTGACCTGGGTTTTTCATCAGGAATTGACCCAGCCATCTGCTATTTCAGGCATAGTCGGGCGGGCGGTCAAGAAGAGGATCTGTCCTTTCTGTTTTTTGAGGCGGCGG
>NZ_POTC01000079.1 GCF_002906255.1 Novacetimonas maltaceti | reverse complement strand
CACGTCGTCCGCCCCGCCCGTGACGGTGGTCCCATCCGGGGCCACCGTCACGGGCGGGGCGGAAGACGTGACCGGGGCGACACCGGATGCGGGGGGCATCGTCGGACCTGCCGCTACTGTCCCTTCCGCATGGGGCTGCGTCGGGACGGCGGGGACGGAAGCGGCAGGGAGAGATGCTGCAACGGAGGCCTGCGGGGCGGCAGGCCCGTCAGGGTGGGCCTCCTGCGACCGGGCGGGACTTACTGATGACACAAGCGCGACCAGAGCGGCGCCGGCGCAGCACGCGACCGGACGCGACAGGGCCGAACCGGCCATGAGGGAAACATTCACGAGACGTCTGAACTCCACGCTGTTGGGACCGCATATACCTCACACCATGCCCTGCATGCGAAGGGAACGAAAAGAAAAACCGCCCACATGGAGGGAAGTTCATTTTTTATTGTGTCCAGTTTATGTCCAGTTCATGTTGCGCCCCTTTTACGCCTCATCCGCCCTGTACGGTTTCGTCCTGACGGCAATGGCATTATGATCGGCGTGCATGGCCATGCACGTCCCCTGCCCCACCTGCATCGCAGGGCATCATGCCGGCAGCCTCCGGGCCACCGGGGCATGGTCCTGTTCCCGTTATCCGCGGAGTATCCCCGATGTCGCCTGATCCCACCCTGTCCCCCCTGGCCACCACGGACAGCCTGTTTTTCGAACGCGCTGACGCACGCCTTGGCCGGACGGAGGCCGAACGCCTTGTCCAGCAGGCGCTGTCGGGCATGGATGATGGCGAACTGTTCCTGGAATACCGCGAAAGCGAGATGATCTCCCTCGATGAAGGGGTGATCCGTTCGGCAACCTTCGACACCTCCTCCGGCTTCGGCCTGCGCGCGGTGATCGACCAGGAAACCGGATTCGCCCATTCGGATGAAATCAGCGAAAGCGCCATCCGCCGCGCCAGCGAAACCGTGGCGCAGATCCGCGCGGGCCGCAGCGGCACGCTGGCGGTGGGGCCGCAGGCGACGAACCACCGGCTCTATCCCACCCTCAACCCGCTGGGGGAGACCGATTTCGCCACGCGCGCAGCACTGCTATCGGAACTCGACGCCTATGCCCGCGCGCGCGACCCGCGCGTGGTACAGGTCATGGCATCGCTGTCGGCGCAGTGGCAGGCGGTGCAGATCATCCGCCCCGACGGGCAGCGTGTGGCCGACATCCGCCCGCTGGTGCGCATGAACGTCTCGGTCGTGGTAGAAAAGGACGGCCGCCGTGAAAGTGGCGGGCACGGGCTGGGCGGGCGGTATGCCTATACCCGCCTGCTGGATGCCGCCGTGTGGAAACCCGCCGTGGACGAGGCGCTGCGCATGGCGCTCGTCAACCTTGACGCCGCCCCGGCGCCTGCGGGGGAAATGGAGGTCGTGCTGGGCGCGGGCTGGCCGGGCATCCTGCTGCACGAGGCCGTGGGCCACGGGCTGGAGGGGGATTTCAACCGCAAGGGCACCTCCGCCTTTGCCGGGCTGATGGGACAGCGCGTGGCCGCCCCCGGCGTGACCGTGGTCGATGACGGCACCCTGCCCGAACGTCGCGGCAGCCTGACGGTTGATGACGAAGGCACGCCCACGGGCCGCACGGTCATGATCGAGGACGGGATCCTGACCGGCTACCTTCAGGACCGGCTGAACGCGCGGCTGATGGGGGTGCGTCCCACCGGGAACGGGCGGCGCCAGTCCTATGCCCATGCGCCCCTGCCGCGCATGACCAACACCATCATGCTGGGCGGTGACGCCACGACCGAGGACATGATCCGCACGACGAAGCGCGGTCTGTATGCCGTCAATTTCGGTGGCGGGCAGGTGGACATCACCTCCGGCAAGTTCGTCTTCGCCGCGTCGGAGGCCTACCTGATCGAGGACGGGAAGGTCACCACCCCGGTCCGTGGCGCGACCCTGATCGGCAATGGCGCGGATGCGATGACCAAGGTCACCATGATCGGGCAGGAACCCGCGCTTGACCCCGGCATCGGCACCTGTGGCAAGTCCGGGCAGGGCGTGCCGGTGGGCGTGGGACAGCCGACGCTGAAGATGACCGGCCTGACGATCGGCGGCACGGGGGGCTGACCCCCGCGCCGGGTTCTCAAGAAGTAATGGTTTCCAAAGGGCAATGCCCTTTGGCGGGTTTCAGGGCAGAGCCCTGAGGATGCTTCATCAATGATGCCGCATTCTGAAAATGCGGCGTCTTTCGAAGCTTTTTGAAAAAAGCTTCACCAAAAACTTCTATCCCTCATCTTCCATGAAGGATGCCGCCCCGTCCTGCTCCGCCCTGCTGCGGGCATGGGACATCAGGCCCTTCATGTGGCGGATGACAACGGGCAGGCCGTCGAAGATCGCCTGCCCGATCAGGAAATGGCCGATATTGAGTTCGACGATTTCCGGCCGCGCGGCAATCGGGGCGACATTGTCGTAATTCAGCCCGTGGCCCGCATGCACTTCCAGCCCCATGGACGCCGCAAGCGTCGCCCCACGTGCGATCCGCGCCATTTCGCGCACCTGCGCCTCCCCATCCGCCGCCCCGGCATAGGCCCCGGTATGCAGCTCCACCACCGCCGCGCCAACGCGCGTGGCCGCCGCGATCTGTTCCGCGTCGGGATCAATGAACAGCGACACCCGTATCCCCGCATCCCGCAGGCGCGCGACATGCGCGGACAGCGCCGTCTCCGTCCCCGCGACATCAAGGCCGCCTTCCGTCGTGACTTCCTCCCGCCGTTCGGGGACAAGGCAGCACGCATGCGGGCGCAGGGTGGTGGCGATACCGACCATCTCTGGCGTTGCCGCCATTTCCATGTTCAGCGGGATCGCCAGTTCGGTACGCAGGCGTGACAGGTCACGGTCGCGGATATGGCGCCGGTCCTCGCGCAGGTGGGCGGTAATGCCGTCCGCGCCCGCCGCCTGCGCCAGCAGGGCGGCACGCACGGGGTCCGGATCGGCTCCGCCCCGCGCATTCCGAACGGTGGCGACATGGTCGATATTCACACCCAGGCGCTGCGGGCGAAGCGGGAAAGATGTCATGACCTGTTCCTGTTTACTGCCATTTCGGCGGCCATGCGCATTGCCGCCACCAGACTCGACGGGTCGGCGGTGCCATGGCCTGCAATGTCAAAGGCCGTGCCGTGATCGGGGGAGGTGCGGATGACCGGCAGGCCGAGCGTCACGTTCACCCCCTGCGCCATGTCCAGTGTCTTGAGCGGGATCAGCCCCTGGTCATGGTACATGCACATCGCCACGTCATAGCGCGCGCGCGCCGTGGGCGTGAACATCGTATCGGGCGGCCACGGTCCGGTGATGTCCATGCCCTCCGCCCGCAGGGCCTCGATCGCGGGGATGATGATGTCGCGTTCTTCCGTGCCCATCGTGCCGCCTTCCCCCGCATGGGGGTTGAGGCCCGCAACCGCGATGCGTGGCGCGGCAATGCCGAAATCCCGGCGCAGGGCGGCATGTGTGGTGCGCGTCGCACGGATGATGCCCGGCATGTCCAACTCCGCGATCGCCCGGCGCAGGGCGACATGGACCGTCACCGGCACCACCCGCAGGTAGGGACAGGCCAGCATCATCACCTCGCGCCCCGGCGCCGCGCACAGTTCGCCCAGATATTCGGTATGGCCCGGATGGGGAAAACCCGCGCGGCGCAGCACGACCTTGCTGATGGGATTGGTGACGACGCCCGCGACCTCCCCCGCCTGCGCCATGCGCACGGCGCGCGCGATGCTGCCGGTAATCGCATCGGCATTGGCGCTGTCGGGATGGCCCGGCGTCACCGGGGCGGCAAGCGACAGCGGCAGGACGGGGATGGCGTCGGCAAACGCCGTGCGCGCCGCCGCGATGTCGGGCACCACGCGCACCGGCCCACCGGCGCGGGTCAGGATATCGGGATCACCGATGACGACGAAACCCGGCCCCTGCCGGTGCAGGGCGCGCCACGCCCCCACCGTGATTTCCGGGCCGATCCCCGCCGGGTCGCCCATCGTCAGGGCCAGCATGTCGGACATCGGCCGCACCTTTCGTTGTCAGTCCCGCGCCCCCGCCGCGATGGCGTGCAGGATGCGCACCCACGACCGGATGCCCTTGTGGAAGGAGACGAGGTCATATTTCTCGTCCGGGGAATGGGCGCGGTCGTCATCCTGCGCGAACCCGATCAGCAGCGCGGACATGCCAAGGATGTTGCGCATGTCGGCGGCAACGGGAATGGACCCGCCACAACCGATGGTGACGGCGGGCACGCCCCATTCCGCGCCAAGCGCCGCAAGGGCGGGACGCAGGCCGGTGGCGTCATCGGCCACGACGCACGCACCCGACCCGCCATGGGGGGCGAATTCCACCGTGCAGTCCTCCGGCAGGGCGGCGCGCACATGGCTGCAGAAGCTTTCGCGCACCCGCACCGGGTCCTGCCCCGCGACAAGGCGGAACGACACCTTGGCCGACGCCATGGCGGGCAGGACCGTCTTGAACCCCTCCCCCGTATAGCCGCCGGAAATGCCGTTGATCTCGAAGCTCGGGCGGCACCATGTCTGCTCTATGGCGGTGTAGCCCTTCTCCCCCGCAGGCTGCGACAGGCCGACCGCACCGAGGAAGGTCGCGTCATCGGGCGCAATCTCGCGCCAGCGCGCGCGCAGTTCGGGGGAAGGTTCGCGCACGCCCTCGTAAAACCCCGGCAGCGTGACGCGACCGCTTTCATGATCCCGCACGGAGGCGAGGATCGTGCACAGCAGTTCGATCGGGTTGCGCGCGGCATTGCCGTAAATGCCAGAATGCAGGTCGCGCGTGGCGCATTTCAGGGTGACTTCCTCCCCCACCATGCCGCGCAGGGCCGTGGTGACGGCAGGCGTCGCGCCCAGCATGCCGGTATCGCAGATCAGGCCGATATCGGCGGCGAGTTCGTCGCGATGCTCCATCAGGAACGGCACGAGGTTGGGACCGCCGCTTTCCTCCTCCCCCTCGATGACGAGGGAGATGCGCACCGGCATCGCGCCGCGTGTCGCACGGATGGCGCGCAAGGCCTCGATGAAGGTCATGACCTGCCCCTTGTCGTCGGACGCGCCGCGCGCGACGATCTGGCGCGCGCCGTCATCGCGCGTCACCATGACGGGTTCGAACGGGTCGCTGTGCCACAGGTTCAGCGGATCGACAGGCTGCACGTCGTAATGGCCATAGAACAGGACATGCGGGCCTTCGGGCGGGGTGCGGTCATGGGCGACGACGACCGGATGGCCCGGCGTTTCACACACGCGGGCGGAAAAACCGATCTCCTCAAGCTCCCGGCACAGCCACTGCGCCGCCGCACGGCAGTCGCCCGCATGTTCGGGCCGGGTGGAGACACTGGGGATACGCAGCAGACCGAACAGGCGCGACAGGCTTTCCTCCAGCGTGCGATCGACATGATCGAGCACAGGCGTCAGGTCAGTGGAATGGTCGGTCATCGGTCCTGGGATCCTTGCTGCTTGGTCTGGTGCTGCGGTACCGCAACGCGCGCGACTGTGCGAATGATGCCACGAAAATGCAATCCCGCCGGATGACTGCCTGAAATGCCGTTCCCGACAGGGTGTACACATATGAAAAGTTTTTGGTGACGCTTTTTCCAAAAAGCTTCAAAGAACGCCGCCTTTTTGAAAAAAGCCGGCACCCAAAAACTTTTATTAATTTTATCAGCAGGTTATTTTAAATATCACGCTGCCACGCAGATGCCGGATCAGAAGAGCTGCCCCCGCAGGAAGCCCAGCGCGGGCAGCGGACGCCACCCCCGTGGCAGGTCCGTGCGGCGGACGGGGCGAATGGAGTAGACGGGCACGGGCTGGCCCGACTGGCGCAGGAACGCGCGATAGGCCGCGACCTGCTGCATGCGCCACTCGCAATCCGCCAGCGCCGCCTGCCGCGTGGCATAGATGCTGGCGACGCGCATGCGCCGCCCCAGTGTTGCGACCACGCCCCACATCCCGTCATCCCGACGGGCGGTGGCGCCAAAGGCAATGACTTTTCCCATTGCGCCCCTTTCCACCGCGCCATCATGGCGCAAGCCGCGCCATTCCGGCAATCCGGACATCCACGACATCATGTTGCATCGGCCGGATCAAGCTTTCATGCTGTCACAAACATCGTGACCATACCGCCCCGACAGGGTTTTCCTTGCAGGGGAAAATCCTTGACGCTAGGGAAGCGCATCATGATCCGTCTGTTCATCACGCTGCCGTTCGTGCTCGGGCTTATTATCCTGGCCGCCTGCAATCAGGGCTCAGCCCCCATGACATGGCTGGAGTGGCAGTGGAACTCCTCCCCCGGCGTGCTGGCGCTGCTGACGGGGGCGGTGTTCTATGCGCTGGGATATGTCTGCGCCTGGATCGGGACGCTGGGCCAGATCCGCCGCGCCCGAAAGGCAGAGCAGCAGGTCCGCACTCTGGAGGCCGAGGCCGCGACCCTGCGCGCCAGCGTGGCCGCACATGCCTCGGCAATGGTGAAAATGGGGCTGGAGTTCACCTATGCGCAGGGGCTTGAGGCGGTGCGCGAGGTCGCGGATGGCCTGCCGCTGTTCCTTGACCTGAAACTGCATGACATCCCCAATACCGTGGCGTCCGCCATCGGCAGCCTGGCGCGGGTGCGGCCGGCGATGCTGACGATCCATGCGTCGGGTGGCCGCGCCATGATCGCCGCCGCGCGCAGGGCGGTGGACGAGACCTTCCCCGAAGGCGCGCGCCCGCTGCTGCTGGCGGTGACGGTGCTGACGAGCCTCGATGCCGAGGCGCTGCATGAAACCGGCGTTGAATCGGACGTAGCGGACCAGGTGGTGCGACTGGGCCGCCTTGCGGTCTCGGCCGGGGCGGATGGCCTGGTCTGCTCCCCCCATGAAATCCGCCTGCTGCGCGAAGCGCTGGGCGATGGACCGGTCCTTGTGGTGCCGGGCATCCGTCCCGCCGGGAGTGCGGCGGGGGACCAGAAACGCATCATGACCCCGGCGCAGGCCCATGCGGCAGGCGCGGATTACATCGTGGTGGGCCGCCCCATCACCCGTGCGCCCGACCCGGCCGCGGCGGCGGCGGCCATTGCGGCGGAACTCTCGGCCTGAACATGGCCATGGGGGCCAATATCACCGGGGTCAAGATCTGCGGCATTACCGAGGCCGTTGCGCTGGACACCGCCATCGAAGCAGGGGCGCGGTGGGTCGGGTTCGTGTTCTTCGGCCCCTCCCCCCGCAACGTCGCGCCAGACGTCGCAAAAATGCTGGCGGCGCAGGTGCCCGATGGCGGCCCCGGCCGGATCGGCCTGTTCGTCAAACCCACGGATGCGGAGATCACGCGCGTTCTCGACACCGTCACGCTTGATGGTCTGCAGGTCTACGCCCCGGAGGCACGCGCCATGGAAATCCGCGCGCGCTTCGGCCTTCCGGTCTGGCGCGCGGTCGGGATTGCGGCACGCAGCGACCTGCCTTCTGCGACGGGACTTGATGGGCTGGTCATCGAATCACGGCCGCCCGCAGGCAGCACGCGACCGGGCGGCAATGCCCGCTGCCTTGACTGGGGCCTGACCGAAGGCTGGCGCGCCCCCGCGCCATGGATGCTGGCCGGCGGGCTGAAGCCGGACAACGTGGCCGATGCCATCATGCGCAGCGGCGCACGGGCGGTGGACGTGTCTTCGGGCGTGGAAAGCGCGCCGGGTGTCAAATCCGCCACACTGATCCGCGCCTTCATCACTGCGGCGATGAACGCCTTTCGCGCGTAAGGAGAGGCCGCGGTTCAGGCCGCTGCCCTGAAACCCGCCAGAGGGCATTGCCCTGCGGAAACCACGACCTGTCCACGCAACGCCGGAGAACCTTCATCCCATGGGATCGGCGTCTCAGGGATAGGGGTAGCCATAGACCGGCGGCGGAGGGGGCGGCGGTGGCGGATAGGCGTAATAGGGATACGGCGCGGGATACCTGTAGACGGGATAGGGATACCCGTAATAGCGATAGGGCGAGAATGCGCGCCCCATCATGGCCCCGGCCACCATGCCCGCGGCAGGGATAATGTGTCGCCGCCCGGAGGGGAGACGACGAAGGAAAGAGGATCTGGGTCGATGCGCAGGATTGCATTCGTGCTGGCGGTGTCGCTTGGACTGGTCAGCGTGCTGCCCGC
>NZ_POTC01000078.1 GCF_002906255.1 Novacetimonas maltaceti | reverse complement strand
CATCATCCCCATGCCCCGCCCGGCCGTCTGCGCCGGACGGGGCATGGGGATGATGGGTCATCGGGTGGGGGTGGGGACAAGTTGTGGCTACTCCACGTCATCGGGTTGGGAACGGGATGCTGGCCGCGCATTGCGGCAGCCATGCGGCCAATTTAGGGCCAGCGCACCTCCGGGGGAAGGCTCATCAGGATGGCTTCGGTATTCCCGCCGGTTTTCAGGCCGAACAGGGTGCCGCGGTCATGCAGCAGGTTGAACTCCACATACCGCCCGCGCCGGACCAGCTGCGCCTCGCGCTGGGCTGGGGTCCAGCGTTCCATCATACGGCCACGCACGATGTCGGGATAGGTTTCGAGGAAGCCAAGCCCCACGTCGCGGGTGAAGGCGAAGTCCGCATTGGCGTCGCCACTGTGCAGGCGGTCATAGAAAATGCCGCCAAGCCCGCGCGGCTCGTTGCGGTGGGGCAGGTGGAAATACCTGTCGCACCAGTCGCGAAAGCGCGGGTAATATTCGGGATCGTGCTTTTCGCAGGCCGTGCGGAACCCGTCATGGAAACGCCGGGCGTCGGCAATGGCCTCCGCACTGTCGGGGAACATCGGCGTGATGTCGCCGCCACCGCCGAACCAGCCCTCGGTCGTGACGATCATGCGGGTGTTGAAATGCGCGGCAGGCACCAGCGGGCTGCACATATGCGCAACAAGGCTGATGCCGGTTGCGAAAAAGCGCGGGTCTTCGGACGCGCCGGGGATGGTGTGGCGGAATTCCGGGCTGAACATGCCCGACACGGTGGAGACATTGACCCCCACCTTTTCGAACACCCGCCCGCGCATCAGGCTGATGACGCCACCCCCACCGGGGGAGCCGTCCTCGTTCGTGCCACGGTTCCATGGCGTGCGTTCGAAACGCCCCGGCGCGCTGCGCCCGTCGAGCGTGGGGGCATTGTCGCGCGCGGCCTCGTCCTCGATCTGTTCAAAGGCGGCGCAGATACGGTCGCGCAGGCTTTCGAACCATGTGCGGGCCGCCTCCTTCATGGCGTCGTGGGCAAGGGGCGGGCGGGCGTTGGTCTTCTGGGTCATTTTCTTCAGGTCTGGCTTCAGCTCTGGGTCCGTGAACGGGTATGGGTGCCTGTTTGTCCTTTCGATTGCAAGACAGGTCGTGCCGCCGCTAGGAAAAGGCAACGGCGGCGGGTATGTTCGGCGCCAGATGAACACGCGGGTTCCTGCCCGGTGCCGATACGGACATGACCGGACGAAGATGCTGCCTTTCCCTGCCTGTAACGAAGCCTGACCCCGGATGAGACGGTTGTTCCCCTCCCTTGCCGCCATGCCGGGCCTGTCCCCGCGCGCCCTTCGCGCCGCTGCCGCCGGCCTCATGCTGTCGGGCGCCGCCATGGGGCATGCCGGTTTCGCGCATGCGCAGTCCGCAACCCCGGTCCCGCCCCATTCATGGAGCTTTACCGGGCCGCTGGGTACGTTCGACATGGCGGCGGTGCAGCGCGGCTACGTCGTCTATGACCATGTCTGTTCCGCCTGCCACGGCATGACGGCGCTGACCTATGGCGATCTGGGCGGCATGGGCCTGACGGAGGAGCAGGTGCGTCGCATTGCCCATGCGCACCAGGTGCCCGCGGGCGTGGATGCGGCGGGCAGGCCGGCAAAGCGTCCGGCCACCGCCGATGACCACCTGCGTTCGCCCTATGCCTCCCCCGCCATTGCTGCGGCGGCCAACAATGGCGCCCGCCCGCCCGACCAGTCACGGCTGGAGATGGTCTATCCCGGTGGGGCGGATCGCATGCGCGCGCTGCTGCTGGGATACGGGCAGGCCCCGCCGCCGGGCACGCAGGTCCCGGCTGGCAGCTTCTACAACCCCTATGCCGTCAACGGGCTGATCGCCATGCCGCCGCCGCTGCATGATGGCGGCGTGACCTATGCCGACGGCACGGCCCCCACCGCGGCACAGCAGGCCGATGATGTCGTCACGTTCCTGACGTGGGCGGCCCATCCCCATCTGGAGGAACGCCACCGCACGGGCGTGCGTGTCATCGTGTTCCTGCTGGTCCTGCTTGTGCTTACCTTTTGTCTGAAACGGAGAATATGGTCCGATGTCCACTGAACCCGCCCACCCGTCTGATGTGATCGAGCCCGTCATCGGCCTGATCGGAGGCTCCGGCCTGTATGACATCGAAGGGCTTGAAGACAAGGAATGGCGCACGGTCGAAACCCCGTGGGGCAAGCCGTCGGACCAGTTGCTGTTCGGCCGGCTTGATGGCGTGCGCTGCGTGTTCCTACCGCGCCATGGCCGTGGCCACCCGCTGCCGCCGACGCGCCTGAACTACCGCGCCAATATCGACGCGCTGAAGCGTTCGGGCGTGACGGACATCGTCTCGCTCTCCGCCGTGGGATCGCTCAAGGAAGAACTGCCGCCGGGGCATTTCGTGGTCATCGACCAGTTCATTGACCGTTCGTTCGCGCGCGAAAAGACGTTCTTCGACACGGGCTGTGTCGCCCATGTCAGCATGGCCGACCCGCTGTGCCCGCGCATTGGCGACGTGCTGGAAGGGCAGTGCCGGGCGCTGGGGCTGGATGTGACGCGCGGCGGCACGTACCTGGTGATGGAAGGGCCGCAGTTCTCCACCCGCGCGGAAAGCAACCTGTATCGTTCATGGGGATGCTCGGTCGTTGGCATGACCAACATGCCCGAAGCCAAGCTCGCCCGGGAGGCGGAGATGTGCTACGCCACCGTCGCGATGGTGACCGATTACGACTGCTGGCATGATGGCCATGACAGCGTGACCGTCGATGCGGTGGTCAAGGTGATGCAGGAAAATTCCAGCCGGGCGCGTGCGCTGGTGCGTGCGGTCATCCCGCAACTGGGCAAGCCGCGTGGCCCGTGCCATGCCGGATGTGACCGTGCGCTGGAACATGCCATCATCACCGCGCCTGACAGCCGCGATCCCGCCCTGCTGGCGAAGCTGGATGCGATCGCGGGACGGGTGCTCGCGCGCGGCTGAGGCTGCTTGTGCCCATCCCTTCTTGGGGGATGGGCAAGACTGAAATCATTTAAGAGTTTTTGGGTGTCGCCTTTTTTCAGAAAGGCGACGTTCCTGAAGCTTTTTGGAAAAAGCTTCACCAAAAACTTTTGTTCCTCTTACAGCCAGTGCTCGAAAAAGCTGAGCGTGCGCTGCATCGCAAGCGTGGCGGCGGTTTCGTTGTAGCTGTCGCGGTCGGTGCAGCCGAAGCCGTGGTCCGCCCCTTCATAGACGAAGATCTCGATATCCTCATGCGCGGCGCGGATGGCGTCGATGTCGCCTGCCGGGATATGCGTGTCATCCGCCCCGAAATGCAGCTGCACCGGGCAGTTGGGCGTCAGTGCGCGCTCTGCCGCGATGCCCCCGCCATACCAGCCCACGGCCGCGGCGAAGGTGGTGGTGCGGCAGGCCGCCTCCCACGCCAGCGTCCCGCCCCAGCAGAACCCCATGATCCCCTTCTTTTCCGTCGTCAGCGCATCGGCCGCGGCGGTAAGGTCGAGAAGCGTGCCTTCCAGCGGTGTTTGCGCGCGCAGGGCAAGCCCTTCCTTCATCCCCTCGGCGGAATAGGGCAGGATCACGTCGCGGCGCGCCCGGTCGAAGATCGCGGGGGCGATGACCTGGTATCCCCCGGACGCCAACTGGTCGCAGACGGCGCGGATATAGGGGGTGATGCCGAAGATTTCCTGCACCACCACAACGGCGCGCGGCGCATCCGGGCGCCCCGCGCGATAGGCGGAAAATTTGTGCCCGTCCGTGGCGGTCAGGGTGATGATGGATCCCATGATGTCTCCCTCTGGTCTGGTCGTGCATGATGTGACGACCCCATGCGGCCATCGGTGAATGCCAGACCTATATCACATCCATCACCGTTCCTGACACATGTGGTGCCGCGGGTGTGATGACGGCGCACACGGGAATCGGGCAGCGGCGCAGGGGACGCATGCAGCCCGTGCGGGGCCGGGATAGGGGATCGAGGTCCGCAAATAAGTCGCTGATATAAAAGTATATTTTTGGGAGTTTCCTGCGCCGCCATGCGGGAGGGGCCATGGAAAGGGGAAACTTGGCGGTGAATCCTGCGGCTTCCCTTGACACCCAAAAGAGGTCTTCCTATCTGCTCTTTAGCACTCTCATGAGGGGAGTGCTAACGCGATGCGGCCTGGCGCGCGCGCCAAACCGGTGGCGTTGCTTAATTCAAGGGCGTTACCTTTTTTAGATTATGGAGCGATCCATCCAATGACGAAATTTCGTCCCCTGCATGACCGCGTGGTTGTCCGTCGCCTGAAGAGCGAGGAAAAGACGGCCGGTGGGATCATCATCCCCGAGACCGCCAAGGAAAAGCCGATGGAAGGCGAGGTTATCTCGGTCGGGCCGGGTGCCCGCAACGAACAGGGCCAGATCGTCGCCCTCGACGTCAAGGCTGGTGACCGCGTGCTGTTCGGCAAGTGGTCCGGCACCGAAGTCACGATCGACGGCGAAGAGCTGCTGATCATGAAGGAAAGCGACATCATGGGCGTCGTCGCCTGATCTCGCGCACCTGCATCTGATCCGAATACATAACCTTTCCTACTGGAGAAACTGAAATGGCTGCCAAGGACGTAAAGTTCGGCGATGAAGCACGTCGGCGCATGCTGCGTGGCGTGGATATCCTGGCCGATGCGGTCAAGGTAACACTGGGTCCGAAGGGACGTAACGTCGTCCTCGACAAGAGCTTTGGCGCACCGCGCATCACCAAGGACGGTGTGTCGGTTGCCAAGGAAATCGAACTGGCTGACAAGTTCGAGAACATGGGCGCGCAGATGGTGCGCGAAGTCGCCAGCAAGACCAACGACATCGCTGGTGACGGCACGACCACCGCGACCGTGCTGGCGCAGGCGATCGTGCGCGAAGGTGCCAAGGCTGTTGCCGCCGGCATGAACCCGATGGACCTCAAGCGCGGCATCGACAAAGCTGTCGGCGCGGTTGTCGAGGAACTGAAGAAGAACACCAAGAAGATCACGACGCCTGCCGAAACGGCGCAGGTCGGCACGATTTCCGCCAACGGCGAAAAGGAAATCGGCGAAATGATCTCGCAGGCCATGCAGAAGGTCGGCAGCGAGGGTGTCATCACCGTCGAGGAAGCGAAGGGCCTGCACACCGAACTCGACGTGGTCGAGGGCATGCAGTTCGATCGTGGCTACATCTCCCCGTATTTCGTGACGAATGCGGAAAAGATGACCGTCGATCTGGACAACCCCTATATCCTGATCCACGAAAAGAAGCTGTCGTCGCTGCAGCCGATGCTGCCGCTGCTCGAAGCGGTGGTGCAGTCGGGCCGTCCGCTGCTGATCATCGCCGAGGACGTCGATGGCGAGGCGCTGGCGACCCTGGTGGTCAACAAGCTGCGTGGCGGCCTGAAGATCGCCGCGGTGAAGGCTCCGGGCTTTGGTGACCGTCGCAAGGCGATGCTCGAAGACATCGCGATCCTGACCGGTGGGCAGGTCATCAGCGAAGACCTGGGCATCAAGCTCGAAAGCGTCACGCTGAACATGCTGGGCACCGCGAAGAAGGTGCACATCGACAAGGAAAACACCACGATCGTCGAGGGTGCGGGCGAAGGCGAGGCCATCAAGGGCCGTTGCAGCCAGATCCGTGCGCAGATCGAGGAAACCACCTCCGACTACGACCGTGAGAAGCTGCAGGAACGCCTTGCGAAGCTGGCCGGTGGCGTCGCGGTGATCCGCGTCGGTGGTTCGACCGAGATCGAGGTGAAGGAACGCAAGGACCGCGTCGATGACGCGCTGCATGCGACCCGCGCCGCGGTTGAGGAAGGCATCGTCCCCGGTGGCGGCACGGCGCTGGCGCGTGCGTCCACGACGCTGGGCCACCTGCACTTCCACAACGAGGACCAGCGCGTCGGTGCGGGCATCATCCGCAAGGCCCTGCAGGCCCCGCTGCGCCAGATCGCCCACAACGCGGGTGAAGACGGTGCGGTCATCGCCGGCAAGGTGCTGGAGAACGAAACCTATGCGTTCGGCTTCGACGCGCAGGAAGGCACCTACAAGGACCTGGTCGCGGCAGGCATCATCGACCCGATGAAGGTCGTGCGCACCGCGCTGCAGGATGCGGCTTCGGTTGCCGGCCTGCTGATCACCACCGAGGCGATGGTGGCCGAGCGTCCGGAAAAGAAGGCCCCCGCGATGCCGGAAGGCTGAATGGGCGGCATGGGTGGCATGGGCGGCATGGATTTCTGATCCATCCCCCGACCCGGGGAAAAGGGGAGGGCGGTTTCCGGCCGGGACCGCCTTTTCCCTGCATTTCCGGGCCTCCACGACGACAGGAAGAGGGAAGGCGGCATGTCCGTCTTCCCTCTTTTTTTGTCATCGTGAACTATTTTTTTAGAGATGCGATTTGACAAGGGGCAGCTATTCATGCTGCCCCTATAGTCAGCACGAACGACGTGAAATCCGACTGGGTGTTTTTTCCGGATGCCCTGTTTTTTTCATGACCGTAAAGGCGAGAGCCCGAATTCCCGGTATTGGGACCGGCAAAGAGGCGCAGGAGAGTATATCGGCTATGGCAACCGGAAAAGTTAAGTGGTTCAACGCGACCAAGGGTTTTGGATTCATCATGCCTGACGATGGTGGCAAGGACGTGTTCGTGCACATCACCGCAGTGCAGGCCGCGGGCCTGCGTGGCCTGGATGAGAACCAGGCCGTCAGCTACGACATCACGATGGAACGCGGCAAGGCGGCGGCAAGCAACCTCAAGCCGCTGTAAGCCTTCACGGGCTTGCCGAAGGATCACGGTGCTGGCGGGGCGTCTGGCGTTCCGTCACCGGTTTGAAGGAACCGCGTGATCTCTCGCGCCGCATGGGCCAGTCCCATGCGGTGGACCGCGACCCCCGGCGGGAACGCGGACAGAAGGCGCGACGGGGTGCGCCGGTCCAGCAGGACGAAGACCCCACGATCCGTTTCACTGCGGATCAGCCGGCCAAAGGCCTGGCGCAGGCGCAGGCGCGCGATGCGGTCGTCATAGCGTGATGGCGCCCCACCCGACAGATGGATGCGTCGTTCGCGATGCAGGATATCGGGACGCGGCCACGGCACCCGTTCAAACACAACCAGACGCAGCGCCTGTCCGGGCACGTCCACGCCGTCACGCATGGCGTCCGTCCCCAGCAGGCATGAATTGCGTTCGCTGCGGAAGATGTCCACCAGCGTCGCATTGTCCATCGGATCGACATGCTGCGCATAGAGCGGAAGGCCCGCCGTCTCCAGCGGTCCGGCAAGCCGCGCATGGACATCGCGCAATCGTGATATCGCCGTGAACAGCCCCAGCCCCCCACCGCCAGACGCCTCGAACAAAGTGCGATAGGCCCCGGCCAGCGAAGCCGGATCGTCATGGGCGACATCGGTGATGATGAAGGCGCGGCTCTGCCGGCGGTAATCGAACGGACTGGCGAGCGAGGCGCGGAGTGCTGGCATCGGCAGGTGCGTCGCCCCCGACCGGGCCTCGGCCGCTTCCCACGCGCGTTCGGCCTCGTCCTCATCCTCGGTATCGTTTTCATCGCGCAGGGTCGCCGATGTCACTAGCAGCCCATGCGCCGGTGCCGCCAGCACGGCGGAAAAGGGAATGGTCGGGTCCAGCCAGTGGCGGTACAGCCCCACGTCACGCTCGCCGGGTTTCTGGCCTTCGCGCCGGTCAAGGCGGATGAAGTCGATATATTGCGGCACCTGCCCCGGTTCGGTGGCATGTTCCGTGCCCACGGCACCCAGCATCGCGACCCAGCCATCCACCCGCGCCAGCGCGCGTTTGCGAATGGCGCGGATCGCGGCCTCCATGCGTTCACGCGATGCGCTGTCGAGCGTCTCCGCATCTTCCTCCAGCCGTTCCCCAAGCCGGTTGACCAGCGTGCGCAGCGGCGTGGACAGGCGTTCCAGCGCGCGGGCAAGCGTGCGCGCGGCCTCGACCAGTTCGTCCGGCACCGGATGGAGGTCACATTCCACCGCCCCGCGCCGGTGGGCGTTCGGGCCGCCGTGCGTGCGTGCCAGTGCCTGCCGGCGCAGCAGGACCAGCAGGGCCTCGGTCGGGTTCGACAGGACGGGTTCGGGTTCCGCCACCATGGCGATCAGGTCGGCCTGTGGCGGCGGGGCGTCGGGTTCGTTGGGCGGCGGGGGTTCCTGCACG
>NZ_POTC01000077.1 GCF_002906255.1 Novacetimonas maltaceti | reverse complement strand
CTCAGAAGCTCCATGTCAATCACTCCAAAAACCCCCCAGCAGATGATGCCGGGGAGTGTGAAGGCATGGGTCAAATCTCGATGAAAATTTCCGCCCTACCCGGGTCAGTTCTCAGTGAAAATCAACATATCCCCTTCCTTGAGCCAGGCGAGGCACGTCTTGAGGCCAGGGCGATCGTCGCGGGCACCAGAGGCCTTGTCGGAATGAATGTGGCGTGCATCGACGCCAGCCGCGATCAGCGCATCGCGCTGGAGATCCACTGACTGGCGTTCGTCGGCTGAGGACACTCGCATATAACCGACCAGCATGTACGACAAACCTCATCAGAAGAGTTTCCGCACAGTAATGCAAAGCGACATGGTTTGTCGTGCAGTTTTTGCTACCTTGGCGGCTATCTTTTCCCGGCAAGAAAAAAATGACGGAAAACACCTGTTTTCCGTCATATACCCTCAGCATCCGACCTTAGCGTATATCTGTGCCCGTTCTATGTACCGACCCCTGGTGATCCTGTATTCGGCCCGATTGAGTGCCGCGCGCGACCGTAGGTCCAGCCGGTTGCGCAAGACATCCTGTTGATCCGGATCGTTGGAATTGGTGGGATAGGTATAACCGCGCCCCGGATCGCCGGTACTCATGGCGGCCGCGAATTAGCGACCGGCCCGGATGGCGTCGCGCATCTCGCGGCGCAGGTCTTCGAGCGAAATCACGCCCCGGATATAGCGTTCGTTCGCCTCTTCAAGAACCGGATCATGGACGTATCCCTGCCGGTAGTTTGCCGCCCGGGCTTCCTCGACGGCGCGACGACGCTGCGCGGATTCTTCTGCGCTGATCGGTCTGGCGGAAAGGGTCTGTCCCATCACGCTCGCTCCTGACTGGTAAGCGGTCATAATAGCCGATTTTGCAAGCGGAACCAAGAATTTATGGGGATGGTGTCGCCGCGTGTCTGCATCTTGCGAAGCAAATATGGGAGGGTAAACCCGTCACGCGACGACACGATAGCATGTGCGCGAACGGGCCTGAAAAAGCAAGTGAAGAGCCGCCCGAAGACGGCTCCCCTCCCCTGCTTATTTCCGGTCGAACGGATCTTCTCCCTCCCACTGGTCGGCCGGTGGAGCATCGGCCCCCTGCCCGCGCTGCTGTGCGGGACGGCCCTTGAATTCGAAATCCGTCGGATCGACGTACCAGATCGTGACATCATTGGTTGCGCCCTGCGGCCGGAAAGTGGCCGAACGCAGATCGCCCCGGACCTCAACCTGCCGCCCCTGTGTCGCATTCTTTTCGACATACTCGGCGCGCTTCTCCTGCCGGAGATCGACGCGGACTTCGACCCATTCGGTCAGCTCGCGCCAGCCGGTTTCGGACTGCTGCGAACGCACATTCTTCGAGCACGCTACGCGGAAAACCACATATCCGCCGCCGTTGCCGAACGTCTTGCGCGTCGCATCCTTGCCAACACGACCAGAGAGATTGATGGATGGGAACATGGTTAGGCTCCTTCAATGATTGATAAGTGTGAGGCAGAACATCAGCGCGACGAAGCTGCCAAAACAGCAACAGGCAAGAGCGCCACAAAGAAGACAGCGCGGGTTTTCCAGAACGCCTTCTGACGGAGCCTCTGGGACTTCCGACAGATACGCGGCGGCAAAGAAAACAAAGGTTAAAACACCGAATACTCCGGCGAAAACAGACAGATAGACATCTGACATAGGGTTTACCCTCCCTCCACCGAGCGGCTGGGGACTGGCCCCGGCTTTCCGCCCGGTGTCCTTATTATATACACGATATAATAAGAGAGAGGCAAGAGAAAAATGCAGTTTTTCACACAGAAAATGGCGGTTTACCGCCAAAAATTACCCTTGCATCCGCCCCCTCAAAACCCCAGCCTTTCGTTCGACCTGCCAGCGGCAGGGCGAAAGGCAGCCCAGCGACGCCTTTCGTCCCGACACCTTCAGATCCGCCGGCAACGCAGCGCAGGTCTAGGGGTCATCTCAGGGGACCCGTCTGCACGGAGCGACCAAAGGGAGCGCAGGAAGATGGGGTGGATGATCCCCTAGACCGGAGCGAGGCTGCTGGCACCAGCGCAGCCCCCCTTGGGGGGGCGAGCACCGGGGGGACATATCGGGCTTCCGATCGTTACCCGGATGGGCGGAGACAGACGGCGACCGCAGCGCAGCGCAGGGCGGCGGCTGGCTCCGGTGAGTTGGCCGGGAGACAGGTGCAGCGCACCTGGCTCGCGGCCTTACGAACTAGAGCGGAGATCAAGCCCCCGAAAAAACCCGCACGCATCATCAGAACAGGTCATCTAGGGAACAGGAAGAAGCGATCTGATTTGTAAAACCTGATTAAATGGCGGTCTGGTGCAGTTTTAATTGAGAAAAATGTAATTTTCTGCGAAATTTCTGTTCCCACGAACAGGGAATCACAGCCATGAAGAGACTGTTTATTGCGATCGGGGCAGCAATGATCGGCGGTGCTGTTTCGTATTCACCGGCCGCCCATGCGGAGCCCTGTGCGGCTTTGTTGTGCATGGCCGGAATGCCGGCGACAGGTGCAGGTTGCAGCGGCCCGGTCGGAGAATTTTTCAGTATTCAGGTATGGGGCTTTTGGGGATACGAGCCAGGTGCAACGGCAGCAAGGCGTGCCGCGTTTTTGAACTCGTGCTCCGGGGCGGCGGCCAACGAAGCAGTCGTGCAGAGGATCATCGGGACGTACGGGACACTGCTCGCTGCGCCATGACGAAAGACGCGGTTCCCCTCATGGTGGCGCATGTCATGAGAGGAACCGCGAAGGCGGACGTGGGATGACAGGCCGATCGCTGTTAGTCGGCCAGTGCCGGTCGCCATTGCGCGATGATCGCGGCGAATTCCGGGCCAAGGGCAGGATCGAGCTGATCGGGGTAATTGCCGGCCTGACCAATCAGACCGAAAACGACTGTCATATCTTCCACGATGGCCCTATCGAGCGCCCATAGCGACGTGAGATCAAACGATCCGCACGATCCTGCATTCCACCATGCCAGCAGGAAATCCGCGACACGCCGCGATTGTCCGGTGTCACCCTTTGCAATTTTAATCAGGCGTGCCAGCGCCGCCCGTTCACTGTCCTGTTTCGCGGTCATGGATCTTTTCCGTGGTTTGTTGGTTTGAACTGGCGGGCTGTGAGCGTCACCCCACAAAGGGTTTCCAGGTCCATTTTGCGGTCAGGTCTTCGTCATCAATCTCGAAGCCCATCTCCTTCAGTCCGGTCAGGACCATGTTCACGAGGCGCATTCCCGGATGCTCGCGCATCCAAAGTTCTGCCGCTACGCGGACATAGACCGGCAGGCTGACGGAGAGCCCGACCAGCTCGCCCGTGTCGTCGCCCGTATGCGGTTTGAGACGCCGCTTGCGTTCGGGTACCAGATCCTCGGGCTCCACATGCACGCCGATCGTCTTCAGCGCCTGAAGGATGGCGCAGCGCATGGAGGTGTCGTTATCGTTTACATACTCTTCGAGCTGCCGGCGCACGGCGGGCTTGACGCGGAACAGCGTCAGGCGCGGGGTGCGATCAAGGACAGGGACAGCAGACGCGGATTCAGACATCGAAACTCTTTCAAGGCACAGATCCTCTCCTTTAACATATATCGGATATAATAACGAGAGAGCCGGCCGCCCGCTGCCGTGGGCAGGGTCAAACATGCGCCTCTCCGAGATAGATGCCATAGCGGGGCCGGATCTTCGATCCGGGCCGCAATTTCTGGTCCATTGCCCATAGGGAAACCGACATGCCGCGCCTGCGCGCGAGCTGCACGGCCGACCGTGCTGCCGTGTCCCGGCTTTCCTTGACGGCCAGGACCGACAGGTCCGGGCCGGCCAGATAGACATGGCGATGCTTCGCCACCCGTCGCGGCGCGAGGTAGGTCATGACACCAGCCCTCCCATACGCGATGACACCCGGCACGCACGCTCTAGCCCGGCCAGAAGATCCGCGAGGACCTGGCGGGGCAGGGGGTGGGTGCCAAGCGCCACGATCCGGCCGCCCTCCATCTGGACGGGCAAGCGGACCGACCCCACGCAGATATGTGCGGGAAAGGGGCCATCGGCGCCGACCGGGTATCCCGGCCGGGCAACAGACATCCGCTCATAGCGGCAGACGAGAGCTTCGTATCTCACGCGATCAGTCATCGCTTCATCCTTTTATATCCGCGATATAATAGAGACACGGACGTTCACCACGATCGTCCGTGCTTGCTGGTCTAGTCGCCCAAGTGAGCTTCCCCGGCTGGCTCAGCGTCATCAGGGGGCGGTTCCCGCAAGGCGGCATCGACCAGTGACCTGAGCCGCCATACGGGGACCATGATCCGGAAGGCCATCCCGTATGAATCGGCCGCGCTTTGCACCCATGAGCGGATACGCTCGACCGGCGCATTCTCTGCTTTCATCGCCACGGCCAAGCTCATGAGATGGGCCATCAGCTCGTCCAGCTCGAACTCAACCACGCGCAGGGCATCTTCGAGACTATGTTCGGCCAGTTTTTCAAAATCTGCCGAAATATTCTGGCGTTCTGCTTCCTCTGCCAGTTTGGCTTCCAGATGGGCCACGGCATCGACATAGCTCGTAAGATCCATCAGGACCATTTTCGCTTCGGTCCGTGCATCGACCATGATGCGCAGGGCAAGAACCGCGTCTGCCACGGGTCCGGTTCGCTTGCCATTCGCAGGACTGTCATCTGTCTGCGTCATGCTGTGCTTCCGGCCCGCATTTATTGACGATATGGCATTCATGCTGCGGTCCTCCTGACGAAATCACAAGAAAAACCCGTTTGTTTTTTGAATCGTTTCAGTCGATACGCAGCCCCGTGCTGTCGATACGGGAAAGAACGGTATCTGTTGTCATCCAGCCCGCCACCCGACCGAAGCCGATGAAGGGGACCAGGACGGTATAAACAGAGTCCAGATCGTAGCTGGTGCGCTGGTCCCGTGGACCTTCCCACAGGCATGACAGCATCAGCCCCTCGATCTCGGTGCCGTCGCTGCCGATGGTCGTGACCCACAGATCCGGCAGGACGGCGGCTTCGCAGGCGCGAACGCGGCCCTTACGGGTCCAGTAGGCCATCAGATCCGGCTTTGTCTTCATCGCCGAAATCGTGCTGTATTCGTCGCGATCCAGCCGGATCAGCGGCAAGGTATTGTGAAGAGGCGATACCTGTTTTTCGGCGTGGTCTTCCTTGGACATAGGGCTATCCTCCCTGTGCGACGGATCGAACGGTTTTATCCTCCCGGCCCGCCTCTAATATATACGAGATATAATAAAGAGGGTTCAAGAGAAAAATGAAATTTTTCTCGCGAATGGTGGAGAGGCCGGCAAGACGGCCTCTCTCCCGGATTCAGGCGCAGGCTGCCTGCTCTTGCTCGGCCAGTATCTCGGCATGGAAGGCTTCCATCGCGCGCTGGCTTTCTTCAGGGTCGATCAGGTAGGCATGAAAGCCGGTGAGGACGGTAAAGCCCGCCGCTTCCAGCGCCTGTTGTACCTCGGTGATACCCCATAGGGCACTCGCATACTCGGCCTCTTCGCGCTGCTCGTCGGGGACATATTCCAGGCCGCATGATGCGGCTTCATAACGGGCGATCGCGTCGTCCTCGGGGTCATCATACACGCCATACCTGATGCTGAGATCGACGGTCATGGAACTGGTGGCCTTGGCCTGTTTCATCGCATCTTCGAAGTGCTGGACATAATACATCCGATCACGCAGCTCGTTTCGGGTCGCATAGGAATCTTCCGAGGTATCATCCAGCCGGTCGGACAGGCGGCTGTACCATGCCTGCGTGTCGGTGATGGCGCGATCAAGAACGTCTGCCGGATTGGGGCGAGGTGGCATCTTTTTGGAGCGGAACAGAAAGCCCATCAGACCGGAAAGAAGTGACATAGGTTTACCCTCCCATGTTCGGACGGGGAGGGGGACGATCCCCCCACGTTTTCCCGCCCGGTGTCTCTATTATATACACGATATAATAATGGAGAGGCAAGAGAAAACGGCAGTATTCCGCCAAAAATTACCCTTGCATCCGCCCCCTCAAAACCCCAGCCTTTCGTTCGACCTGCCAGCGGCAGGGCGAAAGGCAGCGCAGCGACGCCTTTCGTCCCGACACCTTCAGATCCGCCGGCAACGCAGCGCAGGTCTAGGGGTCATCTCAGGGGACCCGTCTGCACGGAGCGACCAAAGGGAGCGCAGGAAGATGGGGTGGATGATCCCCTAGACCGGAGCGAGGCTGCTGGCACCAGCGCAGCCCCCCTTGGGGGGGCGAGCACCGGGGGGACATACCGGGCTTCCGATCGTTACCCGGATGGGCGGAGACAGACGGCGACCGCAGCGCAGCGCAGGGCGGCGGCTGGCTCCGGTGAGTTGGCCGGGAGACAGGTGCAGCGCACCTGGCTCGCGGCCTTACGAACTAGAGCGGAGATCAAGCCCCCAAACGCAGATCGCACAAGCACCCAGCCTGTGCGGCATCAGTGCGAAAATTGGCCAATTCAGGATACACCAGAGGATACGGAACAGGACACGTTAGAGGATACGATAGAGGATACGGCGGCCGGTAGGCCGCCCGGCTACTCTTAGCCCGCGAAGCGGGCTTCCGGTTCGGCGCGCGGAAATGGGGGCATATCGCCCCCGGAGTCAGATGTCTTTGCGTTCGCCCTCCCATGCCCTCAACGGCGAGTTGCCCTCCCTTCCGCAAAAGGGGCAGGTGGCCGGGTCGGGTGCGGGGTCGATGCCTTCATAGGTCCAGCCATTGCCACATGACAGACAATCATAATCGGCCCCGGCAAGTCTGCTCTGGTGTGAGAGGGCTTTGACGGCCGAGGCGATATTGTCGAACATCTGATAGCCGACATCCTGCGGTGTCCCGACGTGTGAGCGGACAAGGGCGGCGGCTTCGTCGAAGCTCAAGGGGCGCTCGGTGGGAATGGTCTGCGCAATTTCGAATGCTTCGCTCATGGGTGACGTTCCATCCTGAAGGGTAGGGGGGCACGCCTCGGGTGAGGCGTGCCGGATGACGGGATCAGGCGGCGTCCTGCATGAATGCTCCGCCTCCTTTCAGCCGGGCCATTTCCTCGTTGAGACGCCACAGGGCGCGGTTGATCTTCACGTCCGCATCAATGGCTTTGACTTCGCGGGTGGACACGCGACGGCGGCGGCCGTTGGCATCGCGCCCCCATGCCCGGAGACCGCCCCGGATGACGTTTTCCTGCACCACGTTTCCGACGGTCCACAGATCGGAACCGAGATCATCACGGCGGCGCGGGGCCAGAAGCTGGCGCGGCTCGATCGGGGTTTCGGCTTCCTCCCCGAAGCGGATTTCATGGGCCGCCCCGGCAAGGATCATCTGTTCGTCATGGTTCAGGGTGACACCGGACCAAGCGTCTGCGGCTTCAACCGCGCGGCAGCTCTCGGACAGCACCTTGAAGCTGCCCTCGATGACCTGCGCCATCACGTCGCCCTTGTGGTGGACGGACACGGAAGCAAGCTCCCGATCTGACACCATCAGCCCGTTAAGGCAGACCAGACGCATCAGCCCGGCCATGACCTTATAGGCGCTCGTGCCGTCATGGCTGTTGACGAGCACGACTTCCGGATAGATGCCGCCGACCTTGCGGACGGTTCCGGCTTCGCCCTTGTGACGGAAGCGGATCAGGTGCTTGGTAAAATCCGCCTTGCCCGGCACGCGCGAACCGCCCTGCTTGGCATAGACCGGCTCGAAGCCTTCTTTCCGCATTCCCGCGAGCACTTCATAAGTGGGGATGTAGGCGTATCGGTCGCTGCGGCTCTCGTGCTTGTCTTCCGCGAAGATGGACTTCGCCAGATGGCGCAGGGCTTCGTCGGACAGCGGATCGCGGCCGAGATTGCCGGAAAAGCGAGAAGAAACGAAGTGATTCATGGGTTTACCCTCCCGTGGCCCCGGTGATGGGGGAGACCGTCTCCCTCCTTTTCGTCCGGTGCCCTTATTATATACGAGATATAATAAGGGTCTGGCAAGAGAAAAATGCAAAAATTCTCCGGAAAAATTCCCGTTCAGCACGAAAAAACCGCTTGCATCCGCCCCCTCAAAACCCCAGCCTTTCGTTCGACCTGCCAGCGGCAGGGCGAAAGGCAGCGCAGCGACGCCTTTCGTCCCGACACCTTCAGATCCGCCGGCAACGCAGCGCAGGTCTAGGGGTCATCTCAGGGGACCCGTCTGCACGGAGCGACCAAAGGGAGCGCAGGAAGATGGGGTGGATGATCCCCTAGACCGGAGCGAGGCTGCTGGCACCAGCGCAGCCCCCCTTGGGGGGGCGAGCACCGGGGGGATATACCGGGCTTCCGATCGTTACCCGGATGGGCGGAGACAGACGACGACCGTAGCGCAGCGCAGGGCGGCGGCTGGCTCCGGTGAGTTGGCCGGGAGACAGGTGCAGCGCACCTGGCTCGCGGCCTTACGAACTAGAGCGGAGATCAAGCCCCCGAAAGATAGCTCTCACACATTCCAATGACCGGGAAGGTTTCAAGATAACTACCAATTATTTCAGCAAGTTTATCTTTTGAGATGGTCAATTTCTGACCGAACGACGGCCTCTTCTACGAATAAAGTGGTGATGAAATGTACGACATCATGGGTAACAAAATCCTTTTTGTTGGGAGTGTAAGCCTTTCAGTTGTAGGCGTTCTAGTGCTGTTTATTGGAGCCCTCTACAGGGAAAAGAGGGTTATATTTAACGGGGCTGCGCTTGTGCTGGGAGCGGCACTTTTCCTTGCGGGTGGCATTATATTGTCGCCGAAGAAAGCGGCTTCAGAACCGTTGTCGCAATTCGTCCAGGCACATCAGCCAGATCGCGGAACAGTGTCAGGTTGATAGCAAAGACGTGGAGAGACGCCCGATGAAGACTTCCGGACTAGGGCCTGTTAGGGCTTGATCCAGTCTGCTGCGGCAGCGATGTGGATGACCGCGAGGAACGACGTTGCTGTTTTTTCATATCTGGTTGCGACAGCGCGCCACTCCTTGAGGCGAGCCCAGAGG
>NZ_POTC01000076.1 GCF_002906255.1 Novacetimonas maltaceti | reverse complement strand
AGAGACAACTCCCAATCTGCTCAAAACGCAGACTGGACGCCATCGCAAAAACCGTCAATCAAATCGCCAAAACCCAGAAATTACCGGCCAAGCACATCAATCAAGGGTTCTTCGATCCCTCCATCTGCTGGGCGATTGGGGCGGTGTGCAGCCGTGGCTTCAGAAACGCGGGCTGTATCTTGCTTTTGACGTTTATGAAGACCTTGCCGGTAACGTGTCCGGCGGCAAAAAGCGTGATGAAAGTGTCGCAGGACAGGTCGGTGTCACGCTGGATGTCGATTGGGAAAAACTGCTGAATGCAGGCTCATGGTCCAGGGATCTGTGGCTTCACCTGCTCGTGGTGAACGGGCATGGCCGGAACCTGAGCCGACTGTTTGGCGACAACGATAACCAGGTGCAGCAGATCTATGGCAGCCGTGGCAACGTGATCGCCCATATGGTCTGGGCCTATTTTGAAAAAGCGTGGCTTGACCGCAAGATTGACATGTCTGTCGGCTGGATTCCGACCGGGGTGTTTTTCCAGAACTCGCCATGGGTCTGCAACTTCATGAACGTCTGGCTGTGCGGTGGGGAGGCGCCAACAAAATTCATGACGGGTGGTCGTGGCTGGCCCTCGGGAAATATTGGCACGGTCCTGCGCCTGATGCCGATAAGGCAATTCTATATCATGGGGGGACTGTTTGCTGTTTCTCCGCATGCCTATAACGGCGGGATTTCCGGGTGGTCGTGGGCGCAGGACGGGCTGGGGAAGCTTTCAACGCAGGTTGAACTCGGCTGGATTCCTGAATTTGGTCGCAACCACCTGATCGGTCACTACAAGGTGGGCGTGATGTATGACAACTCCCGCTACAATCATCTGTATGAAGACATCAATGGCGAACCCTGGGTACTGAGCGGACTTCCCGCACGCAGGGAAAGTGGACAGACATCGCTGTGGGTCATTGCGGACCAGATGCTGCTCCGGCATGGGCCGGGTGAACTGAATGGCCTGATCCTTGGCGGATATTATGCCTATGGTTCGGGGCAGACATCGCAGATCAACCATACCCTTGTCGGGGTGCTGATGGATACCGGGGCCGCATGGAACCGTCCTCTGGACAGCGTGGGCATTGCGGTCCTGTGGGCAAATTTCAGCCGTTCCGCCATCCTGGCGGAGGAGGCCGCTGCAACGCACGGCCTGCCCCTTCCGGGTGCGAACTTTGGCGTGCCATATGGCATTCAGGGGCACGAAACGATCTATGAGGCCTATTACGGTTTCCACATCATGGATGGCCTGTCGATCAAGCCTGATTTCCAGTATGTCAACCATGTTGGTGGGACAAGGACATTCAAGGATGCCGTGGTATTGAGCACGGCCGTCAACATTGCCTTCTGATGGGGGGATGTCACATCGGGAAAGCTACTGTCGTGGCTTTCCCGATGCGGGCGTGTCAGGCCTTTCCGCGCTGGCATTCATAAACCCGAAGGTTGAGGTTGGTCAGGTCAAGGAGCGGTGTTGCAAGATCATGTTTCCGGGCACGTGCCACCAGGTCACCAATGATCTGGTGGGCTTCTATCGGTGCGCCCCGGGACAGGTCACGGAACATGGAAGACGTGAGCGACGAACCACTTTTGCAAAGTAGCCGGGTCGTGTCGTCGATGATTTTTGCATCCGGGCAATAGCCTTCTGCCGTCGCGATCGCAGCGCATTCCTTGATGACCGCGCGTGTAAAGTCTGTTCCATGTGGCTGTTCGGCGATTTCCCCCACCGTACCCCGCATCAGGCAGCATATGCTGCCCAGTGACGCCAGCAGGATCCATTTATTCCACATATCCTGCAGGATATGCTGCGAACGGACGGTTTCAAATCCGGGACTGGAAAAGGCGTGTTCAACCTGCCGGGCTTCCGCTGTTTCCTGCCCCGATAGTTCCCCGAATGACAGTCGTGGCAGGGAGCCGCTCTGGATGATCCGTCCTTCCCTGTCCAGTTTGCTGACGATGAAACAGGTGCCACCCATGACGGCATTCTGACCAAAACGCTCCGTCAGCAGATCAAGATGCCGCATGCCATTGAGCAGTGGTATGATACGGGTCGCAGGCCCCACGGCAGGAGAGAAATCATCCATGGCGGCGTCAAGGGAATATGCCTTTACGCTGAGCAGGACGATATCATACGGGGCCACAATGTCCTGAGCCGTCACCATTATGGGACGGATGGTCGTATCCCCGATGGTGCTGCGCAGGGACAGGCCATCGGCAAGCAGTTGGGCATGCCGCCGGGGGCGAACCAGGAACGTCACGTCATGTCCGGCCGACGCCATGCGGGCTCCGAAATACCCACCTACAGCGCCGGCACCGACAACAAGGATTCTGGAGTTCATCAACCTGTTTCCTGTCTTTGTTCTTTTATGGAACTGGTATTCATGAAATCGGGAGAGAGGGGAAGGGCATGCACCTGTTCTATCGCCTGATCACCCACATGATCAGCGAAATGGCCCCTCCCAGCAGCAGGCATGTCGTGATCGGTGCGTAGAACGTGAAATTCTGCCGCCGGATCAAAATATCACCGGGAAGCCTGCCAATCGGCAGGCGGGAAAGAAAGGGCCATAATATTCCTGCCAAAACAAGAAGCAGGCCGGCAGCGATCAGGAGGCGGGGCATGATGGGATATCCATGAGGTGTCCGACAGGTTGCTCCGGGAGGTGGAAGTAAGCCTGTATCTTCGGACAGTTTCAGGAAATGAACAAGCCATGCCCTGCTGGCGTCATGCCCCCGCCCGGCATCATGAAGATACCTGCCCGAAAGTGACGGCATGATACGTGCGACGGCAGGAAGCCCGACGCTGCCAGAGCAGGAAATGGCATCTGTTTTTGCTCTGGCAGGTCGTATCAGTCAGAAATCTGCGGTCAGGGACACCATCGCCGTAAAGGCGGACCCAACGACGTAGGTCGGTGTCGAGGCACTGACCGTATTGCCCTGAATGCCCTTGCGGGTCACGGCGGTCATGCCAAAGCCATTGATGGAAGACAGGTAGTTGACACCGCCCATGTTGACCAGATTGAGCATTATTTTCGGGTGGACATGGGTGTGGAACGATGGAAGCGTGCGACCGATATTCAGGTCTGCCGTAATATATCCGGGGATTTTCTGGTCGTTCATCAGGGTGGAATACTGTTTTCCCTGATAACGCAGGTTGAAATTGCTGAAATAGGTTCCGTCGTCATAGGTCAGGCCGATCGCGCCACTCCATCTGGGGGAACCGGGTTCCTCCTTCCCTTTTGTGGGCAGGTAGTCCGTGCCTGCATTGACATTATTTCCAATAGCGGTGTGGAGGTACTGGCCCGAAGCATAAGCACTGATATGGTGCCATGGACGTGTGCCGATCTCGCCCTGGAATCCCCATGCCTCCTCACCACCGGCGGAAATTGGCGTACTGATCAGTACGCTCGTTCCGGGGAGGTAGGATGAACTTGAAATCTGATGGTTCGTCAGGTTGTAATGAAACCATGATGCGGAAAAGTTGATCGGACCATTATGCCGGTAACCGACTTCTTCGCCGATAAAATATTCCGCATTCAGGTTGGCGGTCGGCTCACTCGAAGGTTTGGGCGATGTCATGGAAAACTGCTGCACATACGGACTCCACCCGGCAGGCAGTCGGTAGGATGTCGTGGCATTCATATAGACCTGATCTGCCCGGGTGATGTTGTAGCTGGCCAGAAACTGTGGCGTAGGCTCGAAATAGTTTTTTCCAGCCTTGTAGGGTGTTGCGCCCGGCAGGTCTTCGGTTGCGGTAACAGATGCCATGGAGGCCTTGAAGCCAGCATCAAGGACAAGCCGGCCGCCAAGCAGGATGACCTTGTCATCAATGCCGATGGCGTTGACCTGCTGGCGCGTATTTTCCTGGTATCCGGTCACACGCATACCGTTGGCCGTCAGGTATTTTTCGCCGTAATTCCATGAACCCGTGGAGGAGAGGGGATACTGGTTCTGATATTCGGTGTGGCCGCCATAGGAATACCAGTAGAATACGGAAAGAGAATTGTGTTTTGTCTTCCAGTTGAGGTTGGTCGTAAAGCCGCTGGTATTCTGTCGCCACGGATGTACGCTCTCAACCGTAACCTTGCCGGATTGCCCTTCGTAGCCGTCAAGGTAGCTGTATTGCTGCGTTCCGATATATCCTCCGGCAATGGGGATCGTGGAACCGTAATTGTTCGGACCGCTCTGGAAGGTGGTGTAGGGTTCAACGTGTAATGTCAGTCCCTTGGCAAGGGCAAAGTCATTATGTATCGCGCCGAACACGACATTTGTGAAGCGCTCGTTAATGGCGTAATAGTTCGAATCCCCCGCCTGATACTTTCCATCATAATTGAAGCTGGTCCCGTACTGGTTCCATTGCGCCAGGGAGGGATTGCGATAGATGTTCTGGTGGGATGTGGTGTATCCGAATACGATATCGGATGTACTGTTACGTGACCATCGTTTTTCGAGGTTGGCATCAATATGATAACGCTCGATATTGCCCATCCCGCGCCACAGGTTGCCCGCAGAGTGGGAGAACGAAGCGAAGGCCCTGACATCGCTATGGCCGATTTCACCGGAATTGAGGCGAATGAACTGCTTTTGCAGGCTGTGGGTGCCACCAGCGAAATCAACGCTGCCGCCGAACTTGTCCGAAGGACGGATTTCCTGCATGGAAACAATGGCCCCGTCCGCATTATAAAGCGGCGCGGACAGATCAACGGAACCCTGCGTTACCTTGACCGAGGCGATGTTTTCATTGTCGACCATTGACGACGCCCATGGCGCATAACTGAAGGCGTCCGAGACCGGGACACCTTCAAACAGGAAGCCGATCTGTGTCTGGTCCAGTCCACGGATATGCATGGTTTCCGTTTCGGTGTTCAACGGGCCTTCGTTACCTGCCTGAACACCCGGAAGGCTGGCAATCAGTTGTGTTGGTGAAACAGTGGGAACCTGTTTGGAAATATAGGCACGCGACACTTCGCTGACGGCAACAGGGGCTGTCTGACGGACCAGAAGACCACCGCCGGAATTGCGGTGTTGTGCGACGACACTCAGCTCTTCACTTTCCTGACGTGGTTTGGTTTCCCTGCGCGTGGTTGCCGAAGGTGCATGCGAACTGGTGGCACCAGATGTGATGTTCCCGGTTTTTCCTGATGGGGATGTCTTGTCGGATTGTGCGGCAAGGGACTGCTCCCCGCTTATCAGAATACCGCAGGTCATCATGATACATGAAGAGAGCAGATGGCCACGCAATCGGCCATATGGTGTGCCGTATTTTCTGATGGTCAGAATTTTCATTGAAGACATCCGGATCTGGAAAGGTGTGATTCAGAAAGGAAGTTCAGCGAATGAAGCGCAGTCGGATATGATGGAAGTCGCCACGATGCATCTGTGACAACGTCCAGATCTGTCCTGTCTTCAGCCATTTCGTGCCCAGCATGGTAAACGGCCCCGCATATGTGTTCCTTTTGGGAATGGGACACTTCTACGAAATGCATGAAAGAAGACGTGTGATTGTTTCATAATGTTTTTATTTCTGTTTCATGAAAATCGTCTGATTACAGTCGCAGCACTGTTTCCGGTCACTTTTCTCGTGGAGGAACCATATCGTTTGCGATATCCTGCATGAAGTCCGTGGCGCTGCCCTGTGGCTATTCTTCACGTCTGTCAAGGAAGTGAAATTTGAGAAGAATAATCTTAAAGGCACGACTTGTTCTTATATGTGCCGGGTTCTGCGGTGTCGTATCGCCAGTGGTGGCGCAAAGTATCCCGCAGGGGCAGGATCCTGTAACGGAAAGCTTGCAACATCGGATATTTCCGCAGATCTCGGATATCATGTCGGATGCTGGATTGAAAAAAACCATTTTTTCCGAAGGCGATATACAGAAAATATTGCAGGATCGCCGGACACGTTCCGCTGATACGCCCAAATGCACGCCCGCACCGCGATGTATGGTGGAAGCATGGAAAATTACGCCGGATGAACGGCGCATTATCGGGGAAGTCTTTGCACGTCTCGCTGCGCGCCTGCCAGTATTCAGGACCTATGGCGCTGCGCAATGGCAACGTGATGCGGATGCGGTCAATTATATCCTGTCCGTATATGGCGAAGGCGCATCACCACATTACCCGCACATCGACGCGATGACGCAGGATGCGACAGCAAAGGATTTCAGTCAGCTGGTTTCCGGCCTGCAACTGCAGGGGGCACCGCAGTCGGATGATGCCGTTTTTTCTGCGCCGTTACATTATGCCATGGTCATGCTGGACATGAACGATCGTGATGATGCCATACATTTTCCGATGCTGTGGCAGACATGGAACGCGCAGGCCCTCCATGCCGCGCGAAACCTGAACTGGCGGCATTACCCCTATACCGCAATCATCGTGCCCGGTGCGGGACCGGAGCAGTCGGATGTGGCATTGTCGGCGATGGGGAAATTCCGCCTGATGCTGGCGGTAGAGGCATTCCGCAAAGGGTTGGCTCCTTTCATCCTTGTTTCGGGTGGGGCTGTCCATCCCGCGCAGACTCATTATGTTGAAGCAGAAGAAATGCGTCGGGCACTGATCACGCGTTTCGGCATTCCGGAACGCAATATCATCATGGAACCATATGCCCGACATACGACGACCAATCTGCGCAATGCGTCACGTCAACTGGCCACCCTCAATGCGCCGCGACAGCAGCCTGCCCTGATTGTGACGGATCAGGACCAGAGTGCCTATATCGAAAGCCAGACCTTTGCACAGCGCAACCAGAAGGAACTGGGATGTGAGCCGGGTGCTTTGGATAAGCGTATCTCGACTTTTGCCATTCCGTTTCATCCTGATGCACGCTGCAATGTAACGGACCCATGGGATCCACTGGATCCATGAATATCAAGGATCCAGTCAGGCCCTGCCTGTCATGGCAGCCGCTCAACAGGTATGGCGGCCAATGGCCGGATCGGTTGTGCTGTCACGTCCTGTTTCGACATGTCCGGCAATACGCCATGTGAGATCATGATGCCTGCCGCGCAGAATCAGGTCATACCACCCAGACGTCTGCCCTGTCTGTATGTCCAACCGGATCGGGGATGAAGAAGCCGGGCAGTCCGTCACATGGCCTGTATAGGCATCTTCGATCCGAAGGTGGGTGGATGGGACATGCAGCGTAAGGATACATTTCCCGGCGGCTGGGTTATTTTCAGATGAAACCGATATTTCTCCATGTTTTCGGTGCATCTGTCCGGCAAAGCCACGAAAGAAACCATTGGGACCATGGATATCAAGATCGTAACGGCCATGGGCATCTGTTATCCACCGGTCCGAAAGCATTCCGCCCGGTGCGACACCATAGGATCGTGGCGGGGCATCCCCGGCAATGTCGCGCACATGGAAGATTGCTGCCGCTTTCCCTGAATTGATGAAAGTAACCTGCAGATCCTTGCCATCGTGATTGATCCGCGCAGTGACATGCAGGTCATAGGGGAGGGGCCTCGCACGCCGGACACCCGGTTCCTGGACCGGCATGGTCTGGTGCGTGGGAAGTGTGACAATGGAATTGGGATGAACATTCCGGTCCCGGGGGGCATAGGCTGTGGTGGCGGGAAGCGGGGGAAGTGCCGTGTTCGGGTTTGCAAAATCGAATGCGGACGTCAGGTCGCCGCAGATGGCACGTCGCCAGGGGGTGATCTGTGGTTCCACCAGTCCGGGATGGTCCTCTGCAAAACGCCGTTCGATAAAACGGATGAGGGAGGTATGGTCGAAAACCTCGGAATTGACCCATCCACCCCTGCTCCAGGGGGAGATGACCAGCATCGGAACCCGCGGGCCCAGTCCGTAGGGGCCTGCATCATGCGTTGCGCTGCCGGGAAAGATTTCATGTTGTGTTGAAATGCTGGACTGCCCCTGTGTCGGATCGGCAGGGGGAACGGGGGGCATGATGTGGTCAAAAAAACCATCATTCTCGTCATAAGTGATGAAAAGGGCGGTCCGGCCCCAGATGTCCGGGTTGGACGTCAACGTCTCGATGATCCGCGATATGAACCATGCGCCATAATTGGCGGGCCAGTTAGGATGTTCGTCATAGGCATTGGGACACATCAGCCATGAAACCTGCGGCAGCGTGGCGTTTGCCACATCCCGCCGAAGGTCGTCGAACAGCGTGCCTGATACGGCGATGTTCGTGCCGCTTCGGGCCTTGCGTGCCAGCGGACTCCGCGCTTTTGCGTTCTGGTAGCGGACGAAGCGCAGAAGGGTGTTGTTGGCCGAATTGCCAATATAATGGTTCTGGTCGTCGCCCCAGTTGTTCCGGGCCGTCAGGCCGGAGCCAACATCCTGATAGACCTTCCATGACACGCCTGCGGCTTCCAGCCGTTCAGGATAGGTCGGCCAGTCACAGATCATGTCATTCGTGTCGAGTTGCGGGCCATATCCCCTGCCGTCATTGCCCGTCCATCCGGTGAACATGTAGTTGCGATTGGGATAGGTCGGCCCCATGACCGAGCAGTGGTAGCTGTCACAGATGGTGAACGCATCGGCCAATGCGTAATGGAAGGGAATATCCGCCCGGTTGAAGTGGATCATGGTGGAAGGCGTCTTGTGCGCGACCCAGTCATCCCATCGACCATGATTCCATGCGCGATGCGTGCTGTTCCAGTCGTGTGGGGTGTCACCAATGAAGCTCAGGCCGAGGTTATCCACTGCCGGGCGAAACGGCAGCAGTACGCCCTTTCCGTGTGGCTGTTCCCAGACCGGCCGCCCGTTGGGCAGGCGCATGGCCCGTGGGTCACCAAACCCGCGCACCCCTGAAAGTGTCCCGTAATAATGGTCAAAGGACCGGTTTTCCTGCATCAGGATGACGATGTGCTCGACATCCCTGATGGAGCGCGTGCGAGTATTTGCCGGAAGTGCAAGGGCGCTGCGGATGCTCTCGTGCAATGCCGTGGCGGTTACGCCTGCTCCAAGGAATTTCAGAAAGGAACGGCGATCCGACCGCTTCATGCCATGCTCCGCAGGTAACATCGGGAATAAAGATGTTACCCTAGCAGCCTGTCGGGTTGGGGTACCCTGTGAAGAGGTGAAGTTGTAAGGTGGTGAGATGAGCAGCTTCATCCCGTTTGACCGGTCTCAGCCGTATCTTCTGCCGCCTGATCTGAAGTCGTGGCTTC
>NZ_POTC01000075.1 GCF_002906255.1 Novacetimonas maltaceti | reverse complement strand
CAAGAGTGCGGCCCGGAAGATTCTGGGCACGCTGAAGGACATCATCAGTAAAATCGCGATGGACCTCGGTTTTCCCGAACCCGTCATTTCCGCCAAAAACGAAAACCACTATATCCGTGCCGAACTGCGCTATGCGGGCAGCATGGCCGAAGACGTCGATCTGCGCCCGCACCTTCTCGTCGAACTGACATACGCGCCTGCGGCACTCCCGACCGTCGACAGATCGGTGCGGTCTTTCGTCAGCGAAGCAACGGGTGCCGAACCGGAAATACAGCAGATCACCTGCATTTCCGTGGATGAGACCGCAGCCGAAAAATTCGTGGCCCTGACCCGTCGGACAGCAGGTTATCTGGAAGGACGGAAAACAGACGCTTATGACCGCTTCCTGATCAGGCACGTCTACGACCTGCATTGCATCCTGCCCCATCTCGATCTGCCTCGTGTCTCGACACTTGCCAGACAGATCATGGTCAGTGACGCAGAGCAGTTTAAGAAATGGTTCCCTGCGTATGGCGCAGACCCAGAGGCAGGCACCGAACAGGCGTTAGCTTATCTTATGACGAATTCAGAATGTCGTGATTCCTTCGATCGGTTTCAGGCATCCATGGTTTACGGCGAACATTTCATCTACGACACGGCAATGGCGTCAGTAAAGAGCCTGTATGCCGCCATTAAAGAAACCGAAAATCATGTAGATAAAAAAAACGATGTCGAACCAAATAAAAAACGACCGAAATAAAGACAACGGCGATAAAGATTATCACTTTTCCAAAGGAAAAACCGGCAGGATCGTCCGTTGGCTGCTCCGCATTGGTAAGCGGCCCGAAACCGTTGATGAAACTGTCACCGCACCCGCCGTCCTCACACTCATGTCATTCCTCTGGGCTGACAAACATCCGGATTGCGGCCAGCTTCCGATATGGGTCTATGTCGCCTCCGTAGCTGCTGCCGGAACCTGGTACGGTCTCGTCAGAGGAGGTCCTGAATTTATCAGGCCCTTCTTCAGGGGTATCTTGACTGGCGGACTGACCACGATGACGCTCTACCTTTGTCTGCCACATATTGCGCAGCCTCAGGAATGGTCTTCCATATCAGGCAACATGATCATAATTGGCATGGATCTGTTTTTCTTTGCCCATGCGCTTTCGGCTATCGCGCGCGAGTTCTTATTAACGACAGAAAATCAGTGGGAACAAGGACGTATACGACGCCAAGAAATATTTGCCGGAGGCATTAATTTTAATGCATGGTCCAACACATATTCCTCATTCTCTCGATTTATGAGGTACCTTGGCTCTCAATTCTATTTATTCTTGCGCTTACTGACAACATCAAAATCTTTGGAGGGGTTTCCTCCTTTGCTATGCGCTTTTATTCTCTTTTTGCGCTCAGCTCTTTGCGGCTCTGTGGTCGGATATTTTTCGACTAAAATATCCGGGATACATTTTTGGCACATGCTCTCCAGTCTCACGCATTTATTGTCTCCACGTATCTAGGCTCAGGACTCATAGCCAGAACAAGACGGTTGCGGCGAGGCAGACTGCCGAGAAGAAGACGGTCGGGCATCTGTCATAGCGTGTTGCGACCCGTCTCCAGTCCTTGAGCCTGCCGAACATGATCTCGATACGGTGGCGTCTTTTGTATTTCCGTTTGTCGTATTTGACCGGTTTTGCACGAGATTTTCGACCAGGAATACAGGGTTTGATCCCTTTCTCCTCCAGGGCCTCTCTGAACCAGTCAGCGTCATAGCCCCGGTCTGCCAGCATCCATTCGGCTGGTGGCAGACTGTCCAGAAGGGCAGCGGCACCAGTATAATCACTGATCTGACCTGCTGTCACCGAGCGGACGTCCGTTCCGGTCGGTGACAGCATGCAGCTTCGTATTCATCCCGCCTTTGGTCCGCCCGATCAAACGGCCTGAGCCCCCTTTTTTAACCGCAGGCTCGAAGCCGTGCGATGTGCCTTGAGATAGGTCGCATCAATCATGATTGTCTGAGACTCTGCCTTGCCAGTAGCCAGTCCCTCCATCATGCGGATGAATACCCCCATAGCGCTCCAGCGCTTCCAGCGGTTGTAGAGCGTCTTGTGTGGACCGTATTCCCGGGGCGCATCACGCCAGCGCAGACCATTTCTGTTCACGAAAATGATCCCGCTCAACACACGACGATCATCAACGCGAGGTTTGCCATGGCTCTTCGGGAAAAAGGGCCGCAGACGATCCATCTGCTCCTCCGTCAACCAATACAGGTCACTCATCTTCAGTCTCCTCACAGAGGCTGAATCAGATTTCCGCAATCATATCAATGGGTCCTGAGCCTACCAAGCATGCTTTTGACGCGGAATTCAGATGAAGGTTGACGAAATACCTTCTACGGCGTGTCGTCAGTCAAGAAGGATAATGATTGAAGCGAAGCGGTTGCCCGCTGCATCGTTCTATTGCGTTTTGGCGGTATGACCGGGGTAATCCCGCGCTCTGTCGATCGGTCGATCAACCTGTCTGCATCATGCGCCCTGTCGACAAGGAAGGCATCTGGGTCCATGTTTTCCAGCATCGGTTCCGCCCGGTTGGTATCCGCATTCTTTCCCGATGTGATGTCAATCTCCACCGGGTTACTCAGGGCATCGCAAATGGCATGGATCTTTGTAGTCAATCCGCCCCAGGATCGTCCGATGGCCTGACGCGATGAGATCGTGGCCTTCCTGACACGCAAATGGAACGTAGAGCACGAATACCGCCTGATCAAGAAACTCTGGGGTTTCCGCAATAACCGCATGGCTGTCCGTTTTGCCTATGAATGGCATGATGATGCGGGTCGATGGTTCCGGTCTTACGGCAATGAACTGTGGGAATTCGATACCGCCGGGCTTATGCGCCGCCGGGTCGCATCGATCAATGACCTGCCGATAGAGGCCGGAGACCGACTGTTCCATTGGCCTGCGGGAAGACGCCCCGACGATCATCCGGGGCTGTCCGACCTTGAACTTTAATGTCCTGAAGAAATTGCTCCCGCCGAAGTTCTTTCATGATTCTGATCCTTACCATCCCTGTTCGGTGGGCAGAACGAACAGTTCTGCGACATCCATGCGGGATGGTGCGTTCAGGGCAAACAGGATTGTATCAGCGATGTCCTCGCCATCCAGATAGGTCATGGACGCCGCCAGGTCATCCATCTGCCTGCGGTAAGTGGCATCCGTAATCTGCTCGTACAGTTCCGACTTCAAGGCACCCGGTTGGATGCAGGTGACGCGGATATTGTGCTTTGGCCCGATCTCCATCCTGAGTCCATCGGAAAATGCCGCGACGGCGGCCTTGGTGGCGCAATAGACGGCTAGGCCGGTAAAGACTTTCCGGCCCGCAATCGAGGACATGTTGAAGATATGGCCCGAATGCTGTGCGATCATCTGTGGAAGAACCGCCGCCGTTGCATTGAGGACACCGGACACGTTTACGTCCACCATACGCTGCCATTCGTCCACTTTCAGGCTGTCAATGTTGGACAGGGGCATCAGGCCCGCATTGTTGACCAACACGTCAATCCTGCCGAACTGGGTGATAAGCGCATCTGCTGCAGCCTTGCATGACGTCAGATCCGTAACGTCGGTTGGAAGGGCAACGGCTTTGCCGCCTGCCCCGGTGATTTCCGTCGCCAGCGCGTCCAGACGGTCCTTGCGCCGTGCTGCCAGACCGACAATCGCCCCCTCTGTTGCAAGTTTGCGTGCTGTTGCAGCGCCTATCCCGCTGGAGGCTCCGGTAACAAGGGCGACCTTACCTCTGATACTCATGATAATCTTCACCTATTCCGTTTAAAAAAGAACGAGAAAACAGGTAAAGACCAAGGCAGATGGTTTCTGTCGTCCTCTTGCTAAAACCATTGTGATTTTGCGTTTTTGTGAGTTGGGCTGGACAATTCACGGCACGCCTGAAAGGGAAACCGGATGCCTTACCCGCATCGTTCTTCGCTGCATGCCGCCTGTTATGCCCTCGAGGACCGTATTCCGGGCCGGAAGATCGGGCAAAGCCAAGGAGGGGCATGGAAAGAGGCCGAGGCACAGATATTCCGCCGGCCGCAACACGAGGATGAAGTGCTGGTCCCGGCCGTGGCCGAGCCCTTGCTGGTCTGGATCATCTCGGGAGAAGCGCAGATCGAGGAACGAGAACTGACCGGTGAATGGACGAAAAGTGAGGTCGGATCCGGATCATTCTTCCTGACACAGACCAATGCGCCTTACCTCATGCGCTGGCAGGCCGATCCGGACCGTCCGTTTGAAGTCCTGCATCTTTATCTGGGCCTTACTCTGGTCAACCGGGCTGCCCAATCGTTGGGGCTTAATTCGTCCCGGCTCTCCATGCGCGACATTTCCGGTGTTCAGGATGCATTCATCTCTGGCGTCATGACAGGTCTGACAGCCGAGATCCAGACACCTCATTCGGCCAGTTCGCTATTTGTGAATGGACTTCTGGAAAGTCTGACCGTCCATCTTCTGCGTCATTATGCCCAGACACAGCCTTCGCCCACACCCAGACCCGCACAACTGCCAGCGTGGAAGCTGCGCAAGGCGCTGGATCATATGGAGGCCCATCTCGCCGAACCGTTCGATCTCGATTTTCTGGCCGGGTTGTGCGGGATGAGCCGGTTTCATTTCAGCCGGTCATTTCACAACACCATGGGGCAAAGCCCGTCACGCTGGTTTATCCGACGGCGTGTGGAACATGCGAAAAACCTTCTATCGCAGACCAACAGGTCCATCATCGAGATTGCCCTGACCAGCGGCTATGAGAGTGCGAGCCATTTTGCACAGATGTTTCACAGGGAAACCGGCATCAGCCCACGCGACTACAGGAAGCTATGACATCATCGGAATGGATATGACTGTCAAACGGGGATGCAGCGAAAGAAGATGCCGCGCGCCAGACAAGCGGGGTAAATGACTACACCCTGATGGCCAAATCGCTGCTCCCGCCATCAACCAAAATTGTCGTCACGCCTCAGCGCGAGCGGGTTTGCAAGAGCGGGATCTGTCGCATTGGTCTTCAGCAAGCCCCTCCTCCTTTTCGCCTATTTCCCGTGTATTTCTTGCGACACATCGCGCTGTCCTTTTCCCGACGATCTGCGGGACAGAAAACGCGCCAAAGCTGGCCCGGTGACCAGAACACAGAAAAACCGGGCGACCTGCATGGCAATGACGAAAGGCATGTCCACTTTTGTGGTCGAGGCGATAATGGAGACGGAATCAGCTCCACCAGGGCTGGTTGCAAGATAAGCCGTCAGCAGATCCACATGCGCCAGCCGGGCAAGTATCAATGCAAAGCCGCCACACACCGCAATCAGCGCGAGGATGGAACCCAGCACGCGTGGAAAGACACGTCCGGCATAAGCCAGCACGTCTGGCGTAAACCGCATGCCGATGCCCCACCCGACCAGGACATAGGCCGCGACCAGCAGAAAATGCGGCTGTTCGATCGGCAGATGAGCACCAAGCCTCGCGGCCATCCCGATCCCCATGGGCACAAGCAGTCCCCCGGCCGGCACGCGCAGACGGGTTCCCACGGCGCTCCCTGCCAGTGCGATCACCAGCGCCAGTAAAGCCCCCTGCCATGAGAGGGTCTGTGCCACGACCAGCGGGGCGGACGGCGTTCCGGCTACGCGCGCAACAACAGCCGCAATGACGGCGCAGCAGGCCACGCGCAGATATTGCATGAAGGCGACGAGCCGCATATCCGCCCCGTATGATTCCGCCATCAGGGTCATGACCGTGGCCGCACCGGGTGATGAACCCCAGATCGCGGTATTGCCGGGTAGCAGGCGCGAGCGTGTCAGCAGCCAGCCGAGAAGGGCTGCCGCAGACAGGGTAGAAAACGTACCGGCAACAAAGACCGGCCAGCTGGCTGCCATTTCGTGAAAGATCGAGGCTGAAAGATAGCTGGCGATCATGACCCCGACCACGCCCTGTGCGCCGAGAAAGGCCCAGCGGGGAATACGGACCGCACTACCCCGTGTGGCCAGTACGACCGCCGCCCCCAGTGGTCCCAGCAGCGGCGCGGCCGGCAGGCGTAAGACGGCCAGAAGCATACCGAAAACCAGCGAAAGCAGCGCCAGTAAGCCCCATCGCCCGGTCAGCAGCCACGCTGATGGCCCCACCCTCACCGCTTAACCGCCAAACACGATTGTATCGGAAGGCAGCACGCGTGCAATCCGCGGGAGGATCGAGCGGACGGAAACATCATGAAGGTCTGCTGACAGGCTAGTGCAGAGATCTTCGGCGATGACAATATGGTAGCCAAGTTCCCAGCCGTGCCGTGCGGTGGATTCAACCCCGAAATTCGTAGCAATACCGCCCAGCACGACCGTCCGGATGCCCCGCCTGCGGAATTGCAGGTCAAGTTCCGTGCCGGTAAATGCCCCCCACTGATGTTTGGTGATGACGATATCGCCGGGTGCTGCCAGCCCATCGGCCAGGTGCGCCCAGTCCGTTGGCAGGCCGCCTTCCGGCGGGCTTAAGGGCTGGTCGGCCAGACCCGGTGGCGCGTCGGCAAAGTCAGGTGCAAACGCGACCCGAACCAGTACGACCGTAGCACCTTCATCCCGGAAGCGAGCAGCAAGCGATTTACCGCTCTCCAGCACCTGCGACGATGGCCGCGGGGCGGTTGGCAGGGCAAGTATGCCATTCTGCAGGTCAATGAGGACAAGGGCTGTGGTTCGCGGGTCAAATCTGTTCACGGATCGGCGCCTTCCGGGATCTGGATACATGGTCGGGTCAAACATCGACCGGCAATGGAAAATCGGTTATGCGAGGACTGTCTCGCATAAAAGAAAGTTGAGGGTACCCTCGCATTATGTCAAGCCCGCCCCGTTCATCACCACTCGCGCCCAAGCGGCAGCGCGGACGCGACCGCGTTGAAGCGATCCTTACGGCCGCGACAACGGTCTTTGGCGAGAAATCTTACGAGGCGGCGACAATGACCGAGATCGCTGCCCGCGCCAGCACGGCAATCGGTTCGCTCTACCGTTTTTTCCCGACCAAGGACGTGCTGGCCGCCGCAGTGCTCGAACGCTACGGCGCGCGGCTCCTGCATGCCCTGGATGAGTTGGTCGACCGCGATCCGCCGCTGTCGCCACGTGATGCAGCAGAAGGACTGCTGGACATCATCCAGCGTCTGCGGACGGAACGCTCAGTCGTCCTTTCCCTGCTCGACAGCGGGATTACCCTGCCAGATGGGACAGGAACGCTCCGCAAGGCGCTGATCGGGCGCATGAGCCAGTTATTGTCACGGCTGGGTGGTTCTCCGGGTCCACATGACGAACGGGCCGTGATGCTGCTGCATCTGGTCAAGGCGATCTTTGCCCTGCCACAGGATCTTTCGGTCCCCCGCCCGGCCCAGGACAAGGAAGCCATTACGATGCTGCGGCTCTATCTGGAACATGCGGTCGCCTCCCGCTCATCCGGGTCAGAGGTCGCTCCGTAACCTCTGAATCCGCACACAGCCGATCGATATCTTCAGCGATCGCGTCATCTGGATTGAACGGGTCTGCTTTTCAAAGCATAACTGACTATAATGCGGTGAAAATCGAGCTTTGACTCTCCAACTGTTTCGCGAAGGTCAGAGAAACGCATCAAGCCGATGCAGCAGTTCTGCCGGTGCTTCTTCCTGCGGACTATGACCACAGTCGATCGCGTATCCCCGCACGTCCACGGCTTTTTCGCGCCATGTCTCGACAACGTCATATAGCGCGCCCACGGTGCCACGTGCACCCCACAGAGCCAGTAATGGGACCTCAATCCGCCTGTCTGCATCAGTCGCATCATGGACCAGATCGATGCCTGCTGCAGCGCGGTAGTCTTCGCATGCTGCATGACGCATTGCCGGGTCGGCGTAGCATCGACGATATTCGGCCATGACACGCGGATCGACCGATCCTGGTATCTTGATCTGTCCTGCAATGTGGCTTTCGAGAAAAAAGTCCGGATCCCCGCTGATCAGCCTTTCAGGCAAGGGGGCGGGCTGGATCAGAAAAAACCACCAGAAATAGCGTCGGGCGAATTCCATATTGGTCCGGGCATACATCGTTGCTGTCGGTGCGATATCGATCAGCACCAGTTTTTCCACCGACTGCGGCGCATCCAGCGCCATGCGGTGCGCCACCCGTCCGCCCCGGTCATGCCCGACAACCATGAACCGTTCAAATCCAAGCTGGTGCATGACGCCAACCTGATCAGCCGCCATGGCCCGCTTGGAATAGTTGGCGTGATCCGCCCCACCTTCAGGCTTGGCGCTATCGCCATATCCCCGCAGATCTGGGGCCACGATGGTAAATCGTTTCGCCAGTGCGGGCGCAACCTTGTGCCAGGTCAGATGCATCTGCGGATGACCATGCAGCATGAGCAGCGGCGGTCCGTTTCCGCCGGTAGCCGTGCGGATCCGCACGCCATTCACCTCGATATCCCGCCAGCTAAAGCCCGGCAATAAATCGGGGAATTTCCTGATTGCGGTCATGCTTTCACCTGCATTCGTCCAGTGGCACACAGCAAAAAAGCAGAATATCAGGAAACCAGTATTTCCCCTGATGAAGACCTGTTGATTATCTCCCTGCCGCGACTCACAACGGCGTCACTGGGTAGATCAGTTGGGATATCCGAGAGGGTCGATTCGCAGAGCCTGCGGAAATAGACAGGGCTATGTCACGCGTGATCACAGACGTCAGCCCCCAGTGTAACCACAACATCCAGATGAGGACTTTGGCGGGCGTAGCCCACGCCACGACATTATCCCGAGAGACCGTAAAACGTACATCGACGGAGCCAGCATCTCAGCGCGCTACCCGACCAAGTGAAAGTTCTGAACACCTGTTCCAGCCTACATTCCCGCCAGAGTCCTCATGGAGTTTCTTTCAGAGGCAAAAACTGAGGACTCTGGCGGGAACATGCGACGCGCAAGGTTAATTTCTGAGATATGCCAGAAATCTGGAGCCGAAACAGATCGCAAAACGGCCCTCGAAGTGAGGACTCTAGCGGGGTTTTGTGCGCCAAAAACAGGTGGAGGGATCGAAGAACCCTTGATTGATGTGCTTGGCCGGTAATTTCTGGGTTTTGGCGATTTGATTGACGGTTTTTGCGATGGCGTCCAGTCTGCGTTTTGAGCAGATTGGGAGTTGTCTCTCGC
>NZ_POTC01000074.1 GCF_002906255.1 Novacetimonas maltaceti | reverse complement strand
CTCCAGCGCAACCCGTGACTTGAACTCTGCCGCATACCGTTTCCGCGTAACCTTGCCCATAAAACCCGTCCTCGTTCAGGCCAGATGATAGCTTATCGCCCTGTCCGAAAAATGGGGACCACCTCTCTTTGCCCCGCACTTCAATGCCAAAGTCGTGGGGCAACATCGCTGCAAGTTCCGAGGGGCATCCCATGCAACAATCATGGGTTATCCCCGGCAAGTTCCATAGGGCCATCCATGCCAAACTCGGGGGACGATGCTGTGCACTATCCGTGAGGTCACACGGCAATTGGCGAGGGATACGCTCCCCGCCCCAAAAACTTTCGCGAAACTGGAGAAACCTGTTCGGAGATATATCCAGTGGGATCACACCAGAATAACGCGCAGACCGACCAGAATCTACTCTTCCGCCTGATCGTCAGCGGCCAGATATCCCTTACCTCACTGGTTGAGGCTCTCGCTGTGGCGGAACATCGTAACTTCCGAAAGGCCGGTGAAACCTTACAGATTTCACAATCTTCTATCAGCAATCGGATCGCCACCCTTGAGGGTATTATCGGTTTCCGCCTGTTTGAACGCCGCAACGGCGTGCATGTCACCTACGAGGGGCAGCAGTTTCTCTCCGTCATCAACGAAGCGGTCAGGCTGATGGTCGGTGTCCAGTCCTCAAGCGCCGGGGGATTTCTGCGCAATATCCTCGACCGTTTCGTAAAATATTCGCCTTATGTCCGGCTGGTCTCGGGCGAATTTGCTCCTGATCTGCTGATCTCCGGCCTGCGACAACGCGAGATCGATATTGCATTTACCCCGGACGTTCCACCGCCTCGGACACTGGCCCACGATATCCTGTGCGTCATGCCATTATGGACCGAAACCATGATGGCGGCACTTTCAGAGCATGACCCCGTGGCCATGCAGGACACAGTGACATGGAATGATCTTGCGGATCATACCTTTTTGGTTCGCCGGGAAGGCATGGGATCGTGGCTGATGGCGCAGGCCCTTCCCTATCTCGAACAACATGGCGCTCCACCCCGGATCGAACACATGATTGTCGGACGAGACACCCTGCTCGCCGATGTCGTGCGCCGCCAGGCGGTGGCCCTGACCTCGGCCGCCACAACAAGCCTGTCGGTTCCGGGCGTGCGCCTGCTTCCTCTTGCAGGTGATCCCATCGCCCTGACATTTCATGCCCTGTGGTCACGCCAGAACCACAACCCAGCGCTCCAGACGCTTCTTAAACTGGTGAGGACGGTGAAGCCCCCGAACGTTTCTGACGCCACCTAAGAAAAGTCCTGTCGGGCTTATCATAGTCGTTCTGTGTCACATGCCCCACAACCTGGCCGAGCAGATCAGAAACGTTGAACAAATCGCTCTTCGGTAAAACCGGGGCAGTTTAGCACGCCGGAGAAGAGCAGGAGGGGCGCTACCGGGCGACGGACGAACCAGGCGATGAATTTCAAGGAAGATGTCCCGTCCCTGCGGGAGGGCTCTGTCTATAAAGACGATCGGCCACTGCATTTTTTCAGCGGCTGGATGAAAAAAATGCTTCAGCGCTTAGCGGATGTCCGCATCACCGGTGGCCGGTACCGGCGTCACGGTAATGGCGGCGGCCTGCACGGCCAGCCCGTGTTCAGCCGCTGCCCGGCGCAGCAGGGCCGCCACTTCCGGCATCCGGCACGGAATCTTCCGTCCCGTTCCGGCCTCGACAAAGGTGACGGCGAGCCTGCCTTTGCGTTCGGGCGCGATGCTGTAATGCCACAGCCGGTCGGGCGAGACGTCGCGGCGCAGGATATCGCGGGCGACCAGCAGGTTCAGGTTGCGCTGGATCGAGCCCTGGCTGGGTGGATGGCCGTCGGTCATATTGCGCAGGGTCTTCCAGATCTTGATGGCCGTAGCCCCCGCACCCGCTTCAAGGATGCCATGCAGCAGCACCCGGCGCAGGTCGGTCATTTTCACGCCTGCCTCCCGGCAGCGGTCCTCAAGCTTGCGCACCGCATTGCGACTGGCGCCCATGCCGGGACGGATCTGGCTCAGGGCGGGCGGAGAACGACGGTGTTCGGAAAAGGCGAGCATGGTGATGATCCTGTCACGATCAGAATAAGGGAATGGCCAGAAACCTCAGTTCCTGTCCGGGTGGATGTAGAATTCGACGGGCACGGTCAGGGTGATCGGATCCCCCGCGACACTGTCCGGCGGGATGGGCAGAGGCTGGGCGCGTTTGGGGAGCGCAATCGCTTCCTGATCCAGCACCGCATGGCCGGAACTGCTCGCCAGCGTCACTGAAAGCACATGGCCCTTACGGTCCATGGAGAAGGTGACGGTCGGCACGCCTTCCTGATGATCGGCCATGGCGTCGGACGGGTAGCGCTTGAACTTTTCCAGTTGCGCCAGCAGCGCACCCTGCCAGGTCACCGGGTCATGCGACGCCTTTGACGACGAGGCACCCGGTGCAGGCGCTGCCTGAGTGGGGGCCGGTGGCGCTTCCGACGATGGCGGCGCGGTCGTGGCTTCGGCCGGCGGCGTTTTGTCCGGGATCGGCTTTTTGAGCATTGGCACTGGCTTGCTCTTCTTGACGATCTTGCGCGGTTTCTCGGGCTTGGGCACCGGGACTGGCGGATTGGGCGCGGGCGACGGCGGGGCCGTGATCTTCGGCGGCTCGACCGGGTCCGGATCGGGAATGGACTGGGTCTGCTTCGGGCCGATCGGCGCATCGGTCGGCGGCGTCGGTGTCGAAACGGGTTCCGGGGCCATGTCGATGGCAATGGCGGCAGGCGGTGGCTCTGGCACGGCCATGACCGGTGGCGGCAGGCGCATGATCCACCAGACCGCCCCGCCACTGACCGCGAGCACGGCGAGGAAGGACAGGCCCCAGCGGAGCGCATCGTGACGCCGGGCCAGACGGGCCTGCCTTTTCTGCCACTCGGCAAAGGATGGCGGGACCGTCTCCTGTGTCATGCCAGCAGAATGCGTTGTACCCGCCATGTCAGCCGTAGCGCTCACGGCGTGCCTCCCGCAGCAGGGGCACTACCCGAGGTTGTGGAACCGGCTTCGCTACCTTCCTCCTGCCCCTGCAGGTTGACCAGTGCGACCTTGAGGTAGCCGGCGGACCGCAGTCTATCCATCACGCCCATCAGCGTGCCGTAATCCACGGTCCTGTCGGCGCGCAGGAAGATCCGTTCGTCCTTGTTACCTTTGGTGGCGCTTTCCAGGGCACCCGCCAGACCATCCATGGTGATATCGTCTTCCCCCAACGCCAGACCGTGATCGGCTTTCACCGTCAGGAACACCGGATCGTCCGGACGCGGCGTCGGCTTCTCGATTGAGGATGGGAGGTCCACCGGCACGTTCACGGTCGTCAGCGGGGCGGTGACCATGAAGATCACCAGCAGGACCAGCATCACGTCGATGAACGGGGTGACGTTGATCTCGCTCGCCTCGTGCGGGCTTTCATCGGTGTGGCGCATGCGGATCATGACGGATCACTCCGCCGCTGCCGTGCGGACATCCCGCGCCTGCGAGCCAAGGCGCACGATATTGCCCTGGGCCATGAGCATCTGCGTGCGGCCCAGATCGCGCGACACCAGACGCATGACCAGCGCTGTGAGGTCGGCCACCTGTGCGCGGCAGGAGGCCGTCTGGCGGGCCAGATGGTTGTAGATCACCACCGCCGGGATCGCGGCCACCAGACCGAGCGCAGTCGCCAGCAGGGCCTCGGCAATGCCGGGAGCGACAACGGCAAGGCTGGTCGCCTTGCTGGCCGCAATGCCGGTGAACGAGGTCATGATCCCCCAGACCGTGCCGAACAGTCCGATGAAGGGCGACGTTGCGCCAATGGTGGCCAGCACGCCGGTGCCACGCAGGAGCCTGCGTCCCTCGGCCGCTTCCAGCCGTTCGAGATGCAGGACGATGCGCTCCTTCAGGCCCTCGCTGTCATCGGGGATATCGACGGAGCGTTTGCGCTCGGTTTCGGCCGCCATGACCAGCGTGTGGGCGATGCCATTCTGGCGCGTGCCTTCCTCGCCAAGATCCAGCGTGTTGGCCTGCTCAAGCGTCTGCTCGGCCTTGGCCAGCTTCATGCGCACGCGGAGCAGTTCGACGGACTTGGCGATGAAGATGGTCCAGGTCAGCAGCGAAGCTACGGCCAGCAGGATCATCACGCAGCGGACCATAGGCCCGGCATTGAGGAACATGTCCCACGGAGAGAAGGACATGGGAACAAGATCGGTCATGAGAGACCTCCTTTGGAAGACGGTCTGCGCCACGCCCGGATCAGGCAGATGACCGTAACGATGAGGGGGATGGACAGGGCGGCCCAGGAGAGAGCCAGCCAGACGCCACGCTGGCCCAGCAGGGCGGACAGCAGGCCGAAGATGGTGAGCAGCCCCAGCGCGATCGGCCACGGCCAGACGGCAACGGACGGACGGGATGCAGAAACAGGCGCAGATGGCATGGGGGTTTCGGGAGAGACGGCGTTCATCGGACCGTCTCCACCGTCAGGGCAGGAACAGCCGCATCGTCCGCGTCATCCAGATCGTAACCCAGCGCCCGCAGCCGGGCGTCGGTGGCGATCTTCCGTTTACCAGCCCACAGCACCAGACCGCTGACCAGAACGCCAATCACCACCACATCGAGCAGCGCCCACAGGATTTTCAGCGGCATGCCGCCATAATCGCCAAAATGCAGCGGACGGGAGATTTCCAGAAAACGCAGGTACCACGGCATGGGATACCCCCCGGTCAGTTCGCCCGTGCGGGCATCAACCAGCACCGGGGTGAACAGCCGTGCCCGCAGCGGGGTCGCACCCCGGGTCCACAGCACGTAATGCACCGGGCTGCCGAAGGAGGCGCCGGGGAAAGACAGACCGGTGACCTCATTGCCGGGAGCGGCTTTGGCTGCCGTGTCGAACGCGGCCTGCACCGAGGACAGATGATCCTGCGGGGGCACGGGCAGGTTGGCATAGGGCCGCAAAATCTGGCGCACATCGGTCACACGCCATAGACCGAACAGCGGCGTCTGGAGTTCGTTGACCAGTCCGGTAAAGCCCACCACCGTCGCCCAGACCAGTGTTGCGGCCCCCAGCAGGTTGTGCAGGTCCAGCCATGTCAGCCGCGAGGCCCGGTCCCGACGCACCGAACCGAACGGCAGCCGCTTCATGAACCTTCCATACAGCACCGTGCCGGATAGCAGTGAGGCCACGAAGACACCGCCCATAAGGCCGAGAAACAGGCGGCCGGGCAGATAAGCGAACAGACTGACGTGCAGGCGACGGCAGATACCCATGACCAGGCCCGTCCATGTACCGGGCGGCTTGGGTTCTGTTGCGGGTCGCGACTGTTCCAGAACCTTGGCCGTACGGGCGTCGAACTTGATCCAGTGACTGGAATTCCTGTCCGGATAGTTCTCGTCGTCTTTCAGGGCCTGCCAGCTTGGAGCCATGGAAATGAGAACAGCCGGTTCATCATCATCCGGATTGACGCTGGTGATGATCTGGCCTGGGTAGAGGCTACGGGCCTTCTCCACGATCACATCCAGACTGGCGTTGGGCGTTCCCGGCGGCAGAACCTCATAGGGTGGGTCATCGTCACCCACGAACGTGTCCCAGATCTGCTCGGAAAACAACAACGGCAGGCCGGTCACGCACACGACCAGCAGGAACAGCGTGCAGACCAGACTCGTCCATTTATGGACCACGAACCAGCGGCGAAGAGTGCGGGTGGTCATGAAAACCACGTGCTCACAAGTGCGTGTAATAGTGAGTCGCAACTCTGTTTTGCGTAAAATTCTGCCGGGTCCATTACATCTACGCGCCTTCGCATGCGTCGGAAATCGGGAATATTTCGCTGATGACCGGCTGATCACAAACGGTCCGCGACAATTCCCTCACCTAATAAAGACGATCGAAAACCGGCTTTTTTCTCGGAGCCCTGAAATTTTTTCAGATAACACGTTGAAACGCCTGCCTGTCACTTCCTCGAACAAAGCGGATCATGTCGCTTGCCGCTCCGTTCCACGGCACCAAGACATTCTGGTTTATCCCAAGCGACGGCCATTTCCGGCGGCACTGTGGAATGTGAAAATATTGCGAATTTTTCTCATTTGCGTTAAAGGCTTGAGTCGCATTGACATGCTGCCCGTCTCTACGGATCAACCCCAACCCGTCATGACCGATGACATGAATGGACCAAGCACGTGACGTCCTGGAGCACACTTCTGACAACGCTTTTCCGATCTGAACAGCGAAAGGTCGAGGCGCTTGCCAGGAGGAAATGTGCGGATCCGGAACAGGCTGCGGACGTGGTGCAGGATGCGTTCATGCGGCTCAGTCGGCTGGCTGAACCTGAGGCCGTCAATAACCCGGGACACCTTCTCTTCACCACGGCATCCAACATCATGCTGGATTATAACCGTCGGATCAGACGTGAACGCAACCGGGATGGAGGAAGTGTAGCGCCAGACCTCCCCTGCCCCGTTCCCAATGCCGAGGCACAGCATGCTGAAAAGCAGCGCAGGGCCATTCTGCGGGAAGCAATCGCCGCTCTCCCCGACGAAACACGTGACATCTTCATCCGTTTCCATCTTGAGGGACGCAGTTACCGTCAGATCGCGGAAGAAAAAGGTATGGACCTCCGCCGTGTCGAATATCATCTTCGTGACGCCATGAAAGCCTGCCGCCAGTACGCCCGCGACCATCAGTGACAATCATTTACGCGTCACCGCAAACAGGATCATGGTATCCCGACCTGTCGCCTGTTACATCTGCGGAAACGATAAACGAGACAGCATGTCCGCCTTCTGGGCGGCTGGATATCTGAACGTGCAGAACAGGAATGAACCGTCAGGTGACGCATTTGATGCGGCCAATGCCTGGTATCATCGCTTGCAAGGGGACAATGTCACCGAGGCAGATCGGGATGCTTTTCGTAAATGGTGTGCACAGAGCCCTGACCATGAGGCGGCCTGGGAAGACGTCCAGACTTTTGCATCGGACATCAGGATAACGCTTGCGCAAAAACCACCAGTGCCCGCGCGCAGCACCATCCAACGCCCCCGGAGCTCACGCCGTCCTGCCCTTGCGTTAGGCTGCCTTGGTCTGGCCATCGCCTGTATCGCCATGCTGTCCAGCGGGTGGAGAGACTGGCTCCAGGCAGATTACCGCTCTGGCCAGGGCGAACAGAAAACGGTGATATTGGCGGATGGGTCTGTTGCAACGCTCAGCCCGAATAGCGCCCTGAAGATACTGCCTGACACACATGAGCGAGGCCTCGCCCTGCTCCATGGAGAGGTATGGTTCTCTGTCCGTCACGATAGCACGCACCCGTTCTACGTTCTTGCCGGCAAAGGCCGAGTGACCGATGTCGGCACGCGCTTCGATCTCCGATATCTGGAAGGACAGACAAACGTCGCCGTGGAAGAAGGTATGGTTGACGTTGCCTATGGCCCCCCTCCCCCCGATCACGTCAGGCTAACGGCAGGACAGGATATCTCCTACGGCACAGGCGGTCTCGGCGGCATACAGGCTGTTGATCCTGATGACATTGGCGCATGGCGCAAGGGGAACCTCGTTTTCCGTCAGAAGCCGCTTGCGGAAGTCGTCGCGGAACTCAACCGGTATGGAAGCACTAAGCTCGTACTCGCCAGCCTTCAGGGGCGTAACAGGCCCGTTTCCGGCACGTTCGTCATCGGTCAGGAGGACACAGCCCTGAACGCCCTTCACGAGGCATTTGGACTCAGGATTCTACGCTTCACGCGTTATGTCACCGTCCTCTACTGATTCTTCGTCCAGCTTTGACACGCTCAGCGATGACCTGATCCAAGAGCAAGATACCCTTTCCGACACCGGACAGACCTCTCAGACAGCACTCTTTTTCACATCACAAAAAATAAATTCATAAAAATTTTCCGAAAGTGCCGGGTTCCGTCGTCTTCACAAACAAGATGCAAGTGAGAATGCTTCTCATATCAGAACGCATTCCCGGAAGATGACAGGGAACCAGAACAGGTGAGCGGATTTCATACACACTCCAGATGCCTCCCCTCGCGGTGCGGAATGGCGCGACTGCTGCTAACAACGTCTCTTTGCTGCTCGGTCGGCATTGTCGCCAGCAGTAGGCAGGCCAAAGCAGCAGTTACCGTCAGCCCCACCGAACAAACTTTTTCTTTTTCCATTCCGGCACAATCGCTGGATGGAGCACTCGCCGCTTTTTCAAAAATCACGCATGTCCAGACCGTCGCGGCCGGTGAATTAACACGTAATGTACGTTCCCCAGGTATCAGCGGTACTCTGACGCCTACCGCTGCTATGAATGTCCTGCTCGGTGGCACTGGCCTAAGCCCCCGGACAAGTGGAAATGTCATTATTGTTCAAAAAGCAGCCGCCAATATCACCCTCGGCCCCGTGCGTGTGGGTGGTACTGTTGCTCATGAAAATCCGACCGGACCTGGTGTAGGGTATGTAGCCACGACCACAATGGCAGGAACAAAAACGGATACACCGATAACCGAAATACCGAATTCAATTTATGTTGTTACAAAACAACTTATGCAGGACCAGCAGCCTCAAAGCGTTGTAGAAGCTCTTCGTTATACACCTGGCATTTACTCGGAGAGTTATGGAACCTACGCAAACGGTAGCAACGAAACTGGGGGCATACTCCAGAGAGGCTTCAAGGCAACCCAATTCATTGATGGGCTAATGATGAATTCCGGCAGCTCTGGAGAAACTGCGTTTATAGAGCGCATCGAAGCAGTAAACGGTCCGGCCTCGGTGATGTACGGTCAGACAAATCCCGGGGGAATGGTCGACATAAGTCTCAAAAAACCGACAAAGACACCGCTACATCAAGTCTCTGTAGGGTTCGGAAATTGGGGACGATATGAGTCAACTTTCGATATAAGCGATAAGATAAATAAATCAGGGACTCTAAAATATAGAATTGCTGGAATAGGCGTAACGCAAGGCACCCAAACAAAATATGTCGATTACCACAGGGTTGGGGTCCTTCCGTCTATATCATGGGACATAAGTCCAAAAACCAACCTCACATTACTTGGAATGAGGTGGTCCCGTCCGTTCGGACAGTTTTGCGGGCTTGATAAGCTATACCCGATTGTTGTTATGCCGCCCTTCTGACGGCGTTGCTGTTGGCCATCTGGTCCGGGGTTAACCCCGGACCAGATGGC
>NZ_POTC01000073.1 GCF_002906255.1 Novacetimonas maltaceti | reverse complement strand
GCGAGAGACAACTCCCAATCTGCTCAAAACGCAGACTGGACGCCATCGCAAAAACCGTCAATCAAATCGCCAAAACCCAGAAATTACCGGCCAAGCACATCAATCAAGGGTTCTTCGATCCCTCCAGTTGCCGGTCGTCTGATTCATGGCTGATCGCGCCAATCAGGCGCAGGCCACGTATCAGGCGGTATGAAAGCTGGGCGTACTGATTGAATGTCTGCTCATTCTGTCCATAATCGGTCTTGTAGAAGTATTTCCCGCTGTCACTTGACGCATATCGGTCCGACATGTCGTACCAGAAACTGTCATGCGTCCGGCCACGATTGTAATACATCCCCACCAGCCACTGCAGCCGGTCCGCCGGGTTGCGCGACTGCAGGTTTATTTCCTGTGAGAAGAAGTTGGTCTGGTTGTTGCGGTACATGTTGCCATAGGCCAGCGCTGTATTGGTCTGGTCCGACAGTTCATGTTCGTCCAGTGCTTCGTACGCGCTGGTGGATGTCAACCTGCCCCAGCTGAAGTCCTTGGTGAAACGGACATTCGCCCCCCATGACAGGTTGTTTTCACGCGGCTTCTGGTTGGCGGGATTGATCCCGATGGCATTGGCGAACTGTCTGCTCAGGCCCCAGTTGGTCTGCATCAGGTCCGTACTGGACGGTACGCCATAGCTGTTGACCATCACGGCGCCCGCCGGTGCATCGGACTGGTCGGTGCTCCAGTGTCCCCCGACATCAAGGCGCATCGTATCATCGATCTGCCATTTCAGCTTGCCACGCAGCGCGCCGATATCCGCGTTGCCGTACCCGACGCCCTGGCTGTTATGCTGGAAACCGCCGCCCGTCATCGACATGCCCGAAATACGGTATGACACCGAACGTGAGATCGGGCCGGAGATGTAGCCCTCCACACGGTTGCGGCCGTAACTGGCGATATCTTCCGTCACGCCGGCATGGAACTGCGATGTGGGATCGGCCGTATGGAAATTGATTTCGCCGCCGGTGGTGGTCATGCCATGCGTAAAGCCGGACTGCCCCGGATTTACCGAGACATTGTCCATGTCATACATGATGGCGGAGGTCATGACCGTTACCGGCAGGGCAACGCCATCCACATACGGCATGACAGAGGGGATGTTGTTCTGCGTCAGATCCGCCATGCCCACGCCGCGCAGCATGAAATTCAGGCCGGCGGACCCGTTGGACGGCTGGATGCTCAGGTTGGGCGCAACGCGGATCAGGTCCGTCATCGCCCGCACGTTCCGCTCCACCAGGTCCTTGCCCGTTATGTGCGTTGCGGAATCCGGTACATGCTGTTCCTGCCGGAACTTTACCGCACGCGCCGTGCTGACCTTGATGCTTTCCGGCGCGGCCGGGGGGGCAGGGGCATGCCCCCCGTGCGAACCCGGCCCGGATGCCGCGCGGGCGTGCCCGCCGGTGGCCTTCTGCAGCGCAACCGGGGTCGCGGCGGAAAGAGACGAGACCTGCATGATCGCAATACAGGAAACCGATGCCGCAAGTCCAAGGCGTGATTTTACGAAAAATAGACAGGATGACATGAGGTACCTCGTCTGGTGATTTTATTGTTCCATTGTTGATGGAAAGGAATTTCCGTCCTGTATCCGGGGTGTTCTTATTGTGATGAGGGCGCGCGGGACTGCTGCAGGACGCGTTGTGCGACCGTGCCATCAAGCCGTCCCTCCCATTTCGCGATGACAAGGGTTGCGACGCAGTTGCCCATGATATTGCCCAGCGCGCGGGCAATCCCGATGAACCAGTCCACCGCAACCAGTAAAACCAGCCCGACCTGCGGGATTTCAGGCACGACCGCCAGTGTCGCGGCCAGGATGACAATCGCGACGCCGGGCACGCCATGCGCGCCCTTTGACGTGACGAGGGCAGTGCCCGTGACCAGGAAAATCTGTGTCCACGTCAGGTGAATCCCGGACGCCTGGGCAAGGAACAGCACCGCAAGCCCCAGATATATCGAAAGCGCGTCCAGGTTGAAGGAATACCCCGCCGGAATGACCAGCCCGACGACATCACGCGGCACGTCAAGGGCAGTCAGTTTCTCCATGATCTGCGGAAGCACCGCATCAGACGATGTCGTCGCCATGACAACCGCCAGTTCCGCGCGCAGGTACCAGATGAAGGAGAAGATGCCGATCCCGCACGCACGCAGCAGGATGCCCAGCCCGGCAAGGATGAACAGGGCGATCAGCACGAAATACAGCCCGACAAAAGCCCCGAGTTGTTCAAGGGAGTGCATGCCGAAATGCCCGACCGTATAGGCAACGGCCCCCAGCACCCCGATCGGGGCGACCCGGATGACCATGCCCATGATGCGGAACAGGACCGCCGCGATTGAGTCGATCAGTACTGCCGCGGGTTTTCCCTGTTCCCCGGCAATGGACAGCCCGCAGCCGAACAGGATCGCGAACACAAGCACCTGCAGCACATCATTATGGACAAACGCACTCAGTGGATTTTGCGGGACAAGATGCAGCATGAAGCCCACAAGCCCTTCCTTGCGCAGGGTCGCGGCACTTTCACCGAACTGGCCCGACGGGCCCTGTGCCAGCGTGCCGGCATCAATGTGCATGCCCGCACCGGGCTGGAACATGGCCGCCGCCGCCACGCCAAGGCACAGGGCGATGGTGGTGGTGACTTCAAAATAAAGCAGGGCCTTCAGGCCGATCCGCCCCACCGTGCGCAGGTTGCCCGCACCACTGATCCCCTGCACCACCACGCAGAAGACAAGCGGCCCCACAAGCATGGAGATCAGCCTGAGGAACAGATCGCTCAGTGGTTTGAGCATGACCGCAATATCAGGGGCGACAAGGCCCGATACGACGCCAAGCACGGTCGCCAGCACAATCTGGAAAAACAGCGATCGGCACAAACGCATCTCGTTACACTCTACATCTTTCCAGATACCGGTGTTTTTCCGCCAGCATCCTTGAACACCAAATGGTCTATCAAACCCGACTGCTGAGAATACAATCTTGCATACAAGATACAATGCAAACCGAAACGAGAGCATCTTAAAAAACGGAATAATTACGAAATCGGTTATCACATTATGTTGATGTCGTTCTGATCTGGAAATAAACCGTTTTAAATCAGCTTGTTATTAGAATCTTGGTCGGGCGGGACCTGTCTTGCATGGCCACCCCCGTCACAGCACCACCTGTGCCAAAGGTGCCGTTGCCGGTCGTTACGCATCGGCCTGTGCATTGATTGCGTTGCCAAAGCCGGAGGGCTTGCGCATACTAACTGGTATGCAAGAGCAGGATAAAACGGCCGACAGGAATCCTCATATCATTGAGGATCGGATCATCCGGGCGGCCCTGTCGGGCCAGATCGCCCCGGGGGAGCGGCTGGGCGAAAAGGATCTGTCCGAGATTTTCAATGTCTCGCGCACGCTTGTCCGGGAAGCCATGATGCGCCTGCAGGCCCGCGGCATTGTCGAGGTCTCGCCGCGCAGGGGCTGGTTCGTCATTGAACCCTCCGTGGAGGAGGCCCGCCACACGATCGACGCACGCCGCGCGCTGGAGGTCGGGATGCTTGTCACCATAGATGACATACAGCCCGCCCAGATCCGCATCCTGCGTGAGCATGTCCTGTCCGAACAGCAGGCCCTTGCGTCCGGTGACCGTGCGCAGCGCAGCTACCTTCTGGGCCATTTCCATGTCTGCCTTGCCGAAACGCTTGGGAATCCCGTGCTGGGTTCCCTGCTGCAGGACCTGACGACACGGACCGTGCTGATCGCGGCCCTTTACCAGTCGACCCATGACGCGCACGAATCCTGCTGCGAACATGGCCAGATCATCGACGCCCTTGAACAGGGGGACCCGACCGAAGCCGCGCGGCTGATGGATGTCCATTTGCGGCATGTCGAAAAGGCACTGAATTACCGCCATGTCTCAAATCGGCTGGAACATCTGAAGGCCGCCCTTCAGGCCAACTGACCCCGGCCTTCAGGGGCAGGGCGGTGGTCTGTCCTGCGCCCCGCAGCGGCCAGTCGCGATCCATGCCCGTACCGGCGAAACCGGGAGGGAGGGCGGAGGTGGCCTGCCCATGAATACTTCATGCCCGGACGCATGATTTCCCCATTGCAAGGACCGTGCGGCATTCACCACCTTGTGATGGGATCGTTTTTCCCGACAGTGACGTTCCGTGTGACGTAATCCCCAAGCGGCCTGCGTGCCTGCCTGTGCCCAGACAGGAACAGGCCGCGCAAGTCGCCGTCATGGATGGACCGCAAACTGATGGGAGCGCCATTCACCCCCCGTGCCAATATCATCATGACCGCATGCCTTGCCCTGATCGCCTGTGTGGCCGCCAGTGGCGTCCTGTTCTGGTTTGCATGGCCATATTCGGATTATGACCGGCATGTAGGCTGGGCCATCGAACAACCGGTCCCCTTCAGCCACCAGCATCACGTGGCGGGCCTGGGGCTTGATTGCCGCTTCTGCCACAGCAGTGTGGAACGCAGCGCACAGGCCAGCCTGCCGCCAACCTTTACCTGCATGACATGCCATTCACAGGTCTGGACGGGGGCCGCCGTACTTGCGGCCGTCCGTGACAGTTTGCTGAGGAACACCCCCATGACGTGGCAGCGTGTGACCAATGTGCCGGACTATGTCTATTTCAATCACAGCATTCATGTTGCCAAAGGGGTCGGCTGCGAAAGTTGCCATGGCAATGTGGCGACCATGCCGCTGACATATAAGGCAAAAACGCTGACGATGCAGTTCTGTGTGGACTGTCACCGTAATCCCGGCCCCAACCTGCGCCCGGCGGAAAACATATTCGATACGGACTGGCACCGCCGCCCCGAAACACCGGGCGCCGCCGCCCTGATGGCACAATATCACCTTGGCGGGCGTAACCTGACGGAATGTTCCATATGCCACCGTTAGGGGAGGATGCGCGCATGCCCGCCATGATGTCGGATCGCGAACTCGCCCGGCGTTTCCCCCAGATCGAAACCGCGCTGTCCCATACGCTGGACCGGCGGCGCGTGCTCAAATTGCTGGGGCTTGCCCTTGCCGGTGGCGGGGTGGCCGGCTGTGATCCCGGCACGCCTGACCGCGGGTTCGTCTCGGCCGTGCGCGCGGCACAGGGCGTGGTGCCCGGCGTGCCAAACGTCTATGCTACCGCCCATGTGCGTGACGGTTACGCGGAAGGCATCCTTGTCACCCACCAGATGGGACGCCCGATCAAGGTGGAAGGCAATCCCGGTCATCCCAGCAGCCTTGGCGCAACGGACGTGATGGCCCAGGCGCTGGTCTATGATTTTTATGATCCCGACCGCGCCACCGGCCCGCTCCACAGGGGCATGCCCGCCTCGTGGCCGGATCTGGCGGATGCGATGCAGAAGATGCGTGCGGGCGCCATGGCCCCGCGCCCGGATGGCACGCATGCGGGTGAGGGGTTGCGTATCCTGACCGGTACGCTCACGTCTCCCGCCATGGGCCAGGCGATCGAGCAGGTCCTCGCCGCCTTTCCGGGGGCGATATGGCATGGGTGGGATGCAATCGGGCGCGAGAACGTCACACGCGGCCTTGCCATGGCTTATGGCGTGCCGGCCTCGGTCCTTGTCGATCCGGGGCGGGCGGATGTGCTGCTTGCCCTCGACAGCGACCTTCTTGACAGCGCGCCGGGGCACCTGGCCCACGCCCGCGCCTTTGCCGCGCGCCGCAACCCTGTCACCGCCACCATGAACCGGCTTTACGCGGTGGAACCCACGCCGTCCCTTACCGGTGTCGCCGCCGATCACCGCTTTGTTGCGACGCCGGGCATGATGAATGAGGTGATCGGGCGTCTGTCGGCCCATATCCTGCATGACGAGGCCCCGTCGGGCGGCCCTGACTGGCTGTCCCCCATGGCGGCGGACCTGCGCGCCCACCATGGCCGGGCCTTCGTGCATCTTGGCCCGGATTACCCGCCCGAGGCACAGGCCGCCATACTGGCGATGAACGAAGCGCTGGGCGGGCGGGGGCGGGTCTTTGATGTTGTGGATTCCCCCCTGTACCAACCGGTTGTCCCCGTTGCGACGCTGGACGCATTGATGGACGACATGGAACGTGGCGCGGTCCGGTCGTTGCTGATGCTCGATGTAAACCCGGTCCATCAGTCGCCCCGCTTTGCCGCGGCACTGCAGCACGTGCCCACCAGCATCGCCCTGTCGGACCGCGCGCATGAGACGGCACTGGCGGCGCACTGGTACGTCCCCCTTGCGCATGTGATGGAGGAATGGGGCGATGCGCGCGGGCATGATGGCACCGTGGCCCTCATCCAGCCGCAGGCGGTGCCGCTTTATGGCGGGATGAATGCCCTCGGTGCACTCCATGCCTGCCTTGGCCAGCCATTGCGTCCGGCCATGGAGATGGTGCGCGCGACATGGCGCGACCGGCTTGCATCATCGCGTGACTGGCACGACGCCCTTGCGGCGGGTGTCATTGCGGGAACGGCGTCACCGCGGGTCGATGCGCCACTGCGGCAGGCGGCGATGCGCGTGGCGTCACCGGCCCCCTTGTCGCGCAACCCTGCCGGGCCGGTACTGCTGCTGCGGCCCGATCCGTATCTGTGGGACGGCCGTGGGGCGAACAATCCGTGGCTGCAGGAACTGCCACGCCCCCTGAGCAAGGTGGTGTGGGACAATCCGCTGCTGGTCCCGCCCGACATGGCGCGGGCGATGAACCTGAAGAATGGCGACAGGGTGACCCTGAGCCATGGAAGCACCCGCACGCAGCTTCCCATATGGATCCAGCCGGGACAGGCGGCGGGTTGTGTGGTGGGACTGCTGGGCTGGGGCCGTCGCCATGCCGGCGCGACGGGCAGTGATGTCGGCTGCGACCTTTATCCCTTCCGTGAGGCCAGCGGTCCCGTGCAGGTCCTGCCCGCCCATGGGGCGGCCGTGCCCGTTGCGTGCACGGAACATCATGCCACGCGTATCGATGCCGCCCCTTCCGACGTGGCGCGGCATGGCACGCTGGCGCAGTTTCATGACCGCGCGGATTTCCTTGCCGGGCCGTCCGGGGCGCAGGAGGCGCTGTACCGCCGCGAACCCGACGCCCCCGTGGCATGGGGCATGAGCATCGACCTCAACGCCTGCATTGGCTGCAATGCGTGCGTCAGCGCCTGCCAGGTGGAGAACAATATCCCCGTGGTCGGCCGCGAGGAAGTGCTGCGCCAGCGCGAAATGCACTGGCTGCGGATTGACCGCCTGTATGAAGGAACGCAGCACGCGCCCGATACGTTCTTCCAGCCGATGCTGTGCATGCATTGCGAACAGGCCCCGTGCGAGACCGTCTGTCCGGTCGGGGCCACGACGCATGATTCTGAAGGCCTGAACGTCATGGTCTACAATCGGTGTATCGGCACGAAATTCTGCTCCAACAACTGCCCCTACAAGGTCAGGCGGTTCAATTACTTCGCCTTTGCCGAGCGCGAGGGCAGGCCCGCCATAAGCCGCAATCCCGATGTGTCGGTCAGGGCGCGCGGCGTCATGGAAAAGTGTACCTTCTGTGTGCAGCGCATTGCCCAGGCCCGCATTGCCGCCGATCGCGATGGGGTGGGGGAGCATGTCGTCACCGCCTGTCAGGCCGCATGCCCCGCGCAGGCCATCAGTTTTGGTGACATCAACGACCCCGAAGCCGAGGTGACGCGCCGCAAGGCCAGTCCACTGACCTATGCCGCGCTGCCTGAACAGGGCACGCACCCGCGCGTGACCTATGAGGGGCGTATCCTCAACCGCAATCCGGCCATCCCGTCATGACGGCCGGGACAGGGCGCGGGGGGGAGGATGAGGCCCTCATCTTTCCTGCCGGGACACCACATTCGCTGACGGAACGCATCTGCGCCATCACATTGCATGAAGGCGAGGAGGGATGGGCACCGTTGTGGTGGTGGCTTGGCCTTGGCGTGGCCCTGGCGCTGCTGGGCATGGGGGGCATTTCCGTTGCATGGCTGTTTTATGCGGGGCTGGGCATCTGGGGGATCGACTGGCCCGTGGCGTGGGGGCTGGATATCCTCAATTACGTCTGGTGGATTGCCATCGCCTCGGGCGGGACGTTCATTTCGTCGCTGTTTTTCGTGCTGCGCGCGCCGTGGCGCACCTCGCTCAACCGTCTGGCCGAAAGCCTGACCCTGTGCGCGGCCCTGTGCGCGGCCATATTTCCCATCCTGCATCTGGGGCGACCACGGTTTTTCTACTGGCTGTTTCCCTATCCCAATACCATGGGGCTGTGGGCGCAGTTCCGCAGCCCGCTGGTATGGGATTTCTTTGCAATCCTCGCCTATGTGCTGTGTTCGGTCGTGTTCTGGTATTTCGGGCTGCTGCCTGACCTCGCCACGCTGCGCGACCGGGCGCGGCGGCGCTGGCAGCAGGTGTTCTATGGCGTGCTGGCGCTGGGGTTCCGGGGTTCGGGGCGGCAGTGGCGGCATTACCAACCCGTCTATGCACTGATGGCGGCGCTGATGGCGCCACTGGTTGTCTCGGTCCACAGTATCGTCGGCATGGATTTCGCGGGCGGCGCCACGCCCGGATGGCACTCCACCGAGTTCCCGCCGTTTTTCGTCTTCGGCGCGGCCCTGTCGGGTTTTGCCGTTGTGCTGCTGGTGGTCATACCGCTGCGCCCGGCCATGGGACTGCTGCCCCATGTCACGTCGCGGCACATCGACATACTCGGACGCCTGCTGCTCACCAGCAGCCTGTGCGTGGCCTATGCCTATGTCATGGACGTATTTTCAACCTATTACGGCCCCGACCCGGCGGACAGGGTGATGTTCGCCTTTCGGCTCCATGGCCTGTACGCGCCCATCTACTGGGGCACGATCATGCTCAATGTGGTGATGCCGCAACTGTTATGGTGGCGTTCGATCCGGCTTCGCCTGCCGGTGGTCTGGCTGGTGTGCCTTGGCGTGCTCATCGGCATGTGGCTGGAGCGTTTCCTCATCATCGTGAGCAGCCTTGCACGCACGCAGCTTCCCTCCGCGTGGGGACAGTACACGCCCACCCTGTGGGAATGGAGCCTGCTGTGCGGCAGTATCGGGCTGTTCCTGACAACTTTCCTGCTGCTGCTGCGCTTCGTGCCCATGCTTGCCATGGCGGAGATGCGCGCCATGCCCGGCGGCCTGCGGCCATGATCGTCGCCGCCTTCGCCACGCCAGAGGCGCTTCACGCGGCCATGGCCGACCTGCGGGGCGAGGCGGACTGCGGGGTTGAAACCTACAGCGCGGTCCCGCCACCCGATGGGGGCGGGGATGCCTCCGTCGTGCCACTGCTGATGCT
>NZ_POTC01000072.1 GCF_002906255.1 Novacetimonas maltaceti | reverse complement strand
ACCGGGAAAGCCGCTCTTCAACATCAAAAAAACCAGGCTGCTTCATATCGCCATTCCCTCAATCAACGCAGAAGAAATAGAATCATACAGAAGACCTCAAAACCAGGGGGTTTTTAGAACCCTCCAGTTTCTACATGGCTCAAATGGGATACTGATCGGCACCCAAGGTCTACCAATTCTTCGCAGTCGGTTTCGATCAAACCACAGGTCAACATAGTCTGGGGGCAGCATTACTTCTGGAGCCAAATCGAAGCGTTTATTGAGCCACACGATATAATTATTGCGGATAACGGCACGTCGCTTGCGGGCGTGAATGCTCTTAAATTACCAGAAGGATGTAGCATTGTTTCCCAACCTATATGGGGAGCGATTGGCTATACATGTCCCGCGCTACTCGGCACGCTACTTGCTGCACCGCATAGACGCCAGTTGCTCTTCATTGGGGATGGAGCATTTCAACTTACTGGGCAAGAAATTTCCACCATGCTGAGGCGAGGTGCGGCGCCAATTATCTTCCTCATCAATAATAGAGGTTATACGATAGAACGAATGATCCTTGGACCAAACGCACATTTTAATGATATAGCCGCGTGGAGCTATGAAGACCTGCTACACGGTTTCGGCGGAAAAGAGTGTGGCAAATTTATAAAGGTCGGCGATATATCGGGTCTCCAGAAAGTTCTTCAGAATCCATCAAACGGTGATAGATTGCTTCTAATCGAAGTCTCGTTTGATCCACTTGACGGACCACCTGGTCTCAGCGAATTTGGCAAGATGGCTCGAGACTATGACTACCCTACGTCCTACGGCATGTCGTCAGTTAAGTCATGAGTGAGGCACGTCGGGGTTGTACTTTGTGTCTGCGTGTACTGACTGTTTTCCGTTTTATGGTGGAGACAGACAGATGCGGCGCTATAGTTTACGCGATAACCAGTGGCAGCGGATAAAGGATCTTCTTCCCGTTCGAGAAGGCTATGTCGGCGACACTGCGGCGGACAACCGTCTGTTAATGGAGGCGGTCCTGTATCGCTACCGCGCGGGCATTCCATGGCGCGACCTTCCTGCCCGTCTCGGCGACTGGAAAAACGTGCACCGGCGTCTGCGCCGCTGGTGTTAAAGCAGTGTCATTGAACGGATATTTCGTTATCTGGGTGCTGATCACGACAGCGAATACATGATGATCGACAGCACAATTGTCCGGGCGCATCAGCATAATGCCGGAGCTCTCAAAAAAGGGCTACGGATGAGGCCATCGGACGATCACGAGGCGGGTTGACGACAAAGATCCATGCCGCCTGCGACGCTCTGGGCAATCCGGTGGAACTGGGCATCACACCGGGGTAGGATGTCGATATCACCCAGGCGGAACCGCTTGTGGAAAACATCAACCCGGATGCTTTCCTTGCTGACAAGGCGTATGACGCGGACATGTTGATCGATCGGCTGGTACAGCGCGGGATTACTTGTCAGGTTGTGAGATGGGATGGTTGCCGTCCTCCCCGAACGGCATCGCAGTGTGCCAACGTGGTGGTTGGTAACGCAACCACGGAAGAGAGGACGGCAGATGACGGATACAATGATTGGGGTGGATCTGGCAAAGACAGTCTTCCAGATTCACGCGGCATCGCTGACGGGCGAATTGCTGTTCCGCAAGAAGGTCCGTCGCCCGCAGTTTCTGCAGTTTATGGCGAGCCAACCGCCGGCACTTGTAGTGATGGAGGCGTGTGGCAGCGCCCATTACTGGGCGCGGGAACTGATGAACGTGGGGCACGAGGTGAAACTGATCGCACCGCAATATGTCCGCCCGTTCGTCAAGCGCCAGAAGAATGACGCCGCCGACGCGGAAGCGATCGTGATCGCGGCCCGCCAGCCGGAGATGCGTTTCGTGGTGCCGAAGAGCGAGGAGCAGCAGGCGCGTGCTGTTCTGTTCCGCTGCCGCGACCGGCTGGTCCATCAACGGACCGAACTCGTCAATGCACTGCGCGCGACGCTTTATGAGTTCGGCCTGATCGTGCCAAAGGGCATTGCTCATCTCAAACGCATGGAGGAATTCATCGAAGATGAGAGCGTGTCGCTCCCGACGATCGTCCGGAAGGAGTGCCGCGATCTTCTGGAGCAGATTGATGAGCATTCAGCTCGGATCATGGAAAAGACCCGCGCCATGGCCGGGCTTTCGGAAGAAAGCGGTGTGGCGCAGCGTTTGGAAACGATGCCTGGTGTCGGACCGTTGACCGCACTGGCCGTTGAGGCCTTTGCCCCTTCTATGGAGAGCTTCCGTAGTGGCCGCGATTTCGCGGCATGGCTCGGCCTTGTCCCCCGGCAGTTTTCGTCCGGCGGCAAGGAGCGGCTGGGCCGGGTTTCGAAGGCCGGTCAGGCCGATATCCGACGTTTGCTGATCATCGGCGCCATGACGCGCGTGAACTGGGCGAGCCGCAAGCCGCCGCTGCCCGGCACCTGGCTGGCACGGATGCTGGCCCGCAAACCCCGTATGCTTGTGGCGATTGCCCTGGCGAACAAGATGGCGCGGACAATCTGGGCCATGCTGACGAAGCAGGAGAATTATCGGGATCCGGTTCCGTCCGCCGCAGCATGAGATGACCTCAACTGCGCGCGGGCGGAATCGGTAAGGGGGTGTGAGAAGGCGACGACCCATATGGGCGCATGATCGAGCCGATCCGGATCGGGAAAACCAACTGACGTCTTGGTGCCCTTGAGCACGTTTGTGAGATTTGGACCTGATCCGCAGATCACCATATCGGCCAGCGGCTTCTGAAAGCGCCGCGTTCAAAGGCCTGACAGAAGACCGCAGTCGATCACTCGTTCAAAAGGTCAGATACTTCTTGCACTACGGACGGCAACCACAGAAGACGTCATTGGGATGATGTAGCGTGGGCGATACCGCGTTATGCTTCGTTGTTTTCTTCCGTTTGCAGGGAGACCGAATGATCCTTCAGATCCACCCACAGGCACGCACGACACCGGCTGTCCGGGCTGAGATAGCTCGTTCGTCAGAACCGACATCCGTGCTCGCCAGACGCTACGGGATCAGCGATGAAACAGTCCGCAAGTGGCGCAGGCGTGGTTCGGACGCCTGTCAGGACCGCAGCAGCCGTCCCTGGAGGCTGGCCTGGAAAGCCTCGGAGGAGGAGCGCGCCATTGTCTGTCAGCTTCGGCGTTCTACCGGTTTTGGTCTGGATGATCTGACCTTTGTCTTACGGCATTTCCTGCCGCATCTGAACCGGGACAATATCTGGCGGATACTGAAAGACGCCGGATTGAACAGGCTGCCTCCTGTTCCAAAGGCCGGACCAGTTCGGGGACAGGGAAAGTTCCGCGATTACGATCCCGGTTATGTCCATATCGATGTGAAACATCTGCCAAAATTACAGACAGCAGATGGGGACCGGCGGAAACGTTTTCTGTATGTCGCCATCGATCGCTGTTCCCGTTCAGTGCACCTGGCTGTTTATGACGCGGAAAATGCGGATAATTCCGTTGATTTCCTCAATGCCGTCAAATCGGCCTTTCCTTTCCGGATCACCCATATCCTGACCGATCGTGGCTCCTGCTTTACAGCGGACGCCTTCGAAAAAGCCTGTCATGACATGGGAATCGACCGACGCCGGACCAAGGCTTACTCCCCTCAGACCAATGGAATGGTGGAACGCTTCAATGGCCGTGTCGCTACAGAAGTACTGCACGTCTGTGTCTCAAACCATGAAGATCTGGAAATTCTGCTCAGAGGCTTCTGTTTCGCCTACAATCATCGCCCGCAGCGTGTTCTGGGCGGCATCGCTCCCGCCCAATGCATCATCTCATGGCTTGAAAAACATCCCGCGTCACGTAATCAAGACTATATCAAACCGGCTGGTCGTGACATCATGAAACAGGTCGACGAAATCCTTGATTACGCCAATGACGTCTCACAACCTGACACCTAACGCCAAAACGGTCTGGCTGTTCCGTGAACGCCTGACCCAGGCGGGTGCGATTGAAAGACTGTTTGACCGCTTTGACGCGACCCTGCGCAACGCCGGATATTTGCCAATGTCGGGCCAGATCCTGGACGCAACGCTGGTGGCTGCTCCAAAGCAGCGCAATACGAATGCCGAGAAGGCAGATCTCCGGGCAGGACGTATTCCCGAAGATTGGCAGGACAAGCCGGCAAAGCTGTCGCACAAGGATCGTCGTGCGCGCTGGACGCTGAAGTTCACGAAAGCAAAACGGCAGGATGACGGAACGATCCCCGCAACGGATCTCGCTATCCCGTTCTTTGGATACAAATCCCACGTCTCCATCGACCGGAAGTTTCGGTTCATCCGGAAATGGAAGACGATGGATGCCGCCGCCAGTGATGGCGCGCGATTGAGAGAGGGGCTACTGGATAAAACCAATACGGCCTCAACTGTGTGGGCTGACACGGCGTATCGCTCAAAAGCCAATGAGGACTTCATGGAAAAGCAGGGCTTTGTCTCAAAGGTTCATCGCAAAAAGCCGCATCTCAAGCCTATGCCCCTGCACATCCAGAAATCAAATGCTGGAAAGTCAGTGATACGCTCGCGTGTCGAGCACGTTTTTGCCGATCAGAAGTCACAGACCGGACTATTCATCCGAACTGCTGGCATCATACGGGCCACCATGAGGATCGGGCTGGCCAATATCGTCTACAATATGCGACGGTTCCTCTTTCTGGAACGGATCAGTGCCACAGCATAGCAATCCAGAGCAGGAAGCCTTCTCTCTGCTCAAAACGCAGATCTGATGCCATCGCAGAAACCATCAATCAGTACGCCAAAACTCGAAAAATACGAGCCAACCTTGCCAAATAAGGGTTCTTCGAACCCTCCACATTCAAAAGAGCACGATTTTAGCCTCTTTATCTCTTCAATATAAGAGAATGAGGCGGATCGGGTGATGATGAAAGAAGAGTATCGTTCCGTAAGTGCTGGTAGTCATTTTATGGCAACTGACGAAAAACTGGCTATAAAATACGGATTCACAGCGGTGGTTTATGCGGGAAAAGATTCGTTGAATTCCGTGATTTTCCATCCATCAATGCTTTTATTGAAATAATTTGGCTGTCCATGTTGGCTATTAAGCCAGAGGCCGGTCAATTTTTCGGAGATTGCTTGGAATACGACGTCATGTCCAACCAAGACAATTCTGGATTTATTGTCCTGTATTCTCTCCATTTTGGTGAAAAAAGAATTACATCTTTTTTGTATTTCTTCCCAGGATTCCCCATATTTCGAAATGATTTTTACAAGTTGTTGTTTTTCATTTATTCCGTGCTCAATCATAACATTTTTGATCGATTTTCCATCGAGTTTGCCGAAATCGCATTCAGTCAGATTTTCTTCTATTTCAATCATTTCAAGTCGGTCGGGAAATGCTAGTCTTGCTGTCTCAATGGCTCGTTGTAGTGGGCTGACCAACACCCTGGTTACCGATAAATTCTTGAGTTTTTGTGCTGCCTGGTATGCTTGCTGTCGTCCGGTATCATTTAGAGGAATGTTACTCCTACCCTGCAGTAAACCTGACTTGTTCCAGTCTGTTTCACCATGACGAAGAAAAACAAATGGCTGAAGATTTTCCATAACGAACTCCTGTTTCACTATGTGTATCATAATAAAATTGATTTTGATGTTTTGGTTGCAGATTTGTACGGAGAGATGGAGCTCCTTATCTAATGCAGAATATTACCTTTCAAGTTGTTCTTGGGGGGACAAATAAATACAAATGTGACAGTCTCGTTAGAAAGAAGGATAGTCCAGGTTTGGGAATTTGAGCAGGCATGATGGCATTCGAGCAGAATGTGTTGTTTATCCGCAAGTAATTCTGTTGAATATTTTCATAGGATACAGAAAATCACGTAATTGACTTAAATTTCAGGGCTGCATAAGAATAGGGTATGCACACCAATCATCCCAAACGCGACGATATCCGGCTTGAGAGTGTACTGATGGCATTTGCAAATCCACTGCGACTGGCGGCTGTATGGACTATTGCTCAAGGTGACGGATATCCCAGCTGTAGCGTGCTGTCACATATTCCAAAATCCACCATGAGTCATCATTGGCGTATCCTGCGAGATAGCGGCGTTGTCTGGCAGCGCCAGATGGGACGGGAATACCGGCTGTCTTTGCGACGAGACGATCTGGACTATCGTTTCCCGGGGCTTCTGGATTCTATCTTGGCCCCGCTCACCATTGATGCACTGACTCACAACATGATCGTTGCATATAATGGGGAAGGGCAGAAGGTCGAGATATGATATTCGGTCCGACGCATTATATCATCGGAGCGTTGCTATGGACCCGTGCATAACAGGGAAGGGGTATTTCGAACCTGTGTTGTTGCATCGTGTGCGCATAGAAGAGGAGGGCGTCTATATATTGTAGCCATTTACTAACATGATTTACCAATTGTTCGCGCTCGACCGGCTAGTGTCGCAAAGATCATAGCCAGCATGCTTGATGCAACCAGTAGCCATAGGGAGGCACTCCAATTGCCGGTCGCGTCATGAAGCACGCCGATCAGCAATGGTCCGGCAGCAGCTCCCACATAACCAATGAATTGTGCCATTCCTGAAAGGACTGCAGCTTGATGATGATTATGTGTTCGGAGGCCGAATAGGGACAGGCTTGTGACCATCGCAACACCGGCACCGAGGCCGGCACAAATGAGCCACACTAAAGAAAGGCTGGGCATAAGTACTAAGCCGCTTGTCCCTGCCAAAAGTAAAAGCCCGCAGATGAAACCCAGTAATCGCTGATCGTTCAACCTCTGAAGCAGGGGCGCACAGCCGAGGTTTGTCGCAACAGCAACCACCTGAAAAACGAGCAACATGAGACCGGCGGAAGAGAGGGGTATGCCACGACTGGCTGCATAGGATGCAAACCAGTCGACAAGTGAGTAAAATACCAGAGAATGAAAAGCGAAAAAGAGGGATACCTGCCAGCCGATCGGATGACGCCATGGGGAGGTGAATGTCTGGTCGTTTGTGGCGGCTGAGGAAAGGTAATGTTGTCGTGTGCGAAACTGCGGCAGCCACATGAGAAGCGCGCCAAATGAGAGGAGGGCCCATATTCCGATTGCCCAGCGCCAGCTTAACCCAGGGATGCGTGCAATCGGCTCAGCTATCCCGGCAGACAAACCTGCCATTGCTGCCATTGAGGCAGCATAGAGACCGATAAGGCCTGCGGCGCGTGTCGGAAAATCGCGTTTCACCAAACCCGGGAGGAGAACATTCCCAAAAGCGATCCCAGCACTGAGGAGGAGAGTGCCAAACCAGATTGAACCAGGCAGATCCAGAGATCGCGTGACTGTGCCAACCAGAATGGCCATGACCGATACGCCAAGAATGCGTTCGAGACCATGTAGTCGTCCTACAGCTGGGGCCACAAGGGACAGGAGGGCAAAGATCAGTAACGGCAGAGAATTCAGTAGTCCGGCCGTCGTGCCGCTGAGATGAAGCTCATTCTGAATAGCCGGAAGTACGGGACCCAGACTTGTGATAGGCGCACGGAGGTTGGCACCGATAAGAATGATGCCGAGATACAGGCTTGAAAAGCCTACGGTCGAAGGGCGGGGGGCCGAAAAGGGAGTTGGCACGTCAACATCCTATACACGCCATCTTCCTTGGTTTCAGAACATGACGACAAGAATGCGTTGGTTGACGTTAACGCTTACGCGGCGACCGTAACATGGGCTTGCCGTCTGAAATCGTCCCTACATGTCGTTAAGGGATGTGTCAATCTGTCAGAGTGTTTCTGTTGTTTGCAGTCGTTCGGTTATGATTACGGTCCCGCTCAGGCTTATTCACCTTTCCAGACGACGACGGACAACATTTGTGATGGCGGTGCGTAACCAACGATGCACGGGATCGGTGTCGAGGCGAGGGTGCCATGCCTGAAAAACCTCCAGCGGTTCCACCATCACGGGTATCTCGAACGCGATGAGTCCAACAGCGGCGATGGATAAGCCACTTTCTACAATATCAGGCATGGAAAAAATCAGATCTGTATGCGTAATTCCATGTAATGCCGCGTAGTGTGACGGCATGACCAGAGCGATATTGCGTTCCAGGCCATACCCCTGGTCCAGAGCGACATCTATCGGTCCCCTGCGGCGCCCTTTACGGGAAACCACGACATGATTGTAACGTGTAAATGCTTCGGGTGTGATTTCACCGTCAAGAATCGGGTGACCATTACGGACGACACCTCGAAACTTTGTAGAAAAAAGTTTCTGCCGTCGGATATCCTGCTGAAGTTCACGGGTAGCTCCTATGAAAAGGTCCACGGTGCCCTTGCGAAGGGCCTCGCTATCGTGTCCCTCACTTTCGGGGGCAAAGCGTAAGTGGCATCCTGGGCATGTCCGCGTCAGTTCCTGCATGAGCGGACCTGAGAAAACGCTTGTCACCACGTCATTCGCCCGGATCGTAAAGGAAGGAGTGAGTTTCGTGAAATCTACCTCTTCCTGCCTGGAGAGCGCCCGTGCGCTCGCCAGAACAGTGGCGACCTGCGCCTGAAGCTCCATAGCTCTCGGGGTGAGAACCATTCTGCGCCCTGACAGGACCAGGATTGGATCGGAAAATGCCTCGCGGATACGCGCAAGAAAACGGCTGATTGTCGCACTACTGACCTTCATTCGCCGTGCTACGCCGATAACGCTCTGTTCTTCAAGGAGAAGGGCAAGAACATACAACAGGTTGAGGTCGTAATCCTGCTTCACTGAACCATGCTCCATGTCTTGTTTGTTTTGCTCACTGGTGGGGCGATACTTAATTAAAATAGCAGTTTCAAGGCTATCAGAATATCAAATGTAAATGCTATACGTTACAGAATATGAAATGCTGAATTGCAGGTTCTGGCGCTTCCCAGTGGGGTAGGCTTGTGAGCATTATCTTTTATATTTTCTATCAGCCTCAACTATGGACGTAAGATGACCTCATCGGCACAAACTGCCGTGCCAACCGATAGTAGGCTGCATCCTTCTCCGCTGACGTTGCCTGTGGTACCGGCACTCAATGGGCGGTTGTTGGTTGGTCTGCTGGGGGTTTTGCTAGCTGTTCTACTCGCGGGCTTTAACGAGCATGTAACGGAAATCGGCCTGAATGATATTCGTGGCCAGATGGGCATCGGCCATGATGAGGGGACGTGGGTTATTGCTCTGTTTGAAGCCTGCAATATTTCTGCAATGGCTTTTGCTCCTTGGTTTGCTGTTACGTTTTCTGTTCGCCGCCTGACAATAGCCATGACGGCAACTGTCGGTATATTGGGGGCGCTTGCCCCTTTTATGCCCGATCTCGCGTGTCTGCTGATCTTGCGCTGTGTGCAGGGGTTTGCCAGTGGGGCACTTCCCCCCATGCTGATGACTGTAGCGCTCCGCTTTCTTCCCCCTCCTATCAAGATCTATGGGCTTGGAGCCTACGCCCTGACCGCAACATTTGGTCCCAATCTGGCGACACCTCTGACAGGGTTCTGGTTTGAGTATGTTGGCTGGCAGTTCCTGTTCTGGCAGATCGTTCCTCTGTGTGTCGTAACGATTATCTGCGTGGCCTGGGGGCTACCACAGGATCCGATGAGACTGGAGCGATTCAGGCGGTTTGACTGGTTCGGGTTGATGACCGGTCTGCCCGGCATATGTTGTCTTGTCATCGCGTTGCAGCAGGGGGATCGGCTTGATTGGTTCCGCTCTCCTGTCATCACCCATCTGACGTGTGTGGGTGTGTTTCTTTGAGGTGGTCCCGTCCGTTCGGACAGTTTTGCGGGCTTGATAAGCTATACCAGGTTGTTGTTATGCCGCCCTTCTGACGGCGTTGCTGTTGGCCATCTGGTCCGGGGTTAACCCCGGACCAGATGGCGTCGGCACGTCATGATACGCCTCATCGGGCGTTCGTCCAGCCAGCGCCGTAT
>NZ_POTC01000071.1 GCF_002906255.1 Novacetimonas maltaceti | reverse complement strand
ACGACCGAATGGACACTCGTTGCTCTCGCATACAACTGTAAAAGAATGGCGCGGCTTCAGGCAGCATAAGCCAGGTCAGCCTTGGCGTTATCAGCCGCAAAATGCCCAACCCGACAGGCTGCTAGGGTTTCAGCTTGTTCCGTGGACACTGTCCATTGAAAAACAGATCGGTAAGGCGGTCTCTGGTGTCGCTCAGAATAACGCATCTATCGCATGGGAATTTTCGCAACGACGGGACGCTGGAATAGCGATGTAAGCTTTATCATAATCCGATTCATCTGGTTCATATCCTCTGGCGGCCAAGAAGGAGGACTGACTGTGACAGACAATATTGTTCAATCGATTATCAGAGTGAGTTTTTGAAACATGGAGGGTTTATCTCTATGTCCGGCAGGGGCTATTGTTATGATAATGCCATCGTCGAGACCTTCTTCAAAACCTTGAAATCGGAACTTGTTTGGCGGGCGATCTTACTAGCCTGACAGGATGCCGAGACCACTATCGGTTGTTACATCGACAGCTTCTATAATCCTGTCCGGCGCCGTTCGTCGCTCGACGTCATCAACCCTGCTGCATACGAAAGGCAGGCAATCTGATCTGAAAAAGCTCTCAACTTTTACGAGATGAGTTCATCAGGCCTATGTCGGCCATGTTCTCGTGCCGACGCTGAGCCCGGACGATGTCGGCGTGTTGGACAATCTACCCGCTCATACGATTCCGGGCGCGCGAAAGGCCATCAAGCGAGCGGCCGCACAGATGAAGTTCCTGCCTCTTTGTAGTCGCGATTCCAACCCGATCGAAATGGAGTTCGCCAAGTTCAAGGCCCTTTTGCGGAGCAAGGCAGTAAGAACCATCTTAGCCCCGCAGGACGCCGCCGGATCAGTCTTGGATGCTTTCTCCCGTGACGAATGTGCCAACTTCTTCACCGCCGCAGGGTATGAATCAGAATAAGGTGGACGTGCTCTAGTAGCAGTTTTCTTTGGTTGTGTGCTCGAGAGGCGTGATCACGCTGGGAACCTGAGTAGCCGAATGGCAAGACAAGGCCAAACATACTTACATCCAAACATCCCATGTATTGACTCTGCGACCGCTTCGCATTTACGTTTGATCCAACCTAATTCGTTGGACAAATTTTCAATGACCCAATTGATATGCGAATGCCATCACACGAGCCATAAGCGCCGTTCTGGTAATATTTTTTATGACCGACGCAATCCATTTTTCTGCATTCTGCTTGGATGCGGTGTGGCTCTACCCTGTATTGGCCAAGCCACTGAAGAGAAAACTCACGACAGAAAACCGAAAACAGAAACCATCGAGGTGCGTGCGCAGTATCAGCACAAGGCGAAAGGATATGTTGCTTTCGACAGCAGTGCCGCCACCAAGACGGACACCCCACTCCGTGAAATTCCGCAGTCCATTTCCGTCGTCACGCGACAACAGATGGATGATCAGGTTACCCAAAACGTCGCGCAGGCATTGCGCTACACGGCAGGAGTTTATTCCGAGCCACGTAGTGACACGATATTCGATACAACATTTATGCGTGGGTTCGGTGGTTTTGCAACGTCGGCCAATTACGTGGGATTTCTGGACGGCATACAGTTACAACAGGGTCAAGGATGGGCCATTCCAACGGTAGATCCTTCAACTCTTGATCGGGTGGAAGTGCTGCGCGGCCCAGCTTCCGTGATGTACGGAGACGCCAGCCCCGGGGGCATCATCAACCTTGACAGCAAACTTCCGTCTCTTTCAGCCCCTCGACAGATTGCGGTCGAAAGCGGCAGTCGCAACAGGATACAGGGCACATTCGATGTCGGCGGTGCCCTCACAGGCGATCAGACACTCCTCTATCGGATCAGCGGCCTGGGCCGACGGGTCGATACGCAGATGCGGGACGCAAAAGAGCAGCGACTGGCTCTCACACCCACGCTGACGTGGAAAGCTACGCCACGAGTAAGCGTTGATTTCGTACTGAATGTCCAACGTGATCCGGACAATAACTTTGCAGGCTGGATCCCTGCAAAGGGGAGTGTTCTGCCTGGCCCGCACGGGCGCATCTCCACGAAATTCAATCCGAGCCAGTCAAACTACGATGGCTACAACCGAACACAGATCATGCCGGAATACCGGGTAAAATATCACTTTCTTCAGGGATGGAACCTACAGCAAACCGTTCGCTACGAATATTTGAATACGAGTTTCAAGGGACTTGCAGTCAATTTCTCCAATCCCTACGACACTAATGGAAATCTCAATCGTTACTCGTCTTGGTCACGTGCTGATCTCAACGGTGTGGTGGCTGACACACGTGTGGAAGGGCATGTGACATCAGGACCACTCCAGCACCGTATTCTTGCTGGCGTAACCTATGACCGCTCGGAATCCTCAATGCAGCAGTCCGCTTACGGGCTAGTCTCGGCACTTGACTATAGCGCGCCCGTCTATGATGCCAGCATCGTGCCTCCTTCCTTGGCCCAGAGCACAAGACAGGACTCACAACGTATCGGGGGATACATACAGGACCAGATCAGGCTCGGTCACTGGTCCCTGCTTCTGGGAGGCCGTCATGACTGGCTTACCATAAGGACGTTCGATCGGCTTTCCGATACGACAAGCACCCAACATGATTCAGCGTTTACCGGACGTGCCGGACTTGTCTATCTTTTTGAAAACGGATTATCACCCTACGTGAGTTATTCGACGTCGTTCCAGCCGGTCGTGGGCGTCGATTATGAGGGGAAAGCATTCCAGCCGACCCGGGCCAGTCAGGTTGAAGGCGGCATCAAATATCAGCCTGTCGGTTATAGCAGTTTCCTGACGATCGCTGCTTACGACATCAATGAACGACACGTCAGCACCACGGACCCGGCTCATCCCTACTACTCCGTCCAGCGCGGTGGCGTGCGGTCCTGGGGCGTCGAATTTGAAGCCCATGCGGCGCTCACGGACAATCTAGGACTGATTGCGTCCTACAGCTACACGGATCCGACTGTTACACATGATCCGGATACAAGTTTGATCGGAAAGCGCCTTTATGCCGTGCCCAGACATATGGCGTCACTTTGGGCGAACTATGCCGTCACCTGGGGACATCTACAGGGCATCAACGTCAGTGGGGGCGTCCGATACGTGGGTTCAAGTGCGGGCGATGAAACCAACAGTTTTACGGTTCCCGGCGTAGTGCTATTCGACACGACACTGCGCTATGATCTCTCCCACCTGTCACCCAGCCTCCATGGATGGACCCTGATGTTCAACGGCACCAACCTGTTCGACCGGAAATATGTGTCATCATGCTTCTCGGCGGGAGGATGTTTTTACGGAAACCGAAGGACATTCAAGACCAGTATTGCGTTTCGGTGGTGATTTTACTACCCGACTATGACCTCTGATACTTCCGTATCCGACATGCGTCTGTTTCATCAGCACCGGGGCGAGAAAAGACAAGACTCCGAATAGATGGGATGATAGGCTATCCAACAAACAAACAGACAGAACAGTACGAACTGAATTGTCATTGACGGTTTGTTATATGAACTGAGAGTTCACATTAGATTCGAACACTTGGAGCGGGTCTTCCTAAAACCACGAAATGACGAGCTAAAATGTTTTAAAAGCAATGGAGAACAGTAGTCATGCGGCCGATCGATCTCATGCCTAAATCTATCTCTGACCGTAACATTTACGAGTCACGCGTGATTGATGATTTTATTCAATCGATTGGTTTCAATGGCTACTTGTATCATGCCTCAGGTTGTGTGCCAGAAATATTTCCTCGTTCTGTAACGGTGACGAACGGGGACGAGCAAACACTCGACTATTTTGCTTCACATTCGCCCATGTCGCCCGAACCGCTTTTTAAAAGCCAACAAAATGGCTTTCGAAATGTATACAGTGCCATTAAAGTAAGAAATAAAAAAGGACATACATACGAAGGCCGAATAGCGAGTCTGAAAGAAATTAAATATATTCCGTTACGGGTAATATCGGGGATTGCTGCCTATTTTCTGCTCTGGAGTAAGTCAAATATTGAACTGGATGTGACGGATTCAGCGGCACGGCGGATTTTATCAGTTTTTCATGGCATGCATGCTCAGATTATCGTTACGACGACCGAGCAGCAGCGGGGTCTCGAGATGCCGCGGCTTACTCGAACAGAACAGAGAGTCCTACGTTGGACAGCAGAGGGCAAAACCGCTTCCGAAGCAGCACAGATTCTCGGTGTTACCGAGCGGACCATTAATTTTCACGTCGCAAATCTTATTTCCAAACTTGATGCAAGCAATAAGACGCATGCAATATTTAAAGCTGTGTGTTTTGGAATTATTCTGTAACATAAAATTTGATAATTACGAAACGAAACACATATTACGAATATAGATATTTGTAGTATGTGGTTGGTATGGATTTTTATTATTGGTTGAGTAATAAACTAATGAGCTCCATGCTCATTGACGTATTGTAGAAAGATAAAAGCTGAACGTCGCTATACGGGCCGCAAAAGGTGACTTTCTTCTTAGATTTTTCGTAAGTGGCCGACAAGTGAGATCAAATCGCCGTAGCAAAAGGACGGCATTTGAGTTAGAAATCATCCTATGTCCCAATCAACCTTACTTTCCCAACTTCCCCGTCGTTCCCTCGTCGATTGCGCGATTGATGCCATGCGGGAAAAAATCGAAAGCGGGGCCTGGCCCGTCGGAGAGCGTATCCCAAAAGAGACTGAACTTGCGGAGATGTTGCAGGTTGGGCGGAATACGGTGAGGGAGGCTATTCGTGTTCTGTCCCATGCTGACGTGCTGGAAGTCCGGCAGGGGGACGGAACTTATGTCCGCTTTGAACTTGACCCTGCCGCAGTTATGCGGCGTGTCACGCGATCCAGTCTCCGGGATCATTTTGAACTGCGTGTCATTCTGGAAACGGAAGCGGCCCGACTGGCTGCAGGACATCGGACCGCCAGGGATATTCGGAAGCTGGAGAAAACGCTCAAGGTGCGCGGAGAGTGGGCTGCGGGCGGTGATCTTGATCGGTTTCTCAAAGCGGATACGGCATTTCATCTGGCGGTCGCCGAAGCGACCCATAATGAAGCCCTGGTTGAACTTTATCGATACTTTCTTGTTGCAGCGCGTCAGGCAGGGCGTGCCGTCATGGAAGAGCATGGGCTGCCTGAACCCGGATACGCCGCCCATGAACGGATATTCCGGGCAATCGAGCAGGGAGATGGCACGCGCGCAGCTCGTGCGGCAAGCGCGGTCGTCCGACCGCTCGTGCAGGCCCTTTCCGATCATACCGGGAACAGGGACTGAGCCGCGCGCCACGGTCATCTACCTGCTGGCCAGAACATGGTGGGCAAGGATTTCGGCTTCTGCCTTCGACGCGGTGGCCATCTGAGGAACACCGAATGCGCGTTCCGCGCCCGGAAACATCTCTTCCAGAGCCGAACGTCGTGTCGCATCGGGCTCAATCAGGATCATGACCCTGCATAATCTGGAAAGGGGCTCGCGGTTTGTCTTAAGCCAGAGTCCTCGCTCCTTTCTGTCATCGTGATCCTCTTCTGGAGCAGGTGGGTAAATCAGGGCAAACGGGGTGTCGCGCTCCAGAAGGGCGGTCATCTCGCCTTTCCAGCTTGCCGCGTAACCCGGGACTACTTTGTCCGGATTCAGACAGACCAGTGGAAAACCGGTTGTATCGAATATTTTCGAAGCGTCAGAAGTAGTCATGCCTATTCTCCATAAGATGTTAAAGAGGAGATCATCGGACCTTTTTTAATGAACGAAGACGTCTCCTCCCGGGGCCGTCTCATGTGAGCGGTTGCGCCATCCATTCGTCACAGTGAGAACTGTGCGGCGCAGCCATCGATGCACCACATCTGAATCGTGGCGGGGATGCCATGCCTGGAAGACGTTGACGGGTGTGAGCTTGAGCGGAAGGGGAAAAGCGTACAACCCAAGACGGTCCAGTGTGTCGCGCTCCATCGCGACATCGGGCACCGGGAGGATCAGATCAGTCCGGTGCAGGCCTTGCATCGCGGTGTAATACGAAGGGACGAGAAGGGCCACGTTCCGGCTGAGGCCGAATTCTTCCTGCAGCGCGTCATCAATGGGACCATGTCGCCGGCTGCGACGTGACACACTGATGTGGTCGTATTGAACCAGGGACTGGGGCGTGATCTCACCAAGCAGGATCGGATGGCCTGCGCGCACGACCGCATGAAACCGGCTTTCGAATAGTGTCTGTCGCATAATTTCTGGACGGAGGTTTTCGGTTGCACCGATATACAGGTCGATCGCACCACGCCGCAGAGCATCGCTATCGTCTCCGTCGGTTTCACTGGCAAAAACAACGGCAGCATCTGGACAGTCTCCCCGCAGGGTCTGAAGCAGCTTCGTCGCGAATGGTCCCACGACGACATCTGCGGCCCGGATCGTGAAGATAGGTTTTATGCCCGTAAAATCCAGTTCCTCGTCTCTGCGCATCAGGTCATGCATGCCCGCGAGGATACGGCTGATGCGCGGCTGCATCTGGAGTGCGCGCGGGGTAGGCACCATGTTGCGGCCCATCTGTACAAGGATCGGATCATCGAAGGTTGCCCTGATCTTGGACAGGGTGCGGCTGATTGTCGCCGCGCTGACCTGAAGACGCTGGGCGGCACCCGTAACGCTCGATTCCTCAATCAGCACATTCATGGCGTGTAACAGGTTCAGGTCGTAGCCACGCGTCATCAATAAAGTCCTCCCGCGCACTGAAGGCGGATCATACCCATCTGCTTGGTAGTATCCGAATAGATAGGAACATAGGATGTTCGTAACAAGTGACCCTGCCAGAAGCATGAGGATGCTGCAATAATTTTATGCGTTCTCACCGTTACGGTTGATGAGAGTCATGTTTTCATATTTGAGTGTTCCCGATCCCGGTCTTTGCGATCACAGTCGCCGCAGACATCCCTATTGCAACTAAAAGAGGCGTCGTTTGACCCGGATCGACCTTCCCCTTGCGGAAGCGGTGGCTGCACCGATACCTGCTGCGCCGTCGCCACCTCCACCGCCTCCTAAAGGTCCGGCGTTCGGCCTTCGTCTCGCCACCGGTCTGATCGGTGTGTTGCTGGCCGTGCTGCTGGCCGGTTTCAACGAGCATACAACCGAAATGGCACTGGCCGATATCAAGGGGCAACTCCATATCGGGCACGACGAGGGAACATGGATTATTGCCCTGTTCGAGGCCTTCAATATTTCAGCGATGGCCTTTGCGCCATGGTGTTCCGTGACGTTCTCTATACGACGTCTGACTATCGTCATGACAGGAATGGTTGGGGTGCTTGGGCTCGCGGCTCCTTTCATGCCGAACCTTGGCGCTCTTCTGATTCTGCGTACCCTGCAGGGGTTCGCCTGTGGCTGCCTGCCTCCCATGCTCATGACGGTGGCGCTGCGCTTCCTCCCACCCAACATCAAGGTTTATGGTCTTGGCGCCTATGCGCTGACGGCGACGTTCGGTCCCAATCTCGGCGTGCCACTGGCCGGCTTCTGGTTCGAATATGTGGGCTGGCAGTTCCTATTCTGGCAGATCGTTCCGCTCTGCGTGATTTCGATGATCTGTGTGGCATGGGGGCTCCCGCAGGATCCGCTGCGGCTGGAGCGCTTCAGGCAGTTCGACTGGAGGGGACTGTTGACCGGTCTGCCTGCGATCTGCTCGCTGGTCATTGCTCTCGAACAGGGTGACCGGCTCGACTGGTTCCGCTCACCGCTTATTACACATCTGTTCTGTGGTGGTGGCTTTCTGTTTATCCTTTTCATTATCAATGAATGGTTCCATCCACTGCCGTTCTTCCGGATTCAGTTGCTCAAACAGAGAAATGTCTCGGACTCCCTGCTGACCCTGGCGGCCGTCCTCGTTCTTTGTGTTGTCACCATAGAGATCCCCTCGGTTTACCTTGAAGAGGTGAGGGGATACCGGCCCATCCAGACTGCGCCCATCGCGCTGATTTTGGCAGTTCCCCAACTGGTCGCGCTGCCACTGGTGTCTGCGCTCTGTAATATTCGCAAAGTTGATTGCCGGATCGTCCTCATGGCCGGGCTGGCCATACAGGGGGCATCCTACTGGCTGGGGACATGGATCGATTCAGACTGGGTGCGTGAGAATTTCTATATTGTCCAGCTGATGCAGGTCGTCAGCCAGCCGATGATGGTCATTTCGATCCTGATGCTGGCCACCATGGGGCTGGGACCAGCGGACGGCCCCTTCATCTCGGGCATGTTTAACATGACCAAGGGATTTGCCAATGCGATTGCGGCTGGAGTCATCGCGGCGCTTCTGCGCCGGCGGGAGCAATACCACTCCACCATGTTGCTGGATATCTACGGTTATAACCAGAATGCCCTTGACGGGATGGGCGATCCCACGAGTACGCTGCTGGCCCCCCACATCGCCGATCCTGATCGCCTGACGTGGAATACGCAGGTTCTTCTCCACGGCAAGGTCGCCGAACAATCCCTCGTACTGGCCTGCGCGGACATTTATTACGTGATGATCGGGCTCTGCGCCGCTTTCATTGTCCTCAATTTGGTCCTGCCCCAGCGGGTTTATCCGCCACGAGCGCCGTCAGTCAGCACCCCGGCCAAATAAGCCATAGGATCGAAACCATGTCAGACAGGATGCATCCCGTGTCACGCTCTACTCCTGAGTTTAAAAACATCCTATCACCCAATGAAAGTATCGAAGTATTCAGGACTGATCTTGAGCGGATTTATGGGAACATGCCCCATGCTGGCGATATTGGGCAGGCCGGGAGCAAGGCGCTCGCCGATGCAGATTATCGTAGCCGGCACTGGCAGAGTAGCGAACCGGGCCCCTTGAGGCCGGGTAGTCTTGCTCATAAGCGGGCGGTGTCGCGCATGTTCCGCGATACGTTCAATCCGTACCGGCCTTCCGTCATCGACTGGCCCCGGCTTGATCCTGATACATTGCGACGCATCACATCTCTGCCGATCTGGGGCATCGCGGTTGAAACCGAAGGCAAGGCGCGTCTCAGGATGGCGGCCTACGCTGCGACGATTGCCGACCCTGACATGAAGAATGCCATCGCCCGGAATGCGTGGGAGGAAAATCGCCATAAGGAAGTCCTCTCCCGGCTGGTGGAGGCCTATGGGATACCGATGGCCAAGGAGCCGCCGTACATCACCCCGCGTGACACGGAATGGGCCTATATGGTCACAGGTTTTTCCGAGTGCGTAGACAGCTTCTTTGCTTTCGGACTGTTCGAACTGGCAAAGCGCTCCGGGTTCTTTCCCGCCGAACTGGTCGAGACGTTCGAGCCGGTCATGCAGGAAGAATGTCGCCATATTCTCCTGTTCGCCAACTGGCTGGCGTGGCATCGCGCCACGGTGCCGCTGTGGAAGCGCCCATGGTTCGAGGCCCGTGTGGTCGGTGTCTGGCTGTTCCTCGCATGGGAGCGGATCGGCATGGTCAGAAGTATGGATGCCGACGGAAATGTGCGCGAGCAGGACGCGAATTTCACCGTATCGGGAGCAAAAGACGTGTCCAGCATCGACCTCAGCCTGCGGGAGCTTCTGGGCATCTGCCTCGTCGAAAACAACCGACGGTTTGCTGGGTATGACGTGAGATTGCGCCGACCCCGGATGATGCAGGGCCTCTCCCGATGCCTTCGCTACGTTCTTCCCCGTTCAAAGCCTCCCACAGTCGCCGCATCACGACCAAACCTGGTCGAGAAGATCGGTGGCATATGCTTTGCGGGTCTTCTCGTTCTTTACGCGTGGACGATGTGACCCCGCTTTCCAACATCCTGCCTGCCTCGCTGACGCACCGGTTCAAGTACGCTGCCGAGGATTTCTGGAGCTGAAATGTCACGTACACGAAATCTTATGCTGATCGGCGCAGGCGTCGTCGGTCTTGGCGCCACCGCCTGGTTCGCGGACCGCCTCATTCTCGGTGACGGTGTTCATGTCGAAACCAACGATGCTTACGTTACGGCTTACTCCACGCTGGTTGCCCCGAAGGTTTCGGGTCGTATCGATCAGGTGCAAGCACGGGACAACGAGCGGGTCCATACGGGTGAAGAACTCGCCCATATCGAGGACGATGATTACCGCGCCGCACTGAAAGTTGCGCAGGGGAACGTCGCGGTCGCGCGAGCAGATATCGCCAATCTGCAGGCTGAACTGAACAGACAGAACGCAGTCATCGCGGCAGCCGCCGCAACAGTGCAGGCCGACGAGGCAGCCCTCGAATTCGCCCGTCAGGATGAAGCGCGTTACCGGAATCTGTCCGCAGGAGGTGCTGGCACGGTCGAGCAGCGCCAGCGGACAGCATCCGGGACGCGGCAGATCGTCGCGACGTTGGCGAGGGATGAGGCTGGTGTCCAGGCCGCGAAAGACCAGGAGGCCGTCCTGACCGCACAACTTGACCGGGCAAAAGGAAGTCTCGTCCGGGCAGAGGGAGAATTGCGTCAGGCGGAACTGGATCTGTCCTACTGCACGATTCCTGCGCCCATCGATGGTGTCGTAGGTGTGCGTGGCGTACGCGTCGGCAATTACGTTCATGCCGGGACCGCGCTCATGGCCGTCGTGCCCGTGCAGGATGCCTTTGTTGTGGCGCATTTTCAGGAGACGCAGCTGACTCATGTGTTGCCGGGACAGAAAGCCACGGTATGGGTGGATACGTTCCCTGGTCATCCGCTCCGCGCCCATGTGGACAGCATACCGCCTGCGACCGGTGTCGCGTTTGCCCCCATCCAGCCGGACAATGCCACCGGGAACTTTACCAAGGTCGTCCAGCGTCTGCCGGTTCGTGTAACCTGGAGGGATCGAAGAACCCTTGATTGATGTGCTTGGCCGGTAATTTCTGGGTTTTGGCGATTTGATTGACGGTTTTTGCGATGGCGTCCAGTCTGCGTTTTGAGCAGATTGGGAGTTGTCTCTC
>NZ_POTC01000070.1 GCF_002906255.1 Novacetimonas maltaceti | reverse complement strand
CTCAGCCCGTCACGCAGGCGGCAGCCCGACAGCGTCACCTGAGCACCGGAGATCATGGTCACCTGCGGATAGGTCTCCGCGCTGCCGACCAGTTCGCAGTCCTTCACCTCCACCGTGGCCCCGTCCTGCCCCACGATGGGACGCAGCCCATCGCGGATGGTCGTGCCCGACACGACAAGCCTTGACCCGGCATCCTGCACCCATATGGCCATTCCCTTGTGAAAGCCCGAAATGGTGCAACCCGTCAGGCTGGCCTGCCCCTTTTCCTTCACCCACACGGCATGGCTCAGCCCGTCACGCAGGTGGCAGCCCGACAGCGTCACCTGCGCACCGGAGGTCATGACAACCTGCGAATAGTTCTCCGCACTGCCCACAAGTTCGCAGTCCGTCACCGCCACCGTGGCCCCGTCCTGCCCGTAGATGGGCTGGTGCCCATCGCGGATGGTCGTGCCCGACACGACGACCTTCGACCCGGCATCCTGCACCCATATGGCCGCCGACTTGTGAAAGCCCGAAATGGTGCAGCCCTTCAGGCTGGCCTGCCCCCGTTCAAACACCCACACGGCACTATTCAGCCCGTCACGCAGGCGGCAGCCCGACAGCGTCACCTGCGCACCGGTTTTCATGACAACCTGCGGAGAGTTCTCCGCACTGCCCGCCAGTTCGCACTCCGTCGCCTCCACCGTGGCCCCGTCCAGTCCGTAGATGGACTGCCGTCCATCGCTGATGGCGGTGCCCGACACGACGACCTTCGACCCGGCATCGCGTGCCTCAATGGCCGCAGCCTTGTGGAAGCCCGAAAGGGTGCAGCCCTTCAGGCTGGCCTGTCCCTTTTCCTTCACCCATACGGCATGGCTCAGCCCGTCACGCAGGCGACAGCCCGACAGCGTCACCTGCGCACCGGTTTTCACACCGACCTGCGAATAGTTCTCCGCACTGCCCACAAGTTCGCAGTCCGTCACCGCCACCGTGGCCCCGTCCTGCCCGTAGATGGGCTGGTGCCCATCGCCAATGGTCGTGCCAGACACGACGACCTTCGACCCGGCATCCTGTGCCGATATGGCCGCCAACTTGTGAAAGCCCGAAATGGTGCAGCCCTTCAGGCTGGCCTGCCCCCGTTCAAACACCCACACGGCACTATTCAGCCCGTCACGCAGGCGGCAGCCCGACAGCGTCACCTGCGCACCGGTTTTCATGACAACCTGCGGAGAGTTCTCCGCACTGCCCGCCAGTTCGCACTCCGTCGCCTCCACCGTGGCCCCGTCCAGTCCGTAGATGGACTGCCGTCCATCGCTGATGGCGGTGCCCGACACGACGACCTTCGACCCGGCATCGCGTGCCTCAATGGCCGCAGCCTTGTGGAAGCCCGAAAGGGTGCAGCCCGTCAGGCTGGCCTGCCCCTTTTCCTTCACCCATACGGCACTATTCAGCCCATCATTCAGGCGACAGCCCGACAGCGTCACCTGAGCACCGGTTCTCATGACAACCTGCGGCTTCTTCTCCGCACTGCCCACCAGTTCGCAGTCCGTCACCTCCACCGTGGCCCCGTCCTGCCCCACGACAGGCTGCACGCAGCCATCCATGACGCAGCGTTCCAGCGACAGGTGCGCGTCCTTTCCGCTGGCACGCAGGGCGGTGTCTTCCCCACGGATGCTTTCAAACCGGCTGCCCCTGATGTCCACCCGTCCCGCCTGCATCGTGATGGCCGCCTGCTCCCCACCGATGAACTGGCAGTCCACGATGTCGATCCTGCTGCCCTGCGCGATGTCCATGCGCGGGCACGTGTCCTCGTCGAGTGCGGGGGAGAAGATGATCCCCTCGAACGTGACGCTGCCCCTGACCTGCAGGCTGCCTTCGAACGTCACGGTCCCGGACTCCTCCGCCCGGATCCGCAGCCCTTCGCCCTGCACCTCGGCCGTGCCGATTTCGTAAAAGCCGGCGGGAAGGACGATTCCGTCGGCTGACGGGCGGATGCCGCGTTCGGCAAGGATGTCTTCAATGCGGGCCATGAACTGTCGATCCTGACTGAAATACATATAATTCCCGCCCGATAATGGCGGGGGCCGTCATGATGGCCACGGACAGATCACATGACAACCGTCCCGCGACAGGTGGGGCGGGTCGCCCTATGCCGGGCCATCGCCTGCCTGTGGCGTGGCGGAACCGGCAGTGCCGCCGCGCAGGTGCTGCAACTCGGCGCGCAGGTCCATGACCTCCCGCACCAGGCTTTCGATCGACGGTCCGCTGCCGACCCCGCGCTCCACCGCGTGGAGCGAGGTGAACATCGACATCACCTGCCCGATGATTTCCGCATTTTCCGCCCCCAGCGCGCTGCTCAGTTCCGGGGAGGCATGGGCCTGCCGGGCGATGAATTCATTCATCATGCGTTCAAGGTATTCCGAGACCTCGTCCTGCCGGCTGTCGCCATACCAGCGGATCAGTTGCCGCAGGAACGGGACCGGCAGCATCGCGCGGCCCTTCGTCTCCTCCTCAAGGATGACCTGCGCCAGCACGCCGCGGGTGATATCGTCGCCGGTCCTTGCATCAAGCACGACAAAGGGGCGGTCCTCCTTGACCATCGCGGCAAGGCTGTCGAGCGTGATGTAGGTCGAACGATCGGTATCGTACAATCGCCGGTTGGCATATTTCTTGATGACAACCGGAACGTGCGGTGGCGACAATAGACTATGCTCCTTCTGTGCGGAACCTTGGGGCTTTGCGCCCTGTTTCGTGGGTATGGCGTATCTGTCCGGGGCCGCGCCGGGCGTGACCTACGCCGCGCTGAGGCGCATGCACGCGACCCGGTCCAGGCGGGCATACCAATCCGCCAGTGCCGGATACTGCCCTGTCCACCCCAGTTCCGCAAATCGCGCGTCGAGGAATCCCAGCGCGCATCCCACCGACAGCGCCCCGGCATCGGGCCGCGTCGCCGCGCCAAGCGCCGACTCGCGCGCCATGCGCCCAAGCGTCGCAAGCCCGCGTTCCACCGCCGCCATCTGCCGCGCGGCAAGTGCCGCGTCGGGCGCGACCCCTGCCGCCAGAAGCCCGCGATACAGGATCGCCGCATCCGCGATCCCGTCGCCCAGCGCCTGCGTGCGCAGGACATGGCAGCGCGCCATGCCGGAGGCGGGCACCAGCATGTCCGACCCGGCGACAATGCCCAGATATTCAACGATGACCCTGCTGTCATACATCGCCGTCGCGTCATCGCACAGCAGCGTCGGGATCTTGCACAGCGGGTTGGCGTTGACGACTTCGGCCGGGGAGGCGGAGATGTTGACGTTGATGACCTCCACCCGGTCCTGCAGCCCGAGGGCATGGATGGCCGCGCGCACCTTGCGGGCATAGGGGCTGAGGACCGAACTGTACAGTTTCACCGGAAGGCATCCTTTTCCTGACGCAGTTTCGCAAGCGTCGCCACATCGGGCGCGCGCAGGAAGGGGTTGGTGCGCCTTTCCTCGGCCAATGTCACCGGCAATGTGGGCCGCCCGCGCGCGCGCAGGGCCTCGACCTCGCGCATCCGCCGGGCCACCGCCGCGTTGGCGGGATCGACATGCAGGGCAAAGCGCGCATTCGACAGGGTATATTCATGGCCACAGCATATCAGCGTCTCATCCGGCAGGGCCGCGATCTTACGCAGGCTGTCGAACATGTCGCGCGCCGTTCCCTCGAACAGGCGCCCGCATCCCATGCTGAACAGCGTATCGCCGCAGAACAGCGCGGGTGTCGCGGGAAAGAAGTAGCTGACATGCCCGATCGTATGGCCCGGCGTATCGATCACGACCGCCTCCGCCGTGCCGAGCATCACGCGGTCCCCGTCCCCCACCGCGATATCGAGGCGCGGCAGGCGGCGCGCGTCGGCGGCGGCACCTATCACCTGCGCCCCGTACCGCGTGCGCAGCGCATCGGTGGCGGCGACGTGGTCCACATGGTGATGGGTCAGGAAAATACGGTCAAGCCGCCCGCCATGCGCGGTAATGGCCGCGACGATCGGCCCTTCCTCCGCCGGGTCGACAATGCCGCAGGCCCCGCTTTCCCCATCGCGCAGGAACCAGGCATAATTGTCCTGCAATATCGGGACGGGTTGTATGAAAAGCGCCATCGGCCTCCCCTTTCTCCGGTTATGCCACCGTGCCGGGGCATGACACCGCCCCATGCGCCACGGGCATGCCCCCTGCCATCGCCCACATGGGCGCGCTGTTTGTGCTAACGGTGGACAATGCAAGAAAACACGCGCATCGCAAGCCAGTTCTATGCCAGCCCCCGCGGGCGGCTCGCCGCGACACACCTGCGGCGGCACCTGTCGTCGTTCTGGCCCGACATGCCGGGCGGGCGCGTGCTGGGCGTGGGTTATACCGTGCCCTACCTGTCGCTGTGGGACAATGACGTGACGACATGCGTGTCCGCGCGCCTTGACGCGCTGGTTACCCGTCCCGCCCCGGCGGAAGGGCCGGCGGGCCGCGAATGCGTCGTGGCGGAGGACCGTTTCCCCTTTGACGACCTGTTTTTCGACCGTGTCGTGATGGTCCACGCGCTGGAGGTCACCGACGCGCGGCGCGCGCTGCTGCGCCAGGTGTGGAAGGTGATGAAGGATGACGCGCGCCTGCTGCTTGTGGTGCCGAACCGTTCGGGCATGTGGGCGCATGCCGACACGTCCCCCTTCGGGCAGGGCACGCCATTTTCATACCGGCAGATCACCCGCGCGCTGGCCAGTGCGTGCCTGCGGGTGGAGCGGCATGAAAACGCCCTGTATTTCCCGCCCGTGGGGCCGACGGGCGGGCGGCGGTGGTCGGGCCTGCTGGAACGCGCGGGCACGCGGATGCTGCCCTACCTTGGCGGGGTATGCGTGATCGAGGCGGTCAAGGACGCCTATGCCCCGGTGGGAAATGCTGCCGCCCCGCTGCGCATGCCCGCGCTGCGACTGCGCCGCGCCGACGCCTTCAGCCGCAGCGGCGGCGGTGTCGCGGGCGAAAATGCGCCACGCCACGGCGGCGGCCCCGCACTGCGCACTTGACCTTGGTTTGCGAAATCTTCATGAAGCTTGTCCCATGTCCCTGATCCAGTCCCTGAAACTCGTCATGTCGCCCCCCCATCCGGCGGCCCGTCCCTTCCTGCTGGCCTCCGGCGCGGGGGCCCTGATCGGGCGCGCGCTGCCGTTCAGGGCCACGAAGCTGGCGGGCACGGCGTGCGGCCTGTTCTTCGGCTTCTGCCTGTATTTCTTCCGCGACCCCAACCGCGTGGTCCCGGCGGACCCGCACGCGGTGGTCGCCCCGGCCGACGGGCACGTCGTTTCGGTGGAAAAGATCGCCCCTCCCCCCGAACTCGACATGGGCAACGCGCCGGTCTGGCGCATCGCGACGTTCCTTTCGGTGCTCGACGTGCATGTCAACCGCATGCCTGCCGCCGGCACCGTCACCCGCGTGGCCTATCACGCGGGGCAGTTCCTCAATGCCAGCCTCGACAAGGCATCGGAACTCAATGAACGCAACGCCGTGCGCCTGACGCTGCCTGACGGGCGCAACATGGCCGTGGTGCAGATCGCGGGCCTGATCGCGCGCCGCATCCTGTGCGATGCCGAGGAAGGGATGAAATACGAAAAGGGCGAGCGTTTCGGCCTGATCCGCTTCGGCTCGCGCACCGACCTGTACCTTCCCGAAGGCGTGGAACCGCTGGTGGAGGTCGGGCAGACCATGACCGGCGGCGAAACGGTCATGGCGCGGCTGTAACCCGCAATGACCGACGCTTCCCCGGCCGCCGCGCCCAAGCAGCGCCGACGCCTGATCCGGCGCAGGCGGCCACGGGTACGCGGGCCGTCCTTCAACCGCATGATCCCCAACATCATGACGATGCTGGGGCTGTGCGCGGGACTGACGGGCATGCGCATGGGGCTGGAGGGACGCTTTGGCGAGGCCGCCACCGCGCTGCTGATCGCCGCGTGCATCGACGGGCTTGACGGGCGCATCGCCCGCCTGCTGCGCGGGACCAGCAGGTTCGGCGCGGAGTTCGACAGCCTTTCGGACTTCCTGTGCTTTGGCGTGGCCCCGTCCTTTGTCCTCTACCTGTGGGCGCTCAAGGATGGCGGGCGCTTTGGCTATGTCCCGTGCATCATGTTCACCGTGTGCATGGCGCTGCGGCTGGCGCGTTTCAATGCCAGCCTCGATGACGTGGAACAGCCGAAATACGCCAGCAACTTCTTTACCGGCGTCCCCGCGCCCGCGGGCGCGGGACTTGCGATGTTCCCGCTGTTCCTTGGGCTGGAGGCGCACAAGCTGGGCTGGGGCGCCCTGTATGACATGGCACGCGACCCGCTGATGCCCGCACTGACACTCAGCGGGACGGCCTTCCTGCTGGTCTCCACGCTGCCGGTCTGGTCCTTCAAGAATTTCAAGGTCCCCGCCCCCTTCGTCCTGCCGGTCATGCTGGGGATCGGGGGGTATGCCGCCGTCTTTGTCGCCGACCCGTGGGGCGCGCTTGCGGGGGCGGGCGTGATCTACCTGCTGCTGCTGCCGCTCAGCCGCCGCAGTTTCCATCGCCTCAAGAAAGAGGCCGAGGCCCTGCACGCCGAAGAGGAAACCTCAGACGTCGCGACGCCCTGACGGCGCGGGCAGTCCCACCTCGCGCACCCACCGGGTGATGGCGGACAGGATCATGTCGGGCGATGGCGGGCAACCGGGCAGCGACATGTCCAGGTGCACCCGCCCGCGCAGGCCGCCAAGCACCGCGTAATTTTCCCCGAACACGCCCCCGTCGATGGCGCAGTCGCCAATGGCCATCAGGATGCGTGTCCCCGGCATCGCCTGCCACGCCTGTTCCAGGACCGGGACCATCGCCCGCGTCACCGGCCCCGCCACAAGCAGGATATCGGCATGGCGTGGCGTGCGGACGAAACAGACCCCGTCCCGCCCGGCGTCCCGCGCCGCGCCGTCAAGTGCGGCAAGTTCCATGGCGCACCCGGCACAGCCCCCGGTTTCAAGGAAAAAGACCGAAACCATGCCCGATGCAGCGGATGCGCGTGTCATGACATTCCCCCGGTAACGTCATCATACCAGTCCCCACAAAGGTTCTTGGTGAGGCTTTTTCCAAAAACCTTCAGAGGGTTCAGCCTTTTTCGATCAAAAGGCGGCACCCGGAAACCTTTGTCATTTTTCACAGGTCGGCCCCTGCCGGTGACAGGCCGAAGGAACGCATGATGACGGGCATGTCCGTGTCATGGGCCTCACGCATCGCGATTTCCGATGCCAGCATATGGGCGGGCGTGGGGTCACAGATCCCGACCGCCGCCAGTTGCCCCGCCTGCATCCTGACCCAGTAGCGGATCGCACCGCGCGGCCCCTCGGCCCAGCCGGTCCCCTCCCCGTCCCCGGCAGGCGATGACGCGGCATCCGTCGCGGGCGGCATGCGTGCGACGGCATCGCCAAGCGCGCCAAGGATACGCACGCTGACCCCCACCGTCGCAAGGCACACGCGCATGCGGGCATCGACATCGCCCGCCTGCTCCACGCCCGCAGGCAGCCAGCCGTCGTGATATCCGGGGGTAAGGTGACGCAGGTCGCCCTCCCCCCCCGAAGCACGCGCGACCACGCCCGTAACCCCCAGTCCACGCGCCGTGCCGGCAGGCAGCACGCCCAGTCCACGCACCAGCCCACCAAGCCCGCGCGGATGCCGGTACAATGCCTCCAGCCGCGCATGCGCCCCATGCAGCCTGGCGCGGAATTCCTCCGCCCGTGGGACAAAGTCCGCAACGGATACGCCCCCATCCCCGAACGCCACCACATCCATCAGCATCCGCCGCCCGAACACCGTGCCACAGAACGCCATGACATGTTCACGCGCCTGCGCGCATGCGCGTGCCAGCCGCGCATCCCCTGCCGCCGCCGCCACGCCACCGACATCGAACAGCACCGTCGCCACGCGTTCGAGTTCGCACAGCATCGCCCGCACGGCCGCAACCGGCCGCGCGACCTCCTGCCCCATGGCATGTTCCATGGCACGGGCCAGCGCGGCCTGATGGGCCACAGACGCCGCACCGTCGATCCGCCCCGCCAGCCGCAGGGCCTGCGCCGGGTCGCTGCCGCGCATCCGCGCCACGATCCCCCGATGGGCGTATCCCATCCACCACTGCGCATCGACAACGCGCGCGCCCGGCAGCGCAAGCCGCAGGTAGGCCGGCGCGTGAAAGCCCCCGTCCGCCGGGCCATATTCGCAGATCGTGCCGCCCGCGCGCAGGACCTCGGCCACCTCGCGGAACTCCGCCACGGCTGCGCCCTGCACCGGCACGCGACGTTCGGACAGGGGCCATGTCACCTCCCACGCCCCATGGTCCAGCCATGGCCGCAGGTCACGGGCGTCCAGCGCCTCCACCCCCCACAGGTCATGGATCATGCGCTCATAGACACTCGCGGCGGGACAGGCGGATGACAGGCCCCAGTAACGCTGCATCTCCACCGGGGTCGAAAGGACCAGCATCCCGCCCCCCTGCGGCGCAAGCGCGGCAAAGACGGCGCGACCATCACACCACAGCCCCGCGAATGGCGACGGGTCCGCCACAAGGCACGCCAGGAGGTCACGCCATGCGTCCTCCGCCAGATGGAAGCGCCACGCGACATCGCCGGGCACATCGCCCCGTTCCCGCGCCCATTGGGCCAGCAGCGCCGCCAGCATGTCCCTGCCCGCCGGATGCGCCATCGTCACAGTCCCCCCGGATACGCCACGACCACAAGCCCACCCGCCAGCAGCGCCAGCAGCGCCAGCGCACCGGCATTGCGCGCCAGCATGCCCGACGGCGTCTGCGCCGGCCGGAGCCGCGCGCCAGTCCCGTCCCCGCGCCCCGCCGCCCGGCATCCCACAAGCAGCAGCCACAGCGCGGGCAGCAGCGCCGCCATGGCCCAGACAGAAACCCGTGCGACCGCCATCACCGTCATCATCATCGCCACGAACGGCAGGGTGGGCGGCAGGCCGGAGCGGACATGGCGCAGTAATGCTGGCCACGGCACCCACCGCGCGCGCAGGGGCGCACACAGGCATACGGCCATCATCGCAAGGACGCAGGCCATCGTGCCCACCGCTCCCCCGGCCCCCGCGCCCATGACCGCAAGCCCGATCCAGGCCGCCATCACATGCCCCCAGCGCCGCGCATCATGCGAAGGTTCCTGCCGTCCCGGTTCGCGTTGTCCCTGCATTCCGGCATGCCACACCAGCAGCGCGGCAACCCAGACCATCACGCAACCCATGCCGATCATCATCGCCCGCAGCGTCATCGCCGCCAGTTCCGCATCAAGCGACACGACAGGCCCCGACAGCAGGTACAGCACCGGAACCACCGGCATGATGCACAACCCGTGGTCCCGTCCGACCGGCAGGGACATCCCCACCAGTCCGCACGCCCCCAGCAGTCCGGCCACCAGCAGGACCATGCCCAACCCGTCCAGCGGCCCGTTCCCCAGCGGCGACAGCACCAGCGCCCCGGCCTGCGCCACGATCACGCCCGCCGTCCCGGCATGGAAAAAACGCCATCCCTCGCGCGCCTGTCCGTGACGCAGCACCATGGGCGCGACACGCACCAGCACCGTCAGCGCCAGCAGCGCGATGGTGACATCCACGTCATCCGCCGCGATCGCCGCCATGGCGTTGCCCGCCACGCACTGCGCCATGACCGCGTCAACACGCGCCCATGTGCCCGTGCCGCCCACATGCACCATCGTCGCAAGGCACAGCAGCAGCGGCGGACACAGCAGCAGCGCATCGTGAACCGACATCGCGCGCGCCCACCACCACCCGATCGCAAGGCCCAGCCCCACGACCGACAGGATGGCCGCGCGCGTGTGCTCCCCCCCGCGCGACGGCACCCACAGCGCCAGCGCCGACAGGTAGGGCCAGCACACCGCCATGCACATCCATGGCGAAAGTCCCCCCATCACCATTCCCCGCCCCCCGTGGCGGGATCGCGCGGCATGGTCATGCGGAGCATGAACACCATGGCCGCAAGCATGACGCACCCCACCATCACCGGCAGCGCCCGCCCGGCAATGCCCGACAGCAGCAGCCATCCCTCCAGCGCACAGGACAGGGCCGCGCACTGGCGCGCGCGGTCACGTTCCACGCCAGCGGCAATCAGGCCACACGAAATGGCCGACAGCCCGGCGACAACCTCCAGCCGCCCCTCCACATCCAGCGCATCCGGCGGCACCGCGATGGACAGCAGCGCCACCATCAGCAACCCGCCACCAAGGCGCAGCAGCAGGGCATGTCCCTGCCGCACGGGATGGACGCGCGCGCGCAGGTGCCACGCCACGACACCGCCCAGCACCACCGCGCCAACCGCGGCGGGCAGGCAGGTCTGCCACGCCCCGCCTTCCCACGCGACCATCAGCAGGCATGCCGCCGCAAGCCCCCCCTGCCAGAGCAGCATCACACCGCCCGCATCAGGCCCGAACAGCGAAACGAACACCACCATCCCCAGCAGCACGACCAGCATCATCCGAATTCCCGACCGGCAAACAGCAGCACGATGGCCAGGCACCCGCACAGCAGCGCGAGCCCCGCACGCAGTCGCGCCACCTGCCCTGACGCCATGACAAAGGTGCGCAGGCACGCGACCACGCCACATAGGCCGAGCGTGCGCAGGCCCCACAGCGCGATGGCCACCAGCATTCCCGCCAGCAGGTTCCAGCTGCCGCCGGCATCGGGAATGACAATGGCGTCGGGCCACAGCAGGTCCCCGCCCAGCGTGATCCATCCCATCGACACGAGATCACGCACGAACAGCATGACGGCACGGTCCGGCCCGGCAAGGTTGTCGGTCATGGCGTCGAACGCCCGGCCGCCGCCTGCCGCCACCCGGTCCACACCGGCCAGGATGAATGCCCCGCCCGCCAGCGCCAGAGGCGCGCGAATGCCCGCGCTGTCCTGCGCCATGCGCATGAAGCGCACAAGGCCCGCGACCGTGCTGCCCGGCGTGGCCATCCCCACCACGGCCACCGCCACCACCAGGGCCGGCACAAGCAGCATCATCCCCACCAGCAGCATCGCCGCCACCCGCCCCTCGCGCCCCTGCCCGCTGGCCAGTCCGACGA
>NZ_POTC01000069.1 GCF_002906255.1 Novacetimonas maltaceti | reverse complement strand
AGCGAGAGACAACTCCCAATCTGCTCAAAACGCAGACTGGACGCCATCGCAAAAACCGTCAATCAAATCGCCAAAACCCAGAAATTACCGGCCAAGCACATCAATCAAGGGTTCTTCGATCCCTCCAATTACGACTCACATGGTACGGCATTCGGATGTGCCGGGATTGCCAAAGACGCATTTTAGGTCAGATTTTGCGTCGAGACTTCATGAAGATTACAATAGAAGAGTTCTAAAAGATCGTTTGTTTAGAAACGACTATTTTCTCTCTGTTGTGGTGACTCCCCGGAATGCACTCGGCAAGATGGGCAGCAAGCTCTTTCGGGTGGGTAAAGGCGAGGCGACAGAGGCCAGTGACGCGACAGTCAGGCAGCTTGAAGATGTCTGGCAGATCGTTTCGTCTGCTCTCGACAATTATAGCGTGCGGCGCCTGGGGCTGCGTGAGCATGATGATGTCGTCTTCACTGAAATCGGCGAGGCGTTGCGTCTCATCATCTCTGCACGCTGGATGCCTGTCCCGGTTGTATCGGGACATCTTGGAGCGTCCATTTACACGGATCGGGTAATCTGCGGCAAACGTGGCTTCGAAGTTCGTTCTCTGGATCGGAGCTATGTCGGTGGCATTTTTTCGTTCCGTGAATATCCGGCCAAGACCAGGCCCGGAATGTTGAATGCCCTGCTCAGTGTGGGTTTTCCCCTCGTGGTAAGTCAGTCCTTTGGCTTTCTGACACGCTCACAGGCTGATGAAAAGCTGACGCTGAAGGGTAATCAGATGGTAAGCGCAGGTGACAAGGCGACCAGCCAGATCGACCAGCTCACGGATGCCGTAGATAAGCTCATATCGAATGAATTTGTCTTCGGATCGCATCATCTTTCATTGGCAGTTTATGCTGATACCCTTGCGCAGCTAGGCGATAATGCTGCTCGTGCGCGGGCACGGCTGACCGATGCCGGTGCAGTAGTCGTACAGGAAGGTATCGGCCTAGAGGCCGCATTCTGGTCACAGTTGCCCGGAAATTGGGAGTACCGCACCCGTCCCGGCGCTATCAACAGCAATAATTTTGCCTGCTTTTCGACCTTTGACAATTTTCCGGCAGGAGCACGCGAAGGCCATTGGGGCACGGCAATCGCCCGTTTTCGGACGGATGGTGCGACGTCTTACGATTATGTGCCTCACGTCAAGGATGTGGGCATGACGGCGATCTTTGGCCCGATCGGCTCGGGCAAGACGACCCTGCTGACATTCATTATGGCGATGATGGAACAGGCGCTCTCTGAGGTGAACGGTGCCGTCGTATTCTTCGACAAGGATCGGGGAGGGCAGCTTCTGGTCCTTGCTACTGGTGGCACGTATCTTGTTCTCAAGCGTGGTGTTTCCTGCGGCCTTGCGCCGTTGCGTGGCCTGACGAACACGCCCGAGGATCGGGAGTTTCTGCGGCAGTGGCTCACCGGGCTGATTGAGAGTGACGGCAAGGGCACGGTCTCGTCAGAAGATGCAAAGCGACTGCAACGGGGGATCGAACGGCAGATGTCCTATCCCGTCGAAATGCGCTCACTTGCTGGATTGCGCCAGTTCTTGATGCACGGGCCAGAAGAGGGAGCTGGTGCCAGGTTGGAACGCTGGTGCAGAGGCGGCGCATTGGGATGGCTGTTCGACGGCGAAACCGATGAAGTGGATCTGTCGAGTGCCATAACAGGCTTCGATCTGACGGCTTTTCTCGATCATGACGAAATATGCGCCCCGACGGCTGCGTATCTGCTCTATCGGATCGAGAAGGTGGTTGACGGCCGACGTTTTCTTATGAGCTGCGATGAATTTAGGGCCTATCTTTTGGACCCGAAATTTGCCGCTGTAATCGACAAGTTCCTGCTGACCGTTCGTAAAAACAACGGGATGCTGATTTTGGCGACACAACAGCCGGAGCACGTTCTGGAATCAAAGCTGGGTTCGTCGCTCGTTGCGCAGTGCATGACAAAGATTCTCTACCCGTCTCCCACGGCTGACCGGCACGCCTACATCACGGGACTAAGCTGCACCGAGGGCGAGTATCGTGCTGTACGGGAAGGGATGGTGGGTGATCCCAAACGGTTTCTCATGAAGCGGGAAAACGGCAGCGTCATTTGTGAATTCGATCTGTCCTCCATGCCGGAATACATCGCGGTACTGTCCGGCCGCGCCAATCGAGCGAATTTTGCCGAACGGTTGAGGGCAGAATACGGGGCCGATCCGAGCCAGTGGCTCGACCATTTCATGGCCCGTTACCACGAAGCGAAAGACTGAGGCGAGGGAGGGCACGATGAAGGCATATAGTCTGGTTGCAGTGGTATGGTTTTCTCTCATTGGAGCGGATGCCGCCCATGCGCAGGTAGCTGTATTTGATAATGCAAGCATTGCGCAAAGCGTCACCAATACCACAAATGAAATCAATCAGATGATGGACGAGCTGAAGCAGCTACAAGCGCAATATCAGCTCCTTCAGAACATTCCGAATGTTGCAACGGGGATGCTGACGACTTTCAACAGCGCCAATCTGCAAAATCCGCTGCCGACAGTTACACAAGCAACCGGTCAGATCACGGGAGCAACCAATACACTGAATAGCTATGGTCAGTCATTTATGAGCTTGAACAGGTATTCAGCTACGGGAACAGATCCAGTTGCGCAGTCATATCAGCAGAGAGAAACTTCTTTAGCAAACATTCAAGGTATAGCAGCGCAGAACCTTGATTCTATTAACCAGCGCCTCGCTTCGCTTGATGAAATGAAGCAGGAACTGTCGAACGCAAAGGATATTACGCAGGTCAGCACGATTAACGGTCGGATAGCCGTCGAGAATCAGGCCATCCAGGCACAGGCGGCTGCGGCCCAAAATCTTCAGACTCTCTCTATGGCGCAGATCCGAAATCAGGAATTGCAGGAGCAAGAGGCGGCGCGGAAGGACGACGAAGCGACCGCTGCTTATTTCCCTGCGGCCATCCAGTGAAGGGATATGCTGTGAACGGTTACAAGACCCTTGTTGTGGCATCTTTGGGCGTGCTTGCGAGTGGTGTGGCTTCTGCTCACCCGTTACCCAATGCCGCGGAGCATACAGTGGAATGGTATTCATCGCACGCGGCCGAACGGCGTCAGGTAAACCGTGAGTGCATGAACGACCGGACGTATGAGAATTATCCGGATTGTAGGAATGCCGTTGCGGCTGAGACAGGTGCCGAAGCCCCGGCCCAGCCAGCAACGGACGACATGACGCAGCCGGGTTATTACGTGGACAAGCGGCAGCGTGACATCGTGCTGGCTTTGTGCGGGGTGAACCATCCTCCCCCGGCCGCCGTATGTAGCGCAGCAAGAAACGCAGCCTCGGCAGCCAACAAAAAGGGAAGCGGTCGGCAATAGACGTGAACTTAAAGACGGTGCGCCGTTGACGCGGGGTAAAGACTATGACGACGCCATTTGAAGACTTCGACACAAGCCTACGGACAGCTTTTTCGACCGGGACATCGAATGTCATCAGCCAAGGACTGTCTGCTGTGGCGTCCACGTTCACGGCGTTGATTGTTCTGTGGGTGATTGTCCAGGGCGTACTCGTCATGCGTGGTGATCTGGATGCCAGACGCGGCATATCAAGGATTATTCGGGTGACGCTAGTTTCCGCATTCATCTTGGAAGCTGGCATATACAACGGTTACGTCGTGAATCTTTTCCAGACTGTGCTTCCGACTTGGGCTGCGAGTTCGGTATCCAGCTCTACGGCTTCGACACCTAAATTGCTGGACGACATCTGGAACAGCCTCGTCAATTATTCGGCAACAATAGATAAGCAACTTCATTGGTTTCAGGTTGTCGATCTGATTGAGCTGGCAATGATAGCGATCGCAGATGGTGCGATGCTGACAATAGCTTTTGCCATCTACATCTGCTCAAGCCTCATGACTGCGGTGATTCTGTCTCTCGGTCCATTCGTCATTGCAGGTTTCCTATTCGATGCGACAAGAAATATTTCCGAACGATGGGTAGGAAAGCTGGTGGGCCTCGCTCTCCTGTCATTGCTTGTTGATGTTACGATGATAATCGTGGCGACAGGCATACGGACTTATATGTTGGCCTGTAATCTTAATGCAGTTTCTGCTGCGGGAACGCCGGGTATTGCCATTCAGATTATGGAACAGACGGCGATGTTTATTGCCGTATCGACCTTTATTCTTATTTCGTTGCCGGCTGCTGCTGCTTTTATCGGCGGGGGAGTATCGCTCAATCCTGCTGGGGCAATCCTGAATACAATCATTGGCGGCGCAACGGGTGGTGTTGGGACTGTCGCAAAGGCAGGGGCCAACATCGGCAGGAAGTCTTCTAATAAATAACTAAGTTAAGTTTTAACATTACTAGGGGAGTAAGACGGATGGCAAAGATCCGTATAAGTATTTCTGTACTCATGCTCTCTGTTTTATCGGCGTGCGCAAGTCACGATCCGGTCCCAAAATGCAAAGGACCGACATTTGCTCTGAACTCGGGGCACTGGAAACCGACAGAAGCGGACCTCAAAAAGCCAAAGGAGATTGGGCATAAATGACAGATCAGAAATTTGTCCCGCCCGTTCCGAAGGAAAAGATGGCGGAATATTATGAGCAGGTCGAGAATTTCCAGAAGTCGCGAGCGCGCGCGGTCGTCAAGATCAATAAGTACCTGACGATCGGCTTAGGAATTTCATTGCTGGCTAACGTCGGCTTGGCCTGGTCGGTTGCTTCGCTGTTGCCGTTGGAAAAGCTGGTGCCCATGCCGTTGTGGGTTCGCCCGGACGGAACGGTTGATAGCGAGATCTCCATGTCACGCTTGCCGAAGACAATGGACGAAGCAGTCGTCAATGCAGCGGTGTGGCAATATGTTCGGCTGCGCGAGGGCTATACATATGCCACGGCGCGCTATGCCTATGACACGGTTTCTCTCATGAGCAACGAACAAGTCAGAGAGCAATATCAGTCGTGGTTTAATTTCCCCAACCCCAAGAGCCCACAGGTAACGGTTGGAAAAAGGGGCCAGATCGACGCCGAACGTCTGTCTCTCGCTCCCATTGGAAATAACGTCATTCAGGTGCGCTTCCGGCGCATTGTGTCGATGGAGGGAGCGCGCCCACAGACGACGACCTGGACCGCGACTGTGCAGATTCAGAGGGTCACGGATCTTCCGGCCAGTGCCCGCTTGGCAAATCCGGGCGGTGTGATCGTCACGTCCTATCAGTCGTCGGAGGATGGGGTATGATTCAGCGTCTCGCAGTTGCTGCCTTCCTTGCAGCGACCTCTCTTTCGGTCGTGCCCGCATTTGCAGAGCAAGACCCTCTACCCAGCCGTCATGACACGCGAATGCGGTACGTGCCTTATGTAGCGGATCAGGTTGTTCATCTTTCGACTGCCGTGGGGGCGACACTGGTGGTTGGTTTCAGTCCTCATGAAACCGTCGATCGCGTCGCAGTGAGTGACAGCATACATCTGAAGGCAGCCCCGGCAGGGAACTATCTTTTCTTCAAAGCGACACAGGGGCTTGGCCTTCAGCCTGTTATCGTGTTGACACGAAACGATACCGGTGCCGAGCGGCGATACGTCTTTGAAGTGACGACAGTTGCAAGTGCGTCGCTCGCGAATGCGACGGACGGCGTTTACTACAGCGTGCAGTTCACTTATCCCGCTGATGAAGCCGCAGCGCGTCGTGCAGCCGTCCTGGCCCGGCAGCAACAGGAGCGGGCTCAGGTCGAGGCACGAGCAAAAGAGTTGGAACTTCAGCTCGCGCATGAAAGGATGGAACGGGAAACAAAAGACCCGAATTTCGGTCTCAAGAATTGGAAATACATTGCTCAGGGTGATCGTTCTATTCTTCCTATCGAAGTATGGGACAATGGAAACATCACTGTTTTCCGGTTTCCGGGGAATGTGCGTCTTCCCTCGCTTTTCACGATCAATCCGGACGGCAAAGAAGCGACTGCCAATTATAGCGTGAAGAACGATCCGGCTGGGTGGGGAACACTGATGATTGCCGATCATCTCGCCCCAGCATGGCGTCTGCGAGATGGAAACACCGTCTTGTGCGTCTTCAACAAGGCATTTGATCCGGTTGGTCGTAACCCAGGCACAAATACCATCAGCCCGAACGTGGTCCGCACGCTGAAGGAGGCCGCCCAATGAGCGACGAACAAAACAACAATAGTGGAATTAACGACGGCGGCTCTCTCGTATCAAACAACAATCGACGCGAACTAAACGCATGGCAAAAGGTTGGCATTTTCATACTCGTTGTCGTAGTTGCGCTGGGTTTTATTTGGCTTCGTGCTCTCGATAGAGCGAAGAAAACAGAGGAACAGAATAATCAGCCTGTCGTAGCGGCTGGGACGCACATGCGCAGCGCACCGCTGACACCGCCACCTGCTCTTACAGACCAAAATCTGCCAATGCCGCAGCAAGCTCCGCAGCGGTTTTTTATGCCTGCGCAAGCAACGCATCACGAGGTAACGCCGGCAGAAAGCCCGATTTTTGCCGCGTCAGGAGGCTCGGGGGGAAGCTCTGCACCTCAGCCCGCGTCTGCGCAGGAATCTCCCAAGACGGTGACGGTCAATGGAGCACAGCCCCCGGCCGGACAAGATCCGCAGGGGGATAGGTCACTGGCCGTTCGGCTAAAGCCGACAGTGTTGGAGGAAGCGCGCGCGCGGTTGCTTCCGCACCCGGACTTTCTGGTTACGAAGGGGACAATTATCCCGTGCATTCTTCAGACCAAGCTAAACACTCAACTCGCCGGATACGCGAAATGTGTGATTCCCCTAGATGTGCGGAGCACAACGGGGAATGTGGTTCTCATGGACAAGGGGACGATTGTCACCGGTGAGATGCAGCACGGTTTAATGCGCGGTGAAGACCGGGCATTCGTGATTTGGGATCGGGCAGAGACACCGGAACACGGCATCATTGATCTTGCATCACCCGCGACGGGTGAGCTGGGCGAGAGCGGTGTTAAAGTGACGGTGAACAATCACTGGTGGTCGCGCTTTGGCAGCGCCATTCTTCTAAGCGTGATTCAGGGTGGTCTCGATGCCGGGGTCGAGCTGGCATCCCGGGTTGGTAGCAACAATAGCGGTGCATACTTCAATTCATTCCAGTCAAACGGGCAGACAGTCGCGAATACGGCGTTGCAAGCGGACATCAATATTCAACCAACTGGAGAAAAAGCACAGGGAAAGACGGTCGCTATTTTTGTCGCGCGCGATCTTGATTTCTCGGACATCTATGACCTGAAGCCAACGGTAGGTAGCAATGCTCAATGAAGCAGCGGTACAGCTCCGTTTCCTGATGCAGCCCCTTGCGGGCTGGCTCGAAGACCCGGCGACGGAAGAGATCTGCGTTAATAAGCCCGGAGAGGTTTTTGTTCGGCAGAGGGGTGTGTTTACACAACACGCTCTTCCCTTGAGCTATACGGATCTGGAAGACATCGCGATCCTGGCAGGAGCTTTGCGCAAACAGGACGTGGGTGAACGGCATCCTCTGTGCTCTACCGAGTTGCCAAACGGGGAGCGTCTGCAAGTGTGTTTGCCGCCAGCCGTACCCGCGGGGACGGTGAGCCTGACGATCCGGCGGCCAGGGGGGAGTGTGGCTGCCCTCAGTTCCGTGACAAAGCGGTACAACATTGCGCGTTGGAACCGCTGGGATAAACGGACAGAGGCCGAAGAGAAACGGCACGAAGAGGTTCTGCGGTATTACGATGAAGGCAATTTCGAAGTCTTCCTCGCTGCGTGTGTACGGAACCGTATGACCATGCTGCTGTGCGGGGCGACGGGCTCTGGAAAGACCACGATGGGCCGAACGCTGATTTCGGCCATTCCGCTGCATGAGCGGCTGATAACGATCGAAGACACGTTAGAGCTTGTTATTCCGCACCCCAACCATGTGCGGTTGCTCTATTCAAAGTCGGGAACAGGAATCAGCTCGGTCAGTGCGGAAGACCTTTTGCACGCAAGTCTGCGCATGAGACCGGATCGGATCTTGCCGGCGGAGCTTCGCGACGACGCCGCATGGACATATCTCAATGAGGTCGTATCGGGGCATCCCGGTTCGATTTCTACCATTCATGGCGCAAATCCGGTTCAGGCGTTCAAGAAGCTCTTCTCGCTTATCAAGGGCTCGCCCCAGGGGACGGCGCTAGAAGACAAAACTCTTGTGGACATGCTCTCCGCCGCGATTGACGTAATCGTGCCCTTCGAGACGACAGGCGAGATCTATTCCATCGGCGAAGTGTGGCTGGCAGCGGATGCGCGCCGTAGAGGCGAGACAGCAGCAGATCTTCTGACGAAATACTGAAAGGAAGCGCACGATGGCGTCAGAAAACAAGTCGATCGTCTTGATCGCCCGGATTATCCTCGGAATTCTGATGGTATTTGTGTCTTGGACCGTTGTCGCGTCTTTTGTTTTTCTGAAGGGAACGGGTTTATCGGGCTCGTTCGAGCATCCTTTCTATCAATGGTGGCTCTATTTTCTGTATGGCCGGGATAATCCGATCGTAGTGCAATGGCTCAAGATCGGCGCGGGGGCAGGCGGTGTTGTGGTTGCGCTGGTAATGCTGGCGGTGATCTTCCGGCGTGGTGCAATCGGCCCTTCTCTGCGCCCGTCCATATTCAGTCGAAGGCAACGGCCTATCCGTGGCGTGACAGAGAATCATGGCTATGCGGACTGGATGACAATGAAGCAGGCCAGGCAGCTCTTTCCACGTCCTTCCGCTGAATATGGAGGTGTCGTTGTAGGCGAAGCCTATCGCGTGGACGAAGACCGGCATGCAAGGGTGCCCTTTCATCCTAAAGAGCCGAAAACATGGGGACAGGGCGGCCGTGCGCCATTGCTCATAGATCCCTGTGAGACAGGATCGACCCACAGTCTGGTTTTTGCCGGACCGGGATCGTTCAAGTCCACGTCGGCCGTCACCACGCTGACCACATGGACGGGCTCTGCCGTGGTGCTTGATCCGAGTACAGAATTGGGGCCGATGCTTCGACCGTTCCGCGAAACGCTGGGTCATCAGGTCTACGAGCTGCGGCTCGGTGGAGATGTTGGCTTTAATGTCTTGGACTGGATCGACATTCGTTCGCCCGAAGCAATCACGAATATACAGGACGTGGTGTCATGGATATGCCGGGAGAGTGGTGCCAAAAAAGACGCCAATAACGAGTTTTTTGACCGGCAGGGCCGCAATCTCGTGACGTGTTTATTGGCGCACATGATGTTTGATCCGGACCTTCCAGCCGAGGAAAAGACCTTGCGGACGCTGAGAAGCGGGGTCTGCACGCCGCAAGAAGAAATGCGGAATCTGCTGAACACGATCCATGCGAGCAGTCCGTGCGCCTATGCGAGCCAGACGGCCGGCGCGCTCAAGGGACTGGTCGATGAGACGTTTTCCGGGGTGTATGGCAATGCCGATGACAAGACAGCCTGGCTCAGTAATCCTGCGTTTGCGGACCTGGTGTCCGGAGACAGTTTTCGCTCGTCAGATCTGGTCGATGGCAAGATGGATGTTTTCGTACAGTTGCCATTGCGGGCTTTGGAAAACACACCCGAAATTGGTCGCACGATTATAGGGGCGTTACTGAATGCCGTTTATGAAGCTGATGGCAATATTCGGAATCGTGTCCTCTTCCTTCTGGACGAAGTCGCACGTCTCGGTCCTATGCGGATCATGGCAACAGCACGGGATGCCGGGCGCAAATACGGTATTACCCTGAGATTGCTCTATCAGTCGGTCGGACAACTCGAAGAACAATGGGGCCGTGAGGGAAAGCGAGCATGGTACGAGGCGGCCGCACATCGGACATATGTTGCGATCTCCGATCTCGATACCGCGAAAGAGCTGGAAGAAACCTTCGGTCAGTATGGTGTCATGGCGACATCCGTGGGCAGCAATACCGGCACGTCGGGGAAAGGCTGGGAAGCGAGCAACCGTTCGCGCGGGGCGAACACGAGCTATCACGAAATCAGCCGCCCGCTGATCCGACGGGAAGAACTGCTGAACGATGTCCGGGTAGATGAAGCGTTTGTGGTGGTGCGTGGTGGTCGTCCGTTGCGTTGCGGGATGCCTATCTATTTTCGACGGCCTGAAATCAGAGAAAAAATAGCGGCCAATCGGTTCAATAAGATCTCGGCCTGAGTGTCAGGGGGACATGAGCAATGTCGGAAACGAACAATGAGAAGCGTCGGGATAAGGCGCGTCAGCAGGGAAGCCAGAAGACGGCCGGTATTGCCGAGGCGCAGAAAGCGGCATCGCGTGAGAATGTCGCTGATCGCTACTGGAAGCAAACAAGCGAAAAGGGACAGACCCCTGGACAGCGGGCGGAGAGCAACAAGCCACGTGCAAAGCCCAAAAGCAGTCCGTAACTAGGAGGCTGACATGCCTGAAGCGGGCTGGCTGTACGTTCTCGACGCTGATTTCTCACACTTGAGGCAATTTCGGGTTATTTTGTAGAATTCAGTCATCCCACAGGAGCCCGATCTGGAATATTGACGATATTCTGCTTCTGGCGGCGGGTTCTGAACGCAGTGAGGGTGTCACGGCCTGAGAAGGCAGTGTTGGTGGAAGCTATGTGGTCTGTGCACTGTCTGTTTCTTCAGATGGCCTGCCGGAGCCTTCGCAATCGTGCATGAGCGAGGGCGAATTCATGCTGACAGGGGAACATGTCCGGCATGGACAGGACAATCCGACGGACGCTGAGCGTTACACGTGTCGCGATTTTGAGCAGCCGTGCGCGTATGGTGCCACAGGTCGCCGTCTCCAGGCTGGTCTGGCCAAGGGCCAGTCTTTGCAGAGCGGTCAGCAGGACATAGGCTGCGGCCGAGAACCACAGCCGGAGCTGGTTGGCCCGGATGGTGTGGGACGAGGTCCTGTCTGAGAACAGATCCATCTGGCATTCCTTGATGCGGTTTTCCATATCCCCGCGTGCGCAGTAAATCTGTTCGTAGAGATGGCGGGGGTCGGACATTCCCTGCGGTAGCGTGGTGACAATGAAGCGATGATAGCGGTTGCCGTGGCGCCATTCGGCCTTGGCCACGACCCGCCTGCGGCGCGTCCAGCTGTCCTTTGTGATCCAGTCAAAGGAGGCGAAACCGCGCGCAGCTCTGCCTGTCGTGGCGGCTTCGTCACGAACCTCAGCGGACAAAGAGGCAATCCGGTCATACAGGCGGGTGTTGCCTGCAAGCCCGAACAGGAAGTCAACGTGGTTGTCTTCGCACCATGTCATCAGACTGTCCCGGGCGAAACCGCTGTCCCCACGCACCAGGATACGCACCCGGGGCCAACGGCTCCTGATCTGCTCCACGATCCGGCGGATGTCTGCCAGTGCTTCCTTCCCCGGGTCCCTGTCTGCCGTGCGCAGGGTAGCGCTGAGGAGATGGTCCCCGCAGAAGACATACAGGGGAAGATAGCAGTTATGGCCGTAATATCCATGAAAGGCGCGGCCTTCCTGATGGCCATGGATACGGTCATCGGTGGCATCCACATCCAGAACGATCCGGGCGGGTGCGTGCTCATGCTGGTCAAGGAAGAGCGTGACGAACAGGGTAGGGCCTGTTAGGGCTTGATCCAGTCTGCTGCGGCAGCGATGTGGATGACCGCGAGGAACGACGTTGCTGTTTTTTCATATCTGGTTGCGACAGCGCGCCACTCCTTGAGGCGAGCCCAGAGGTTC
>NZ_POTC01000068.1 GCF_002906255.1 Novacetimonas maltaceti | reverse complement strand
GGGTCTCCATCATCGACCCCGCGCGCGTCACCGCCATGCTCGACATTGATCCGCGATGGGAACTCGTGGCCTACCTGTGCGTGGGCTATCCGCAGGACCCCTCCGACACGCCAGAACTGCAGCGCCGGGGCTGGGAACAGCGCAACCCCGCGCGCCAGCAGTGGATCGCACGCTGACGCCGCGCCGCCATGCCGGGCGGGCCGGGACCATGCTGGCCATGGCGCTGCTGGGCTGCATCGCCACGGGGGATGGCGCCCGCGCGCAGGCATGGGGCAATCCGGGATGGCCCGGCGCGCTGTCCACGCCCATGGCGGGCATCATGCACCAGCAGGCCGCCAGCAGCGCGCAGGCATGGCAGGGCACGATGGACCACATGCGCGCCGCCCACGACAGCGCCCGCGCGGCATGGTCCGCCGAGGCCCGCGCGGGCGTGGCCGCACGGCAGGCGATGGACCGGCCCACCCCCGGCCGCGACGCCCCCGACAATACGGACCGGCCGGCCGCCATGCCGGGCACCCCCGGCGATGATCCCTATGCCCGCGACTGGTCGCGTTTCGAGCGCGAGGAGGCCCGCCTGCGCCAGCAGATGCGCCACACGCCCTGACCTGCGCGCAACATGCGCGAGGCCATCGCATCTGCGCCGAAGGTATGATAGGGTTGCATCAACATTTCCGGCCCCGTGCGCCGGTCCTGCCCCAATGTGGAGAATGCCTGCGTGTCGGCTGCCGTTCCGTCCTGCCACCCGTCTGCGGTGCCGCCGCCCGAACGGCCCGACACCACCGCGGTGTATGAGCATCGTCCCGCCCTTGCGGCGCTGCGGCGCAGCGGGGCGATCATGGATGCGCACGCGCTGGCCGCCGATTTCTGGGCCATTGACTATGCCATCGGCTTCATGGGCCACAACGACCCGCAGATGGAGCGCGACCCAAGGCGCCGTCCCGCGCATGAAGGCCCGTCGCACAGCAGGCTGGGCGCGATCGAGCGTTACAAATACATCCGCACCGCCATCGGCACGCGGTGCGAGCGGCTGCTGGTGCTGCTGATGGTGGAGGGGCGGACCATGCCCGCCATTGCCGAGCATTTCGGCACGGAACAGACGCATGTCGCGGGCGCGCTGGCGCTGCTGCTGGACATGCTGGTGGACCATTACGACGAAATGCCCGGCCCCCTGTGGAAAGGTTAGGGGCCGTTTGCCCCCATCCAGAAGTTTCTGGTGAAGCCTTTTCCAGAAGGCCTTGAAAGGCGGCACCCAAAAAAACCTTGATTCTTCCATCGACCTCCTCGCAGGACACATGTTCATGGACATCATCAGCGGAAGCTGCCTGCGTGGCGACGTGACCCATGACATCACTGCCGCGCCGCTGGATTTCGTGCCGTGCCATTGCGCGCGGTGCCGCAAGACGACCGGTTCGTCCTTTGCCGCCAACCTGATCGTCGCGGCGGGCCCGCGCTGCACACCGATCCGGGCCTGACGCCACGCCACCAGATCTTCACCCGGTCCAGGGCGCGCTGGTGCATCGACGTGGGGAACATTCCCGCCACGTCATGACGCGCGCGTTCCCCTTTCCCCCGATCACAGCAGGAGGCCCGTCATGATCCCGCTCCCCACCGGCCATATCGCCGTCATCGGCAGCATCAATGTCGATTTCGTCTGTCACGTGTCGCGTTTCCCCCATCCGGGGGAGACGCTGCATGTCCGTACCGCCACGACCGGACTGGGCGGCAAGGGCGCGAACCAGGCGGTTGCCCTCGCACGCCTGGGGGCGCCCGTCGAACTGGCGGGGCAGATGGGCGACGACGCGCTGGCGCAGGTCGCGCGCGCCGCGATGACCGACGCGGGCGTGGGACTGCGCTTCGTGCAGACCGGGGGCGGCGACGGGACGGGACGCGCCTTCATCACCATCAATGACGCGGGGGAAAACCAGATCCTGGTCCATGGCGGGGCGAACATGGCGCTGCGCCCCGATGATGTCCCCGCGCTGGCGCGTGCGCTCGACGGCGCGCGCGTGGTGATGATGCAGATGGAAATCCCGCCGGATATCGTCGTGCGCCTGTGTGACCAGGCGCGCACGCAGGACATGACCATCATCATCGACCCCGCCCCCGTCCCGCCCGATGGCCTGCCCGACGCGCTGTTCACGCTGGCCACCGTCCTGACCCCGAACGAGACCGAAACGCAGGCCCTGACCGGCATCCTGCCCACCGACGCCGCCACCGCCCGCACCGCCGCCGCCGTCCTGCACCAACGCGGGGTGGAGTGCGCCATCATCAAGATGGGCGCGCGTGGCGTCTTTCATTCCCGCCGCGACGGGACGGACGGGTTCATTCCCCCCTTTGCCGTGACGGCGGTGGACAGCGTGGCGGCGGGCGACTGTTTCGGCGCGGGCCTTGCACGCATGCTGGCCTCCGGCGCGCCGCTGGGACAGGCCGTGCGCTATGCCGCCGCCTGCGGCGCGCTGGCGACAACACGCCCCGGCGCGGCGCAGGCCGCCCCCACGGCAGGGGAAGTCGAGGCGCTGCTCGACAGTCAGGGGCACTGCCCCTGAACCCCGCCAAAGGGTATTCCCCCCTGAAAACCGCAGCTTCAGCAGGTTTCGTGCATATGTATGGAAGCATGTATTAAAAAACGCGGGGTAGGCATGGGGTTTCAGCATTATTATTTATTGCGCATCTGCATTATGAGTCCTGGATACTCAATGATTCATGGAACACATGCACAATGGCCACAGAATTAGTAAGAGATTCCAGCAACAGGGTTATTGGATATATCGACGACCTGGGCGACCGCGTGTTCGCAAAGGGACAGAATGGCATCGTTCTTGGAAATTACGACAAGATCCTGGACCGGACGCTGGATGCAAGTTCCAATATCGTTGGGAATGGCAACCTTCTTTCCGTGCTCATTTATAATCAACGCTAAATTGCATGGGGCGCCACGGCCCTTCAGGGGCTTCGCCCCCGAACCCCCACCAAAGGGCATTGCCCTTTGGAAACCATGACTTCCAAACGGATCAGGGCGCAGGGATCGTGATCCCTGCCAGGTCCGGGGCAAGGACCACGGGAAAGTGAGTTCCCCTCCCTACCTTCGGGTCGGTAGGCTGCCTGCATGGAGCACGGTACGCGCCGCATCCTGATGCACCGGGCCGAGGAACTGATCCGCACACGCGGTTACGCGGCCTTCAGCTTTGCGGATCTGGCGCGGACGGCCGGCATCCGCAAGGCGAGTGTCCACCATCATTTCCCCACCAAGGAAGCTTTGGGATGCGCGGTTATCGAGGACTACCTGCACCGTTTCACCGCCGCGCTGTCGACGGTGAAGCGCGCGCATCCCGACGCCCCGGCCCGACTGCGCGCCTTTGCCGGTTTCTTCACCAGCAGCGCCGGTGCTGGCATGCTGCCGCTGTGCGCGGCCCTTGCGGCGCAGCGCGACAGCCTGCCACCCGCGATGCAGCGCCACACGGCGGCGTTTTTCCGCCTGCACCTCGACTGGCTTGGCGCTGTGATGGCGGACGGGATCGCGGCGGGCACGCTGCGCGGCGACCTGCCCGCGCCCGTGCTGGCGCGCCGGTTCGTCTCGCTGCAGGAAGGGGCCAGCCTGCTGGCGTGGGGCCTTGGGGACGGCATGGCGGACATGGCCTGCGACGACGTGCTTCACGATTTCCTGCCTGACAGGACGCAGGCGGGACCACCCGATCACCACAGGAAGACATGACCATGATGATGGACTGGAACACCTATCGCGACCAGCTTTCCAAGGGATTCGGCAAGGTCGCCACCCTGTCGCCCGGCACGGTCGAGGCCGTTGTCGCGGCGGGCGAGGCCGGGGCGAAGACCGGGCACCTGGATGCGAAGACGCGCGAACTGATCGCCCTTGCGGTGGCTGCGACGACGCGATGCGATGGCTGCATCACCGTCCATTCGGCCGAGGCGGTGAAGGCCGGCGCCACGCGGGAGGAAATTGCCGAGGCGCTGGGCGTGGCCGTGGCGATGAACGCGGGCGCGGCCCTTGTCTATTCCGCGCGGGTGCTGGATGCGGTGGATGCGCTGAAAAAGTAAGCCCGGACAACGGATGAAAGTTTCCGGGTGCCGCCTTTTTCCAAAAAGGCGGCGTCTTTCGAAGCTTTTTGAAAAAAGCTTCACCAAGAACTTTTATTCGGTTGCCTGCCGCCATGCGCGGGCATATCCCATGTCGCCATGACCACACGCCCTGCCCATCCCCGACTGGTTGCCCTGTGGGCCGCCGTGGCGCTGCTGTCATGGGGCAGCGCCTATCCCATCGTCCGCGTCGTGATGCACGATATCGGCCCCGTGCCGCTGGCGGCGCTGCGCTATGCGCTGGCGGCCGTGCTGTCGGCAGGGTGGCTGCTGTATGAACGCGCGCCCCTGCCGCGCGTGCGCGACATCCCGCGCTTCCTTGCCTGCGGGGGGATCGGCATCAGCCTGTACAACGTGCTGTTCAACACCGGGGAAATCAGTGTCTCCGCCGGGGCGTCGAGCCTGCTGATCAGTTCCTCCCCCCTGATGGCCGCCATCATCGCCGTGGCGGTGATGGGCGAACGGCTGACGGCATGGGGCTGGGCCGGATCGCTCATCAGCTTCGCCGGCGTCGTCACCATCGCGGGGGGCGAACCGGGGGGCCTGTCATTCGGGTCGGGCACGACGCTCATCCTTGGCGCGGCGCTGTGCAGCGCGCTTTACACCACGTTGCAGAAACGCCTGATCCCGACCTATGGCGCGATGGCGACCACGGCCTATGTGCTGATCGTCGGCGGCCTCGTGCTGCTGCCATGGCTGCCGCAGGCGCTGGCGACGCTGCCGCGCATGTCCACGCCCAACATGCTTGGCGTGGTGCAGCTTGCGGTGCTGCCCGCCTTTGTCGGCTATGCGGCGTGGACGTGGGTGGTGGGGCAGATGGGCGTCGCGCGTGCGGCGGGCCTGCTGTACCTGCTGCCGCCGGTCACGCTGCTGGAATCCTTCGCGCTGGTGCATGAAGTGCCCGAACCGCGCACCCTGCTGGGCGGCTTGGTGGTGATGCTGGGCGTGTTCCTCGCCAACACGCTGGGCCGCGCCCCGGTGGAGCGGATGCCCCCCGGCGGGGAGTGACGCCACGCGCAGGTCATTCCGGATCGGAATGACTCCAGTTCCGAATATTGTTTTGCACCGGGGATGATCGAAAATACCCTCCTCACGACATATCCCCCCTTTCGCAGGGGAACGTGACAGGAAAAGGTGCATGCACAACGATCCGCGCAGCCATGGTCTTTGGGAAGTAACCGCCCCGCCCGCGCCGCCCACCACGGCGCTGCGGGGGCATGTGGATGTCGATGTCGCCATCATCGGCAGCGGCTATACCGGGATGTCGGCGGGGCTGCACCTTGCGCAGCAGTCGCGCAGCGTCGCGATCCTGGAGGCCAAGGAGATCGGCTTTGGCGGGTCGGGGCGCAATGTCGGGCTGGTGAATGCGGGCCTGTGGGTCATGCCCGAAGACCTGCTGACGACGCTGGGGGCGACGATGGGCCGCCGCGTGCTGGACCTGCTGGGCAATGGCCCGCGCGAGGTATTCGACCTGATCGCGAAGCACGACATCGCGTGCGAGGCCGAACCCACCGGCACGCTGCATTGCGCGGTGGGGCGGTCGGGGCTGGACAACCTGCGCGAACGCGAACGCCAGTGGCAGGCGCTGGGCGCGCCGGTGCGCCTGATGGACGCGGGCGAGGCCGCGCGCCATATCGGCAGCACGGCCTATGCCGGGGCGCTGCTGGATGAACGCGCGGGCACGATCCAGCCGCTGGCCTATGCCCGCGGACTGGCGCGCGCGGCGATGGATGCGGGCGTGCAGATCCATACCGGCACCTGTGTCACGGGCGCGCAGCAGGCGGGCGAGTGGTGGCACCTGCGCACCAGCGGCGGCGGGTCGGTGCGCGCGCGCTGGGTGATCGTGGCGACCAATGCCTATACCACCAACATGTGGCCCGAACTGCGCGCCGAACTGGTGCACCTGCCCTATTTCAACCTTGCCACCCGTCCCCTGCCGCCGCGCCTGCTGGAGACGATCCTGCCCAAAAAGCAGGGGGCATGGGATACAAAGGAAATCCTGACATCCTTCCGGCTGGACCAGGCCGGGCGGATGATCATCGGCAGCGTCGGCGCGCTGGACCGCGCGGGACGGCACATCCACCATGCGTGGGGGCGCCGGGCGCTGGCGCGGATCTATCCGCAGCTGAAGGACGAACCCTTTGAAACCGAATGGTACGGCAGCATCGGCATGACCACCGACGCGGTTCCCCGTTTCCACCAGCTTGCCCCTCATGTAGTGTCCATCAGCGGCTATAACGGGCGCGGGATCTCCCCGGGCACGGTGTTTGGCCGGGTGCTGGCGGAACTGGTGTGCGGCACGATCGGCATTGCCGACATGCCGCTGCCGCTGGGCCCGGTGGAGCCGGTGCGCACCCGCCCCGTGCGGGAGGCCTTCTATAACGTGGGCTCCGCCATTGCCCACGCCGGCACGGCACGGCTGTAACGCGGCCCCGCCCAATCGCCCACAGGACTGAAGAACAGGAAGACATATGACCATCGTATCCGACGTACATGCCCTTCTGGAAAAGCTGGGCGTCGCGCGTGATGCCTATACCGGCGGCGACCTGGTCGTGCGCACCCCCATCACGGGGGAGGAAATCGCGCGCGTTCCCACCATTTCCGCCGATGCCGTTGACGGCGTGATCGCCCGCGCGGCCGACGCCTTTGTCGCATGGCGCAGGGTGCCCGCGCCGCGCCGTGGCGAACTGGTGCGCATCCTTGGCAACGTCCTGCGTGACAACAAGGAGGCGCTGGGCCGCCTGGTGTCGTTCGAGGCGGGCAAGGTCCTGTCCGAAGGGCTGGGCGAAGTGCAGGAAATGATCGACATCTGCGACTTCGCCGTTGGCCTGTCGCGCCAGCTCTATGGCCTGACGATCCAGTCCGAACGCCCCGAACACCGCCTGATCGAGCAGTGGCATCCCGCGGGCGTCGTCGGCATCATCTCCGCCTTCAACTTCCCCGTGGCCGTGTGGTCGTGGAACGCGGCGCTGGCGCTGGTGTGCGGCGACCCGTGCATCTGGAAGCCGTCGGAAAAGACCCCGCTGACCGCCCTTGCCACCCACGCCCTGTTTGACGAGGCCGTGCGCCAGTTCGGCGCAGACGCGCCGGCTGGCCTGTCCGCGCTGATCATCGGCGATGGCGCGATCGGGCAGAAGCTGGTCGATGACAAACGCGTGCCGGTCATTTCCGCCACCGGGTCCACCCGCATGGGCCGGATCGTGGGCGAACGCGTGGCGCGCCGCTTTGGCCGCTCCATCCTTGAACTTGGCGGCAACAACGCCTCCATCGTCACGCCGTCGGCGGATCTGGACCTGACGCTGCGCGCGGTGGCGTTCGGCGCGATGGGCACGGCGGGACAGCGCTGCACCACGCTGCGTCGCCTGATCGTGCATGAAAGCGTGTATGACGCGCTGGTGGGCAAGCTGAAGCAGGTGTACGCCAACATCTCCGTCGGTTGCCCCGTCAGCAGCGACGCGCTGGTCGGCCCGCTGATTGACGAGGCCGCGTTCACCGCGATGCAGGACAGCCTGAAGGCCGCGAAGGCCGCCGGTGGAGCCGTTCATGGTGGCGAGCGCGTGGACGTCAACGGCGCCGGGTCGTTCTATGTCCGTCCCGCGCTGGTGGAAATGCCCGCGCAGACTGGCCCGGTGGTGGAGGAAACCTTCGCCCCGATCCTGTATGTGCTGAAATATACCGACCTGGATCAGGCCATCGCGCTGCAGAACGACGTGCCGCAGGGCCTGTCTTCCTCCATCTTCGGCACCAACCTGCTGGAAGTGGAGCAGTTCCTGTCCGCCGCCGGGTCCGACTGCGGTATCGCCAACGTCAATATCGGTCCCTCCGGCGCGGAAATCGGCGGGGCGTTCGGTGGGGAAAAGGAAACCGGCGGTGGCCGCGAATCCGGCTCCGACGCATGGCGCGGCTATATGCGCCGCCAGACGAACACCATCAATTACGGCCGCACCCTGCCGCTGGCGCAGGGCGTGAAATTCGACGTCGGCTGATACACTACGCAGGGGCGCTGCCCCTGCACCCCGCCAAAGGGTATTACCCTTTGGAAACCAGAACTTTTCAACGAATCAGGGTGCAGGGAGCACGCTCCCTGCCGGGTCCGGGCAGAGCCCGGGTGTGGCGTGCTGCGTTACCTCAGGGGCATTGCCCCCGAACCCCCACCAAAGGGCATTGCCCTTTGGAAACCAGGACTTTTAAACGAATCAGGGTGCAGGGAGCGCGCTCCCTGCCGGGTCCGGGCAGAGCCCGGGTGTTTCACACGCTGACAACACTACGGATCCATGCACGAAACGCCACCAGCGGCGCGTAACGTGCGCGGTTGACGGGCCAGACGAGGTAGTAGGCTTCCTCCGCCATATGTGGCGCGGGCGGGGCGACTTCGTGCAGGTCGCCGCGGGCCAGTTCTTCGGCAATCAGGAAACGCGGCAGCAGCGCCAGTCCCGCCCCCGCACGCGCCGCCTGCGTGATGGTCGCGAACTGGTCGCACAGCATCCCGTGGATCTGGCACGCATCGACATGGTGGGCATGAAACCAGCGTTCCCACGCATCGGGCCGTGACACCAGATGCAGCAGCGGCGCGCGCAGAAGGTCCGCCGGGGTATGGAAACGAAACCGCGCCGCCATGTCGGGACTGCACACCGGCACGACCTGTTCGTGCATCAGGAAGTCCATCTCCGTCCCCGGCCAGTCTGGCAGGCCGTAATGGATGGCGGCGTCCAGCGTCTCTGCCGCGAATTCGAACGGGGTGGGACGGGTGAACAGGTTGATGGTGATATCGGGATGCAGCGCGCCAAACGCAGGCACGCGCGGGGCCATCCACCGCGCGCCAAAGGTGGGCAGCACCGCAAGGTTGAAGGTGCCCCCGCTGGGGCTGGCGCGAAAGCCAAGGGTCGCGGTGGAGATATGTTTCAGCGCCTCGCGGATTTCACGGGCATAGGTCTCCCCCGCCATCGTCAGGCGCACGGTCTGGCGTTCGCGGATGAACAGCTCCGCGCCCAACTGCCCCTCCAGCGCGCGGATATGGCGGCTGATCGCACTTTGCGTCAGGTGCAGTTCGGTCGCCGCCGTGGTGAAGTTCTGGTGCCGGGCCGCGGCCTCGAACGAACAGAGGAGGGAAATCGAGGGAAGAAAACGTCGAGCCAGCGCCACGTCGCCATCACCATGTTACAGCAGGGGATATCCGGCGCGGATGATATGGCATCGCCGCATGTCCGTCACGCACGGCAGGCGCAGGCAGGCGCGCGGACATGCCATGGCAGGCTTACGGCCTGAGCTTGATGGTCAGCCGCTCCACCGAGAAGGCCAGCCGCGCGCCAGAGGTATGCGACGTGAACTTGATGCGCACGCCATTGTTGTTTTCCATGACCGCGCCCCCGGTGCCCGCGCCTATCGTGGCCTCCCCCTGGACGGACCAGTACGTCCCCTCCAGGTCCTGCGCGCGATAGAGGTTGAAGACCGTGCCCTGCGCACGCATCTTTGAAAAGCCGATGGCGGCACCGGACCCGCCACGGATCCCGAAATTGTAATCATGCCCCTGGAAGGTCAGCACCCCCTTGCCCCAGGACATGCCCGCGCCCAGGTCGGCGGCGGAGATCGTGAAGGTGATGGCCCCCGTGCGTTCACCAAGCGCATCGGCGGCATATGCGGCATGCAGGGGCGCGACGGCAAACACAGGCAGGGCGACAGCAGCCGAAAGGGCGGCGACATATGCAAGACGCAACGTAAACTCCTTCTTCACACGATGTCGCCCAACCGTTTCAGTCGATGGGCCACCGGGGCGGAAACAGGCACGCAAAACGAGTCATCCGGCCTGAGGCATGCGGATTTGAAATATCATACATGTAATTAAGGAAACGCGAAGCGGATTATGCCCCCTACCGCCCGCGCGCGCCCTACATGCACGCGACCGTCACCGCGACTGGGCGGAAAGCTGGGCGCGGGCCTCCCCGTTGGGATAGGCGTCGGTGTGCAGGTTGACATAGACCTGCCCCGCCATCAGGGCGCGCGCCTGTTCGGACGACAGCAGCACCGCCCCGCGCAGCGGCGACACATACGGCCCGCCCACCGGGGCCAGCACGTCGGCCTCCTGCCCCGCGCCTGCCGGGCCGTGGAAATGGATGGCCGTGACCTTGCCGCTCAGCCCCGTCCATTTCATCGTATAGGTGACAAGGTTCGTGCTGGGGTTCAGCCATGCCGTCACCCCGCCACCCGGCGTGGTGGTCGCACCATGTTCGGTGGCGAACTGCCCCGTGACATGCACGCTGCGGGCCTGCGCCGGGGCGATGGCGGCCATGGCGACAGCACAGCCAAGGCCCAGCATGGGCAGGATGGAGGGACGGGACATCTGGCGTTTCCTCTGTCATGGGCGCATTCGCACCCGCATGTTGCGCACGCGCCCCGTCACCGGGACGCCGCGTGACGGGCATGCGTCATCAGATGCAAAAAACACGCCCCGCGCAACCTCAAAACATGCGCCCGCGAACCGTCCCGCCGCCCGTCAGATGTCCAGCGGCCGCCCGCGTTCCAGCGCCGCAAGTTCACGCGTCATCCAGCCCCGCCATGCAGGGACGCGGCACAGGCCGAGTCCCGCCGCCGTGCCCATCATCAGCACCATCGTCACCGCGTACATGTTCATCGCCATATCCCACCATCAAGGGTCGATGCCGTGACTGTGGCGGGCGGCTGTGATCAAAAGATGGCTGGAATGTTACTTTTGTGTAGCGGCACGGGCGCGGCCCTTACCACGGGTGCGAATTGGCGACGTCATTGCCCGTCTGCATCGCCATGTCGAGCACCATGTAGCAGAAGAACGCCGCCAGCAGCATCGCACAGATCATGAAGACATAACGCATGCCCCCTGTTTGCCAGCCCGCGCGGCAAAGGAAAAGCCCCCTTGGCGACAGGGTCCGGGAAATAGTCAACCTGACAGGTCATAAAGGTTTCCGGGTGCCGAATTTCTTCAAAAATGCGGCGTTCTTCGAAGCTTTTTTGAAAAAAGCTTCACCAAAAACTTTTATCCGTTTTCCTCAGCCCACGCCGGTCCCGCCTGATGCGGCATAGACCTGCCCGGTGATGTAGCTCGCCTCCGCCGAGGCAAGGAGCACATAGACCGGCGCCAGTTCGGCGGGCTGTCCCGCGCGTCCCATGGGGGTTTCGGCCCCGAACTGGTGGATATGGTCCTGCGTCTGCCCGCCGCTGACCTGCAATGCGGTCCAGAACGGGCCGGGGGCGACGGCGTTGACGCGGATTCCCCTGGGCACCATCTGCTTGGCCAACGATTTGACCAGTGCGACGATCGCCCCCTTCGTCGCGGAATAATCCAGCAGGATTTCCGACGGGCTGAAGGCATTGACCGACGCGGTGGCGATGATCGAACCGCCCGGCGGCATCAGCGGCACCGCCGCACGTGCCAGGAAGAACAGGGCATAGATGTTGGTGCGGAACGTCTCGTCAAACTGTTCGGTGGTGATATCGACGATCGACGCCTGGTGCACCTGCCGCCCCGCGTTGCTGACAAGGATGTCGAGGCCGCCAAGTTCCGCATGCGCCTTCGCCACGAGGTCCTTGCAATACTGTTCGTCACGCAGGTCTCCGGGGATGGCGACGGCCTTGCGCCCGGCGGCGCGGATCAGGTCGATGACCTCCTTCGCATCCGGCTCCTCCTGCGGCAGGTAGGCGATGGCGACATCCGCCCCCTCCCGCGCATAGGCAATGGCCGCCGCCCGCCCGATGCCCGAATCGCCCCCGGTAATCAGCGCCCTGCGCCCCGCAAGCCGCCCCGACCCGCGATAGGATTTTTCCCCATGGTCGGGACGCGGGTCCATCTTCCCCGCAAGACCGGGCCACGGCTGCGACTGGCGCGGGAAGGGCGGGCG
>NZ_POTC01000067.1 GCF_002906255.1 Novacetimonas maltaceti | reverse complement strand
GAGCAGATCAGGCGTAAGGCTTTTCAAACCGCGCCTCAAGATTTCGATAGCGCAGCTTCCGGTTGAACCGGCTCTGGACTTCGAAGACCGGATTGGCCTGAACCTGTGTCGTGCGCCCGTTATTGTACTGTCGGACCGTATCGGACTCCCGCCAGTCGACCTTTAGTTTGCTGAGAGTCTGACGCACGGCTCCATCGAAGCCGCCGCGGACGGCAAGCATCGGCCGGCCAGTCAGGCCGTTCGTTTTTACGCGGGCATAGACCCCGTAGCCCAGACGCGCGATCTCGCCTTCGACAATGAGCTGTCGAAGGGCTCTTTTGACACTGTCATATTCGCCGAGATCGGCGAAGTCACGCGGCACGAAGACGTCGCCGCGCGCGCGGCGAATGCGTGTCTTCAGCCGCTCTTTCAGCGTTCTGGTGCGACGTAGCTGGATCATGATGACCTTAATGGACCTCCCTGATGGTCCTGCACAGTAACAGAAACAGGACATTCCGATCCACAAAAATAGGACCTCCTGTTGTTTGTCGGGACCACCGGGGAGGGAGTGTTTTCAGCCGTTCAGCGCGTCTTTCAGGGCCTTGGCGGGCGTAAATGCCAGCTTGCGGGAGGCTGCGATCTTGATCTTGTCGCCGGTCGCCGGATTGCGTCCCTCGCGGGCCGGCACGGCCTTCACCTTGAACTTGCCAAAATCGGGCAGCGAGATCTCCTCGCCCTTTTGGGCGGCAGCGGTCATCGCTTCCACGAGGGCGTCGAGCACCTTGCGGGTATCGGTCTTGCTGGCGTCGGTCGTCTCGGCGATCTGGTCGACCAGTTCTGAAATCTTCATGCGCAATGCCTTCTGTACGAATGGTTCAGGCGTGAGCCTCACAGAACCGTTACGGGGAGATTGTGGCGGCTTCAAGCCCGGCGTTCTCCTGTGGGCGGGGACGGGAAGGGAGAGGGCTGTTTTGGGCCGGGTGGTTCTGGCGCGGGAGAGAGAGGCGTGCCGGGACCGTTCCTCCTTCCCTCCCGGAGACCACCGTTATGGATTGCCCTGTTACACCCACTCCCGACCTGCGCGGCTTTGCCGCCGCGGGGTTGCTTTTGTCCCACCTCGAACGCGGGGAGACGCTCGACGCCAGCCGACTGCGCCGAGCCATGCAAACCGCCTTCAACGCGGCTGACGCAACGGGCGCATGGGACTGGAAGATGGCCTATGACGCCGCCGAGGCCGCGTCCGTGCTGTTCCTGCGCCGCTACGGTCCGGCCCTGATGACCAAAGCATCCGACGACACAGATTTGCTGGCCCGTATCGCGCGTCTGGCGTCTCTTCTCCCCTCGCAGACGCGTCGCTCGGACGACAGCCAGACCTGGCAACAGTTCTCGACACCATTACCGTTGGCGTTCTGCCTTGCTCGTGCGGCTGATATCGGGCGCGGCAATCATGTGCTGGAGCCCTCGGCAGGGACCGGTCTTCTGGCCGTCTTCGCCGAACTGGCGGGCGCGGTCCTGACTCTCAATGAATACGCACCGGGCCGTTCCGATCTGCTGACGGCCCTGTTTCCCACGGCCCGGTCTTTCCGGCATGACGCTGCCCAGATCCACGACTATCTGCCCGAGAGCGTTCAGCCGGATGTCGTCATCATGAACCCGCCCTTTTCGGCGACGGTGCATGTGGCGGGGCGGGCGCCTGACACGACGTTCCGGCATATCGCCTCCGCACTCGACCGGCTGAAGCCCGGTGGGCGGCTTGTCGCCCTGACCGGTACGTCCTTCTGCCCCGACAACCCGCGATGGACCGATGGCTTTACCACTCTGCAGGCCAAGGCACGTCTGGTGTTTTCGGCCGGTGTCGCGGGGGATCTGTACCGGCAACATGGAACGGGTGTTAAAACGCGGGTCCTGGTGTTCGACCGCATACCCGCTTCCGAGCCCTCGCATTTTGTCGCGACCCGTGGCACCGCTCCCGATTTTCCGACGCTGCTGGGCTGGATCATCGGTGATCTGCCGTCCTGTCAGCCACAGGCGCACCAGTCGTCGGCAGTGTCACGCTCTGCTGCTCTCACCTCGCCTCGCACGGTGGGGGGCTATCTCGGGCGCAAGGCTGCCGTCGCATCCCGCCAAAGGACGGTCTCGGAAATGCAGGGTGCGGCCCTGTCCTACGAGATCCTGCCGCCGGACGGAGACGGAACCGTGACGACACGTCTGTCTGACGCGCTCTATGAGGATTATCGCCTCCAGAGTATCGCAATTCCCGGCGCTCGGCCGCATCCCACCAAACTGGTGCAGTCGGCCGCCATGGCGTCGGTGCGCCCGCCCGGGCCTTGCCACAAGCCAACCCTCCCTGACCCTGTCATCCGTGACGGCCTGCTCTCTGACGCGCAGCTGGAATCCGTCATCTATGCCGGCGAGGCCCATGATCGCTATCTGGCAGGCCGATGGAAAGCCGATCAGACATGGGATGTCCTCACTCGTGTCGGTGAGGACGACCCCGACGGCGTCCGCTTCCGTCGCGGTTGGTTCCTTGGCGACGGCACCGGCACCGGAAAGGGGCGGCAGGTCGCGGGCATCATCCTCGATAACTGGCTGCAGGGTCGCAGGCGGGCCGTCTGGGTGTCGAAGTCCGACAAACTTCTCGAAGACGCGCAGCGCGACTGGTCGGCGCTGGGGATGGAACGGCTGCTGGTCACGCCCCAGTCACGCTTTCCGCAGGGTAACGCCATCCGTCTGACCGAGGGTATTCTGTTCACGACCTATGCGACGCTCCGGACGGAAGAACGCGGCGCGAAAGCCTCCCGCGTCCAGCAGATCGTCGAGTGGCTGGGCGCTGATTTCGACGGGGTCATCATCTTCGATGAAGCGCATTCCATGCAGAACGCCGCCGGCGGTAAGGGAGAACGGGGCGATCAGGAACCCGTGTGACGACATCGCTGCGCCAGACCCGTGACGGCGCGCAGGGGTTTTCGTGGCTGATCGCCTGGCAGGAACGGCGTGGAGAACTAGACCTGATCCTGCCCCAATGGCTCTGCGATGCCATCGGTCGCCGGGGTGTCCTCACGCTTGACCCCCGCTACTTCACCCTGACCGGCGGGTTCGAGCGCTGGCTGTATCTCCTCGTTCGCCGACATGCCGGTCGGCAGTCCGATGGCTGGGCGTTCGATCTACCCCATCTCTACCGCAAGTCAGCATCCCGTTCTCCCTATCCCCGGTTTGTCTTCGAAATCCACCGCCTGGTCGCGGCAGACACCCTGCCGGGCTACCGCCTGCGTCTGGAGACCGACGCCAGCAATGTGCCGGTACTCCGCTTCTTCCCTGATCCCAGCAAAGAAACTTATCCACAAGGTCCTGTGGATAACCATGTGGAGGACTCCTGATGCCCATCGACCTATCAGGAATCGGAAATCCATCTAACAAGCTGTAATAAAAGGAGAAATTATGGCTCTCTAAAAGTACTAAATATTATAACCATTCTGTACTTGTACACCGCGCCTGAGCGCGCACGTGAGTCTTCGACTATCATAAAAACTGGTGATTCTGGCCCGACATTTGCCGACAGTTCTGCGCTCTGCCGTATGGTGGCAGGCAGACATGGCGGTATGGAACAGGGGGTATCGCCATGACCCCCCTTTGCGGCGATTGCCGGCTCCTGATGCCTGATCACGGGCCTTTTGATCTGATCATCTCTGATCCGCCCTATGGCGAGACATCACTGGCGTGGGACAGGCATGTACGCGGATGGTCGCCTTTAGCGGCAAAGGCATTGAAGCCTCATGGCTCGCTCTGGGTCTTCGGCTCCCTGCGCAGTTTTATGGCTACCGCACCGGACTTCCGGGCGGCAGGGCTGCGACACGCTCAGGAGATCGTCTGGGAAAAGCAGAATGGCAGTATTTTTCATGCCGATCGTTTTCGTCGCGTGCATGAATTGCTGGTGCAGTTCTATCCGGTCAGCGCCCGCCGCCAGCCCGCCTCCTTCTCATACTTCAAAGGATCACTGACATGGCGCAGATTGGACTCTTTACGCGCACGGCTGAAGGTTTTTCAGGACGCCTGCGCACACTTGCGCTGGATGCCGAACTGATTCTGGCGCGCGTTGAGACACCTGACGGCGGCAACGCACCGGATTATCGCATCTATCTCGGTGACAGTACCGAAGGACCAGAAGTCGGCGCGGGCTGGACACGCACTGGCGAACGGGCAGGCGAATACATCGTCGTGGTGCTCGACGACCCCTCTCTGGCACAGGGCCTGCGCGCGAGCCTGTTCCAGGCGGGCCGGGGTGGACGGATCTGGCAGCTTGTCTGGAACCGCCCGCAGAAACGTCAGGGAGCACGCGAATGATGCGCCTGATTGCAGGAGCGCGACAGGGTGGCCGCAATGCTAGCACGCCGACCAGGTGCAGTCTCGTCCGCGTGTGCTGCACAGGGCTGGCGGCTTCGCTGGTGGCTCTGATGCATCCTGCCAGCGCGCAGGACATCGAGGGAATGATCGATCAGGCGGCAGCGCGTGTCGCCCTGCCGCCCGAATGGATCCGCGCGGTGATGCATGTCGAAAGCCGCCGTGACACCCATGCCATCTCCGCCAAAGGGGCAATGGGCCTCATGCAGATCATGCCCGCGACATGGCAGGAGTTGCGGCGCGATCTCGCTCTTGGAACCGATCCTTTTGATCCGCAGGACAACATTCTTGCCGGTGCCAGCTATCTCCGCCTGCTGCATGACCGCTATGGGGATGCGGGGTTTCTGGCGGCCTATAATGCAGGACCGGGCCGTTATGAGGCCCATCTTGCAACGGGCCAGCCTCTCCCACACGAGACCCGGGATTACGTCGCCTCTGTCACACACCTGCTCGACCGGCGCACGTTTCCTGCGGACGGTCTGCACGAAACCGGCGTATCCGTTGCGCGCGACCAGCCTAACGAGACGCTGTTTGCCGGACATTTCCCGCACACGCCCCAGGCATCGGTCGGTACGTCCGAAGCGCTGTTCGTGCCCGTCTCTTTGGAGCAGGCACCATGATAGGGCGCGCACCGATGCCGATGGCGCGGGGAGCTGAGAAGTCGGGGGAACGGCGGTTGCGCTGGGGATCGGGTCTTTGGGGCCTAATGCAAGATAAAAGCCGCAAGGTGCGGAATGGTTGGGGAGGGCAGTTTTTCTGGGTTTTTCACAAGGTCATTTTCCCATCCCAAGGTGTCCGATGGCGTGATTGGCTTGTTTTCAATGTGTTAGCGCAAGGTCGCGATCTTCATGGCCCGTGATGACGATTTCCGGGTCCGGCCGGGCCGCATCCGCCTGCCCCGTGTCCGCGAGGGGCGGTCCTTCATCGGCCGCGTGCTGGCCGCGACCAACCGGGCGGGTGGCATGGGCCGTCCTGGCTCGGGGCGTGCCGGAAAGGGACCGTCCACTTTCGGGCGGGGCAGGGGAGCGGCAACCCGTGCCAATCGTCTCCTGTCCAGGCGCACCCGGCTTGCCCTCGTCAAGGCGCGGGTGGTCCGGCATGGCGCACGGGCGACCCTGCGTGCCCATCTCTCCTATCTCCAGCGCGAAGGTGTCACGAAGGACGGGGAGAAGGCCCGGCTGTTCGGGGCCGAGCGCGACCATGTGCCCGCGCGCGAATTCGCCGAGCGGTGTCAGGATGACCGACATCATTTCCGCTTCATCGTGGGACCAGAGGATGCAACTGAGATGGCGGACCTGAAAACCTTCACGCGGGAACTGATGACGCAGGCCGAACAGGATCTCGGCACGAAGCTGGACTGGGTTGCCGTGTCGCATTGGAACACCGACAATCCGCATATCCACATCATCGTGCGGGGCAAGGACCAGGACGGCGAGGATCTGGTCATATCCAGGGATTACATCCGCGAGGGATTGCGTGCTCGCGCCCAGAACCTGGTGACGCTTGAACTCGGGCCGCGCACCGACCAGGAAATACACCGCAACGTTGAACGCCAGGTCGAGGCAGAACGCTGGACCCAACTGGACCGTCAGTTGCAGCAGGACGCGAACCAGCACGGTATCATCGACATGGCGCCGTCGCCTGACCGGCAGCCAGACGCGTTCGCGGTCATGAAGGTCGGACGGCTGCGGCGACTGGAACGGATGGGCCTTGCCCATGAGGTCGGGGTCGGACAATGGCGGCTGGAGGAAACGGCGGAAGTCACCTTGCGCGAGATGGGGCAGCGCAATGACATCATCAAACGCATCCACCGTGGTCTGAGTGAACAGGGGATCGAACGGCCCTCGTCGTCATGGGTGCTGGCCGGGGAAGACCCGGCCGAGCCGGTGATCGGACGTCTGGTCGCGCGCGGTCTGGATGATGAACTGAAGGGGAGTGCCTATGCGGTGATCGACGGCGTGGACGGGCGCACGCACCATGTCCAACTGCCATCACTGGAAGCGGCCGGGACGTGCCGCACGGTGGGCTGGTTGAACTGCGGACCTATCAGGATGCGAAGGGGCAGCGACGGGCGACACTTGCGGTGCGGTCCGATCTGCCGATCGGAGAGCAGGTGCTGGCGCGGGGCGCGACATGGCTGGACCGCCAGCTTGTCGCTCGCGAACCGGTGGCGCTGGGAGAGGGTGGTTTCGGCGCGGAAGTGCGTGACGCGCTACGCCAGCGCAGCGCTCATCTGGTCGAGCAGGGGATCGCACAGCAGGACGGAGCGCGCGTGCGCTATCCGCGTGGCATGGTCGCCTCCATGCGGGCGCTGGAGATGCGGGACGTGGCCGGGCGTCTGGCGCGCGAAACCGGCCAGCCCATCCAGAGTGCTGAGGCCGGCGAGTACGTCACTGGAACCTACCGACAGCGGCTGACCCTCGCTTCGGGGCGCTTTGCTATGATTGATGGCGGCCTCGGGTTCCAGCTTGTTCCCTGGACGCCATCGCTGGAGAAACAGATCGGGCGTCATGTCTCCGGCGTCGCACGGGAGGACGGGGGCGTGGACTGGTCGTTCGGCCGGAAGCGGGACATGGGGATCGGGCTTTGATCGCCCGCTTCGCTGGCCAACTTAGTATGGTAACGTCAGCATACCGGGCATCGGGATGAAATTGGGGAGACGGCTGACCCGTGTCATCCACGCCATTAACGCGGGGAAAGGCCTTACGTCCACACTGCCCTCGTGCGCAACCGAGAGGTAAGGAAAGACTGCACAGTCGGCGATTGTAGGATGGCTTGATGCCAGCCACTCTCGGCTTTCCAGATGTTTGTTGAGGATTGGAAGAATCTTGGTGCTCCAGTGAAGGGCGGCCTCCATGTCGAGATCGACACCGAACTTCCTGATCAGACGTGCGGCATTCGGCCCATTGCGGATCTCACAGGCTGCAACTGACAGCCACCCGACAATGTTCGCCTGAACGCGTCTGTCATCGGGCCACCATCGCTGGTCGGACAGACTGCAAGCCAGATAGACGAGAATGGCCTGAGAATCCCGGACGACCGTCTCGCCATCGACGAGAACCGGTACTTCCTGAAATGGATTCAGGTCCGTAAACAACGAGCTGTGTTGCTCATCTTTGGAAAAATCAACCGGCACAAGGTCAAGAGGAATGCCGGTAAGGGCTGCAAACAGGCGCACCTTGTAGCAATTGCCGGATACATCGAGATCATAGAGTTTCATGACTGAGTCTCCTGACGATGGACTGACACTTTGAGAATGAAATGATCCCGGAATCAGGAAACCAGACCGATCGGTCTTAATGGAAGAATAAAGATGAAAGCATCCTATGACGATATCGTGATTGCTGCGCGCGAACTCTTCCGGGAACGGGGATACACCGGCGCTTCGATGAACGACCTGGCCGAGCGGGTCGGTCTGAAGAAGTCCAGTCTTTATAATCGTCTTCCAAGTAAGGAATCGCTCGTCGTTGATGTTCTCGAATTGACCCTGAAGGAAACTTTTGAAGGGCTTCCCGATCCGGCAGTCGACTGGATGCACACTTATCGAGAACTGATCGACCGTATTGTCGCAGTCTTTAGCGAGCGTGGACGATGTGTAGGCTTCCACCTGGCTTTCGGAGTCCCGATTGACACGCCAGAGGCGAAGACGGCTGTCCGGGATTTCGTAATTGCATTGCGCGCCCGAATGGAGGAAATCCTCGAAAAGGGTGCGGTTGATGACCCTATGCGGGCAGCCACGGACGCCCTGACACGTTTGCAAGGGGCTACATTCTGGCTGGCGGCCCTCGACGAAATAGAACCGCTCAGACGGGAAGCGGTCGGTGTTCTGGCTTCTGTAGGGATATCAACGCAGGCCTGATGTCCGTCTGGGCAAAAGACCTCTGCGCGTCAGACAACGATTGTGCTATGAGTGACTCCATAGAACGTCATGGATAAACGGGGTCGTCATGTCCGAATACAAGATGCAGGAGCGGCAGCACTATGCATGGGCCAGCTTTGAGGCGGTCCGCGTTGCTGGCGAGCGGGCACGGGAAGCCCGGACAGCGAGCGGCGAGATCATGACCTATGTCCAGAAGGGATGGGTTGTGCGCGAATTTCCCGGCGGTCGGGTTGAACGTCTTGCACCGCTGGAAGAGTTCCGCGACGAAGATTTTCCCTATCCCGCGTGACACGATTACTGATTTACGCAGGACCGAACGGCTCCGGAAAAAGCAGTCTGCGGGTTGGCACGAGCGCTGACATTGAGCCGGTCGACATCGTCATTGACCCCGACCAGATAGCGCGGGGGATCAACCCAGGCAGCCCGCGCGATGCAGACAGGGAGGCCGGACGGCGAGCCATCGAGATATTCAACGCGTCGCTGGCCGCCGGGAAGTCGATTTCTCTCGAAACGACATTATCTGGCCGTTCCGTAATCCGTCGCATCACGGCGGCGCGGAACGCCGGATATCATATCGAGCTGAGATATATTGCTCTGGCGTCGGTCGAAATGAATGTTCAGCGCGTCAGGGCACGTGCTGCGGGTGGTGGACATTTCATTGAACCGGAAGCCATTCGCAGACGATATATTGGCAGTCTCGCCAATCTTCCGACTGTTATTGGCCTGTCTGACCGTGTTGTCATCTCCGATAATTCAGGCGTTATGCCGGAGCCTGTGCTTGAAATCGAGAATGGTCAGATTGTGCGTCGAGGTATGACTATGCCTGCATGGCTGGTCAGCACATGTCCGGACTTCTGCCGTTAGTGCGTTTTGTCGCCAAGACCAGACACGCTGTTGGAATGGGTTCTGGTAACGCTTGCGCCGACAATTTTACGCCTCTTTGCGCCGGGCCGCGCAGGTAGGGCGGAAAACATTGAATCCAGTTAAGTGTCTTCGTTTCCTTTCTTCCATAGGTTTCTATGGAGGAAAGCACTATGTCCGGATCACGGATTTTATGGGGGCAGGTGAGCGTCGTCCTGCTCATGATCATCCTGTCATGGTGGATGGCGACGCAATGGGTGGCGTGGAAACTGGGCTTTCAGCCCCAGCTTGGTCAGCCCTGATTCACGCTTGCGCATCATTGGCCTGTCTACTGGCCCCCCATGGTTTTCTGGTGGTGGTATGTCTACGACGCCTATGCCCCGGATATTTTTAATCAGGGCGGGTGGATCGCCGGTAGTGGCGGCGTACTGGCTGTTGTGGCAGCGGTCGCGCTTTCCATTCGTCGGGCTCGTGAGGTAAGACGGGCCGCAACCTATGGAAGCGCACGCTGGGCCAGCCGTGAGGAATTGCAGCAATCCGGATTGCTCGATCCCGATGGGGTCATTCTCGGGCAGTATGGACGGGATTATCTCCGTCATAATGGTCCTGAACATGTCCTGTGTTTCGCGCCGACCCGTTCCGGTAAGGGGGTGGGGCTTGTCATTCCGACCCTGCTGACATGGCCGGGATCAGCCATCGTCCATGATATCAAGGGAGAAAACTGGCAGATCACCGCAGGTTTTCGGGCGCGTTTCAGCAGCGTGCTCCTGTTCGATCCGACCAATCCTGCCTCTGATCCCTACAACCCCCTGCTTGAAATCCGGCAGGGGGAGTGGGAGGTACGCGACGCCCAGAATGTCGCGGACGTGCTTGTCGATCCCGAAGGATCGCTTGAACGCCGGAACCATTGGGAGAAAACATCACACTCTCTGCTGGTGGGCGCCATCCTCCATGTTCTGTATGCGGAGAAAGACAAGACGCTCTACGGTGTTGCCAATCTTCTGTCTGATCCGAAACGCTCAATTGAAGCCACGCTTGCTGCGATGATGCAGACGAAGCATCTGGGCAAGGATGGCCCGCATCCGGTGGTTGCATCCGCCGCCCGTGAACTGCTGAACAAATCTCCCAACGAACGGTCTGGTGTGCTCTCCACCGCCATGTCGTTTCTTGGCCTGTATCGTGATCCGGTCGTCGCGAAAGTCACTTCGCGTTGTGCCTGGCGGATTGCGGATATTGTCAAAGGGCGTCGTCCGACCACGCTTTATCTCAGCGTGCCACCCTCGGATATCAGTCGCACCAAACCGTTGATCCGTCTGATGCTGAACCAGATCGGACGCAGACTGACAGAGGATCTGAACGCGCATAAGCATAACCATCGCCTGCTGATGATGCTGGACGAATTCCCGGCGCTCGGGCGGCTTGATTTCTTTGAAAGCGCTCTCGCGTTCATGGGTGGTTACGGCATCAAAGCTTTTCTGATCGCCCAGAGCCTGAATCAGATAGAGAAAGCCTACGGTCAGAACAATTCGATCCTCGATAACTGTCACGTCCGGGTCAGTTTTGCCACCAACGATGAACGGACTGCCAAGCGGGTCTCAGATGCATTGGGCACTGCCACGGAAATCAGGTCACAGAAAAACTATGCCGGGCATCGCCTGTCACCCTGGCTGGGGCATCTGATGGTTTCGCGGCAGGAAAGTGCCCGCCCGCTTCTGACGCCAGGTGAAATCATGCAACTTCCACCAACCGACGAGATTGTCATGGCGGCGGGGACGCCACCCGTTCGTGCGAAGAAAGCTCGATATTATAGTGATGCCCGTTTCCGGGAGCGCGCACTGCCACCGCCCCAACCAGGAACGATATCAGCACCGACCGCGATACAACCGGATGACTGGACCAGACGTCCCTTGCCCGAGACGGTGGTGCATGGTGCCGCCCCCCCACTGTCAACGCAGGAAGAAGAAACGCCTCTGGGGGCCGGTCACAAGCGCACACCGGACGCCGATCCGAGTGATATTCCACCGCGTACGGAGAGGGATGACACGCGGGAGCAGACGAAATCACCCGAAGCTGGCAATCGCACGACACGGTGGGACCGGGACTTTATGGATCTTCAGAAGGTAGCGCGGCTGGCCGCCATTGACCGTGATGATGGGATGGAGATCGGTGGACCATGAAACGCTCCCGCAAGAAGCAGCAGATGACGGTCTATCTCGATCCCGATCTGTTCAAAGCTGTCAGTGATACGGCCACCCGTCGCCGTCAGTCCGGCTCCCTCGTGGTCGAGACGGCTCTGTCTGTCTTTTTCTCTCCTGAAGAGGGGACCGGACAGGCCGCACTGACCCGACGGCTGGACCGTGTCGATAAACGCCTGTCCCGACTGGAGCGCGATACTGGGATCACCGTTGAGACACTGGCCCAGTTTATCCGTTTCTGGATGATCATGACGCCAGCTTTGCCGGAAACCTCGGCTGCTGCCGCCAGGGCGCAGGCCGCCGAGCGTTACGACGGCTTCATCGAAGCCCTTGAAAGACGTTTGGCAACCGGCCGACGTCTATATGAGGACGTTCTTCCTCCTGACGCACAAGTCAGTGCTAAAGATACATTCTAATGTTGGACACCGCGGCAGCCGAAGGCTGAACAGGCCAAATGCCCGTCTCGTTGAAGCAGATTTTCATTGTAGATCACGATCCAAGCAACAGCAAAACTGAAAGTCAGTACCCCACTACTGATCCAACTTACATACCGCTAGATTTATCAGAGCATGACCGGAAACTAATTTAGTGATTTTAATACGTTATGATTGAGGTGGTCCCGTCCGTTCGGACAGTTTTGCGGGCTTGATAAGCTATACCCGGTTGTTGTTATGCCGCCCTTCTGACGGCGTTGCTGTTGGCCATCTGGTCCGGGGTTAACCCCGGACCAGATGG
>NZ_POTC01000066.1 GCF_002906255.1 Novacetimonas maltaceti | reverse complement strand
CCGCCCACGAAACAGGGCGCAGACATCCAAAGGTTTTTGGTGAAGCTTTTTCCAAAAAGCTTCAAAAGAACGCCGCCTTTTTGAAAAAAGCCGGCACCCAAAAACTTTCATGACCTTGCCCGCTTTTCCAGACGCCGGGCCTGTCGCAAAAAAACCGCCCACGAAACAGGGCGCAGACATCCAAAGGTTTTTGGTGAAGCTTTTTCCAAAAAGCTTCAAAAGAACGCCGCCTTTTTGAAAAAAGCCGGCACCCAAAAACTTTCATGACCTTGCCCGCTTTTCCAGACGCCGGGCCTGTCGCAAAAAAACCGCCCACGAAACAGGGCGCAGACATCCAAAAGCTTCGCCCCTACTGCGCAGGCGTCACCGCACCCTGCGGATGGAGGAAGCGGTCAAGGAACCGCGCCAGTTGCGTATAGGCAAAGCGCGTCTGCGGCAGGTTTTCCATATCCCATGGGTGGTTCGCACCCGGCAGGGTGACGAGGTCGAACATCTTGCCCTGTGCGATCATGCGCTGTGTCATCGCCATGGTGTCGGCATACAGCACGACCTCGTCGCGCGTGCCGTGGATGATCATCAGCGGGTCACGCAGGCCCGCCGTCTGGTACAAGGCCGACTGCCGCTGGTACCGTGCGGGGAAATCATGCCCCGAGGGCGGCCCCATGATCCATTCCTGTTCGGGATAGGCATGGGCGACATTGCTGGCCGGTGCGCCCGCCACGCCCACGGCATAGAATCCCGGCTTGCGGAACAGCGACATCAGCGTCATCAGCCCGCCATAACTCGACCCCCAGATGCCGATGCGCGCCGGATCGGCATAGCCACGCGCGACCATAGAGCGCGCGCCGTCCTGCAGGTCCTCGATATCCAGCGTGCCGTACTGCCCCAGCATCGGCCGGTTCCATGCCTTCCCCCGGCCAAAGCTGCCGCGGATGCCCGGATTGATGACGATATACCCGCGTGAGACCAGATACTGGTCCAGCCCCCATGTCGGATGCGCGTTGCGCCCGCCCCACTGGTCACGCACCGCATCGGAATAGACCGACCCGACAACCATGGGATAACGGCGGCTGGCGTCGTAATCGGGCGGCAGCATGACACGCATCGTCAGTTGCGCGCCGTCCACATGACTTTTGTAATCCAGGTACCGCACATCCGCCCACCGCCGCGCCGCAAACGCCGGCAGGGGGGAATGCGTCACGCGGGCAAAGGACGGCGTGCCGGTGTCGAGTGCCGCGACATACAGTTCGGGGGGCGTGGAATCGTTGCTGAACCGGTCGGCCACATGGGCAAAATCGGGGGAGAACACGACTTCATGCGTGCCATGGGTCCGGGTGACGAGTTCAGGCGTCCCGCCCCCCATCCCGACGCGATAGACCTGCCGCTGCGCATAGCCCGCCTGGTTGGAGGTAAAATACAGCTGCCCATGGACCGGGTCCGCCACGAAGGATTCGATTTCCCACGCGCCCTGTCCCGGCACATCGCGCACGATGGGACGCGGCTGCGCCCCGGCCGTGGGGATGTGATAGAGGCGGTTGTATCCGTACCGGTTGGTCAGCAGCACCAGACCCGGCGCATGCGGCGCCCATGCCACCTGCCAGTCGGGGCGGACCTGCGCGGGGTCGGCAAAGCGGTAGAAGACCTGCCGCCGTCCATTGAGGGCGTCATAGACATCAATGGCGTGATGCTTGATCGTCAGGTCGCTTTCATTGACGAACAGGGAACGTCCGTCCGGCGACAGGCCGAAATTCCACACCGGGTCCTGCCCATTGTCGCGCGCCATCCAGCGCGGCGGCCCGCCCGCGACATCGACAACCCCCACCGCGAACGCGGTATCAGGGTCACCGGGGAAGGCACGGATCACATGGTCGTGGTGCGCCTGCCCATCATGGTCGTAATCGATCTCCACCTTATGGACGGCGCGGTTGTCGGCCATGACGACGGCAATGCGGTCCGACATGGGGCTCCATTCGATCCGCTCCACCCCGTCTTCCGCCGTGCCGGGGACGATGATGCGCGCGGGCGTGGACGCCCTGCGCCCCATGTCACGCAGCCACAGCGCCCCGTCCGACACGAACGCCAGCCACCGCCCGTCGGGCGAGGGCGCAATCAGCCCCACCCCATGACGCACGAGGTCCAGCATCCCCACATGGCCGTGCATGTCCGCCACCCGCAGCGCGCCATCCATCACAAACGCCACGCGCCCGTCCGCCAGCCATGCCAGTTGCGACACGCCCGCGCCCCCGGCCTTCGCACGGTTGCCCTCGCCCATGTGCGTCACCTGCTGCACCACGCCGGTTGCGGCCTCGTACACCCAGATGTCACGAAACGCCGTGCCGTGGTCGTTCCACGCAAACGCCAGGCGCGCGCCATCGGCCGACCACGCATAATGTTCGGGCGAGGTTCCGATGACGCTCTGATCCGCATACAGCCCCGCAATCGTCAGCGGTGCGGGACCATGCGGCGCAGGCGTGGCCGACAGCGCAGGGGCCGCCGCCAGCAGGGACGCCAGCAGCAGGCCGGCGTGCAGTCGGCGTGATCCATGGCGGGTGTCATGACGTGTCGTTTTCATCATGGCCCATGTAACGGCGCGCGGGCGCGCATGGCAATATCGTTTCTTCCACGTTAAGTGGTATTGATAAAAGTAATAAAAGTTTTTGGTGAAGCTTTTTCCAAAAAGCTTCGAAAGACGTCGCCTTTTTGGAAAAAGGCGACACCCAGAAACTTTTATATATTTTGATGGATCAGGGCGGGAATTGACACCCCGTATCCCCTGCGGGCAACGTGGGACCTCATGTCGTAACGATCGGGAACAGGAATGCTGCAGGAAATTCTCAAGCGCCGCACGACGGCCCTGCTGTGCGCGGGGGCCATGGTTTTGTTGCCACAGTGCAACATCATGGCCACGCCGGCCCATGCCGCAAGCGCGCAGTTGCAGTCGCTGTTCACCGACTGGCGCGCGCTCGCCACGCCGGAGCAGCGCGACGGCGCGCCGGATTATGGCGCAAAGGCCCTGTCGCATAAAAAAGACGGCCTGAAGAAGATGCAAAGGCGTCTGGCCGCGCTGGACCGTACCGGATGGACGACGGAGGACGATATCGACGCGCGCCTGATCGCGGCCGAGATGAACGGGCTGGATTTCGACCTGCGCGTGCGGCGCCCGTGGGCGCGTGACCCCGGCTATTTCGCCACCATCTTTGCCGAGGAAAGCGACGTCCCCGCGCATGAAGGCCCCTCGGCCGACACGATCGACCTGTTCCACTACGACTATCCGCTCTCGCCGCAGGCGGCATCGGACCTTGCGGCGCGCCTGTCGGGGGTGCCGGTGCTGCTGGAACGCGCGCGCGGGTGGCTGGCGAAAAGCAATACCGCCGATTTGTGGAAATACGGCGACCGCGAATTCCGGCGGCAGGCGAAGGTGCTGGAAGCGTTGCTTGACGGGTCGCTGAAGATGCGCACGCTGGAGGGGCAGAAGGCCGCGACCCTTGACGGCGCGGGCGCGCCAGTGCGCGAGGCGGCGCAGAAAGCGCTGGCGGCGACACGGGATTTCGCGGACTGGATCGCGCAGGAAGCCCCGCACAAGACCGGCCCGTCCGGCGTGGGAAAGGCGAATTACGACTGGTACATGAAGAATGTGCAGCTTGTCCCCTACAACTGGGATGAACAGGTCGTCCTGCTGCGCCGCGAACTGGAACGCGCGCAGGCGTCGCTGCGGCTGGAGGAGCTGCACAACCGCAACCTGCCGCCGCTGAAACCTGTTGATAATGCCGTGGCCTATCGCAAATACGCCACGACGAAGATGCAGCAGTTCACCGATTTCATCATCAAGGCCGGACTGGTGCCGGACCAGCCATATTACCGCGCGGCGATGGCGGCGCAGACGCTGGATTACACCCCGCCGGAGGACCGCAATTTCTTCCTCAAGGTCACGGCGCTGGACCCGTGGCCACTCTATTCCCATGACATCCACTGGACCGAGCTTGCACGGATCAAGGACGATCCCAACCCCGACCCGATCCGCCGTGGCGCGCCGCTGTTCAACATCTATGCCGCGCGTTCCGAAGGGTTCGCCACCGCGTACGAGGAAATCGTGATGCAGGCGGGCCTGTATGACCACGAACCGCGGGGGCGCGAACTGGTGTGGATCATGCTGGCCAACCGTGCGGCGCGGGGGCTTGCGTCGCTGTATGTGCAGGCGAACCGGATGGACCTGGCCACGGCGGGGCGGTTCCATGCGTCGTGGACGCCGCGCGGCTATTCCGATCCCAACAACTCCCTTGTCGGGTTCGAGCAGCTGCTCTACCTGCGCCAGCCCGGATATGGCACCAGCTATGTCACGGGCAAGCTGATGTTCGACCAGCTGATCTCCCGCCAGGCGCATGAGGCGGAGGCCGCGGGCCGCCCGTTCGATGTCCGCACCACCTTCGCCGGCATCGCCGCGACCGGCATCGTGCCATGGCCGCTGGTGGAAGAAGCCCTGATCCCGGCCAGGGCACTGGCGGACGCGCCGTAAGTAGAGAAGTTTTTGGTGAAGCTTTTTTCAAAAAGCTTCGAAAGACGCCGCCTTTTTGAAAAAAGGCGGCACCCGGCAGGCGCGGGAACGCAATGCCTGTCGCGGATGATTGTGAACGCGGACAGGGCGGTCTAATCTGGGGGTCTGCATGCCTTCCCCAAACGGCACTATCGGGGAAGGCCACAGGTTGTCGACAGTTGGTAGGAATAATGTAATGCAGTATCAGGTGCATGGTCCGTTCTGGTCACCCCGGTTCCAGAGCGAGGCAAGCGCCGGGGCCATGCGGGCCTTTTGGGACGAGATGGAGGAAATGACGCCGGGGCTTCCCCGCGCCATCGGCGTATATGTGTTCTCCACATGCCATGGCCAGACATACACGCCCTGGTATGTCGGCAAGACAAACGCAATGGCCGGTTTCCGTGGCGAGATCTTCCAGAACCACAAGCTCAGCCACTATGTCAGCGCAAGCGAACGCAAGCGCGGGTATCCGGTCATCCACCTGATCGCGAAAATTGAGCCTGTCAGGGGCAATTTCTGCAAGGCCTCCCAACAATCCGGCCGGGAGATCGATGAACTTGAAACCGTGATGATCGGCATGGCGCTGCGGGCCAACCCTGACGTCTGCAACTCGAAGAAAACATGGTTCAACCGCACATGCCAGGTGCCGGGCATCATTGGCGACACCCTGACCGGTCGCCCGTCGGACGCGGTCATGACATTGCGGAACACGCTCAAGCTATAACGACGGACACCACCACCACGTCCGGCCCATAAAAAAACAGGGCCGGACCCTTTCGGACCCGGCCCTGCGTGCCTTGCGCGGTATGGCGATCAGGCGACGGTGCGGCCGTCTTCCTTCGCCAGTTCCTTGATGCGGCGCAGGAAGGACACGGCGTAGTCCTCGGCTTCCATCTTGGAGGAGAAGCCGCCGAACGTCGCCGTCAGGCCGCCCACGCTCACGCTGATGGAGAACTTGCCCTGCGCGTCGGGGCCCTGCGTTTCAACTGTCTTGCTCATGTGCATTATCCCATGGTTCATGACGGGCCATTTCCGGCCTGTTCCACATAATATGGGGACGAACATCACGCATATCCATGCCGCCGCCTGCATGACTGCGCGGTGCAGGCAGCATATGGATGCTTGATCGAAATCATGGAAACGCGGCAGCGCAGCCTCAGGGGCCTTCCCCCACCAGAGGGTCATACCCTTTGGAAAGGCTGCGTTGTCGTTAAGTGTCGGTTGTGACACTCGGGGCGCCGCCCTGAAACCCGCCAAAGGGCATTGCCCTTTGGAAACCATGACGTGTCAGTGAATTGGGGTGCGGGGCCAGTGGTCCCACGGCCTATTTCCACACCCACTTGCCCACGACGCGGCCATTGATGACCAGTTCCGAGGCATCGACCTCATCCATGGGATAGGTCGGGTTGACACTGATGATGCGGATGCGCGGCGGGTTGGAATTGGGCACCAGCATCAACTGCTTCAGCACGACGCCCAGCCCGTTCCACAGCACATACACCCCATCGGGCGACGGCACGCGGTGCGCGGTATCGACCATCACGCGCTCCCCCGCCATGAAATCCGGCTCCATCGAATTGCCCGCCACCCGGATGATCACCAGCGCGGACGGGTCGGAGACGTAGTTTTCAACAAATGCGCGCGGCATGTGCCACGCGGCGATGCTGGCATGGGATTCGCCCGCGCCGCAGTCGGTATCGCCCACGATCGCGCCGCTGCCCGCATGGGGGGAAATGTCGTATTCGTTAATCGTCACCGTCCCGTCCGCATTGCGACGCGGCGCCTGCGCGCGCGTGGCGCGTTCGATCCCGTCATTCAGGTCCGACCCGCCGGGAATGACCCCCGACAGGGCCCAGACCTCGCCCGGGGAAATCGGCGGGTCCCCACGCTCGCTCAGCAGCGGGACAAGGCGGCGGACCAGGTCGACCGGCAGGTATTCCTTCTTCTGCTTGGTCTCGTAAAAGGAATAGGTGGAAAACCTGTTCCCCATCCCCAGGTCCTGCGCCAGCGCGCGGATGCTGTAGCCCGCACGTTCACGCAGCGCCTTCAGCCGTTGCGAGACAGGCAGGTGTTCCGGGCCGGGCGGGGAGGAGGAAGATTGCATGGCGAATGTCTTGTCCGATCAGGGCAGGCGATGTCCACCCCCATGCAGGAGGGCGCGCCTATTTTCACCCGATCCCGCCCCCGCGCAAGGGCACCCGCCGCCGATGGCGGGACAGGGGGCAGGCGGCGTGATAGGATGGATGGCCCGGCGCCGGCCCGCAGGCCGCGCCTTCCCCTTCCCCCACACCAGGAGCGTATGCGCCCGATGATCACCCGCCTGCCCGGCCTGTTCCGGATTTCCCACCTGTTCGACCTGTTCGAGGAAGGCGTCATGCTGGTGCTGACGCTGCTGATTGTCGTGATCGCGGGGGTATCGCTGGTCCATGTCGTGATCGCGGTGGGGCAGATGCTGCTGGGCGCGGGCATGACGCCCACCAGCCCCGAAGTGATCCAGAGCATCTTTGGCATGTTCTTCACCGTGCTGATCGCGCTGGAGTTCAAGCACTCGATCCTCGTCCTGCCCGATGCGCAGCCCCACAGCATGATCCGCATGCGCTCCGTCCTGCTGATCGGGATGCTGGCGACGGTGCGCAAGTTCATCGTCCTTGACCTCAAGGAGGTGAACGTCATGGAAATGCTCGCGCTGTCGGCCTCCATCCTCGCGCTGGGCATCGTCTACTGGCTGGTCCGCCCGCAGCAGCAGCAGTCCACGCCCGAAGACATCCCGCACGACCCGGCCGTGCATGAATGATGAACGTCGGGGGGCGGGCGTTTCATGCCCCGGCACGCCCGAACCCACCTGCAGGGGGCCATGCGATCACGGCTTCTTGACGTAAGGACGGGGGGCGGCTTTGCTTGGGGCAGGGACCAATCGCCACAGACAGGAGGGACACGATGGCTTTCAAGGACGGTGATGTCGTCATGGTGCGCAAGGACGCGGTCGCGGACCCGAAATGGGGCGGGACGCGCGGCACGGTGGTGGAGATCATCGACAACGGGCAGATGCGCGTGCGTTCGGACCAGACTGGCGATGACAAATGGTTCACCCCGGATCAGGTCGTATCCGGCTGACACGGCCGCCCCTGCCGGGCGGAAACGGGGCGTGGCGCCGGGCCGCGCCCTTTTTTCATGCCTTCTTCCCTGCCGGCCTATGGTTGCATGCGCGGCGCGGATGCGGGCCATGTGCTGGGTGCGGGGCGGCTTGGACGCGACCTGCGGCATGATGATAGGATGATGCCCGGTTGCCCGCTGTCGGGATGGACCGATGGAGGCATAAGGCAGGAACACGATGGATCGCGGCAAGATTGTAAAATGGGGCACCATCATTTCGCTGCTGCTCATGATCGGCAGCGTCGGCGTGCTGGTGCGCGGCATGACGGCCGAAGGGATCGGGCCCATGGCATGGATGGTGGCCGAAGGGCTTGCCGGCCTCGGCCTGCTGGGCCTTGGCATCATCAACGTCACCGGCGGTCGCGACAGGTAGGGCCGATGTGAAAAAAGGCGGCCCACAGAACAGGACGCAGAGGTCCAGAAGTTTTTGGTGAAGCTTTTTTTCAAAAAGCTTCGAACACCCCCATCCCTTTGAAAAAAACTACGCCGCGCGCCCCGCCGGATCATCCGACAGGATGGCCCAGCGTTCATGGTCGCGCCATGCGCCGTCGATGAACAGGTAGCGCGGGGAAAACCCCTCGCACCGGAACCCCACGCGCCGCACCAGCGCCAGCGACGGCAGGTTGGCGGGCTGGATGTTGGCTTCCAGCCGGTGCAGGCCCATCATGTCGAACGCATGGCGCACCGTCATGCGCAGCGCCTGCGTCATCAGCCCGCGCCGCGCCTGCGCCTTCATCGCGTAATAGCCCAGATACGCGCTGCAGAACGTGCCATGGACCACCTGGCTCAGCGTCAGCACGCCCACCACGCCCTGCGCCCCCGCCATGTCGTCGCGGCGCGCGACCAGCGCGACATTGGACCCCGTGACCACCTGATGAAACCACTCCGCAAAGCCGTCATGGTCGGTAAAGGGCGCGACCCATGGCGCATGGAAATCACGGCTGGCGAGGTTGCAGGCCACAAGGTCATCGGCATCCATGCGCGTCACGGGCGCAAGGAGCACCCCCGTATCGTGCGCGCGCCCTTCGCGCGGGTCGGGACGGGCGGGGTCATCCATGGCCGTCCCCCCCACCCCCGTCGCGCGCGGGTGCCGCGCCAAGGTGGCTTTCGCCGCGCGCCTGCGCCAGGCGGGCCTGGCGTTCGCGTTCGGCGTAACGCGCGCGCTGGGCCGCGTCACGTTCGTCATGGCAGGCGGGGCAGCTGACCCCCGGCACGTAATGGGGCGAGGACTGGTCCGCCACGCTGACGGGCATGCGGCAGGCATGGCACAGCGCATGGGTGCCGGGGCGCAGGTCGTGCGTGACGCTGACGCGCTGGTCAAAGACGAAGCATTCGCCTTCCCACAGGCTGCGCGCCTGCGGCACGGTTTCAAGGTATTTCAGGATGCCACCGCGCAGGTGGAACACATCGTCGATCCCTTCGGCGCGGACAAAGGCCGTCGCCTTTTCACACCGGATGCCGCCGGTGCAGAACATCGCGATTTTCGGCGCCCGCCCCTGCGACAGCAGTTCCGCGCGCCGGGCGCGGAACCAGGCGGGGAATTCGCGAAACGACCGGGTGGCCGGGTTGATCGCGCCCGCGAACGTGCCGATCGCGACCTCGTAGTCATTGCGCGTGTCGATCACGATGGTATCGGGGTCCGAAATCAGGTCGTTCCACTGCGCGGCCTCCACATACTGCCCGACCTTGCGGCGCGGGTCGATGCCGGGGACGCCCATCGTCACGATCTCGCGCTTGGGGCGCACCTTCATGCGGTGGAACGGCACACTGGCGGCGCGGGTTTCCTTGACATCCATCTGCGCGCAGCCCGGCAGCGCGCGCAGGTGCGCCAGCACATGGCCGATGCCCGCGTCACTGCCCGCGATGGTGCCGTTGATCCCCTCCGCCGCGATCAGCAGCGTCCCGCGCACCCCATGTTCCGCGCACAGCCGCTCCAGCGGCGCGCGCAGGGCAAGGTGGTCGTCAAAGGGGGTGAAGCAGTACAGCGCCGCGATCCGCACCGGCACGGCGGCATCGTCGGGGGGAACGGATGGGGCGGGCGCGGTGCTGGTCATGGGGCGGGAACCCTGAAAACGGGGGTGGGACAACCCCACCGCCATATCAGGGCGCCGCCCGATCGCCAAGCCGCGCGCGCAGGCGTCAGCCCTCGGGGATGTCGACGGCCAGGATCTCGCTGTCGGAAACGGTGCCCGACGCGTCGGCGTTCACGCGGGCGGCAAGGCGCCCCATCGTCGTCTCGAACAGGGTGCGCATGTCGCGGGCATTGCCGAAATCCTCCTTGCGGTTGGCATGGATCCGCTCCAGCAGTGCGAGCAGCACCTCGCGCGCCTCGGGCGTCAGCGTCATCTCGTGCCCGATGCAGCGCTGCTCGAAGATCAGCAGCAGCTGTTCGGGCGTGTAATCGTCGAACGTGATGGTGCGGGTAAAGCGCGACTTCATCCCCGGATTGGCCGCCAGAAACTCCTTCATCGGTTCGGTATAGCCCGCGACAATCACCGCAAGGCGGTCGCGATAGGTCTCCATGTCCTCCAGCAGCTGGTTGATCGCCTCCACGCCGATATCGTTTTCGCCCCATTTGACAAGGGTATAGGCCTCGTCAATGAACAGGACGCCATCGAGCGCGGAACGCACGACCTCCTTGGTCGCGTTCGCAGGCCGCCCCGTCACGAGGGAGGAGCGGTTGGCGGACACCAGCTGCCCCTTCGCCAGCACACCGAGCGCGCGGAAGATCTCCCCCATCAGCCTTGCGACCGTGGTCTTGCCGGTGCCGGGATTGCCTTCAAAGACCATGTGCAGGCTGACAGGCAGGGGCTTGCGGCCCTGGGCGATCTTGCGGCGGTTGAGCTTGACGATGTTGATGAGGCCGCGGATCTCCTTCTTCACCTTCTCCAGCCCGATCAGGCCGTCGAGGTGCTCCATCACGCTCTCGACGTCCTTTGCACCCTTGACGCGCTCGTCGGGGATGTCCCCTTCGGTGATGCACTGCAGTTCCGTGGCGGTGCGCTGTGCCGCGGGGATGGTCATCAGGCGCGCGCCCTGCTGTTTGCAGATGGCCTCGGCCAGGTTGCGCATCTCCCGGCCATTGCCGAACTTTTCATCGCGGCGGCTGTGGATGTCCGTCACCACCGCGAGCAGGCGCGCGCGCGCGGCATCGTCAAGCACCATCTTCTTCGCATCAAGCACGCGCGTGACGATTTCCATCAGTTCGGGCGCGGTATAGTCGGGGAATTCGATTTCGGTGGGAAAGCGCGATTTCAGCCCGTCGTTATTTTCAAAGAACTGGCGCATCTTGTCGCTGTAGCCGGCAATGATGACACACAGGTCGTCGCGCCCGTTCTCCATCATCTCCAGCAGGACGGCAATCGCCTCGTGCCCGAAATCCTTGGGGTCGTCCGGCCGCGACAGGGTATAGACCTCGTCGATGAACAGGACGCCGCCCTTTGCCTCCTCGATCTTTTCCTGCGTGGCCTTTGCGGTCTGGCCGACATACTGCGCCACCAGGTCCTTGCGGCTGCATTCCACCACCCTGTCGCTGCGCAGCAGGCCAAGCTGGTGATACATCTTGCCCACAAGGCGCGCGATGCTGGTCTTGCCCGTGCCGGGATTGCCCGAAAAGACAAGATGCAGCGCCCCGCGCTCCGCCGGAAGCCCCGCCTTGAGGCGTTCCTGGCCGATGCGCGCAAGGTTGAGCAGGTTCCTGAATTCCGCCTTGACGGAATCAAGGCCGACATAGGCGTTGATCTCGTCAAACAGTTCCTGCTCGTTGACCGCCACCGTCCTGACGCGCTCGTCGGGGATGTCCTCTTCGGTGATGCGCTGCAGTTCCGTGGGGGTGCGCTGCGCCGCGGAGAGGGTCATCAGGCGCACGCCCTGCTTCTTGCAGATGGCCTCGGCCAGGTTGCGCATCTCGCGGCCGTTGCCGAACTTGCGGTCGCGGCGGCTGTGGATGTCCGTCACCACCGCGAGCAGGCGCGCGCGCGCGGCGTCGTCAAGCACCATCTTCCTTGCATCAAGCAGGCGCGTGATGATTTCCATCAGTTCGGGCGCGGTATAGTCGGGGAATTCGATGATCGTGGGGAAGCGTGACTTCAGCCCGTCATTATCCTCGAAGAACTTGCGCATCTCGTCGCTGTAGCCAGCGATGATGACACACAGGTCGTCGCGCCCGTTCTCCATCATCTCCAGCAGGACGGCAATCGCCTCGTGCCCGAAATCCTTGGGGCTGTCCGGCTGCGACAGGGTATAGACCTCGTCGATGAACAGGACGCCGCCCTTTGCCTCCTCGATCTTTTCCTGCGTGGTCTTTGCGGTCTGGCCGACATATTCCGCCACCAGGTCCTTGCGGCTGCACTCCACCACCCTGTCGGTCGGCAGCAGGCCCATCTGGTGGTACATCTTGCCCACAAGGCGCGCGATGCTGGTCTTGCCCGTGCCGGGATTGCCCGAAAAGACAAGATGCAGCGTCCCGCGCTCCGCCGGCAGGCCCGCCTTGAGGCGCTCCTGGCTGAGGCGCGCAAGGTTGAACAGCTTTTTGAATTCCGTCTTGACGGATTCAAGGCCGACATAGGCGTTGATTTCGTCAAACAGTCCCTGCTCGCTCAGGGGGGGGCCTCCCTGCGGGGCTGCTGCGGCGGCAGGCGGGGTGGCGGCAGG
>NZ_POTC01000065.1 GCF_002906255.1 Novacetimonas maltaceti | reverse complement strand
CGACCGAATGGACACTCGTTGCTCTCGCATACAACTGTAAAAGAATGGCGCGGCTTCAGGCAGCATAAGCCAGGTCAGCCTTGGCGTTATCAGCCGCAAAATGCCCAACCCGACAGGCTGCTAGCGCCGCAGTAAATTGCCACCAGCAGCTATTGTCTGCTTTTCTACCTTCAGGGCAGATCAACTCCCAGAGCCCTTCTTCGCGCAGGGCATCCCACCCGTCTTGATCAAATTGATGGGGGGCTATACCGTCCCTTGTCCTAAGCTTGATGCCCAGACGTTTGTAACGGTCGTAGATTGACTGTCCGTTCCCTTGCCACTCCATGACGCTTCCCTTTCACGTCACACCGTTAACTCGACCGCATCTTGGAAAGCGTTAACTTCGTCTCGAAATTCCGCACTTACGGGGACAGTTGTGTTTCGGTCATAATCGAACATGACATGTTTGGAATAAGTACGGGCGATGACAGGGCGTTCATCCGTATCTTTATAAAAGATGTGCTCCATTTCGAAACTTTTGTTCCCGAAGCCCGTGACCTTGCTTTCGATGATAAGGACATCCCCGAAGAATGCCGGAGCTACGTATTCACAAGATGTCTTAACCATGATCTGCGGTAGTTTTTCGGAGCGGGGAAGGCCGAGTAGTGCGAACATGTATTCAAGATAAGCATGCTGAAGATAATCATAGTACACAGGACTGCTAACATGCCCCATTGAGTCCGTATCCCTATAACGGACGGGAATTCTTGTCTGGAAGGATGTAGCCATTGTTTTTCTCCGAAGTGCCCAGAAAAGACGCCAGAATCGACTAGGATGGCACTTATAGTATGGCAGTTTCACAAACCACGTGATTCCGATCTACTGTTAATATTACCAGTATTTCGAGGAAGACTAATCAGAGGACCCTGCGTTGCAGCCTGACGCAAATTCGTCGCTAACGTAGGTAAGCATATTCATTGACATAACTTCAGCATTTTCCTCGTTGAGAGCAGTGACCTCCCATGTAACAACACCTCCCGAGGGGAGCCCTTTACGACGCGCCTTCTGTTCTGTGCCAACGCATCTCATTTTTGCACGCAATGTGTTACCTGGAACGACAGGCTTGAGAAAGCGTAGTCTATCAATTCCATAATTTACGACGACGCTCCCCTGACGCGGCAAACTAATTAGTCCCGAAATGATGGCCAATATTAAGTATCCGTGGGCGATACGTCCATTGAACACGGTTTTTTTAGAGGCCATCTCATCTGTATGCAGGTAGAAATAATCTCCAGAAATACCAGAAAACATCACGATATCGGTTTCGGTAAGTGTGCGGCCATGAGTGGTGAATTCCACAAGTTGCGAGATTTCTGAGAAGGGTATTTCGAAGGGATGCATTGGAGACTCCTCGCAAGATATAAGATGGAGGGTTCGAAAAACCCTCTTTTGAGTCGATTATGAAATCATAACTCATTGATATTGTTGCGGACAAAAAGCCTTAAATAGGGGTTTTTCGAACCCGCCAGATAAATGTTTCTCTAACTTCATGCTAACGATTGACGGATTCCCAGTGCATCATCACACGAGACAGTGCAGGAAGCAGTAGGGCGGTATTGGCATGCCAGCACAACGTCCACTCCTTGGTGCGTGGTATGATAATCTTCCTCCGAATGTGTCACCACCGCACGACATGTTTTACAAACACCGGTCCTACATGAATGCGGCAGAACCACCCCCGCACGAAGGGCTGCCTGTAGCAGTGTCTCACCATTAGGGTCCACTGGGACGATATACTGGATGCCTCCATGCAGGACCGTTACGACAACCTCGCTTCCCGACTCTGCTCGGCTAGCATCTTTTTCGTCCTTGACCGTGAGCGTTGAACCACCAAATCCTTCAGTGCGGACTGCCGAAGCAGGGATGCCCGCAGCAAGGAGTTCCGTTTCGAACGGACTGTGGAGCGCGGGAGGGCAACAGGTCACCGCAATGTCGGGCAACGCTTCCGGATGCACACAAGCCTTTACTAGCGCTTGAATTGCAGGCTCGGTAATTCGCCCCTGGCGGATATCTTTTCCATCGTCATAGCCGGTACGCGTAAATCGGTTCAAAATGGAGAAACGGCTGTTATAAATATCCTTCAATGAACAGAGTGCATCCAGAAACATCACGGTCTGTGGCGAGCGATTAATGTAGAGTAGAGTAATATTTGCATATGGGTTACTTTTAAATACCGATTTCATTAAGCTCATTGCAGGAGTAATGCCGCTCCCCGCACAGATTGCTAATACCTCTCTCGCGTTTTGTATTTCATAGTCAGTTGCGAGAACATTGCCCAGTAAGTTAGACACCTCGAGTTTGTATCCAGATCTAATTTCTTCGACGAGGGAAGTAGATACCCCTGCCCGTCCGCTTGCACGAATACCAAAGGTCACCTTGTCGTCACCTATGCCACTTGCGACCGAATAGGATCTCCCTTGCGTCGAATTTGCCCCCAATTTACGAATAGTAACGAAATGACCTGGGCGTACCGCATTCATCGAAAACGGTAGATGCTGTGGGTCGAGAGAAAATTGAATCGAATTTTCCGCTTCTCTTACCGCCTCCTGGACGATCGTGGTTGTCATTCGCGTCATCACTACTGCTCCTATCAAGATCCAACGGCATTCTTATCTGCAACGAAAGACCGCCTGCGGTTCACCGCACACCTCACACCGAGCCATTTGAAGACAGGGGGAGGCTCCAAAGGACGAAGTTATGATAAGATTATCGCTCCCGCATGCGGGACACTTTGGTGCTAGTGATTGCTCCCTTGGATGTTTTTGTGCCGGAACGGTGCTTGGGGATGATATGTGAATACCCTCCGCCCGAAGTTTCTCTGCCCCAGCCTCACTGATGTCCGATGGAGACCATCCGGGAGAAAGCACTCTATGAACTACTGCTGAGGGTATACCAGCCGAATTTAAGGCACGAATGATGGATTCTTCTATATAACGTAAGGCGGGACAGCCAAGATAACTCGGTTTGAGGCCGACATGCACTGATCCCATTTCGTTAATCGTTACGTCGGCAATCATGCCCAGTTCGACAACAGAAACGACTTGAAGTTCGGGATCGCGAACATCTGAAAGTATCTGCCAAACTCTCTCGGCAGATTGCGCCGAGCTCCAATGGCTAGACTTAAATTCGTGCGTTACACCGGTCATCACCAGATTCCTCCAGGAAATTCCCGATAAACCGACTGGGTTTCTGAAATCAGGCGCCCAAGGTGTTCTGTATGATAGCCGTCGTATCCACACCTGTACCTGTCAGGCAGAGAGGGCAAGGCAAGGCCAACCTCACGCAACAAATCAGTTGCACGATGATGCCACGAACACCGAGTTTGTGATTGTAGGTGATCTGTGACATCAAACTCTTCTGAGAACAAGGATAGTTCTCTTGTGTGGGGCCAGACGATATCTAAAGCGGATTGGATCCGTTGTTTCGCAATGGCCGTGCCAACGGACAAACGGCGTATCCAGTTGTGAGCATGGTCGACGTGGTACTGGATTTCCACAATGGCCTTTTCTGAAAATGAATAGAACTTCTCATCGGCAATCTTGTTGCGTTGAAACATATTTTGCAGAAACGAGGAAAAAATTAGATTCCTCAATACCAGATCAGCAAAAGAATATTGCGGAAGCTCAATAAACCGAAAATTTCGATATTGTCGGGCATCGCGCTTAAAAACCAGCGTATCTGGCGTCTCGGGAAGTTCTACTCGGTTGATCGTCTCTTGGTATAGATACCTTGCATAGCTGAGTGTGTCCAAAGCAATATTCGAGATTGCCATTTCCTCTTCCAGAGATGGTGCTTGCCCACACCATTGACAAAGACGCTGGGTTTGAATGAAACAACTGTCGGCCAGTGTCAGTGTAAACGCAGCGCTCTTCGGCAACTGATTTTTTTTGTCTTCAAGCACAGCCGTTCTCCTAGATATCTTCGACGCCCTCGGGGAGAGAGTAATATCCAGCGTAACGTTCGGGATGCTCGTCAGCCGAGGCGAAATAAACGTCCCGGATGTCAGGATCTAGCGCATGGATATTTTTCGACTTTACGACCCAAATCGCGATAGCCTCCTGACGACGCGTATAGAGATCTCTTGCGGCCTGAAGAGCTAATTCTGGGTCGGCTGCGCGGACACTGCCACAATGGCGAAAATCGATTCCATTTTTTGGGCGGATAAACACTTCCCATAATTCAGGCATGGTTCGGATCTCCTGCCGCATAATTACCCTGCTGCGCCTCGTATTTCTCTGCGGCATCCATTACCCACTCATTATCGTCACGCGCGCGTCGTATATTTTCCAGTCGATCCTGGTTACACATTCCCCTGCCGCCAATGACTTCGTAGAACTCCTCCCAATCTGGTTGGGTAAATACGTAATTTCCGGAAACGGGACACCATTTCAGACTCGGATCCGGTATTGTGACGCCGATGATCCGAGATTGTTTTGCAATCGTGTTGACGAATTCCTGCCGAAGCGTGTCATTCGTCTTAATTTTTATCCCCCATTTCATCGACTGCGCACTGTTATTACTGTCTGTGTCTGGTGGTCCGAACATCATAAGAGAAGGAGCCCACCAACGGTTTATAGAATCCTGGATCATGGATCGTTGGGCGTCAGTTCCCTCGGCAAACATCCGATAGAGAGCTTCGAATCCCTGACGTTGGTGAAAGGATTCCTCGCGGCATATTCTGATCATCGCACGCGCATATGGGCCATACGACGTTTCACAGAGAGTGACTTGATTAAGAATAGCTGCCCCGTCTACAAGCCACCCGATTGTACCAACGTCTGCCCACGTCAACGAAGGGTAATTAAACACGGAGCTATACTTAGCACGCCCGTCAATAAGCGCGTCGGTTAGGTCCTTTCGCTTTGCCCCGAGGGTTTCTGCTACGGAATAGAGATAAAGCCCGTGCCCGGCCTCATCCTGCACCTTCGCGATTAATATTTGCTTTCGCTCAAGTGACGGTGCAGAAATTAGCCAATTTGCTTCGGGTAACATTCCCACTATCTCTGAATGGGCGTGTTGACTCACTTGCCTTATTAAGGTCTTACGGTATGCATCTGGCATCCAGTGACTTGCTTCCACTCTCCCGCCGTGTGCGACATAAGCGTCGAACACGTCCTCCTTGCTCTGAATTTGGATGTCGGACACATTGGCCATTGAGGGCTCGTCGAGAGGTGACATAACTGATTTATTCGGCAAGTTAGAAAGTTGATTAATAGTCATGACAGAATTCCCTCATGTAGCGATGCGGGTCTCAATCGAAAGCTGAGCACACTAGATTTTTCCCATGCGGCTATCGAAAATACGCTTGACCTTAGAGCCGCCGAGATTTGCGAGAATGCCAGGCGCGCAGATCTTTACTTTCGAGCTTACTCCGGTTTTCATCTGTACGAGTTTTGTAAGCCTATCAGCAATGTCATTCGTAGAAGTTGCAGAAGCAAGAGGGTAGGATGACTCACAGTGAAGCTCCATTTCATCAAGGTGCATTGGCCGCGATAGATGTATCTGGTAGTCAGTACCTAACTCTGGAAACTGGCAGATAATTTCTTCTATGGTACTCGGAAAGATATTCAGCCCCCTGACGATAAACATGTCGTCCGCACGCCCCGAAATGCGATCGATCCTTTGAAACGTAGACCAAGTTGGCGGCAATAGACGGGTGAGATCGCCTGTTCGATACCGCACAATTGGTAGGGCTTCCTTCGTTAAGCAGGTAATTACCAATTCACCGAGTTCGCCCGATGGAACCGGACGCAAAGTTTTCGGATCGATGATTTCAGCCAGAAAATGGTCTTCCCATAGTGTCAGCCCATCCAAGGTTTCTCCGTTTTCACAGGCGACCCCTGGGACCATTATTTCAGATAGACCATAAATATTTACGGGTGTGATATTATATGGGAAGTCGGTAATTATCCGGTTACGAAAGTTTTCCGACCATTGCTCCGCTCCTAGCACTGCCACCTTCAGTGAACATTGTTCTTTCGTGATTCCACGAGCAGCCATCGCGGTTAGAAGCACGCGAAGATAGCTTGGTGTGCAGAGTATGACCTTTGGTCCCAAATCTAGAATTAAATCAACCTGACGGTCTGTATTGCCAGTTGATGCAGGCACTACTACGCACCCAGCAGCTTCGGCCCCGTAATGTGCGCCAAGCCCGCCTGTGAATAGCCCATAATTGAAAGCGATTTGAACAGTATCACCTCGGCGCGCGCCGGCAACCGTCAACGATCTCGCCATCAGGTTGGCCCACGTGGACAAGTCCTCAGCGGTATAGCCTACGACAGTTGGCTTTCCAGTTGTGCCTGATGAGGCATGGATGCGTGTTAGCTGACTTTGCGGTACAGCGAATAGTCCAAATGGATAGGTCGCACGAAAGGCGTCCTTCGTAAGAAGAGGTAGTTTAGTAAGATCCTCAATATCGCGAATGTCTTGCGGCCCTATGCCGTGTTCTTGAAACATCCCTCGATAATAGGGGACTCGTTCGTAGGCCCACGACACAATATTGCGAAGTCGTCGTGACTGGTGATCGAGAAGCTCATCGCGTGAGACATGCAGCAGGCGTTGCTCGTCGCGCTGGCTGACGGAAGGAGAGTCAACGTTCATGGTAGCCTCCGGCCCACTACGAATGTTTTTTCTTTGGTTTGTTTACGAACGCATCTATAGCCTGGCATGTTGCAGTAGACTGCTGTCGTATTTTCTGGCCGACGGCTTCTTTTAGAATAGCCGCTTCAAGGTCACCGTTATAAGATCCGTCAATTAGTTTGCGCGTTGCTGCAAGAGCTTGGTTATCTACTAATGAGAGCTTCTCCGCCAGAGTAATAGCAAAACCGTCGACCTCGTTATCATCGCGGACTTTCCAGGCCATCCCAGCTTCTGCTGCTTCGTGCGCGGACAGGGGCTGACCGGTAAGCGCCATACCAAGCGCTCGGACCCTTCCAATGGCTCGGGTCAGAAAATATGTCAGTCCACCATCAGGGATTAGGTGAAGACGCGAAAATGGAAGGCTGATCTGACATGTATCCCCAAGTAATACGATGTCGCACGCAAGCATAACTCCTACTGCTGAGCCAACAACCATGCCACGGGCCGCACATATGGTTGCTCCGTTAAATTTGTTCAGGACAGAAATTAGTGGCAGATAGTCTTCAATAACGACAAGCCCAAAGTCTCTGGTATCATGCCCTTCAACCATACCGAGGTCGTGAAGATCATGACCTGACGAAAAACACGTTTCTTCTCCACAAAGAATAAGGACTTTGATATCGGGCGATCCTGACAATACTTCTATTTTTTCAGCAAGCTCGTGCAGAAGCCGACTGGTGAAACTGTTACGTCGGGCACCTCGCGTGATGCGTATGCGCGCAACGCCAGCATGTGGGTTATCGATCGACCAATCTGCCATGGCAAAGTACTCCACGTATCGTACGTTTCGCTCGTTATGGAGGCGCTGAGAAAGGGTTCGGCAGCACTATAGCATTAATGCTGACGCTGCCTCCTTCCGCGCCCATCGTTAACGAGGATGCCACATGGATGGACAAAAAAAATACTGTAATTTCTTACGGTTTTTTTGTTGAAATTTTATGTATAGGTTGGTGTCGCAACGTAGTTGCATGAATAATAATGTGTAGCTTTTCGGCATAGGGGATGATGCCCGTACCTCGGAAAGCAGTTTCTTGGACGTTAATTGATATTTATGTGCTACGGAGCATCATGTATCATGTCAAATAGAAATGCATGGAAAGTCTATGAGCCTCCTCCGCCGAAGGGTGAGCCACTGTGTGTTACGACAGGAATACGGCGCATCGTGACCACGGACTGCGGTCCTATGACTTATCATGGAACTAACACGTGGCTTATTCAGACCGAGACAGGTACAATTGTAATTGATCCAGGAAGCGATCATCCCGGACATATCAATTCAATACTTAATGCGACAGGAGGGAATATTGAGTATATTTTGATTACCCATTGGCATGCCGATCATTACGGAGGCGCACGGGAGCTTCAGGAACAGACGGGAGCTCCGGTTGCTGTTCACAAGAACAGTCTTGCAAATGAACAGTTGGAGATAATTCGGCTGGAAGACGGAGACGTCATTGGGGGCCTTCAAGCCATAGGCACTCCGGGTCATACACTAGATCATATCTGTTTTGCTACGCAAAATGGCGTTCTTTTTACCGGTGATCATATAATGGGGTGGTCGACATCCGTTGTACCTCCGGCTCCTGAGGGAAATCTTAGGCTATATATGGAGAGCCTAAAACTTGTGCTGTCACGTAAAGACGCCCTTTTGCTTCCGGCGCATGGGCCACCGCTTCATGAACCGCAGTTGGTCGTTAGAGCACTATTGTGCCGTCGTATTGAGCGTCTAGACGAAATCCGGGCGTTATTAACCAAGAGGCCTTTAACGCTCGATGCACTCGCGCTGCGTGCCTACAGACTAGCTGACAAGCATAAACACGAGGCCGTCCGCCTCACACTGTTGTCACATCTTGAGGAATTGGCTCGACTGAACATTGCGAGGTGTGTGGAGGAAGCTTGGTATTTAAATTAGAGCCTGTCAGACGTGGATGGTGTTAGAAATCCCTAGGTGTTTGCCTTCGGATCTGTGATTGCTTACCTCCTATTCAGAAATTACAGACGGTACGGTCTGTTCGAAAAATAGGCGTCACCTATGGTACCATGAGGCCGAGGGTGCGTAATATCGCCTAAAGTATGCGCCGTTTCCTCTTCCTGGACCGAGTCTTGCGCTGCCGCATAGCAAGCGGGGGCACAAATACCGCTCTGTTCCCAACACAGAGCAAGGACCACAGTGGCAAGAACCAGTATCCAACGGTCGTGCCACATGAAGTCAGGGCGATTATGCTTCAATCAGGTGAGCATCGCGCGAGTAAAGACGTCCGTAAGCTGGCGACAGAACACCTTTTTGAAGTCAGATATAAAATCAGTCAGTTACGAGATTTGGAACGATATCTTTATGTTCTGATATTCTAATGCCGGGGTGACAATAAACCTCACTGCGCGATCCCTTCAGGATCTTATGACACGGGCCATACGACCCAATTCAGATCCGACACCGTGATAAGTCTTGTAACTGAATATAAGAGGATCCCATTTTACCGGATCAATCTGACCAGACGTTTCATCAAGGATCCCGACCGCAGCATGCATCGCGACGGCTTTTGCGATGATAACGGAGAACCCTTCTGGATTATCCGAAACGTCGGTCACTGTATTCACGACGGCCTCAATCTGGATCGGACACTCGGCAACGCGTGACGGACCCCCTTCGGTTGATGTGAGCCGCGTCAGCCCTGCAGCCTCAAACTTGTCCCGACAATAAGAGAAGTGTGTTGCTTTATGGTCAGGAACGGGATTTTTCCCTGTAAACACTGCAATACGCTCAATTGATTCCCACATATCTGCAGAAGGAAGGTTTACCGTCAGTCGAGGCCGATGACGTAAATTTTCCATAGCCTGAGACGCACATCCTAAGCCAAGCACTACGAAGTCCCTGAGGGACCAGGATGACGACATGGGCGTCAGATTTTCCGAGCCGTCGCTGTTCTGCGTACAGACCAAGGCGACCGGCGTACCGTAATACATGCTTCGATGAGGGATACGAGTTGTCTTCATTATTCTGTACTCCCGAAAATATAGATCCATAAGCGGGGTCAGTTGTTCGGGACGTGCTGACCGAAGTTACCGGAACTTCACGAACCGATGAGTCTGTATATATAGCGCCCCACGTTGGTAGTCCTACCCCAAAATTCCCCTATCTTTATGAATCAACTTGTTTCTGAACGAACTATCACTTTAACGTGTCCCATGAAAACACTCAGGTCTTCAGGCCGTATCAATCAACAGGATGGTGGGATTGGTCTCGCCCTGAAGTCTTACCTCTATTTCGTTATAAATTGCCGCACCCGCCCCGCTACTGATAGGCTGATCATTGATCTTTATCGTGCCCGAAAGCACGATGAGGTAAAGCAGCCGTCCCGCTCCTGTGGTGTAGTGCGTCGTAACTCCCGACTGCAGGATCATACCCATGATCCGCGCAGACGCACGAAGCGGAACTGGTTCGTCTGCTTGTCCGCTATCGGTGTCTTCTGGTGAATCCTCGGCGAAGCCGCTCGCCAGAATGGCGAGCGCATTTTGCCCATGCCGAACCGGACGGTGATGAACCACACTCTCCGGCACCCCGCCCTCTTCGTCCGGCAGCAGCCATACCTGCACGAACGAAGAGTCCGGACTGGCGGCCCACCATTTCGCCTCCTGAATTCCCTGCCCTGCACTGAGCAAATGGATATCGCCCTCTTGAAGCTGATGCGGTGCCTGACCGCCAACTTCGGCAAAAAAATTGCCTTTGAGAACAATTGTGACAATATCTCGCGCTTCCTCTTCTCCCAGCCGGAATTCGGCAAACGGCTCGAAGACAGCGGTATTGATTGCACGAATCTGCCCCCAGTGGACGTGAGCTGGATTGCGGTATTCCGCGAAAGAGAAATGACAGCGAATGACCACGCCAGGTTGCGTGACCGTCCCCATATCCCTGGCGGCACGAAGTATGATCATGATTTCCCCTTTGCCGCTGATGACGAGCCTGCCGCATAACGGCGCCCCTCAACCGGGAACCGCCGCTCCCATCCCCCACCGAGCGCACGGTAGAGACGAGCCGCCGAGGTGGAGACGTTGGTTGTGGCCTGCACAAGCTGGTTCTGGGTCGCCAGAAGCGCATTCTGCAAGGTCAGGACGTTCAGGAAGTCGGACGATCCTTGCACATACTGGGCCTGAGCCGTTTGCACGGCGATCTGGTTTTCCTTGACGGCTTCAGCGAGACGATCCCTCTGGTTCTGCGCCGCCGAGAGATCAGCCATGGCGTCGTCGATTTCCTGCCAGGCTTTCAGGACTGTGCGCTGAAGCATGACAGCGGCCTCCCTCTGCTGCGCCTTGCGCAGGCGGAGCTGCCCCGTCAGTCGGCCACCTTCGAAGATCGGTAGTGTCGCTGTCGGTCCGAACCCGTACTGTCGCGATGCCCATGACCCCAGCCCGCTGAACTGGAGCGCCTGCACATCCAGACTTCCCGACAGCGTGACACGTGGGAAGAAGTCGGCGATGGCCACACCGATATTGGCCGTCGCGGCGTGCAAACGCTCCTCAGCCATACGGATGTCCGGCCGCCGTTCGGCCAGCTCGGACGGCAGGCCAACCGGCACAGACACTGGCACGGGCGGAACCGGCGCAGGTTTACCAAGCTGCGCCGTGAGAGCACCCGGCTCGCGTGCAACCAGAAAACTCAGCGCGTTGATCAGATGCACTTCCTGGCTTTTCAGAACGGGAAGACGGGATTCAAAACTGTACAGTTGGCCCGTGGAATCTGCGACATCCAGGCGGGTCGCCGCCCCTTGAGTAAAACGTAAAGTCGTTAGTTGCACGCTATGGCGCGCGATCCCTATGTTATTTTCGACAATCCCGATCTGGGCCTGCACCCCCCGCAGTTCGAGGTAGTCCTGCGCGGTTTCCGCCATGAGCGATACCAGCACGTCGCGCCGCATATCCTCGGTCGCGCGCATGGCCGCTGTCGCAGCCTCGACCTGTCGGCGGACATGACCCCAGAAATCCACTTCCCACGAGGCATTCATACCATATTGCGGCAGGTTGAAGGATGAAGCGCCTGCGGCCCCCGGAAGGCGTGTGGGACCGAATCCCTGCGTTCCACTCGCGATTGACCCTGCACCCTGCTCTTCCATGGTGCCAAGCAGACCCAGCACACCATTGGGACTGGCCCGCTCCCGCGCATAGGAGGCATTGGCTTCAGCGTGCGGGAACTGGGCAGCGCTCGCAATCCTGCGCTCCGCCATGCTCTCGGCGAAGCGATAGGCTGCTGCACGCAGGTCAAGATTGGCTCCCGCCACCTGCTGTTCAAGTGCGGTCAGGACGGGATCATTATAGATGTTCCACCATTCCGGATCGAGCGGCGCCTGTACCGGATGACTTTCAGCGGACACGACACTCTGATGCCAGGATGTTGGCGAGGCCGGTGATGATTTATGGTAATCAGGTCCGACCGTGCATCCTGCTATGGGTAGGCCGAGAGCCAGCCATGCGGCCAAGCGAGAACGTAATAGACGCACGGTGGCGATCGTCGTCTTACTGCCAGACATAGCGCGCGTCCCTGGCCTTGCTGCCTTCCGGCGTTGAGGACGTATCGATGCGGACCTCGACGGACATGCCCACCCGCACACGAGCAGCCAGGGGCTGACCGGGATCAAAGGTGGAGGGTTCTAAAAACCCCCTGGTTTTGAGGTCTTCTGTATGATTCTATTTCTTCTGCGTTGATTGAGGGAATGGCGATATGAAGCAGCCTGGTTTTTTTGATGTTGAAGAGCGGCTTTCCCG
>NZ_POTC01000064.1 GCF_002906255.1 Novacetimonas maltaceti | reverse complement strand
CTCAGAAGCTCCATGTCAATCACTCCAAAAACCCCCCAGCAGATGATGCCGGGGAGTGTGAAGGCATGGGTCAAATCTCGATGAAAATTTCCGCCCTACCCGGGTCAGTTCTCAGTGAAAATCAACACCGTGAGACTCTGGGTTTGCTTGATTTCCGTGACGTCGCTGACGAGGCACGCAACTTTCTGGCGTTACCGCATCCTGAAGCAGACCGTGCGGAGGAACGTCTGCGGACCGCTCCATTGCAGCGCCACGAGACGGGTGGCACCAGCACGGACGCTGCGCGCCGTCTGTGGGATGCCAGCCGATCTCTGTCGGGCATTGCAGACGCCTATCTGCGAAGCCGCGATCTGGCCAATCTCTCAGGATTGGCCGCGCTGCGTTTCCATCCTGACTGCTACTACCGCGCCGATGCCGACAGTCCGACCGAGACATGGCCCGCGCTGATCGCCGCCGTGACCGACCTCAAAGGTCGCGTTACCGGAGTCCATCGCACCTGGTTGGCGCGGGGCGGAAAGGGCAAGGCGCCGGTCGTCGTCCCCCGTCGTGCGATGGGTGACCTGCTCGGTCATGCCGTGCGCTTTGGCGCGGTGTCCGACGTTCTGGCCGCAGGCGAGGGGATCGAGACGGTGCTCTCGCTCCATGAGGTCATGCCCGATCTGCCACTGACCGCCTGCCTTTCCTCGGCGCATCTCGCCGCCACAGCGTTTCCGCCTACGCTGCGCCGCCTCTACGTGCTGCGCGATGACGACCCGGCCGGAGACCATGCGGTGACGACCCTGCAGGCCCGGACACAGGAGGCCGGGATCGAGTGCCTCGTGCTGTCACCGCGTCTGGCAGATTTCAACGATGATCTCCGCTATCTCGGGCGTGGGGCGATGCGGGCGATCCTGCATCCCCAGCTTGCCCCGCAGGACGTGGCGCGGTTTCTGCATCCCGTCGCGCACTGAGGCGGGCCGGGAAGGGGGGTGAGGGGCATCTTCTTTCCCTGCCGTGCGGGGCTGTCCCGTTTCCGGATGAGGCGCGCCCGCGGCCTTTCTGGAAGGGGAGCGGGCGTCAGCCAGGCCGGGCCTTCAATGGCGGAGCCGGCTATTTTCCGCCGCGCGTGCCGCGCTTTGCATCGCGAAGCAAAATAGCCGTCTCCCTGCCATCCTCCACTGCGTTCCAGCCGCGCGCGAGCGCGCGGTTCCGGCCCGGCCTTCGTCTGCCGCTATCCGCCCCCGGAAAGGCCGCGAGGGGCGCGGCCAGAACCGGAGGACAGACCCATGACCCGCACACAGGACGATTTCGAACCCGCACACGCCACCTCTTCCACCGCTCATCTGCTGGCGGAACTCCAGCTTTACGGCCATCGTCCCTTCGAGGATGAGCCGGACCCGAGACCCTTGCCCGACGCCAGCCAGATCGAGGGCGCAGTCGCTGACATCTTCGATGCCCTGTCAGCCACGCTGACCGAAACTCGGCTGGAACCCGATCTCGAACCGCTGCTCTGGTCCACGGTCAACGTCTTCCATCGCATGGTCGGGCAGGTGGAGCGTGATCTTGACCGCAACGAGCAGGCGCAGAAACGCAGCCAGCAGGAACAGGATGGCAGTGAGATCCGCTCGGTGGAACTGGAGCGCCTCATCGCCGAGGGGCTGACCCTGCTGGAACGACGCAACGCTTACGAGATTTTCCGCGATCTTGCCTGCGACCAGTTCGAGCGCCTGACGATGTCACCCTGGCGGCCGCGCTCCGGCTCGCTGGTCAGCCGCAGCACCCTGACGGCCTCCATGATCGACAGCCGTGATTTCCTCAATGCGCGCCGCAAGGTCGAGACCGACCTGCTGGTGCCGGCCGGCCCCAAGATCGCAGTGACTGGCGGGCTCGATTACGAGGACCATCACCTGATATGGAATCGTCTCGACAAGGTGCGCGAGAAGCATCCCGATATGGTGCTGCTGCACGGCGGCTCACCGAAGGGTGCGGAATTCATTGCTTCCCGCTGGGCCGATCATCGTGATGTCGCGCAGATTGCCTTCAAGCCCGACTGGAACCGGCACGGGAAGGCCGCCCCGTTCCGGCGGAACGACGCACTGCTGAAAGTGCTGCCCGTCGGGGTCATGGTGTTCCCGGGCTCGGGCATTCAGGACAATCTGGCCGACAAGGCCAAACAGATGGGTATCCCGGTCTGGCGGTTTCGCAGGGAGGCTGGCGCGTGAGCGCCAGCTGTCTCTCAGGGGTGACTATTGTGGATATTCATGCCGCGCGGTCTTGCCAGCCTGACCAAAAAACCAGCGGCCGATCATTGCAAGGCGTTGGAACATTCCGATGGGACTCTGTGCATGCTGTCTGTATTCGGGCTGCATGGCTGCGTTAAAATAGAGAGCTCTGGCCAGAGCACAATTTGCGCGGGTCTTATCGCTCTCATTCTGGCTATAAGGCGTGTTTTCCGCTCCGCTCGGAAAATTGTAGCAAAAAAGACGCTCCGGTGGATAATCAAAAGCCTTATCAGCGACGGCTTTTCGGTACCATTTCGGGTCTCTTTGGGCCATGAAACGCTCATAACTATCCGCGTCCGGAGCAAAGGTTTTTTCCGCCAGACACTCAAGATCTGCGAGCGTCCCAAAGCAATAAGCCGCGTGGAGTGCTAAACTCGCCGTCGGGTCCGCATAACGCGTTCGGCCGCTTAAAAACAAGATAACGCACGAAGATGCACAGTATCCATTTTGTCCCACAGCGGTCCGAACTGGACGATTGGCAACCATCAGCGCGAAATAAAGAGCCGCATCCACATCACCACCGCCACTCTCAAGCCAGACTGTCGGCTCGGCTGTCTCGGACGTATTGATGGCATTAAGGAGCTTGTTCATGCTCTCGTGCGTAACAGCACCATCAAAATGAATACCGTCTGCCCGCTTCATGATGAGTGCGTCCTGATAGCGTTCCTGGCTTTGTGACCACATCACGCCCTAAATGCCAAGAATAAAGCCGAACAGTCCCATTATAGCGACCGCGATCACACATCGAATAGTACATCGTGGTTTTTTCTCCTTGACCGTAACATTGGTCAAAGTGGGTGCGTCCCCCGTCATTGATGCTCCTTATGATTGGAAATTTATGAGAAAGATCATCATGATGATTTCCTTATAAATAACAACCGGTATGTATGTAATTTCGAGGGTGTAGATTGTCGCTCGTAAGATATGCCCAATCTATGCCTGGCAAAACGGCGCTATGGCATCATTGGCTTTAGCGCCGATGACTTAATGCGGGGAGAGGAGCCCCCTTCATAAGGGGGCAGGTAGCGAGGGAGGTTAAAATAGCGATGATCACTGTTCCCGATTTTTCACGTATCACCGATCGGTCAGAACCATCCGTCGGGCTCCCCATTACCTGCACTCCCGGTTGAGGAAAGCGCGGGTAACCGCGCCCCGGAAAGCCCCGCCCGGAGGAGAACGGTTGCAGGGCGGGACCTCTTTTCCCCGTTTCGGCTGCGGGGACGATGGATGAGGGGGGCGATGGCCCCCTTCCTCATCAGTGAACAGGTCGAAACAGCAGCGGCGAAGGAGGGATCGTCCAGCGGGCAACCCGCTGGCCAGCCTTCGTTGGAACGGGGGGGCTATAGGATGCGGCCCGAACCGTTCGCAGCAGGGACGCGGCAGTCGGGGGCGGGTGTCTGACCCTAGTCCACGTCACCAGCAGGGAAGACGGTCGCACCGGGCGAGCGCGATATCCTCCTGTGTCGCACGTTCCCCACCTGACGGACCGGTCATGCCGGCATCATATCTCCATGGGGCTGGCGGGCCCGCACACCATGGCCTCTGTCGGATGGCTGATCTAGCCGAAGACCGGCTGCGCCTCGATCGGCTGGCCGCAACGGCGTTCCAGAACTTTCTTCCCCTGACGGCTGCGCCGTCATTCCTCGCGAAACAAGAAAGTTCCGGCCCTGCCGTCCTCCGCTGCGCTGCGGCCCTGAAGGGTGCTCTGCCGCTCGCCTCCGGCTGGTCGATCGCCATCGAGGCCACGGTGGTCGCGGCCCGATAACAGCATGGAGATACGACAATGGCTAACATCGGTTCCTTCAAGAAGGTGGGCGAAGGCTTCGAAGGCGAAATCATCACCCTGGCCCTGCAGGCCCGCAACGTCCGCCTGGTGGCGGAAACCAACCGGGCCAACGACAACGCCCCCAACTACCGCGTCTACCTCGGGCGGGTTGAACTCGGCGCCGCATGGACCCGCCGCTCCAACGAAGGCCGCACCTATCTGAGCCTGAAGCTGGACGATCCTTCCTTCGCCGCCCCGATCTTCGCCAACCTGTTCACCGACGAGGAAGGGGAAGGCTACACCCTCATCTGGACCCGGCCCCGCAGCCGGAACGGGGAGTAAGCTCCCCACCACCAACCCCGCCCGGTCTCCCCGGGCGGGGCCTTCCGGGCTTTCATTTTCCCACGTGCTCTTTCGGGGTGCGGGCGGCAGCGCTGGTCGCCCGACGTGAGACGCAGGAGGAACACGAGGCTTTCCCTCAGCCTTCCCATTGTACCATGCGCACGGAAACCGCCTCAAGACACGCGGTCCCCCCAATTTTGCCCGGCGCACCCTTCGGGCACACCGAACAAAATCGGCTCCCCCGCGTGCCGCTTCGCGGTCGCCTCCGGCGATCATTGACCCGGCTTCCGTGCGCATGAGCCGTCCGTCTTGTCTTCGAGAAACGAAAGGAGCAGGACGATGACCACGCTACATGACCACATCCAGATGCTGCGGGCCGAACTCACCAGCTTTCATCTCAGCAAATGCGAGCGCCGACAGATCGAGCGCGAACTCAAAGAGGCGCTGGTCCGGGTCGCGACAACGCGCCGCCGCTCGGAGGAATGAGCCCGGCGCGACGTTGATCTCCCGCGCATCAGGCGGGGGATCTTTGCGGCAGCCTCATTAACGGGAGCTATCTGCAATCCTCGCTATCAGACATGTCTTTTTTTCTGGAAACAATACCGAACAGTACGTATTATAACGTCCCGTACTATTTGCCGGAGGTGGAGATGATTGTTATCGGGCTCATCTCGTGGGTCGTAGGGACCGGACTGCTCTGTTGGGTCTTCTTTACTCTTGTCTCAATGGCCGTGCCCACGATGGCCGGACTGATCGTCTTCTTCTGGACATATCGTATGGGGGCCGGGCTTGCTGCCGTCTTTTTCGGTCTTGTCGCAGGCATTTTCGTGCTGTGGCTGTTTCGTGTCGCGCTCGCGTCGATCCAACGTCCAGACATCCGACTTGCCGTGGTGCTTGCCTTCTGTCTCCCGGCTTCTATTGCCGGATACTCGGCCACGGCTGGCCTCGCCCAACTCGGCAATCCCTCGCCGGTCTGGCAGGCTATTCTGGGAGTGATCGGTGCAGCAATGGTTGGGACGGCCTCCTTTGCCCGCCTGGCCCCCGAAGCCCGTCAAGGCAACGGAACGTTCCTTTATCGGCACGATTAGCGCGTGTCTCACATTATTTCTTTCGACGGACGCCGTGCGCTGACCATATGCCGCTCGTGATGACCCGCGGCTGACGCGTCACTGTAATGGCAGGAGATTGGCCGACGATGCAGACGCGACCTGACTGGCATACTTCCGGATTTCTTGACAGGGCGCTCACGCTCGACCTTCCTGATTTCGCACAAGAGTTTCTCTTCCTGAATCAGGATTATGTCCGTGGCTATCGAACGCTTGCCAGATACGACGACGCTGACGAGGTAGTCCGTCAGCGAAATCTGCACCTTTTTGCACGTCAGTGGGGGCTCCGATTTCCCTGTTGATCCTTCGATCCCAGCGTGGTCCGTCCCCGCGCTTTGGGCACCGGAGGCACTCTCCGCCATCATCGCGCTGATACGCGCTCCTGAAATCTATGCGGCCGGACGTTTTGCACCGCTGATCCTGACGCCGCAGACCAATGCGGTTGTCGCGGATGATGGCCTCCATGTCATCGTAGGGGACCGGAGTGGACCACTCCGGCTGTGGATTTCCGATGATTGCCACGAACGGGCAGCCGTCGTGATTCCCCTTGATGAATCCTGCTGGGTTCGCCTGCATCATTTGCGTCGCTTCATCGAGCGTCTGTATGGTCGGACGGCAGGTCCATTGCCCAACACCTTTCGGCCCACACGTTACAGGGTCAGGCGGCTTGCCCACGCGCTTCAGGCTCTCACCGCCAAACAGGCCGGGGCCACGGCTCGTGACATCGCGGCACTGACGGATCCGGGAGTGAAGACCCTGAGCGGTTCCATCTGGAAGGACGTTCACCAACGTGCGCGCGTCGAGCGCCTGCTGACCCTTGGTGAACAACTTGCTGCTGGAGAATATCTCGCCCTGCTGCAATACGGCCGCCGCCCGTTTCCGCCACCGGCGTCGAGAGAAACCAGCTAAAAACATCGAGATTCCTCCATCAGATATCAAAAAATGTTCTGTCCTGCGCAAGGTCGCCTGACGTCTGGAACGTAGTGCATCTTCGGTGCTCGGGGGGTGGACGATTCCTTGGGACACCCCCTGTTTTCGTCCACCACCCCCTACGTCTTTTTTCGCCAGTCTCCGCCCCAGTACGCGGCGTTACGCCACGTCCTGTTTCAGTGGAGAACAGTCATGGTCCGAAAAAGACCCCAGCCGAGACCGGCCCGGCATCTGCGAACCCCACAGGCCGCTGAATGGCTTGGCATTTCACCAAGGACACTCGAGCGATACCGCACAATTGGCGGTGGTCCCGTCTTCTATAAGCTGGGTAATCGCGTCACCTACACGATCGGTGACCTGAAAGCGTGGGTCGAGAATGGCATTTCAAAGTCGATTTTCTCGAAAAACTACATTCTCATGCGTGCTGGTGTTGCGCGGCGCGGAAGGGGGCGGTCATGACTCCCTGCATGCCGCGCCTGCTCATGTCCAATGCGTTCTTCGCACTGGGGAAGGGACGCCGCCGCGCCCCGCTGCGCTTCAGGCAGGGAAGCCAAAACATCCTCGTTTCGTCCCCGATGGCGCTTGCGACCATCTGGGATGCGGACATCCTGATCTGGGCGACATCAACGATGATTGCTGCGCAGCGTTGCGGCGCGCCGATCCCATCGGTCCTGCAGGCAACACGATATGAAATCCTCCGATTTCCCGGTCGTGACGTGTCGGGCGGATATTATGAGCGTCTGCCAGACGGCCTTGAACGGCTTAGCCGGACCAACGTCGTCATCAGCGCGTCCGAATGGACCGATGAGCAGACCGGCGCTCCGTGGATCGAAGACTGGCGGATCTCCGCCGGTGTCGTTCACATCCGTCTCGCAGCCTGGTTGTGCGAGGCGGTTCTTACGCCCCGGGCCGTGCTTGCGCTCGACCCGGCCTATTTCACCCTTACCAGCGGTTTCGAACGCCTGCTCTACCTGATCGCACGACGGCATGCGGGGCAGCAACGCGACGGCTGGGCTTTCGAGGTGGCTCATCTGCACCGCAAGACAGGGATCACCCAGACGCTTGTCGCATTCGTGGCCCTCCTTCGACGTGTGGCCCGTAGCAACACTCTGCCCGGTTATCGCATTGAACTGTCCGACCTGAACAGGCCGGAGCACGTGCGCTTTCGACCAATCGGCGGCCTCTCTGTGGATAAACCTGTGGGTATCCCTGTCGATAATTTTGAGCGGACACGCCTATCGACCGTCGAATCCACGCCTATCACATGCGAAAATCATGGATAAGGAACTGGAAAATAATGACAAATCGCCTCTCTCTAAAGAGTCTAAATAAAGACTCTTTGAACATGCATACCGCGCGCGACTCAATGCATGGTCCATGGCGTTCGGTCCTCTCCATGCCTCAGGGTGACGCCCGGGCATGGGTCGTGCGTCGCAAGCAGCGTCCCCCGCATACCGGCGCGATCCCGTCTTCGACCTACCGCAGTCTCGACGGCGGCCCGCGTCTCGCCCGCTCCGTGCAGCGCTTCCGCAATGCTCATGGCCGGGCCATCCATCCCACTGAAAAGCTTGTGGCACTCCTCGGCCTGCTGGTGCGGGTGATCTGCCCGCCCGACGGCCTCGTGGGCGACTGGTTCGCCGGGTCCGGCGCCGCCGGCGTCGCCTGCCGGCTGGCCGGACGCCGCTATGTCGGCTGCGAGATCGATCCGGAGATGGCCCGACGCGCCCGCGATCGCCTTGCCGCCATTCTTCCCTTTCCCATCGGAGAACCGTCATGAACGATCTTCGCTTTTCCCCCGGCGCGCAGCTCGATCTGGTCTGGATCGAGACCCGCATCGAGCAGTGGCTGCGGTTCGGCTGCCCCGAGACCAGCGTCAGAATTGACCGCCACAGGCGTCGCGTAAGTTTCGCCGCAGGCGATGTGTTCGCCCTGATGCGCTGGCTTGCCAGCGACACGGGCGCCGTCACGGTGTCCATCGACATCGTGCGAGCCATGCCGCCGGGCGAACCATGCGCGGTCCTGCCATGGATCACCGGCGCTGCCGACAGGCTGCTGCGCCAGACCGGTGATGCTCCGGTCCGGGCGGTGCTCGACATCATCACTCGCATCGAACGACACGGGCTCGATCCCCGAGCCGTCTGTCCGGACTACTGGCGCGATCTCGATGCGCGGCTGCGGGCCAGCCGACCCGCGCCGCCCTATGGCCGTGCCCGCCACGAGGCGTGGCTCTGGCGGAGGGCTGCGTCATGACCCGCCGCGCCTGGCTCTTCACCACGTATTTCGCCACTCTCACGACTCTCGCGACGACCGGTGTCTCGCCCAGTCCGCGCTGGGTGTGGAACGCCACAGCCAGCGTGCCGGTGGGCCTCTATCGGGTCACGCCCACGCCGGCGTTGCGCGTCGGCGATATCGTGGCGCTGCATCTGCCCGAGCGCGACGCGACGTTGCTGGCCACGCGTGGCTATCTGCCCTTCGGCGTGCCGCTGCTCAAGCCGGTGGCAGCACTAGCCGGTCAGACCGTCTGCCGCCTCGGCGCGCACGTCACCATCGACGGCAAAGCGGCGGGTGACGCCAAACCCATCGATCATCGGGGGCGTCCGTTGCCCGTCTGGCGTGGCTGCATCCGTCTCGGCCCGGGACAGGTCTTTGTCATGAACCCGGCGGTCCCGACCAGTCTCGACGGGCGCTATTTCGGTGTCTTGTCGACCGACACGGTAATCGGTCGCGCCACGCCCGTCTATCTCCGCACAGGTGACGCCGAACCGCCGCTCCTGCGTTTCGAACCCCGTCCGGATTTGACGGATCCGGGTCGACGACCACCCACGATGATGGTGCGTCCCGCTCCCGTGAAGAGCGCCTGGCCTCCGCTGGAGTGACGCCATGACGCTGTCCTCCATCATCTCATTTCTCGACAGGAAAGTTTTCAACCCATGAGTCAGATCGGTTTCTTCACGCGTACGGCGAATGGCTTTGCCGGGCGCCTACGCACGCTCGCCCTCGACGCGGAACTGACTTTCGTAAGTGCCGTGAATGCAGACGCGGAGAACGCGCCCGACTATCGCATCCATCTCGGTGACAGTGCCGAAGCGCCGGAGATCGGGGCCGGCTGGACCCGCACCGGGGAACGCGCCGGGGAATACGTCTCGGTGCTGCTGGACGATCCCTCGCTCGCCCAGCCGATCCGCGCCACCCTGTTTCAGGCCGGTCGCGGCGGCCGCGTCTGGAACCTTGTCTGGACACGCGCCACAAAGCGCCAGGGAGGCCGGGAATGACACTCGCCCGTCTCCGGCTCGGCTATGCCGATCCCCCTTATATCAACTGCGCCCATCTCTATCGCGGACAGCCGGACTACGCGGGGGAGGTCGATCATGCGGTCCTCGTGCGGCATCTCGACGCGACCTACGACGGCTGGGTCCTGCATACTGCCGCGACACCGGCGTCGATCGCGGTATTGGCACCACTGGTCGAGGCCACGGGCGCGCGCTGGATGGCATGGGTGAAGGGCTTCACCGCCTTCAGGCGCAACGTCCCCGGTCGCTTACGCGTGGGAGCCGGTCATCATCAAGGCGGCGCGTCGTCCCGTCGTCAGCCCTCGTCTGGTCATGAGGGACTGGGTTCAGGAGAGCATTACGCTCCGTCGGGAATTGACCGGCGCGAAGCCCGAGGCCGTGTGTCACTGGGCCTTCGAAATGCTCGGTGCCCGTCCGGACGATCCGTCGCTCGACATGCTCATACCGGAGGATTTCTGATGAGGGGGGCAGCTGTCTGTCGAAGGCGTGTGCTGGCGGTCGCCCGGTTCGGGCTCGCGCTCACGCTCACGCTCACGCCCGGTTCGGGGCACGCACAGGATATCGACGCGCTGGTGCGGGATGCCGCCTCGCAGGCTGCCATTCCGCCGTCATGGATCCGTGCCGTGCTACGCATCGAGAGTGACGGTGATCGGCATGCCGTATCCTCGGCGGGCGCAATGGGGCTGATGCAGATCATGCCCGGCACGTGGCGTGACCTGCGCCATACACTCAATCTCGGCGCCGATCCGTTCGACCCACATGACAACATCGTCGCCGGTGCTGCCTATCTGCGCTGGCTGCACGATCGGTACGGTGATGCCGGGTTTCTCGCCGCGTACAACGCTGGCCCGGGACGTTATGACGACCATCTGGCGACGGGTCGTCCGCTTCCCGATGAAACCCAGACTTATGTTGCCTCCGTCATGCGGCGGATAGGGGACGACACGGCTCCGGCGCTTCTTGGTCCGCTGCCGGGTATCTCGTCTCCTATAGCCATCGGCGGTCTTTTCGCCGGGCCTGCCCATCCCGTCGCGAGCGATACGGCTGCGGTCGGCGACAGTCTGGCTCCGCCCACGCCAGCAGGACTCTTCGTCGCTGCCGAGTGGAGGGAAGAACCATGAGCCACTCGGTCATGCTCGCCCTCGACGTGCGGCCTGGTCCGGGTTTGGAAGGGCTGGTGGGGGCACTGGGGAAGGGGGTAGCGTATAGGCAGGATAAAAGCCGCGAGGTGCGGCACGGTTGGGGGTGGTTTTGTGGCGGATTTCTGCAGATTTTCGGCGCCCTCTGCGAGGTGCGCGGAACTTGGAAGCCTGCGGCCTCCACTTTCTGGCGGTTTACCGCCGTTTCGCGCACATCGCAGCTCATTCCATGACGAATGACGACGATTTCCGGGTTCGGCCCGGCCGCATTCGTTCTCCAGGCACCCAGCGGGCACGTCCCTTCATCGCGCAGGCCTTGGCCGCGACCCAGCGTGCCGGAGGCATGGGCCGAGGACGTCAGGGAACGGGCGGAAGTGGCCGCTCGACCTTCGGGCGTGGGCGTGTCGCGAGTGCGCATGCCAACCGCTTCCTCACCAGCCGCTCGCGTGGGGTGGTGATCAAGGCCCGCGTGGTGAAGCATGGCCCACGCGCCGCGCCGCTGACCCCGCATCTGCGTTATCTGCGCCGCGAGGGCGTTACGAAGGACGGCGAAAAGGCAAAGCTGTTCGGCCCGGAGCAGGAGGAGGTTGATCCCAAAGGCTTCGCAGAGCGCTGCGCCGATGATCGTCACCATTTCCGTTTCATCGTCTCGCCGGATGATGCGGTGGAATTGGCGGACCTGAAGCGCTTCACGCGTGATCTTATGATGCAAGCTGAGCATGATCTCGGCACGAAGCTCGACTGGGCGGCCGTTGATCACTGGAACACCGAACATCCCCATGTCCATGTCATCGTGCGCGGCAAGGCGCAGGACGGCGAGGACCTGGTGATCTCGCGCGATTACATCCGTGAAGGCATGCGTGGCCGTGCGCAGGAACTCGTGACGCGCGAGCTCGGGATACGCAACGACATTGAAATCCGGCGTACAGTCGAGCGTCAGGTCGAGGCGGATCGCTGGACACAACTCGATCGGCAGCTTCAGCGCGACGCAAGTGAGCATGGAATCATCGACATGCGTCCCACGCCCGATCGCCGGCCCGATACGTTCGAGGTGCTCAAGGTGGGTCGTCTCCGGCGTTTGGAAGGATTGGGGCTGGCGCAGCAGATCGAGCCGGGCCGCTGGGCGCTGGAGGAACACGCAGAGGCGACGCTGCGCGAGATGGGGCAGCGCAACGACATCATCAAACGGATCCACCGCGGCCTCGCCGAGCAAGGCGTCGAGCGCCCGCAATGCTCGTGGGTGCTGGCCGGCGAGAAAACCGACCATCCCGTCATAGGCAAACTGGTCGGGCGCGGGCTCGATGACGAGTTGAAGGGGACAGCTTTCGCGGTGGTGGATGGGATCGATGGGCGTACGCATCACGTTCACCTCCCTAGCCTGGAGGCGACAACGGATGCTTCCATGGGAGCAATCGTCGAACTGCGCCGGTTCGAGGACGCAAAAGGGCGAGGGCGCGTGGTGCTGGCTGTGCGGTCGGACTTCACGCTGGAACAGCAGATCGAGGCCCAAGGAGCCACATGGCTGGACCGGCAGGCAGTCGCGAAGGAGTCGCCTGCACTGGGTGGCGGCTTCGGGGCAGAGGTGCGTGACGCGATGCGCCAGCGTGTTGATCATCTGGAGCGCGACGGGCTCGCCCATCGGGACGACGCGCGCGTGAGGTTTGAGCGTGGCTTGCTCACTACGCTCCGCGACCGGGAATTGAGGGCCGTTGGCGAGAAGTTCGCGCGGCGAGAGGGAAAGACGTTCGACTTGGTTGATGCCGGCGACAACGTGGCTGGTGTCTATCGACAGCGCCTGGCTCTCGCATCCGGAAGGTACGCAGTGATCGACAACGGGCTAGCAGCCTGTCGGGTTGGGGTACCCTGTGAAGAGGTGAAGTTGTAAGGTGGTGAGATGAGCAGCTTCATCCCGTTTGACCGGTCTCAGCCGTATCTTCTGCCGCCTGATCTGAAGTCGTGGCTTC
>NZ_POTC01000063.1 GCF_002906255.1 Novacetimonas maltaceti | reverse complement strand
CCTCCAGCGCAACCCGTGACTTGAACTCTGCCGCATACCGTTTCCGCGTAACCTTGCCCATAAAACCCGTCCTCGTTCAGGCCAGATGATAGCTTATCGCCCTGTCCGAAAAATGGGGACCACCTCTCCTGACCCTCTAAACCGTAACCGTTCTTGGCTATTCGGGCCTTGCTCCAACCATGCTATGTTCATTGTCACCTTTCGATTTCAACTAAGGTTGGTGGGGACGGGAGTCGTCAGTTCTCCCGGCGTTTGAAACGCACTTTCGATTCAGCGCCGAACCGGCGCACTCAGGTACACCCCATGATCGCCAACCAGCATCAGGCCTGCCGGTATTTTGGTACGATCGACATCCGCACCGGTCGGATGGCGCGACGACACGCCAGCCTTGAGAAAGACCGGGTCAACAAGCTGATCATAGGTAGGGGAATGTTCGCTCGCGGCTTGCGCATGAGCGAGAAGACGCGCCACGAGGGCATGGTCGAAATGAAGTTTCATGGCAGTATTCCTTTGTGTGAGCCCCTTGCGAGGACACAAAAAAGGCGGAACACCGAAGTATCCCGCCTTAAGAAATAAGAACCGGCGCCTCTGGCCCGAGGGACGCCCGATGCCGTTGCCGGTCATTCATCTTCATCGTCATCAAAGAAACGAAGCGAGGCATCGACCGGGCCGTCCGCATCAAACAGGACGTAATCACAGTCGTGATTCCGGGCCAGGGCAAGAATGGCCCGCAGTGACCGCGACCCCGGCCAATCATGGGAGTATGGATCCAGCGGGACATGGACAAACCATCCGTGCGGGCCGGACAGGCAGGTCAGCCCAAAGGAACCACCTGACCTTGCATATCTCTCAAGGTGTCCACGGTCCGACAGGGGGAGGTGGCCGGTGCTCAGGTCGAGGAATTTCCGGATCTGGAAAGGCGCTAACATCGGGTTTCTCCCTGCTGGAGGATGAGGCGGGTCAGACCGGCCCGGCGCTCTCGCCGAATGCGCCAGCGGGCAGGACCCATTGTTCGGGGGATGTGAGGACACGGCCACGCCAGCGGTGGCAGAGCGCACGGCGCACCAGATCCGGATGCTGGCGCACGGGGCCGTAGACCGTGCCGCCCCTGGCCAGCGTGCCGAGGTCCCGGTCGCGTCGGATGGTGCAGCCAAATGCGCGTTCCCACTCACACAGCCGGGCGAACCGATCCGGGTCCATGTGACGCAGCGTTGCAGCCTGATCGGCAGACATGAATACGCATGTCAGGCAGGACAGGCGGCCAAACCCGAGCTGATAGGGAAGCGGCGGAATCACGCCATGCCGACGCAGGATCTGCCAGACAGCCGCTTCACTCCAGGCATGTACCGGCCGCCAGTGATCGATATGCCGTCGGATCCGACCATCACGACAGTCTGCCCGGTGCCGCTCAAAGACAGCGTAACGGGCACGGTTCGCGGACTCCGCCGCGCGTTCTCCGGTTACAAACAGGGTCCGGGCATGACTGAAGCGCGCCTGGTTCCGCAGGGCGCCATCCGCAACCATGATCTTGGCGTATGGGGAACACCAGCGGACCGACAGGTTTGCCGAAACCTGCGGGAAGCGGCGTCGTGTATTGGGCGGTCCCTTGCCACCGACAGTGACGCGCCCTGTCGGGGTATCGAACCAGACCGGTGCGGTCGGCGCATTCTCGCGCAGCATTTCCCGCACGATCCCGCCCTGGCGGGCGGAGAAATACAGCCTGACGCCAAGGGCTGCAGCCAGATGCCGCCCGTAATCGGGTACATGCGGCCAGTCAAAAACGTCCCCGTCATCGTCCACACGATGGTGCCACCACTCGATGCGTTGCGGCGCCACGCCCTTTTCAAGCAGGTGCAGCGTACTGGCGAGGGAATCCTTGCCAAAGGAACAGGCGATGATGACGTGATCATAACCCGCCAGGTCAGGTATCTCTCCGGGCTCCGGCACGACAGTTCCCTGGCGGGATAACAGGCCTGCGGTCACCATGGACATTCTCCTTGTCTGAATGTCTTCTGGCGGTCCGAAGGGATATCGCGGGTCAAACGCGGCGCGTGCGCCGGCATCGCAGGCCTGCGGAGCGGGACAAGAGCCACCGTTTGAGGCGCGATGGCCCTTCGGGCATATTTTTCCTGTGTCTTCCTGCTCTTCCTATGCGTCCGCGTTCAGGTATTCGTGCAGATACCGGCGCAGCACCACGCAGGCTGCATGGGTGTCCCGCTCATCGTCATCCGCAAGGACACGATCCATCACTCTGGCGAGAACGGCGGCTGCCTCTCGCCCCGGGCTGAAAACAAGGGAAAACCCAAACTGTCCCTACAGCACGCCGGTCCCGGCATCGTGGACCATGGCCACGATCTCGCCATGGACGACTTCCTCGACCTCAAGGTCCACTTCCTGGCCGTCAGGTAAAATAGTGGTCCGGATCCCGTCAGAGTCCACACTGTCGGGGACGGCATTGAGGACGATCCGCGCAGCCGCCTCGGCGTCCTTCGCCGTGACCATGAAATCGCCAGCATCGGCTTCAAACAAGCGCTCAACCAGCGTGACACGAAAATCAGGCATTGCCGTCCTCCCTTAACAGGACAAATTCGCTCAGTGTCTTGGCTTCCCGCCATGGGCAGTGCCACACCATCACCTCCTTTCCGCAGATTTCGGTGACAGAGCCGCGCTCTCTCAGCCGGGCTAGCTCGGCCGACGTGACTCTGGGAACCGCCGTGAAAGCGGAAAATTCGACCACTGCCGCCTCCACGCTCTCATAGGGTCCCCGCCATCGGCGGGCCGCTGGCGGATAGATTTCAGGCGTCCGGATCAGAACCCCACCATCCGGGTGGAAGCCCAGTTCAACCACATACCTGCCGATCAGACGCTTTTCCGTCATGTATTCATGGGTCATCACGGTTCTCCTTCGCCGACGCAAGTGAACGCGTAACCTGACGTTCCGGATAAGCCCGGTTGGGGCGCATCGCAGAATTTCGCGGTCGACGTCCTGCCAGAGGCCGTTGCCGGCTCACCGCCCGACGTCACCACTGGGGGCGACGGGCCGTGAGCCAGAGCCGTACGGCGGCAACAGCCTCGCTCAGCTGAAGCCTACAAACTCAACATGCGTCCTGAGGAATTCTTCAGGTGTCTGCGATGGCGGAGCCAGACTTTCGGCCCTGCCGTGCGGCACCTCATCCCCCTGATCTGCCGCCAGGTCTGTGGGCGTGTCAGTCACTTCATCGAGCTCAATGCCCGTCGCGGCAGGATCATCGGTTCCCGGGCCACCAGTCCGCGCATCGGCATCCGCGTCGTCTTCCAACTCGGTCTCGTCGTCATGCGCCAGGTCCCCATCATCGTCATCCGCTTCGGATGGCGGGGCGAGCGCTTCCGCGAAGGTGGCGTTCAGCGCTGCGACATCGACCTGGAAACGCGCGGCAGGATGCACCCAGATCCCCTGCCCGACATGGTCCATCAGGGCGCGGCGCATTTCCTTGCCGGTATTGCGCGGCAGGATGCCTTCCGCCTTTATGGCCTTCGTGATGCCGGACTTGCTGAGCGTTTTCAGGAAGTTTTCATCCGCCATGGCAGGCAGATGGTCGTCCGCTTTCACGATATGGCCGACCAGGACACCCCAGTCGCCGCTATTCGTCGCGTTCTTCTCGCAGGACAGCACGGCTTTGAGCACGTCGACAGCAGCGCCACGCAGGACCGCCTCGTCCAGCGTCATCTCGCCATCCTGGAACAGTCCGGCGGCAGCCACGAGCCGGCGTGACGGACGGCGCTGCGGGTAGTGCGCGTTGGAATCCCCGTCCACCCGGACATTCTGCGCGTTGAGGGCCGCGATCATCAGCCCGACCAGGATCCATGGATCGGCAGAGCCCCGCATGCCGTCCAATGCGGCATGCAGCGCCTGGGTGCGGAAACTGCCGATCATGTCAAAACCGCGCCCCGAGATATCGGGCCGTTCCCGTGGCCCTTCGGGCAGGGCTTCAATGACGGCGGACGGCGTCACGCGACCCGCCGCCTCGCTGCCCGGCAGGACGCACCAGCCCTCGCGAACCTTCAGGCGATGATCGAGCCAGAAGAATTTCGTGGCGCCCTCGCGCTGCCAGTAGATCCGGACCATGCCGGGTTCGAAGACCGGCTCGCCGTTCTCGTCGCTCTGCAGGATCAGTGCGTCTTCAGGCGTGTTCTGACCCAGCCACTGGCGCTGCGCCTTCTCATAGGCAAAGCCGTCATCGGTATAACGGCCGTCCTTCCCGGCTTCACCGAACAGATCTTCCTGCCAGGCGATCCGGCAGCTTTTTGCAATGGCGTCATCAAACGAGGCCTCGATTGCATAAAAACGGTCCTGCCGCAGGGCTGACGCAATCCGGTCCCAATCGTGGATGGCAGCACCGGGTTCCCAATTTCCGTCGGGCTGTTGCTCGCCCTCATCTTCGCAGGCTTCGACATCCTCGGGCGGCGACGAGCCAACCGGAAACCCGAAATGGCCCCAGACCTGTTCCTGCAGCGCGGTGGACGCAAGGGCGATGCTCGCCAGTTCACGATTGCCGGGCCCCTTGCCCGCCTCGATCCACGCCAGAATCTCGGGTAGGATGGCAGACAGGCGGCCGATCTGCTTCAGCTGCACCGGTGTGAGCATCAGCGCCTTGCAGATCGCGGTGTCATTCCACTTTTTTTCCTCCCGAAGCCTGGCAACAACCCGCCACTGTTCAACCTGGGTCATGGGCTGACGGATCATGTTCTCCGATGCGGCACGCATCCGGTCCAGTTCCGCATCATCGCCTGCCACCGTCACCTGAATGGTTTTCAGGCCGGCCTTGACCGCGGCACGCCGGCGGCGATGCCCTGCAACGATCATCAGACCGTCAGGAGTTTCGCGGACCAAAGGCGGGTGGATGATCCCGACGGCCTTGACGTTCAGCGCCAGCTGGCGCTCTTCCGCCTCGTTGGGCGCGGATTTCCGCGGGTTTTCGGGGTTGTCGAGCAGGGTTTTCGGATCAACTTCGCGCAGTTCCATGGTTTTTACTCCGTGTTCTCAGGACGCCTTTCCTGATGCACTCCGGCGGCCAGCACCGGGCTGGCGGGGCAAGGGCGCCGCGCAGCGGCGGCACCGGACCCGCGCGCAGGCGGCGCAGACGCCGAGCACGGGGAGGCGCCCCCCCTTGCGGCGCCTGACCGGAGATGGCAGCCCTTCTCAGGCTGCCACCTCTTCTTCCTTCTCCCTGTCCTCGGTGTCGTCATGCGCCGGGTCTTCATCGGTCGCGGTCGCCGCCAGATCGTCTTCCAGCGCTTTCAGCTCAGCGCGCTTTTCATCAAGCATCGCCTGTTCCGCGAACGGCAGGCCCAGACGGGCGCGGTATGATGGCAGGCGACGCTGCGCTTCCTCCCGCATCCGGATTGCATCACGGAGCGCGTCATCAATCCGAAGCAGCGCATGCTCGAGGCGCGAGGCCAGCCCAAGGCCCTTCGTGTCGTCCTCGACGCCGATTTCAATGCGGCCTGAGCGCGCTTCCACAAACAGCATCACGTCGACCGCGCGCTTTTCGTAGTACACGCGACGGGCAGGCCCAGCTTCGCACATGACGGCGAACCCACCGATGCGTCCGAGGTTCCAGACGCCTGCCTCGCCGTTTTTCGCCGCCAGGCGGATCTGGGACAGGAGCCATGATCCGGCCTTCTCGCGCTCGCTGACATCCCCCTTGTCCCGACGCAGTACGAACGCATCCCCCTTCGTGGGCTGACGGCTGGCAATATCCGCCTCGATAAGCGGGATCTGGCGCTCCGCGCCCGCAATCTCACGCTCGGCCCGGTCGATGGCACGTTTTACGGCGAACTGGTCGTCATAATGGGCGGCCGCCAGTCTCTCGAGCCGCGCAAGATCGGCCTCCAGCCCGGCTTTGTGCATCAGCCGGGCATCGCCCGAGGCAAGCGCCTTGGCCATGGCGAACTGGTTTCCCCCTTCCCCGCCAATGTCCTCAATCCGCCGGATGGAACGGTCACCTGATATCGCAAGTCCAATAAAGCGCTGCTTGCGTTCGAGGAGCTGCCAGTTGGTCGCGTCAACGGAACCCTGCTGGGCGTAGGCGTAGAGTTCGATTTCCGCGTGCTGGTTGCCCTGCCGCTCGATGCGACCCTCGCGCTGGATGATGTCGGAGACCAGCCACGGCACGTCGAGATGGTGCAGGGCCTTGAGGCGCTGCTGGGCGTTGACGCCGGTGCCCATGGTCGCCGTCGAGCCGATCAGGATCCGCTTGCGCCCGGCATTGAGATCACCGAACAGCTTCTGCTTCGCCGCACTCTTCCTGTAGTGCTGCATGAACGCGATTTCCGCGCGCGGCACGCCCAGTCGGATCAGTTCATCGCGGATCCATGTATAGGCGGAAAAACCGCGTGTCTCCATCGCGCTCTCGGTGCCCAGATCCGAAAAGATCATCTGCACCGCCCCCGGCAGGTCGTACGGCCGACCGGTTTCAGGATCGCTGTAACGGCTTTCCGATGTCTCCTGCCAGATCCGGAACACGTTCCCGATCATCAGGTTGAGCTTCGACGTGTCATCATTCGCGGCGAGAGGGGCGACGAAGCGCAGGTCGATCGCGGCATGACGGGCATCCGTGATGACGGACAGGAGGATGTCGTCGCCCTTTTGGGGACGCCCCTGGCGCGCTTCGATGGCGTTGATGCGGGCCGCCAGCGTCTTCTGGTAGGCCCTGAAGTTATCGTTTGTCGGCGCGACAATAATCTCGCGACGCCCGCCCCGGATCGCAGGCAGAGTCACGTACTGGCGCAGGTCATCGTGCTGCACGACATCCGCGAAGTCGCGATACATCGCCATGAGGTCGGCGACGTTGACGAACTCGGTGAAGCGCGTGACCGGCTTGTAAAGCCCGCTTGGCTGCAGTTCCAGTTCGGTACGGGTTTCGCCGAAATTGGCTGCCCAGGCATCGAATTCATGCAGGTAGCGCTTCTGCAGCGCCTCAAGATCCATATAGCGGCTGACCGTCCACATTTCGGCGAGCGTATTGGTGATCGGGGATCCGGACGCCATGATCAGCGGGCGCTCCGGATTTTTTGCCGCCAGGTAGCGCGTCTTCACGAAGAGATCCCAGGCCCGCTGCGAGCCGTTCGGATCGACCCCCTTGAGGTCGGACTGGTTGGTTGCAAAACTCAGCTTCCGGAACTGCTGCGCTTCATCAACGAGGATCTGGTCGATGCCAATCTCTCCCAGATGCACGAGATCGTCCTTTCGAGTGCCAAGGCCTTCCAGCTTCGCCTGCATCTTCTCCTTCATGCTCTCGACCCGCTTGCGCGACAGGCGGTCGGCCGCGTCGACGCTTTCCAGCACTTCCTCGTAAGACGCGATCTGCGCCTCGATCATCTGGCGTTCGAAATCCCCCTCCACCGGGATGAACCTGAATGCGTCATGCGTGATGATGATCGCATCCCAGTTTCCGGTCGCGGCCCGGGCAAGGAACCGCTGGCGCTTTGCCTTCACGAAGTTCGTCTCGTCGGCGACGAGGATCCGCGCGGTCGGGTAGAGCATGAGGAATTCGCGGGCCATCTGGGCGAGGCAGTGACCGGGAACGGCGATCATCGCCTTGCTGATCAGGCCAAGCCGCTTCTGCTCCATGACGGCCGCAACCATCGAGAAGGTCTTTCCGGAGCCGACCGCGTGCGCGATATACGTGCCGCCCGCGGCGATGATCCGCCAGATCACCCGTTTCTGGTGCGGGCGCAGGCTGATCGTGGTGCTTGCACCGGGCAGGCGCAGATGGGAGCCATCAAACGCGCGTGCCACGAGGTTGTTGTAGGTGTCGTTATACAACCTGACCAGCCTCTCGGCCCGATCGCCATCCTGCCAGACCCATGTCTCGAACGCACGCCTGATCGCCGCCAGTTTTTCCTTTGCGGCTTCCGTCTCCTGTGTGTTCAGTTCGCGGTGCTCATTGCCATCGCCATCACGCCAGACATCCCATATTTTTGGCGATGCCTGCGTCAGGGCATCTTCCAGCAGTTCGCCGGCATGTCGCCGTTCCGTTCCCCAGACTGACGTTGCCTCGGCCTTGCCCATGAATGCCCGTTTCTCCACGGTCCAGCAGGCGACCGCGGGCGCGTGATAGATGACCGTTTCGACCCCGAGCACCTCGGCGGTAAAGGCGATGATGTCGCTGACCGGCAACCAGGGAGCGCCAAGGCGCGCGGTGATCTCCGACGGACGCAGATCTGCTGGCTGGACAGCTTCCAGCGCCGTGACGTTCCGGGCGTAGCGCCCATCGATCCGGGCCGCATCGCGTGCCTCTTCCAGCTTGGTCCGCACGGCGCCGGAGAGCATTTCATCAGCCGTGACCCAGACATCGCGACCGTCCACACTCCGTACCGGATCGAGATAGACCGCATCCCCCAGTGCGGCCGCGACCTCAGCTTCGGACTGTCCCATGAGTTCCGCGATCCGCGGCATTTCCACGCCGCCTGTTTCATGCAGGCAGACGGCCAGGGCGTCGTGCGCGGAATGGATCTCGGGTTCGACAGGCGCATGAATGACCCGTTCCGAGAAAATTGGTCCCATCCGGCCTTTCTGTGTCGCCTCGTCGTATTCCTCGATGGACGAGACCAGCCAGACGTCGGGATCATCGTAAAATGGCGTCAGGTTCGGTCGCCGCTGGGTTTCGTTTTCGACCCCGGTTTCTGGATCGATCCGGACCGTCACATTCATCAGGTTGATCGGGCCAAACTGTCGGACAAAGCTGAAATAGGCACGCTTCAGATCACCCTGCAGGCGTCCATAGGGCAGGTTCTCCATCTGCGCTCGCAGCACCGCGCGTGCCGCATCCCGGACGGGTATCAGCGCGGCAATGATCCGGGCATGCTTCTGGAAGAGGCCATCCTTCTGATCCCCCTTCCTGATGGCGACCGTGGTGGCCTGTCCGTCGCAGATCTGCTGCAGGACGCCTTTCGTGACGAAGTAGGAGCCCTCTTTCAGTTGGGCGCCATCGGCAGCCGTGCCGACCAGCACACCGGCTCCCGCCGGCCGGACAATGCGCTGGTCCAGGGGTTCCGGAAAGCGCACGTCCTGCCCGATCCGGCTCAGGGCCTCGGGCAACATCACATCGAGCCTGCCCTCGGCACGCGCGTCGCACGTGTAATCGGGACCGAACTGGGTGGTGGTCCAGCCGTGACGGCCAAGCACCTGCTCCGGATGGTCGAGGAAGTAGCGATTGATAAGGAGCGGACCGTTACCCTGGTTGCTATCCGCAAGGGCGCCGGTTTCCAGCCAGGTCTCATCATCGGCCATGTCGCCGATCATGCGCTTGCGTAACACCAGTACGTCCACCACCACGTCCGTGCCGGCGTCATCGCGCATTGCTCCGGCCGGGAGCCGGACTGCCCCCACGAGGTCAGCCATGTCGGCAATGGTCCGGCGCGCGGTGCTGTCGGTCTTGTCCAGCGTATGGCGGGACGTCACGAAAATTGCGATGCCGCCTGGGCGGAGTGCTTCGACGGATCGGGCGATAAAAAAGTCATGCAGGCTCAGGCCAAGCCGTCCCAGACCTTCCGGGCCACGCACGGTGCGATTGGAAAAGGGTGGATTACCGATCGCAAGGTCATACCCGTCTGCGAGCTTCACTGTCGTGAAATCCTCGCTGCGGATCCACTGGTTCGGATAGAGCCTGCGTGCGATCCTTGCCGTAATCAGATCATTCTCGATCCCGGTAAATGCGATGCGTCCCTCGAGCCTTTCTGGTCGGGCCGCGATGAAAAGACCGGTCCCACAGCCGGGTTCAAGCACGGAACCGCCCCTGAAGCCCATCTGCAGCACTTTGTTCCAGAGTGCGTGCACGATCAGTTCAGGGGTAAAATGCGCATATTGTGTCGCGCGCTTCAGTCCTGCCCTTTCAACGTCTGTTGTGGAGGCATTGATCGCCTCGCCAATCTCTTCCCAGCCTGGGCGGGCGCTATCGCTTCCCGATGGAAACAGGTTGTTCGCCAGTTCTCCTGCCCCAAAGCCGATGAAGCGTGACAGAACGATCTGTTCGGGGGAAGAGGCGTTTCGGTCTGCTTCTTCGATCTCCTTGAGCAGCGCGATAGCCAGTGCATTGTCACGGGCCCGCTGTTTCCAGGTGTCAGCGAGGCCTCGGTCGGCCACCATATGAAAGTCGATCTGGGGAAGGGACATCGCGGCCGGCGAGACAGGGGGCGCGCCGTCTTCGCCTTCAAGTTCGCCCCAGAAAAGGTCGTTCTGGGTATCTGCGAGAGCGGTTGTGCCGAAGAGGTTGAGCTGGAACGACATGGCCGTGCTCCGTACAAACGCCGGAGCCCTGCGCTGCTTCTGCAGGCCGGGATGTTTCCGGGTCAGGTTTTCGGGATGTCAGGAACGGGCGTGCTAATCAGGTTGTGTCGCCTGATTACTCTTTCCTTCAGTTCTCATTGCAACCGGGTCGGGCAGTGCGGGGCAAGGGTGCCGCGTAGCGGCAGCACCGGACCCGCGCGCAGGCGACGCAGACGCCGAGCACGGGGAGGAGCTACCCCTTGCGGCGTGCTGGTCGATCTGGTGCAGTTTTGTCTTATTTAGACCTTTTTTTGGCCGTTCCTCTTCGGCAAACAATGGGCAATCGGCTCAAAGCTCTAGCGCTCCCGACCATAGGTAATCTAACTGTATCCCCAGACGATACGTCCTGCGCAAGCAACGCATCAAATCAACAGACAAAAGCGTTTTACGCGGTAAAAATTTTACGGCGTAAAAGATTTGGAACTCTTCTCTTGTATTCAGAAAGCTGTCCTGTAAAAACTCCTTCTATACGGTGGCGGTCCGCGGAACTCCTGCATCGATAAGGTCCCAATGACAAAACATCCCTCTCCATCAAAACAATCCATCGTGATGCTATCATCGCCAAAGGGTGGTGTTGGAAAATCGTCGTTATCTCGGAATATACTTGTTTTAGCTGCTCAATCTGGCAGACAAGTATTAGGACTGGATATGGATAAACAGGCAACTCTAGCCACATGGGCGGAACGCAGGGAACGCGTCCGTGCGAGTATTCCGGCCGTGTCCCATATTCCTGTACATCGCGCGTCCCTTGATGACTGGCGATCCACCCTGAAAATGGCGAGGCAATCCTCGGCCGGTTTTATTGTCATCGACACGCCGCCCTCGATCGAAATCAACATGACAGCAATCTTGGGCTTGTGTGAAAGTTCTGATTTTGTTCTGGTTCCATGCCAGCAAAGCCAAGACGATTTAGACAGCGTGATACCGTGGATGCGCCATTTGAAACAGAGCGGTGCGAAAGCAGCGTTCATCATTAATCGGGCGAATATTCGAACTCGTTCCTACGCGACTATCCGCTCCAAATTGCTAAATGTCGGACCCGTGTGTCCCGTAGAAATCGCCCAAGCAGAGGAAATATCACTCGCAAATGGTAAAGGGTTAGGCGTCATGGATCTAAGTCGGCCCAAAAACGCGGAAGCGTTTGGCGCACTCTGGTCATACTTGCGACAGGAGTTGGACCTGTGAGCAAAGCCAATTCGACGCGCGGCATCTCGCTGCGAGCCTTGCAGGGCCTTGATGCTGACGAAATACAGCCATCTGATGCGCGTCCTAGCGAGCTACATGAACTCACCACCGTATCTTCTGAAACCCTGGAGACAATTGCATCAGTATTTTCCGGAACGGACCTTGCGAAGGACGAGGGCCGCATCCGGATCATTCTTGATACCCAGCGCGCCGTAACATCTGCGTGGGAAAAGGCTGCGCGTTCCTTTCTGGAAATCGGCCGAGCATTAAATACGCTAGAAAATGCACTTTTTTCGAGAGAAGAAAAAAACCGTCTTAAAGCCAGTTTCGAACGCTTTTTCCCTTTCTCCGAACCGGTGGCCTCCCAGTTGCGTCGGATCGCAAGCATGGTGGATAGTGGCCGAATTAGCGAGACGTTACTACCGGGTTCATATAGTGCAGCGTATCAGCTGACTTTACTGGGACCAGAGGAACTTGAAGCGGCGCGCGAGAAGGGCCTCGTCGGACCCAGCGCGTCTCGTTCTGCAATCATAGCATTCCGAAAGTCAATCAAGCGGCCTGCATCTCATGTTGATTTTGCCGCGCTCGTAACAGAGGCGCGGCGCCTTAGATCCACTAGGCGCCAAATGCTGGAACAGCTTGTTGCCATCCGAAAGCGCTTACGTGAAATCGATGAACTTATCGGTGACGAGTAAAAGTTCCGAGAGAGCATTAGGAGGCCAACCCCTGCATCTATTACGGGATCGGCAACGCGACCTTCTACACAAGACGATCGAAATACGGTGGGCTGGAGGTCTCGAAGCTTGAGGAGCAGCAAGTAGGAAACTCGTGAGACGCCCGGCATTACGGCATAATGCTCTGACCAAGGCGGTGTCCAAACGGGATTACTCGCAACGGCGGGGGCGGGCCTGTAGTCGCATCACCGTCGACCCGAGGACGTAGCGCTATGCGTCGTACCGTCCATGCGATACCGAGGTGCGCGGCCTACCGCGCCACCTTGCGGGCGAACGATGCCAGTTTCCCTATCAGGGTCGGCACATCTTTCTGGAATGCGAAGGAGTAATCCTGATCCACAAAAAGCTGTTCCGGTTGTATCGCAAGGAAGGGTTGTCGGTCCATTAGTGTGGTGTCCTGAAACAGGAAATGGGCACCTACTCGCCAACGCCGGTGCCCGACGGTCCTAATTAGCGCTGGACAACGGATGTCGCTTCCGCGTGCTGACCGTTGAGGACGACTACACGCGAGAGTGCCTAGTACTAGTCACCTGAATCTGAAGTTCGGCTCATTGTCTTATGACAAAAGCGCTTCACCGAGGCGAGGATCTGGTCGGCTGATTTGACCCACCGATACGACCGTGGGTTTTTGTTATGTGCATCGATAAAAGTTGTGATGTCGGCTTCGAGTGCAGTTGTTGACCGATGCACGCCGCGTTGGAATTGCTTGCGCGTCAGTTCGGCGAACCAGCGCTCTACCTGATTGATCCAGGAAGCCGAGGTGGGCGTGAAGTGAACATGCCAATGCGGGCGGCGGGCGAGCCACGTCTTGATCGTGGTCGTTTTATGTGTGGCGTAGTTATCCATCACGAGATGTGAGGTGGTCCCGTCCGTTCGGACAGTTTTGCGGGCTTGATAAGCTATACCCGATTGTTGTTATGCCGCCCTTCTGACGGCGTTGCTGTTGGCCATCTGGTCCGGGGTTAACCCCGGACCAGATGG
>NZ_POTC01000062.1 GCF_002906255.1 Novacetimonas maltaceti | reverse complement strand
CCCATGGACATGTCCCCCACACCTCCCCCACGACGCGCCGCCCCTGCGCGCGTTCCCGGCTTGCGGGGATCATCTGCGCCGCCGTCGCCATGCTGCCGCTGTGCGCCGCCCATGCGGCAAATACCGGCAACGGGGCGGCCGGCGGGTCACAGGCGCAGGAACGCGACTATGAACAATGGTATACCGGGTCCCTCGTCTCCCCGTCCGGCGCGCTGACGCAAAAGGGGGTTTTCGCGTGGGAACCCTATTTCACCTACAGCACGCCGACAGGCTTCCTCGACAGCGGGGGACATGGCCGCCCCATCCATGACGGCATGCGCGGGATTTCGAATTTCACGCTGTACAAATACGCAATCACCGATTCCATCAGCGTGCAGACCACGCCGACCATCAGTTACGGGTGGCGCAGGCATGGCGACACCACAAGCGGCGCGAAAATGGGCGACCTGCCCGTGGACCTGATGTGGCGTTACCTGAACGCGGATCCCCGGCATTTCATCCCCGCACTCAGCATCTTTGCCGGTGTCGCCTTTCCCACGGGGGATTACCGCAACCTCGGGCGGAGCGAGGATGGCGTGGGCAGCGGGGCCTATACGTTCCGCCTCGCCCTGACGGAACAGTCCACCTACGTCCTGCCCGGCCACCATGCCCTGCGCCTGCGGATATGGGGCACGTGGCGCCGGGCGCTGGGGGCGGCACGCATCACCAATGCCAGCAGCTATGGCACGACGCAGGGATTTCGCGGCGCGGCCCATCCCGGCATGTATGGCGAGAGCGGGTTCTCGCTGGAATACGGCATCAGCCAGAAATGGGTCCTGGCGATGGACCTTGCCCGCGACTGGGCCGATGGGGCGTATGTCCATGGCCACGATGCGCAGTGCCACCTGGTGCGCAGCACGGGCGATGGTTCCGGGGACTGGATGATCGCCCCGGCCATCGAATATAACTGGTCGCCACGTTTTGGCGTCATCGCCGGGGTTTCCACGCTGTTCGCCGGGCACAACACGGCGCGTGTCCTGTGCCCGCAATTCGCGTTCAACAGTGTCTTCTGACGGAAGCCTGTAGAATCACAAAAGTTCTCGGGCGCCGCCTTTTTTCAACAAGCTTCAGCAGAAGCCTCTCCGGGTTCAGGCCCTGTTTCGCAAGGAGCCGTTCTTTTCGATAGCGTCAGGGGATATCGAAAAGGTGCTGGATGCGCGCTGCCGGCATGTCGAGCGCAAGGCACAGTGTCAGCAGGATGCGTGCCTGTCGTGGGCGCAGGCGCCCTGCCGCCATGATCCCACGCTGGCGCAGGTCCTGCCGCGCCAGCGTCGCACCGGACGATCCCTGGCTGGACATGACCACGGCCACCCCCTGCGCGCAGGCGGCATCAAGCGCAGCACTTTCCGCCGGGGCGCACATGCCCGGCAGCATGCTGGCGACCACGAGGCCCCGCGCACCCGCCGCGCAGAATGCCGCAATCGCCGTCCCATCCCCCCCGGAATGGCTGTAACAGATATCCACGCGCGGCCTGTCGTGCGCAATGCGTTCCAGCGCGTCGCCGCCAATGCGCCTGCGCGCCGCAACCTGACGGGCAAAGCAGACCGCGTCCCCCTCGATCACACCAAGCGGGCCGAAATCGGGGGAGCGGAATGTGTCGAGGCGATAGGTCGAGGCCTTGGTCACGCTGCCTGCGGCATGGATCTCGTTGTCGGAGACCACCAGCACCCCCTGTCCCCGCGCCTGCGCACTGGTCGCAACCAGCAGTGCCGCATGCAGGTTGGCCGGGCCATCCGCGCTGATGGCGCTGGCGGGCCGCTGCGCGCCGACCAGCACGACCGGGCGTTCCTCATCAAGGACAAGGTCAAGGAAGAAGGCCGCTTCCTCCAGCGTGGTGGTACCATGCGTCACGACAACGCCCGCCATGTCGGGACTTTCACGCAGCACGTCGCGGATCCGGCGTGCAAGTTCCGCCCATATGGACATGTCCATATGGCTGCTGTCCTTTTGGGAAAACGTGATCTCACGCACGCGAAAGCGCGCCCGCACCACATCGGGAAGCGCCGACAGCAGGTGGCTGGCCCCAAGGTCGCGCCCGATTTCCGCATAATCCACGGTATCGCAGGGATTGTCCGAATGGCGTGCGATGGTTCCACCGGTGGAAATGACCGTGACAAAAGGCAGCGAAGCGGCATCGGGCATGGGAAGGGACAGTCCGTTATGAACGCAATGGAAACCCTGTTTACGCGCGGGGATGCGCACCGACAATGCGTCCCCCCGTCAGCGGAAGGCGGACCCCGGTGGTTTCGGGCGCGGAAATGGGCAGGCCCAGCAGCGCGCGCACGGCAAGGAAGCCGAAACATTCGGCCTCCAGCGCGTCCCCATCCCAGCCCAGTTCGCCAACAGGGGCGACGATGCCCGGCAGGCGCGCGCGCAGGCCACGCATGATGACGGGATTATGCACCCCGCCGCCGCAGATGTACCACGCACGCGGCACCTGCGGCAGCGGAGCGGCGGCAATGGCCGCCACGGTAAAGGCCGCAAGCGTCGCCGCCCCGTCCTGTGCCGACAGGTGCGACACCATCGACAGCGCGCGATGGAACGACTGCCGGTCCAGCGATTTCGGCGCGGGCCTTGCAAAGAACGGATCGGACAGCAGCGCCTGCAGCACATCCGCATCCACCTGCCCCGCGCTGGCCAGTCGCCCGTCAAAATCACATGGATGGCCGGTATGGATGCGCGCCCAGTCATCCAGCAGCGCATTGCCCGGCCCCGTATCGCACGCATGCACGCGCCCGTCCGTGCCCAGCAGCGTCACGTTCGAGACACCGCCGATATTGACGATGGCAACCGGGCGTTCCTGCCCCGCCAGCAGGGCGGCGTGATAGAACGGGGCCAGGGGCGCGCCCTCCCCCCCATGCGCGACATCGGCGCTGCGGAAGTCATGGACGACCGCGATCCCCGTCTCCCGCCACAGCAGTTCCGCATCCCCCACCTGCCATGTGCGGTGCGCCTGTGGCTGGTGCAGCAGGGTCTGCCCATGGAAACCGATGACATCGACATGCGGATGCCCGGCTTTCTCCCGCAGGGCCTGCACGGCTTCGGCGTGGCGCAGGGTCAGGGCATGCTCCACGTCACGGACCTCAGGCGCGTCGGCCGACAGGGTTGGCGCGCGGTCCAGCAGGTCACGCATGCGCTCGCGCAGGGCCGGGGCATAAGGCAGCGACAGCGACGGCCCACGGGCGCCAACCCTGTGGCCATCCGTTTCGACCAGTGCCGCGTCAACCCCGTCAAGCGACGTGCCACTCATCAACCCGATCGCATGCAACATGCCTGTCATCCTTTCGTCCACCATGCCCGCCATAATGGGGGCAGGACGTGGTTATATATTCGAAATGACATGCCGCAGGCCATCTCCTGTCCCGTCCGACAGGAAAAAGCGCACGGATTCAGGCAAAATTTTCTGGCGCCGCTTTTCGGGGGACGGAGCAGTCCCCCGAAACTTCGGCCGTTTTTACTGGTAAGGCCCCGGCTCCGGCGTCCAGCCGGTCAGGAGATGCCGCCCGATCTCCGCATTCTTCCAGTCCACCGGGTCATGCAGCGACAGGGTCCGCGCATCGCGCCAGTAACGATCGAAGCCATGCAGCGCATCCGTGCCGCGCGCACCGGTCGCGGCCAGGATGTCCGATGTCGCCCGCAATGCCGCGCGCGTCGCGACGGAACGCGCCGCGCTGACGGGCATGGCAAGGGCCGCCCGCGACACGCCGCCGCGTTCATACAGGTCCAGCAGGTCGCCACACTGCCGCACGGCGCAGTAGGCCACCGACAGGTCCGCCCCCATTTCCCCCACCATCCGGCGCACATACGGGTCATCGGTCGCGCGTTCGACCTGTGCAGCACCCCATGGGCGGCTGTGTTGCGCGACGAAGGCACAGCCGGCACGCAGCGCGCCGATGCCGATCCCGATCAGGATCGCGCTGAATCCCGCCTGGTGGCGCAGCGATGTATGGACCGGCAGGGCGCTTTGCGGGGCAAGGGCATTGGTTGCGGCGCTGACCCGGACATCGTCCAGAACGACCGTGCCCGAATCCGTCGCACGCTGTCCCATCCGGTCCCAGTCGCGCAGGATCCGCAGGCCCGGCGCGCCACGCGGCACAAGGTCGAAACGCAGGCCGGCCCGCACGTCATCGTGGCGCTGCGCCGCAAGCGGGTCAAAGGACGTAATGGCGATCAGGTCCGCCCCCGCCGCACCCGTGGCATAGACCTTGCGCCCGCGCAGCAGCCAGTGCCCGCCGGGCTGCGCGATGGCCAGCGTCTGGACGAAACTGTCCGCAGTACGGCCATTTTCCGCAACCGCCATGCCGATGATCGCATGGTCCGACATGATGCGCTGGGCCAGGTGATGGCAGAAGGCCGGGGTGGCGTAGGCAAATATCTCCCGCACCAGGTCGTCATGCACCTTGTAGATCTGCGCCACGGCGGGATCGGCCGCCGCGATCCTGACCATCACCTCCAGCGAGAGGGCCTGCGTCGCCCCCATCCCGCCATAGGCGCGCGGGACCGGCAGCAGCAGCAGTCCCGCCTGCTTCAGCAGAGAGATCGCATGGACCGGATACCGCCCGTTGCGGTCATGATCGGCCGCATGTGGCGCGATGCCGGTGTCGAGTATTTCCTGCACCCGCAACAGCAGCGGCGCATCCGCGCGTGGAAGGACATAAGGGGGGAAAAGGTCGCCCAGCAAAGGCGGCAGCATCACCCCGTCAGGAAAAAAAGATGTCATGCCCCAAGGTTACAGGGCATACACCGGGCCATTCAATACCGTAGCCTAGCCACCTGCCCTGCGCCGGGCTGTCGCGCGCTCGTCACTGAGCGAGAGCATCCACATCGTGAATCCCCCCATCGCCAGCGCGCACCCGACCCAGCCGACCGAACCCCAGCCCCAGCCCGCCGAGATCGCGAGGCCGCCAAGCCACGGGCCAATGGCGTTTGCAAGGTTGAAGGCACTCTGGTTCATGGCGGCGGCCAGGGCCTGCGCGTTCACCGCGACGCTGAGCAGCCGCGACTGGATCACGGTGCCCAGCCCCCCGCCGCAGCCGATCATGAACACGATGGGCATCATGCCCCATACACTGTGAATTGATCCGGGGAACCCCGCCAGCGCCGCCGCATTGACCAGCAGCGTGCCGCCGATGGTCGGCATCATCTTGCGGTCGGCCGCCCAGGCGCACGCCATCGTGCCCACCGTCATGCCAACGCCAAAGACCGCAAGCATGACCGGCACCATGACCGGCTGCGCATGCGTCACTTCCTGCAGGATGGAGGCAAGGTAGGTATAGACGCAGAAAATGCCGCCAAACCCGATGACCCCGATCCCCAGCGTCAGCCAGACCTGCCGGTTGCGCATGGCGCGCAGTTCGGTCAGGGCGTTGGCATCGGGACGCGCCGGGTCAGCGGGAACGAACACCACCACCAGCATCATGGTGGCGAACGCCAGGCCGGCAATCAGCACGAAGGCCCAGCGCCAGCCCAGCAGCAGTCCAAGGCCGTTGGCCAGCGGCACGCCCGCGATGGTTGCGATCGTCAGGCCCAGCACCACGCGGGCGACCGCCTGCGTGCGCTGGCTTTCAGGCACAAGGGAGGCCGCGACAATGCCCGCCGTGCCGAAATAGGCCCCATGGGGCAGGCCGCTGATGAAACGGAACAGCAGCAGCCACGAAAACGAAGGCGCAACCGCGGTCAGCGCGCTGCCCAGCACATAAAGCGCCGTCATGCCGATCAGCATCAGCTTGCGGCTGGCCTTCGCCCCGATCAGGGCGATCAGCGGCGCCCCCACGCACACACCCACCGCATAGGCAATGATCGCATGCCCCGCCTGCGGCACGGTGACGTGCATGTCACGCGAAATCATCGGCACAAGGCTCATGGCCGCGAATTCGGCCGTGCCGATGGCAAATCCCCCCATGGCCAGGATGAAGAAGATCCATGCGGGATGTATGGACGACGCACGCCCGGACTCGGACGTCCCCGCATGCTGGACGGTCGGTGTTTCGGTCATGTATCTGCTCTGTATGGAAATAAAGTAATGACCGGCTTAGCGGTCGTCTTTGCACCGCCGATACACCCGTGTCCCCGATGGAAGCAAGCCCCCTTCCCGCCGCAACGGCCTGCCGACATGTTTCGACAATATCCACCGCGCATTCCGGGCATGTCCGCCCCGTACTGACCATGGATGCTGCTGGCGGCCACGGCCCGCGCGGCATGTCCGTCACATGGGAAATGACTTTTTCCGTGCGGAACATAATGCCGTTATTTGCGATAATATCACAGGCAGATTGACAGAAACACCCGGTCGCCTGCCGCCACCCTGATCCTTCAGGCCGGTTTCATGTCATCTTTTCACCCCGGCCCGATAACTGGATGCTACGATGCAGGACACCCGTCATTTACCGTCCAGCGCGCCATCGGCAAGCACCGCAGCAGAAAAGGTACGCCATGGGATTCGATCGTCATGACAGCATGGTCTCCTCCCCCTCCCCCATCGGGAGCAACGGGAATTCCATGGTCAATATTGTCTATATTCTCTACCTGATCGGATTTTTCATTCCCGGCACCAGCGCCATGGGAATCATACTGGCCTATATAAACAGGGACAGTTCCACGGAACCCTACACCTCGCACTTCCGGTTCCAGATCACCCTTTTCCTCAAGGGACTGCTCTACGCCGTTGCGGGACTGGTCCTGTATCTGTTCAGCATCGCGATGGCCGCACTGACGGGCGGGATCGGGGTGATCCTGCTGGTCTTCCCGGTCCTGCTGATGCTGTGGTGGGCCGCGTGGACGATATACAGCATCATCCGTGGCATGAGTGCGCTCAACCGGAACCTGCCCATCAGTTGATGCGGGCATGTTGACATCACGGTTTTTTCCAGGAATGCGCCGCGCCCTGAAGTTTTCCTAGAAAACTTCAGCATGGCTGGCAGGATCGCTTCCAGGCAGGTCCAGGCGCCATACCCGCAGGTCCGGCATTGCGCCTTCCCCCTATCGGGGAACGCCACTGCCGGGCATCGTGCGATATCTTCTTGATGGAAGCGTAATTTCATATCCGGCAGGCAATCGGGGAAACGGTCTGGATGACCTGCCCCGTGCCACAGCCCTGTGCATGATGCCCTGACGGTCATCATACCCGGCCAATACTGGCATCATGACATGCCAGATTGCCGGAAGTGCGATCTTCTTCCCATCAGGTCCACCATGGAACCCGCGGGCATCTCCCGATCGCAAAACGCAGTGGGATATCAGGTCTGCCGGACGATCTCATGCCAGGCCCATCATATCGAAACCACTGCCTTATACCTGCCCCGGTTATGGTGAGGACAGGGTCAAGGTGGGGGTAGGAACCCCCGCCTTATGCAACGCGGTCGGAAACCAGGGTCGCAATCATCAGCGCCGCGATCATGGGCAGGAACGACACCATGGTCAGCGAAGACATGGCATGGACGGAGTTGGCAAGCAGGTCGCTCAGGTTCTGGATCAGCATTTGTTTTTGTCCTTCATTTTCTCGGTCTCGAGTGACGCGGTAAAAACACGAAACACCGGCGCACCGCAACGGGAAATAATCGGGAACTATTTTCATGACATTTTCACAATGAAGCCGTCATTATTATTTGACCACGAAACAAACACGACACCACGCCACGCGCAGGCAGGGCAAAATACCATTCGAATATTTGTGACAAAAATAACGGCAGGGCATGCGTAAATGGCCCCAACACCCCCTACACATGCACAAAAAAGAGGCGATATGCCTGATTCTTGCGCATTTCGATCACGTTTTCGTGATAATTTTCGAAATATAAAAGGGGCTGAATTCCGCATCATGGCCGTCGCACGATGCAAAATTATGCAGGCAAACCAGATTGCCGTGCTTTTCAATAGGATAGCGGCATCGGCAGGAAGCGCAATGCAAAATCGCCCCCTGCCGTGACATATCGACGGGAAAATTACCTTCCGTCAAAGGCACCATAATCATAATGCCGCACCACGCCGCCAAAGGCGCTGATTCCCGTCGGGCCATCCATTGGCGCGAATCCCAACTCGATAAACACCAGCTGCTGCGGATCTTCGGCCTGTTTCAGGGCAGCCTCAAGTTCATCCATGCTGTTGACCCGCAGGCACACGGCCGCATCAGATGCGCCCATCACGCCGGGCAGCGCGGCATAGTCCCAGTTGGCGATGTCATTATAGGCCGCCGTTTCCCCAAGGATCATCCGCTCGATCGTATAGCCACGGTTATTGAGCACGAAGATGACCGGCTTGTGCCGCGCGCGCAGTATGCTCGACAGTTCCTGCGCCGTCATCTGGAACGACCCATCCCCGATAAACAGCAGGTGACGCCGATCCGGACAGGCATTGAGCGACCCCAGCAGGGCCGGCAGCGTATAGCCGATTGCCGCCCATATGGGCTGGGACACAAAATGGCATCGTGCGGGCAGGCGCATATGCGTCAGCGCCACCAGCGACGTGCCATTATCCGCCAGCACGACATCCCCCTGCCGCAGGAATGTCTGGATGCGCGCCCAGAATGCAGGCTGCCCCCAGGCCGGGGTGTCCTGTACTGCCGGTTGTGGTGCCACCACAGGCCGGGGGGACGCCGACACGGGGGGCTGCTGCGTGGCGCGGCGTTCGCTGACCTGCGCAATGATGGCGTCAAGCAGGTCTGCTGCCGCCACCCCCATGAACACGTCCCCACCGCAACGCGTGTCGAACGCCTGAATATTGACGAAGGCGGCGGGATCAAAGGCGTATGAGAAGTAACCGGAGGTCGCATCCACGAACCGTACCCCAAAGCCGATCACGCAGTCCGCGGTCCGGACCCGTTCGTACAGTGCCGGGGCCGAGGCCTTGCCACTGTAGATCCCCTGATAATTCGGGTCTGTTTCACATAATGCGCCCTTCCCGGTCGGAAGGGTTGCAAAGGGAATGTCCAGCAGTCGGGACAGCTCCGCCACACGTTCGCGCAGGTCAAAACGCCGCACCAGGGCATCAAGCAGCAACACCGGCCGTGTCGCATGCGTCAGCCGTTCCATGATGTCCGCAACGGCGGCCTGCAACTGCACCGGATCACTGCCATACCAGCAGGCAATGTCCTGCGTGGCAGGAACCTGCACCGACACACAGCAGGTATCGGACGGCAGCTGCAGATAGACGGGCCGCTTTTCCCGCCATGCGGCACCCAGCACGCGATCGATCTCGGTCGCCGCGTCCTGGGGCAGCAACCGCGTCTGCGCGACAGTGAACTGGCTGTAGCAGTTCATGACATTTTCATAATTCCCATCAGCCAGCGTATGGTGCAGCAGCGCGCGCTGCGTGATCGCATGCAGCGGTGGCACGCCGGAGATCATGATGACCGGCACACCTTCCGCATAGGCCCCCGCAATCGCGGACAGCGCACTGAGGTCCCCCACGCCATAGGTGGTCAGGACCGCCGAAATGCCCGACAGCCGCGCATCGCCATCCGCGGCATAGGCCGCATTGAGCTCATTGCAGTTCCCGATGAAGGAAATGCCATCGGTCCGTTCAATCAGTTCAAGGAATTCAAGGTTGTAATCCCCCGGCACGCCATAGATCCGCCGCACCCCCAGCGCCCTGAGACGTTCGAGCAGATAGGTTCCCACCGATTTGCGTGTTGTCATCTTCATGCCTCGCCCAGATGTTTCGAGATATTGATGACCTGAGAGCATCATCTTCGGCGAAGTCGCGCAACCTTTTTACCTGCATGACAAGGCCCGGCATGACAGCGATCGCCCTGTACCGGGTGGCACGCCTGTCGGGGCGGACCTGCCATGTGCCCATCGCAGTCATCGCGTTTCCGATCCCCCAAATGCCGGGCGGAAGGGATCAGGGGCAATCCGGGCATCCCTTAATTCGGGATGACGGCATTCGTCATGTGGTCATCTGTCGGTGCATGGGGCGACTGCGTGAAGGGAACCGGAAGATTGGTTATCTTCAATGCCTGCACACAACGGTCAAGTTCACCAAATGCCGGTGCTGCCTTGTTCAACTGGACGATCCATGTCTGGTTCATGGGTTCTGCCAGATTCACGCGCAGGACCTTCGCGGTCGTGAATTCGTGCATGAACTCTTTGACCCTGTCAGCAGGAATGCCAATCGTCACCTGGCTTCCGGAAAGCCTGGCATCCAGATAGATCCGGCTGTTATCGTCAAAATTCGCAATCGCCTGAAAACCGGAACGGAAATTCAGAACATATGTCGTGCCCATCAACAGCATTTCAACATTTCCGTTGGTGGTCACAAGATTAAAATCATTATTGGTGCCGACCCTGGCATCAATCAGGCATGCGGGGTTACCGGAAGCCGTTGTTCCAGCTTTCAGTTTCCACTCCCCGATATCCTGTGCAGGAGGAATAATCTCTACATGGGCATATGATATGCCCGGGAATGATGAAAATGCGGTTCCGGCGATCAAGGCGCAGATGCACAATGTTCTTTTCATGCCGATGGCCCTTTGAATCCCAAATGAAAATACCTTGTTGATTATGAAATACGCACGTTTACCCTGCCGCATCCAGAAGGGTCATTCGTGGCCATGACGGCACAAAAAACCTGATCCTGACACATGTTTACGCAATCGTGCGGATTTCACCGTCCTTTTACGGGCCATGCTTTCAGACATCGCCCGTAAAAATCCTTATGTTTCATTATCGGATCAAAGAAATCACCCCGCCCAGATTGTAATCCCCAAGGCATTTCTGCAATTCCCTGAATGCCGGCACAGAGCCTGCAAGATCAATATCCCACTGATAATGCATTGATGGGATGGACAGTCTGGCGGTCCTGTTATTCATGAGGTTACGGAAAAAATCAGCCTTGTTCATGCCGCCATCGTGCGAGTCAAGAAAAACGGATTGCATGGAATTAATCCTGCCCCAGAACTGGACTTCATTCCCGTTATCGAATTTCAGGGTGAACGGCACGGCTGTCAGATTTACCAGATGGGAAAAATTGAAGTTGGTATCAGCAGGGAAAACCCCCATCATCATTCCATTGGTTTCTATTTCCATAATATGGGGCCCGCTTTGCACAAACATCGAACATGTCGCCCGTCCCCCGCTTGGCCTGTTGTCTATTCCTTTGACCGTCCACTTGCTTTCGCCCTGTGAAGGCGGCGTCCCTGCATCTGCGGAACTTTGCACGCCACCGGCCTGCTGCGCTGCCGGGGATATGGGCGCATTGGTGGATGGCTGTGCTGCTGCGGGAGAGTTCGAAACGATGGTATTGCCATTCGATGCGGCCGGTTGACTGTCGTTTGCCTGCGTAAATGGTTCAGGCAGGCCGACAAACTTCCGCTCCTGTGCACACCGATCCAGCTCGGTTATTGCAGGGGACATTTTATCCAGACTGACATTCCATGTCTGGTTGATCGGATCTGGCAGGGATATTTTCATTTCCCGACCGATCGTCAATTGATGGATGAATGGCTTGACCTTATCCGTCGTGACTTCAAATTCATCGAATTTTTGATTGATATGAGATGTCAGGTCAATTTTATTGCCATCGTCAAAACTGAATGTCCCATTTGATGCTCGAAGGCTTATTTTCTGCCAGGACGGTTCCACAAGCACGATTGCAACATAATAGTTGCTGACAAGAAGTCTGAACTGTCCACTATCCCCGACATTGGTGTTTATCTGGCAGTATTGATTCTCGCCCCCATCATCTACGGCTTCCAGTTTCCAGTTCCCGATATCCGTGTGTGGTGGAACAGTCTGGCTTTCCGCATGTGCGCCGGAACATGACAATGCATCACATATTGCAAATATTGGCAGAGCTAATAGATTTCTGTATTTCATCTGAAATTTACATCCTTTTCCTTCAGGAAGTGACGTTTTACCCCCAGAAAGGAAATGGCTTAAATCATTCCGGTCAAATTGCATATAGAAAATAATTATTCTGCAATCATGATACTATAAAGAAAAAAATACCCGATCGAAGACCTTCAGCATTTTCTATTCCGGTAAACTGGTCCGTCCATAGTTCCCTGTTGCGCCAGCTAACGGCTCCCGCAACCATATCGCAGACCTACGCAGGAACTACGTGCCATGTCATTTCCATCACAGATACGTGGCATGGTTTGCCGATGTACTGAAATGCCTTAAAACATCCTATGAATTTATCCGGTCTTTCCTACTTCCATTGCATGACGACAGGCACCCCATGGATATCTCTCCTATTGATGATCACTCCCGCGTGCTGATGCGACTGACAGCGGCATTGTTTCTGGGATATCTGGCCGTTGCATTATCACTGCCGGTCATCCCCATATACGTCACGCAATGGTCGGGATATGGCAATATGCTGGCGGGACTGGCCGTGGGAATTGCCTTTGCGTCCACCATCCTCAGTCGAAACCATGCCGGGCAGTTGGCAGACGGACGCGGCGGGCGGACCTGCATGCGACTGGGACTGGCCGGGTATATCCTGGCCAGCATGATCTGCATGGGGGCAAGCCTGCCCATGCTGCCTTATCCACTGCGTTACCTTGTACTGGTGGCCGGACGGCTTGTGCTGGGGGTTGGGGAAAGTCTGACAGTGGTTGGCATGCTGGGCTGGGGCATCGGCCTGATGGGCCATGCACGTGCGGGCAAGGTCATGGCATGGACCGGAATGGCCATGTATGGTGCCTTTGCCGTGGGGGCACCACTGGGGCTTGCGATCTTTCACATGGCGGGATTTGGTGCGGTCATGCTGGCCTGTGCCATTCTGCCAGCCACGGGACTGCTGCTGTCACAGGGGATCAAGCCCTCCCCGATCCATAAAGGACGACGCGAACCGTTCTGGCATATATTGGGCCGGATCTGGCGACCCGGTTGCGCACTGGGGCTGCAGGACGTTGGCTTTGCCGTGCTGGGGACGTTCATCTCGCTTTATTTCATACATCGCAACTGGCCGCATGCAGGGTTGGGACTGACCTGTTTCGGTGGTGCGTTCGTTGTGGTCCGCCTGTTATGCGGGCATCTGCCGGATCGGGTCGGAGGCGTACGCGTTGCGCTGGCCTCCCTGATTGTCGAAGCCGCAGGACAGTATCTCCTGTGGTGCGCTCCATCCCCTATGCTGGCACTGGCCGGGGCGGTACTGACAGGAATGGGATGCTCGATGGTCTATCCGGCGCTGGGGGTGGAGGTCGTACGCATCATGCCACCGCATCTGCGTGGAACTGCCCTTGGGGGTTTTGCCGCTTTTCAGGATCTGGCCTATGGCGTGACCGGCCCACTGACCGGCCTGCTGGCGGATCGCGCGGGATATTCGTCGGTCTTTCTGGTTGGGGGAATCTGCGCCACGCTCGCCTTCGTGCTGACGTTGCACATGGCTACACGCCGATGCTGATCTTTTCGCCGACAGGAACGCAAAAACCCCTCCTGCTTGAAACAGGAGGGGTTTTCGTAAAAGACTGACTGGAAGATCTGGCGGCGACCGACTTTCCCGTGCCTTGAGGCACAGTATCATGGGCGCTGGGGTTTTTCACGGCCGAGTTCGGGATGGGATCGGGTGGAGCAATTCCCGCCATGGCCACCA
>NZ_POTC01000061.1 GCF_002906255.1 Novacetimonas maltaceti | reverse complement strand
CTCTTCCTGGCCGAGTGCGAGTGGCGCTTCAACATCCGCTCGCCGGCAAAACTCCTGAAAATCCTCACTCAATGGGCTAAACTGTCCGCGTGAACCGTCCCAAACAATGCTTACCTATGCCAGCCCCTAAAAGTTTTTGGGTGCCGGATTTTTTCAAAAAGGCGGCGTTCTTCGAAGTTTTTTGTAAAAAGCTTCACCAGAAACTTCTTTATGGTAAGCGCATATGGTGCCGCGCATGAGCACTACCTTGACATGGTAGGGCTCTACCCACACGTGGCGGAGTTATGATGATAATGCTGGAGACGGCACGCCCGGGCGGGGATACCCCCGATGGGGAAATCTACCTTGATTACCAGGCGACGACGCCGTGCGACCCGCGCGTGGTGGAGGAGATGCTGCCGTGGTTCACGACGCATTTCGCCAATCCGCACAGCGCGGACCATGCGGCGGGGCGGCGCGTGCATGACGCCGTGGACATCGCCCGTGCCCGTGTCGCCGCCCTGATCGGGGCGGAAGCGCGGGAAGTCGTGTTCACCTCCGGCGCGACGGAGGCCAACAACCTCGCCATCAAGGGGGCGGTGCGCCACCTGCTGTCCACCGGCACGGCGCGGCGGCGGGTCATCACGGTGGCGACCGAACATAAATGCGTGCTGGAATCCGTTCGCGACCTGGCGGCCGAAGGGTGCGAACCCGTCATCCTGCCGGTCGGGGCGGACGGACTGCTGGACCCCGATGTGCTGCGTTGCGCGCTGGAGGTGCCGACGCTGCTGGTCAGCATCATGATGGCGAACAATGAAACCGGCGTGATGCACGACATGGCCGCCCTTGCGCCGCTGGTGCGCGGGGCGGGGGCGCTGCTGCACAGCGACCTTGCGCAGGCGGCGGGCAAGGTTGCGGTGGATGTGCGGGCCATGGGCCTCGACCTCGCCTCGGTCTCCGCGCACAAGATGTATGGGCCGAAGGGGGTGGGCGCGCTGTTCGTGCGGCGCAGGCCGCGCGTGCGCCTGGCCCCGCTGTTTTCGGGCGGGGGGCAGGAACGTGGCCTGCGCTCGGGCACGCTGCCCGCGCCGCTTCTGGTCGGCTTTGGCGCGGCATGTGATATCGCGATGCGTGAAATGGCGGCGGACGCCGCGCGTGGGCGCATGCTGCGCGACCACCTGCTGCACCTGCTGCGCGCCGGGTGTCCGGGGATCATGGTCAATGGCAGCATGGAACACCGCCTGCCGACCAACCTGAACCTGCGGTTCCCCGGCGCCACCGCCCTTGATATCATGGCGCGCGCGCCCGAACTGTGTGTGTCCACCGGATCGGCCTGTTCCTCGGCCGAGGTGGTGCCGTCATACGTGCTGACGGCGATGGGGCTGGATGCGGCGCAGGCGGCGCGAAGCTTGCGTCTGGCGGTCGGACGCTATACCTCACGCGCCGATGTGGATCGTGCGGCGGCGATCCTGTGCCGTGCCGCGGCCGGGAGCGCGTAGCGCGGGGATAGGAGTGGCCCGGCAGGGATGTCCGGGCGTGGAACTGTGTTCAGGATGGAATGATGGCGCATATTGTTTTTGTCGAACGTGATGGCACCCGGCGCGAGGTCGCGGCCCCGCTTGGCCTGTCGGTGCTGGAAATCGCGCACAAGAACGGAATTGACCTTGAAGGCGCGTGCGAGGGGTCGCTGGCCTGCGCGACATGCCACGTGGTGGTGGACCCGCAGTGGGCGGAGAAACTGACGCCCCCGACGGAGGATGAGGAAGACATGCTCGACCTCGCCTTCGGGCTGGAGAAGACGTCGCGCCTTGGCTGCCAGATCGTGATGACGGAGGCGCTCGACGGCCTCGTGGTGCGCCTGCCGCGCACGTCCTGAACGCGTGGGCGGATAATTCCTTTGACGCCGGGCCTGCGCCTTCGATAGGCAGGAAGGCCCGGTTGTCTCCTCAATCCTTCTGAAAGTAGAGCGGACCCATGCGTATCCTGGTCGCCATGTCCGGCGGGGTGGACAGTTCCGTCGTCGCCGCCCGCCTCGTCGCGGAGGGGCATGAGGTGGTGGGCGCGACCCTGCAGCTGTACGACTCGCGCGAAAGCGCGCGCAAGGGGGCGTGCTGCGCCGGGCGCGACATCCATGACGCCCGACGCGTGGCCGACCGGCTGGGCATCGCGCATTACGTCATCGATGCCGAACGGCGCTTCCGCGACAGCGTGATCGAGACGTTCGCCGACGCCTATGCCGAAGGGGAGACGCCCGTTCCCTGTGTCGCGTGCAATCAGGGCGTGAAATTCACCGATCTTCTGGGCATGGCGCGCGACCTTGGCGTCGATGCGATGGCCACCGGCCATTACGTCCGCCGCATCGAGGGGCCGCAGGGCGTCGAACTGCACCGCCCGGTGGACAGCACGCGCGACCAGTCATGGTTCCTGTTCGCGACCACGTTGCAGCAGCTTGGCTTCCTGCGCTTCCCGCTTGGCGACATGCCCGACAAGGACGCCGTCCGCGCGGAGGCCGAGCGTTTCGGCCTTGCGGTGGCGGGCAAGCCCGACAGCCAGGACCTGTGCTTCATCCCCGATGGCTCCTACGCCACCCTGGTGGAAAAGCTGCGCCCGCAGACCAGTGGCGCGGGCGAGATCGTGGACCTTGCCGGCAATGTCGTGGGCGCGCACGAAGGGGTCGCGCGCTACACCGTGGGGCAGAGCCGCCGCCTTGGGGATGCGACGATGCGTGGCGGGGAACGCCAGATGGTCGTGGGCATCGAACCCGGCCGCCGCCGCGTGGTGATCGGCCCGCGTACGCGTGGGGTTACGCGTGAACTGCGGCTGCGTGACATGAACTGGCTGGTGGAACCGCCTGCCGATGGCCTGCGCTGTAGCGTGCAGATCCGCGCGCGTGAGGCGGTGCGCCCCGCCACGGTCTGGCGCACGGACGATGGCGCGTCGGTCCTGCTGGACGAGGCGGCGGTGCCCGCGCCGGGGCAGGCCTGTGTGATGTATGACGGGACGCGGGTGCTTGGCGGCGGGTTCATCCGCCGTCACGACAGCGCCGCCTGACCACCACGAAAGGACGAAGACATGGCTGAGGGAACACTGGTCATCGGGACGCGGCGCTACTCCTCGTGGTCGCTGCGTGGCTGGCTTGCGGTCAGGCTGGCGGCGCTGGATGTGGAGGAAGTGGTGATCCCGCTGTCCAATGATGGCAACACGTCGGCCATCAAGACCATCTCCCCCAATGGCAAGGTGCCCTACCTTGAACATCGCGGGGTTGCGGTGTGGGAAAGCATCGCGATCTGCGAATACTGTGCCGACCTTGTCCCCGCGCTGTGGCCGTCCGTGCCGCGCGCGCGCGCCTTCGCGCGTTCCATCGCGGCTGAAATGCATGCCGGTTTCCGCGCGGTGCGTGCGGCGATGCCGATGAATGTGGGGCGCAATGCCCGTCCGCTGGCGGGGGGCACGAATGACGACATCGACGCGGACATCGCGCGTATTGATGCCATCTGGACCGAGGCCCGGCTGGATTTCGGGCAGGGTGGCATGTTCCTGTTCGGCGCGGACTTCACGCTGGCCGATGCGATGTATGCGCCCATCGTCTCGCGCTTCCTGTCCTATGGCGTGACGCCCTCGCCGGAATCGGTGGCCTACATGAACGCGGTGCGCGCGCATCCCCTGGTGGACCAGTGGTACCAGACCGCGCTGGCGGAGCCCAGGGAATGGCGCAACGCCCGGTTCGAGGACATTCCCTGATCCACGGGTCGGGCACCGTACGTCCCATGCGCGTTGTCACGGTCCTGCCCCGGCGGGAGGGATACAGCCCCGATGCCGTGGGTGCCATCGGGTTGCAGGTCACGGCCATGGCCGGGCCGGATGATGTCGTCGTGGGCATGCCCATAACAGGTGCGCCCCTGCCGGGCGGGCGGTTCGTGCCTGCGGTGGTGGGATGGTGGCCACCGGGGACGACGCTTTGGCGCTATGCCCGGGCGGTGGGGCGTGCGATACGTCGCGACACCCCCGCGCCCGACCTGATCGAGGTGCATAACCGCCCCGACATGGCGCTGTTCCTTGCGCGCCGGTTTCCCCGCATTCCCATCCTGCTGGTGCTGCATAACGACCCGCAGGGCATGCGTTTCGCCCGGACGCCCGCCGCGCGGCAGGCGCTGCTGGGGCGGGTGCATGTCGCCGCCGTCTCCCACTGGCTGCGCGACCGCTTCCTTGATGGCCTGCCTGACAACTGTGGCGCGCGTGTCGCCTTTTCCCCCAACGGGACCGCCATTCCCGCAACCTGCACGCCCCCTGCCGCGCGTGAACGGGTGGTGATGTTCGCCGGACGGGTGGTGGCGGACAAGGGGGCGGACCTGTTCGTGCAGGCATGGGCGGCGATCCGGGCCGCCCATCCGGGGTGGCGCGCGGTGATGTATGGCGCGGACCGTTTCTTTGCACATGCGCCCCAGACCCCTTTCATCGCCGCCCTGCGCCCGCAGGCGCAGGCGGCGGGGGTGGAGATGATGGGATACCGCCCCCATGCGGATGTGCTGACGGCGATGGGGCGGGCGGCGATCGTGGTCATGCCCGGTCGCTGGCCCGAACCCTTCGGCCTGAGCGCGCTGGAGGCGATGGCGGCGGGGGCGGCGCTGGTGTCCGCGCCCTATGGCGCGCTGGCGCGGGTGGTGGGGGATGGCGGCCTGCTGGTGCCCCCCATGCCGGTGGAAGGACTGGCGGCCGCCCTGTCCGGCCTGATGGCAGCGCCCGAGGAACGTGCCGCCCTGTCGGCGCGGGGACGCGCGCAGGCACGGTGTTTCGACCTGCCGCAGGCCCGCGCCATCCGTCACCGGGTCCGTGCCGCATGTGTCGGCGCATGACCGTGGCGCATGCCGACGGTATGGGGCAGGGGGATGTGACAGGCACGCCTGTATGCCTATATGCAGGAAACGTAATTCGAGAGTGATGGAGTAACACCATGTCGGACGCCACGCAGGCTTCGCCGGATACCGACCGGCTTGTGCCGGTCACGGTCCTGACCGGATTTCTGGGCGCGGGAAAGACGACGCTGCTCAACCACATCCTGACAGCCGAACATGGCCGCAAATACGCGGTCGTGGTCAATGAATTCGGCGAACTGGGGGTGGATAACGACCTTGTCGTCGATGCGGATGAAGAAGTGTTCGAAATGAACAACGGCTGCATCTGCTGCACCGTGCGCGGCGACCTGATCCGCATCCTTGGCAACCTGATGAAGCGGCGCGGCAAATTCGACGGCATCATTGTCGAGACGACCGGCCTTGCCGATCCCGCCCCGGTGGCACAGACATTTTTCGTGGACGAGGACGTGCGCGGCAAGACGCGGCTTGATGCGGTCGTGACCGTGGTCGATGCCTACAACGTGCTGCAGACGCTTGAGGAAAGCACGGAGGCGGTGAACCAGATCGCCTTTGCCGATGTCATCATCCTCAACAAGACCGACCTTGTCGATGAAGTGGCGCTGGCGACCATCGAATCGCGCATCCGTGCAATCAATGGGGTGGCGCGCCTGCATCGTGCGCAGCGTGGCGACGTGCCGCTCAGCGACGTGCTCGACCAGGGGGGCTTCGACCTGCAGCGCGCGCTCCAGCAGGCGCCGCGTTTCCTTGAGGAAACCGAACACCATCATGAGGAGGACGTGACCTCCATGTCCTTCGTGGTGGAGGAACCGCTGGATGCGGCGAAGTTCCAGGCGTGGATCGGCGCGCTGTTGCAGGAAAAGGGCGCGGACATCCTGCGCGCCAAGGGCATCCTGAACTACAAGGGGGAGCCGCAGCGTTTCGCATTCCAGGCAGTGCACATGATGGCCGATGGCGGCTTCATCGGCCCGTGGAAGAAGGACGAGAAGCCGGAATCCCGCCTTGTGTTCATCGGGCGCAACCTCAACCGCCCGCAGCTGCGTCGCGGCTTTGAAAGCTGCCGTGCGAAATGAGCGAACAGATGAACGGCAATTCCCTCCTCGAACGCCGGGGCGCGACCCGCACGCTGGAGGCCCATGTGACCGGCTGCGCCATCTCGCGCGACAGCCAGCAGGTCGCCTTCACGACGGGGGAGGGCGATATCGTCATCGCCCCGCGCGCCGACTGGGGGCAGGCCGATGCGTGGCAGGTGATGACCATCCATGACGGCGCGATCCTGTCGGTCGCCCCCGATGCCGCGCCTGACGGGTTCCTGACGGGCGGGGATGACAATGCCCTGCGCCGCGTGGCCGCCGATGGCAGCGTCAGCGACCTGGTGAAGGGCCGCCGCTGGATCGAGCATGTCACGACCTGGACCAACCCGAAGGACGCGACAAAGGGCGGCGTGATCGCCTTTGCCGCGGGCAAGCAGGTGGAACTGCGCGATGCGTCGGGGGCGAACACGCTCAAGACGCTGGAGCATCCCTCCACCGTCAGCGGCATCACCTTCGACGCCAAGGGCAAGCGCATCGCGGCCTCTCATTACAACGGCGCGACGATGTGGTTCGTGCAGGCCAAGGTGGACACGCCACGCCTGCTGGAATGGAAGGGCAGCCATATCGGCATCGCCATCCACCCCGAGGGCGAGGCGCTGGTGACATCAATGCAGGAATCCGAACTGCATGGCTGGCGGCTGTCGGACGGGCACAACATGCGCATGAGCGGCTACCCCTCCAAGGTGCAGTCGATGGCCTTTACCCGCAACGGCAAATGGCTGGTGACCAGCGGCGCGGATGTCGTGGTGATGTGGCCGTTCTTTGGTGGCGGGCCGATGGGCAAGGCGCCGGCGGAACTGGGCGGCATACCGGGCGTGGTCTGCACCCGCGTTGCGGTCCATCCCGTCCATGAGATCGTGGCGGCGGGCTTTGCCGATGGCACGGTGCTGCTGGCGGACACGGCAGCGCAGAAGCTGCTGCCGGTCTGCACGGCGGGCGGTGGCCCGGTTTCCGCCCTGGCCTTCAGCGAGGACGGGTGCGCCCTTGCCTTCGGGACGGAGGAAGGGCGCATCGCGGTCGTGGACCTGTCCACGCGTTGAGCACGCCATCGCACGCGGGCATGTCCATGCCGGACGTGCCCCCCGTGCGCGTCCTGCACATCATGGCGGGACGGGGGAATGGCGGGGCGGAACTCTACTCCACCGATGTGATCCTCAGCCTCCAGCGCGCAGGGCTGGCGCAGCGCGTGGTGATGCGCCCTGACGCCCCGCGCACCGCCGAACTGCGCGCGGCGGGGGTGGATGTCGTCACCGCTCCCCTGCGGCCGCCCCTTACCGCGATGCAGCGCTGGCGCATGGGGCGCGAGATCGCGCGTTACCGGCCTGACATCGTGCATTGCTGGCTGCGGCGTGCTGCCGAACTGACGCCGCGCAGGACGGGACGCGCGGCGCAGGTCATCGGATGGTTCGGCAATTACAAGGACCTGCGCGCATTTTCGCACTGCCGCTGGTTCGTCGGCTGCACGCCCGACATGGCGCAATCGATGCAGGCGCGCGGGGTTGCCGCCGGGCACGTCGCCTATATCCCGACCTTCCCGTCCGTGGAGGACGCGCCCCCCGTATCACGCCAGTCCATGCACACGCCCGACAATGCGCGCGTGCTGCTGACGCTGTCGCGCCTGCATGAGGCCAAGGGGCTGGAAACACTGCTGCACGCATTGCGCGACCTGCCGGACTGCTACCTGTGGATGGCGGGGGACGGGCCGCTGCGTGATGCGCTGGGGGAACTGGCCGCAACGCTGGGGGTGGCGTCGCGCGTGCGCTTCCTTGGCTGGCGGACGGACCGTGGCGCGCTGCTGGCGGCGGCGGACATCTGCGTGCTGCCGTCGCGTTACGAACCGTTCGGGACCGTCATCCTCGATGCGTGGTCGGTGCGTGCGCCGCTGGTCGCCTGTGCCAGTGCGGGGCCACGCGCGCATGTGCGCGATGGGGAAAACGGCATGCTGGTGCCGATTGACGATGTGGCCGCCCTGACGCATGCGCTGCGTGCCGTGCTTGATGACCCGGCCCTGCGCGCGCGCATCGTGGCGGGGGGGTATGCGCAGTACCGTGCCCGCTACACGCGTGAGGCGGTGACGCGGCAGTGGCTGGACTATTATCGCCATATCTGCGCGCCGGGACAGGATTGATAAAGTAATAAAAGTTTTTGGGTGCCGCCTTTTTTTAAAAAGGCGGTGTCTTTCGAAGCTTTTTGAAAAAAGCTTCACCAAAAACTTTTAAGAACAATCCTTTACCGTGTGGGGGCGGCCTGCTTTGGCGCGATCGGTGCCCTGGGGGCGGGGGGCTGCTGTTTTGCCACCCCGCCGAGGAACGATTCCGCCAGCGCGCTGTACAGCGAATGGTGGCAGATCATGCGTGAGACGCCATAGGCAAGGAACGCGGTGGCGAGCAGCGCCAGCGTGACTTCCTGATTGTCACACATTTCCATGACGATGACCGACGCCGTCAGCGGCGACTGCACCACGGCGGAAAAATACCCCACCATTCCCAGCAGGACGACAGCCCCCGGCGTGGTGTGCGGCAGGAACTGCGCCACCCAGCCGCCAAACCCCGCCCCGATCGCCAGTGACGGCGCGAACAGCCCGCCGGGAATGCCGGAGCAGTAGGAGATGATGGTGGCGATGAATTTCAGGATGAAGAACGACGCGGGATAATGCGCCTGCCCGTCAATGACGGAGCGCGCCTGATAATAGCCCGTGCCATAGGTGATGCCGTCCGATGCAATGCCCAGCAGCGCCAGCACCAGCCCGCATGCGGCGGCGAAGGCGACCGGGTGCCCCTTGGCGAAGCGGCCGAGCGCACCGGGCAGGCCCGCCGTCGCGCGGATCAGGATGGCGGAGAACACGCCGCCGCCCACGCCGCCAAGGATGCCGCAGGTCAGCACCGCGATCCAGCTGATGCCGATGGGCACGCTGACATCCGTGTGGCCGAAATAGGTGTAGTTGCCCACCAGCGCGATGGCGGTGACACCCGACAGGATCACGCCCGTCAGCATGGTGCCGCTGGTGCGCTGCTCGAACGAGTGGCTGAGTTCCTCGATGGCGAAGACGATCCCCGCCAGCGGCGTGTTGAAGGCCGCCGCCACGCCGGAGGCACCCCCCGCCAGGATCAGGCCGCGCCGCATGCTGACGGTGGACAGGTTCAGCCACCGCCCGCAGGTGTGCATGATGGCGGCACCCACCTGCACCGTCGGTCCCTCGCGCCCGATCGACGCCCCCGCCAGCAGGCCCAGCGTCGTCAGCGCGATCTTGCCAAACGCCACCCGCAGCGTCAGCAACCGGTCGACCACGGCGAAATTGGTCAGGTTCAGCGTCGCGATGGTCTGCGGGATGCCGCTGCCCTGCGCGCCACGGAACCATGTCCGCGTCAGCCATGATGACAGGGCGAGGCCACCGGGCGTCACCACCAGCATGATCCACGGGTTCCATGTAATCAGGTGCGTGCGGATGGCCGCCGCCCTGTCGGCCGCAAGGGCGAAGCCGACCGCCACGATTCCCACGGCGACGGCCGCCGTCCAGCAGGCAAGCTTGCGCCGCCACTGTTCCGTGGTGATCCGGGCGGAGCGCCGCAGGTGACGCCTGCGGGCAGGGGTAAGGTCAGGTTTCATCGCCAGGGCGTGGCTTTCAGTAATGCGTGGAACCGGGGGCGGTACCTGCCATGCAGGGGTGAAAATGGCGTTATCGGCCCCGAGGGGCGCCGGCAGTCTCCCATGCCGCCACCATGATCCCAAACCGATGCATGGGCGCAGGGTTGCGGTATCACGTCGCCGTGCCACCGCATGGCTGCCATCCCCGAAAGGGGAAGGGCGGATCAGGGCAGGACGATGACGCCGTTATGCTTGGCCTTGCGCTCGGGTTCAACATGGATGTTGATCAGCGCGCTGCCCAGTTCCTGGCGCAGGGCCTCCTCGATATGGTCACAGATCTGGTGCGCGGTCTCCACGCTCATGTCACCTGCGACGACAAGGTGGAATTCGATGAAGGTCATGGCGCCGACGATGCGCGCGCGGATGTCGTGCGCCTCGATCGCGCCGGTAGCATTGGCGGAAATGATCCGGCGGATCTGCGCCAGCGTGGCCGGGTCGGGGGCGGCGTCCATCAGGCCGGAAATCGACGTGCGCATCATGTCCCATCCGGTGCGCAGCACGTTGAGCGCGATCAGCGCGGCGAGGATGCTGTCAAGCTGTTCCCACCCCGTCAGCGGGATCAGCACGAACCCCGCCACCAGCGCCGCCGACGCCCATACGTCCGACAGGACATGCTGCCCTCCCGCGATCAGGGTGGGCGACTGGTGGCGCCGCCCCGCCGCCATCATGACCGATCCCCAGACGAGGTTGAGGACACCGGCCCCGCCATTGAGGATCACGCCCATCAGCGAATTGGTCGGCAGGTGTGGGGAAAACCATCCCTTCCACGCCTCGTGCCCGATGGTGACGGCGGTCATGACCACCAGCACCCCTTCGGCCACGGCGGACAGGTATTCGGCCTTGTAATGGCCATAGGTATGGTTCTCGTCCGGCGGCAGGCTTGCGACATGCAGCGCCCACAGCCCGGCCACGGCGGCGACGACGTTGATGATCGTCTCCAGCGTGTCGGAATACAGCGCGACACTGCCGGTGGCGCGCCACGCCGCGTATTTCATCCCCAGCGCAAGGATGCTGACCGCAAGCGTTACCCACGCGATCATGTTGCGCGATGCGCCCGAAGCGGGGGGCGTGGTCGATGTGCCCATGTCGGCGGAGACGCTGTTCATACGCTGTGTGCCGCCGCAAGGACGCACAGTGTGGCATCGTGGCGCGTTTCCATCTGCAGGGTGGGATGGACGATCTGGAAGCGCACCTTCAGTTCATGCGCAATGTCATGCAGTGTCCTGCTGTCCATCGCGGGGGCATGTCCGTCACGGACAAGGTGCACCGTCAGCGCGGTTTCGGTCGTGCTGATGGGCCAGATATGCAGGTCATGCAGGTCCACGATGTCGGGCAGGGCGCGCAGGTAGCTTTCCACCTGCACGCGATCGACCGAACGTGGCACCCGGTCGAGCGCCATGTCCAGCGAATCGCGCAGCAGCGACCATGTGCCGATCACGATGGAGACGGAGACCAGCAGGCTGACCACCGGGTCCACCCACAGCCATCCGGTCATCAGGATGATGCCGCCCGACACCACCACCGCAAGCGCCATCAGCGCGTCGGAGGCCATGTGCACGAACGCGCCGCGCAGGTTCAGGTCCCCCTTGCCGCCGCTTGCGAACAGCATTGCCGTCACGCCGTTGACGGCAATGCCGATGGCGGCGACGACCATCACCGTCATGCCCGCGACCGGGTGCGGATGGGCAAGGCGCAGCACCGATTCCCAGATGATCCCCCCCGTGACCAGCAGCAGTGCGACCGCGTTGCCAAGGGCTGCAAGGATGGAGGAACGGCGCAGGCCATAGGTGAAATTGGTGGTGGGTGAACGCCGCGACAGCACTTCCGCCAGCCACGCCGCCCCAAGTGCGAGCACGTCCGACAGGTTGTGCCCCGCATCCGCCAGCAGCGCGAGCGCGTGCGAGGCGACGCCCCACACGGCCTCCGCGATGACATAGGACAGGTTCAGCGCGATCCCGAAGGCAAAGGCCCGGCCATAGGACGCCGGGGCATGGACGTGGTGATGGCCGAACCCGCCGTGATGGGCGTGGTCGTGCCCGCCATGTGCCTCATGCCCGTGCCCGTCATGGCTGTCGTGGTCATGGGAATGGTCATGCCCGTGACAGGCGTCATCGTGATGCTCGTCGCCCATTGGCGCGCTCTTTCCTCAGTTTCTGCCCCGGTGGCGGCACGCCACGGAACGGGAACTTCCAACAGGGGGCGTGTGGCGCGCGGGTCCGCGCATGCCGTGCGGCGGAATGCGCGACGGTGCACTCGCCCCATCCGGGTCGGCATGATATGGCAGGCGCGCCGCACACGGGCAATGGGTGATTGCACGTCACCCGCCCATTCATGTCATGTCCCCCTGCCGGAGCGTCATCGTGTCGATGGACCCTTTCCCGATGATCAGACTTACCGAACTGCGCCTGCCCCTTGGCCATGACCGCGAGGCGCTGGAACAGGCCATCATCGAGCGTCTGGGCATTGCCCCGGACGCGCTGGAGGAGGTCGTGGTCTTCCGCCGTGGCCATGACGCGCGCAGGCGCGGGCGGGTCATGCTGGTCTATACCGTTGACTGCCGGGTGCGTGACGCGGGGGCGGTGCTGGCCGCGCATGCGGGGCGCGCCAACATCGCCCCCACGCCCGATACGCGCTACCGCTTCTGCATCGATGACGGGGCGCGGATCGCCGCGGGGCCGGGATACAGCAGGCCCGTCGTGATCGGGGCGGGGCCGTGCGGTTTCATGGCGGCGCTGGTCCTGGCGCAGATGGGCCTGCGCCCGATCATCCTTGAACGCGGCAAGGTGGTGCGTGAACGCACCGTCGATACGTTCGCGCTGTGGCGCAAATCTATCTTCAATCCCGAAAGCAACGTGCAGTTCGGCGAGGGCGGGGCGGGGACATTTTCCGACGGGAAGCTCTACAGTCGCGTCAGCGACCCGCGCCATTACGGCCGCAAGGTGCTTGAGGAGTTCGTGCGCGCCGGCGCGCCGGAGGAAATCCTCTACCTTTCCCACCCGCATGTCGGCACGTTCCGCCTTGTTTCCATGGTGGAGCATATCCGCGCGGAGATCGAGGCGCTGGGCGGGGAATACCGTTTTGGCGCGCATGTGGACGAACTGCTGGTGGAGCAGGGGGCGGACGGCGCGCGGCAGGTGACGGGCGTGCGGTTGCACGGGGGCGAGGTCATCGCGGCCACGCATGTCATCCTTGCCATCGGGCACAGCGCGCGCGACACGTTCGCCAGCCTGCATGCCAGCGGGGTGGAAATGGTGGCCAAGCCCTTTTCCATCGGCGTGCGCATCGAACACCCGCAGTCGGTCATCGATGTCGCGCGGTACGGCACCCGCACGCCGGACCCCGCACTGGGGGCGGCGGATTATTCCCTGTCCTACCAGGCGTCCAATGGCCGCTCGGTCTATTCCTTCTGCATGTGTCCCGGCGGGACGGTGGTCGCCGCGACATCGGAGGAAGGGCAGGTCGTCACCAATGGCATGAGCCAGTATTCCCGCGCCGAACGCAATGCCAATGCAGGCATCGTGGTGGGCGTGTCGCCGGAGGTGGACTATCCCGGCGGCCCGCTGGCGGGGATCGCATTCCAGCGCCACTGGGAACGCCAGGCGTTCCTTGCGGGTGGGGGCCGCTATTTCGCCCCGGCGCAGACGGTGGGCGATTTCCTGGCGGGCCGTCCCTCGACCTCGCTGGGCGATGTCACGCCGTCCTACCGTCCCGGTGTCACGCCAACCGACCTCGCCACCTGCCTGCCGGATTTCGCGGTTGCGGCCCTGCGTGAGGCGCTGCCGTCCTTCGACCGGAAGCTTGACGGGTTTTCCATGAAGGATGCGGTCATGACCGGGGTGGAGACACGCACCTCCTCCCCCCTGCGCATCCCGCGTGGCGCGGACGGGCAGGGCGTCAATACGCGCGGCCTGTATCCGGCGGGCGAGGGGGCGGGTTACGCCGGTGGCATCCTGTCGGCCGGGATCGACGGCATCCGCGTGGCGGAGGCCGTGGCCCTGTCGCTGGCGGGGCGTCCGGTGGACGGGCTGGTGCGCAAGGGGATGATGCAGGCGTCGGAGGCGCGGTAGGGTTTTCGAAGCTTTTTGCAAAAAGCTTCACCAAAAACTTCTATCAGTGCTTCGCGCGGCATTGTACGGGCTGGTATTCCGGGAACACTGTCCTTGCCAGCCCGTAATCCCGTTTAGGAATCAAAGTCTTTTTGCTTCTTTTTCTTCAGAAAAAGAAGACCCTTCTCTTGCCCTCAACCCTACAGAAACGAAATCGGATCGATATCCACATCCACCCGCGCCCCGCGTTCGGGTTTCACGCGCGACAGCCATTCGCGCATGATCGGCTGGACCGGGATATTGCGCCGCGCGCGCAGCAGCAGGCGTTGCCGGTGCCGCCCGCGCAGGATGGCAAGTGGCGCGGGCGCGGGCCCCAGCACCTGCACGCCCTCAAGGCGCGGGGCTTCCTGCCCCAGCGCGCGGGCGGTTGCATCGGCGGCCTCGGGTGTGTCGGCACTGACGATCATGGCGACAAGGCGGCCGAAGGGCGGCCAGAAGCCGGGACGGCGCTGTTCGGCCTCCTGTTCCATGAAGCTTGCGAAATCGCCGGAGACGAGGGCCTCCATCACCGGGTGGTCGGGGACGTAGCTCTGC
>NZ_POTC01000060.1 GCF_002906255.1 Novacetimonas maltaceti | reverse complement strand
TCAAGCGGGCAAGCCGCTCTTCAACGTCAAAAAATCCCGTCTGCTTCATGATCCATACTCCAATCAACGCAAGGAAAATGGAATCACAGAGCAGACCTCAATACCAGAGGGTTTTTCGAACCCTCCATCTGTATCGATCATTATTGCACGGATTGTATGGTATATGGTCGAATGGAATCTCATCGAATGTATGGAAATTCCATCCCATGTCCGCATACCCCTATCTCGCCCACTGGAAAGAAGAGATCAGCCGGAGTCCGAACGCGATTTACATGACGCTGGCCGATGCCCTGGCGCTTTCCATCCGCAAGGGCGACCTGCGGGAGGGAGACAGACTGCCGCCACAGCGAACGATCGCAGAGTATCTTGGCACTAATCTGACCACTGTGACCCGGGCCTTTACCGAGGCCCGGCGGCGCGGCCTGATTGACGCAACGGTCGGGCGAGGCACCTTCGTCCGTGTCGGTGCGGGGGAAAGCCACTGGCGCCATACCGGTCCAGCCGTAGTTGACCTGACCATGAACCTGCCGCCCATCCCGCAGGAACCGCCGCTTCAGCGGATCATCCAGAGCGACATCGCAGCTATCCTGAAACAGCAGGATCTGAATAGCCTGATGTCCTATCGGGTCACCGGCGGCACGATTGAGGAACGCCAGTTTGGCGCAAAATGGATCGCGCCCGTCATCGGGCAGCGGCGAACGGATGAAATCCTTGTCTCACCGGGCGCCCAGAGCGCTTTGGCGGCCATTGTCAGCACCCATACCCAGCCGGGCGATGTGATTGTTACCGACCGTATTGCCTATCCCGGCATCCGGACCATCGCGGCGCAGTTCGATCTTATTCTGGTCGGCGTGGACAGCGACATGGACGGGATGATGCCGGACCAGCTCGATCGCGTCTGTGCCGAACATCATCCCCGGCTGCTCTACTGCATCCCGACCATCCACAATCCCACCACGGCCACCATGTCCCTGCAAAGGCGCAAGGATATCCTGAAGGTTGCCCAGCATCATCATCTTCATATTGCCGAGGATGATCCCTACAGCCTGCTGATGGACAATCCGCTACCGGCGCTGGCAGCACTCGACCATAGCCGTGTCAGCTACGTGGCGACCCTCGCCAAGACGCTCAGCCCCGGCCTGCGCACGGCCTATGTCGCCCTGCCCAATGCGGACATGACCCGACGGGTCGCGGCGGCCATTCGGGCCATTGCGCTCACCAATGCAGGTCTGCTCAGCGCGCTCACGGCGCGATGGATGCAGACAGGGCAGGCGCATACAATCCTGCACGCCATCCAGAAAGAACTGCGCCTGCGCCAGTCCATTGCCCGCAGGGTGCTGGGGGAGGGGCATTGCATGAACCCCGACGGGCCGCATGTGTGGCTGAAACTGCCGGACTGGTGGGGCAGTGCGGATTTTGTGGCGTATGCCCGCAGGCGGGGTCTGGCGTTGGTGCCTAGCACTGTTTTCACCATCAGCGGCGAGCCGCCGCAGCGGGCGCGCATTGCATTGGGCAGCGCGCCGGACGCCGCAAGCCTTGAGGAATCCCTGCATGGCGTGCTGTCGGTCCTGCAACACAAACGCTCACCCGGCTTCGCTGATATTGTGTGACCTGCGCGCAGTGTCTGGAATCGATGGGAACATCTGATTCCGGGGCACGCCATGCGGGCACATGGAAAAACAAAAAGGCACTTCATTCACGACTGCGTGATTATAAAATCACGCTAAAACAGATACTTACGGATGCCCCTTACGATTGTATGGTTGTCGTATATTTTTTGTATGTCTCTGTCTTGGCAGGATGGCGGCATGTAATCTGATTTGAGCCGTTTGTACCTTTTTCATAAGGCATACAATATTTTGGCTCTCTGCCATCCCGTGCCACGTTTGCCTCGGCAACGCGGTCAGTCCCGGCTCCCTGCCGGAGACCGCAGCACACGGGAGAGATACCATGCCGAAAGTCGAACACGCTCCGCATAAAGATGGCGACTGCTTCGTCAATTATGAAAACAAGGTTTTTGAGGACGTCAAAGCCCAGCCCGGCGAAAAAGCCCTCATCACCTTCCACACCGTCGCCAATGAAGGCTCGGTCGGGTTCGTCAACCTGCTGCAGGCCACCCGCCTGATCCGCAAGGGCTTCGAGACGTCGGTGCTGCTATATGGACCGGGTGTCACCCTTGGTGTGCAGCGCGGCTTTCCCCGTCTGGGCGACGAAGCCTTTCCGGGGCACATGAACTGCAACAAGCAGATCGCAAAAATCCTTGAGGAAGGCGGAAAGGTCTATGCCTGCCGCTTCGCGCTTCAGGCCCTCTACGGCTACGGCGAGCAGAACCTGATCCCCGGCATCACGCCGATCAACCCGCAGGACGTGCTCGACATCATCCTGCTGGCCCGGCGCGACAACGCCTTCATCCTCAATACCTGGACCCTCTGAAGGCCGAAGGGAGGACCGCAAGCCATGTCCCGTATCGTTCGCGCCGCAGCCATCCAGATCAGCCCCGTCCTTGGTGACGATGGTCTGGGAACTGCCCGGAAAGTCTGTCAGGCCATCCGCGAGGCCGCCGAAAAAGGCGTGAAACTGGCGGTCTTTCCTGAAACCTTTGTGCCGTACTATCCCTATTTCTCGTTCATCCAGCCGGCTTTCCGCTTCGGTGGGGAGCATCTGGCGCTTTACGAACGCGCCGTCGTCATTCCCGGTCCGGTCACCGACATGGTGGCCGAGGCCGCGCGCCAGACCGGCATGGTCGTGGTGCTGGGCGTGAACGAGCGCGATTTCGGCACGCTCTACAACACCCAGATCATCTTCGACGCCACGGGTGAAATCCTGCTCAAACGCCGCAAGATCACGCCCACCTACCATGAACGCATGGTCTGGGGGCAGGGCGATGGTTCCGGGCTGAAAGTGGTGGAAAGCGCTGCCGGTCGCATTGGCGCACTGGCCTGCTGGGAGCATTACAACCCGCTCGCCCGCTACGCGCTGATGACCCAGCACGAGGAAATCCACTGTGCCCAGTTTCCGGGCTCGCTGGTCGGGCAGATCTTTGCCGACCAGATGGAAGTCACCATCCGGCATCACGCGCTGGAATCCGGCTGCTTTGTGGTGAACGCCACGGGTTGGCTCACCGAAGAGCAGATCAAGGAAATAGCCCGCGATCCCGCGCTGGAAGGGCCGCTGCGGGGTGGGTGCTTCACGGCCATCGTCTCGCCTGAAGGGAAGCTGCTCGGCACACCACTGACGGAAGGCGAGGGGATGGTGATTGCCGATCTCGACTTCGCCCTGATTACCAAGCGCAAGCGGATGATGGATTCCGTAGGGCATTACGCACGGCCCGAACTGCTCAGCCTGCTTCAGGACCGGCGGCCCGCCCGCACCGTTCATTACGTTGGGGAAGCCAATCCGGTTCCCACATCTACAGATGAGGCTGCGTCATGACCATTCCGACGCTCGGTACACTTTCTGGTCGCAAGCTCGTTACCGACCTGCAATCCTTCGGGCTGCAGATCGGTGAGCAGACCGGCGGCATTGCCCGCAAGGGAGGCGCCGGTCCTTCGGATCACAAGACGATTACCATTGCAGGCCAGACCGTCATGGTCCCGGTCTATACATCCGGCGCGCGGCATTCACCATTCCAGGCCAGCCCGCCGGACCAGCACGGGGCCAGCACGCTGCTACGCGATGGGCAGACACTGGGCACGATCCATTTTCCGGCCGCCCCGCGCTTTTACGGACTGAGCACGGCGGACGGCATTCCCTACTGGAAGATCGCCCTGCTGCATGGCCGTGACACGCTGGCGACCACGGTGCACCAGACCTGCATCCGCTATGCCGACCGGCGCACCTCCTGTCAGTTCTGCGCCATCGGCCAGTCGCTGGAGGCCGATCGGACGATCGCTTACAAGACACCGGCGCAGCTTGCCGAGGTCGCCAAGGCCGCCGTGGAACTGGACGGCGTGCGCGACATGGTGCTGACCACCGGCACGCCCAATGTGGTTGATCGGGGTGCTGCCGTGCTGGCGGAATCAGCCCGTGCCATTCGGGCGGCTGTGGATCTGCCGCTTCAGGTCCAGTGCGAGCCGCCGCGCGATCACGGCTGGTTCCAGCGCCTGCGCGACGCCGGGGCCGACAGCCTGGGTATGCATCTCGAAGCCGCAACACAGGCGGTGCGCGAGAAGATCATGCCCGGCAAGGCCACGGTCAGCGTGGATCGCTATATGGACGCTTTCGCCAGCGCCGTGCCGGTCTTCGGGCGCGGGCAGGTCAATACCTACATTCTGGCCGGTCTTGGCGACAGCGCCGCAGATATTCTGGCTCTGGCCGAACGCCTGATTGCGCTCGGGGTCTATCCCTTCGTGGTGCCGTTCGTGCCGATTTCCGGCACACCGCTGGAAAATCACGCGCCGCCTTCGGCCGATTTCATGAAGTCCGTGCTTGCCCCGCTGGGGCGCATGCTGCGCGAGGCGAACATGAAATCCACCGACATCCGGGCCGGGTGTGGCCGGTGCGGCGCCTGTTCCTCCCTTTCGGCGTATGAACAATGACCATGATCCTCGAAGGGGTGGAAGACCGCCCGTTCATCCCCACGGAATATGTCGTGCGCCTTGCCCGCACGCCGTGGGAACGCGCAGGATATCACGCGCTGCGTCACGAAGTATTCTGCACCGAACAGCATGTTTTTGCAGATGACGATCGCGATGCGATTGATGCGACCTCCATTCCCATCATCGCAGCCTGCTGCATGGCGGGGATGCCGGACCGGATCGTGGGAGCGGTGCGCATCCATGAGGCCGAGCCCGGCGTGTGGCGCGGTTCCCGCCTGGCCGTGCATGAAGATCATCGCAGGCTGGGGCGGATCGGGGCGGAACTGATCCGCATGGCGGTCAGCACGGCGCACGGACTTGGAGCCAGACGGTTCCTGGCCCAAGTGCAGGAACAGAACGTGCTGTTCTTCCGCCGCCTGCACTGGAAAAGTCTCGGGGCCCTCACCCTGCATGGGCTGCCACATCACGACATGCAGGCCGACCTCTCACGCTATCCGGCGCATGGGCTGGACCAGACCTGGCTGCTGCGCCCGCAGCCTCGTAACCGGCAGGTGGCATGATGGCACACGAACTGACGACACTGCTGCGCACGCTTCGACACGGTCGGGCCCTTGCGGGCAAACAGGATATTGCCGAAACCGTCGCAATTCTTGGTCGGGATACAAGCGATGGTATCCGCCTAGGAGATGACTGTGCTGCCATACCGGATGGCGATGGCTATCTCCTGCTGGCCAGCGAGGGGTTTCAGGACAGCTTCGTGCGCGCCATGCCGTGGTTTGCCGGCTATTGCGGCGTGATGGTCAATATCAGTGACATCGCGGCCATGGGCGGTCGCCCTGTGGCTGTGGTGGATGCGTTGTGGAGCGATACATCCGAGGCGGCCGCGTCCATTCTGACCGGTCTGCATGAAGGTGCGCGCACCTATGGCGTGCCGGTTGTCGGCGGTCATACCAACATGCGCAGCACCCATAATTCGCTGTCGGTGGCGATCCTTGGCCGTGCCCGTCATCTGCTGACCAGTTTCGATGCCCGACCGGGCGAAGTCCTGATCGCCGCCATCGACCTGCGCGGCCGCTGGCACGACCCGCACCCGTTCTGGGATGCGAGTTCCGCACTGTGTCATACTGAGGGGGCGGCACGCCTTCGGGGTGATCTCGATCTCTTGCCCGGCATTGCCGAGGACGGGTTAAGCCGCGCCGCCAAGGACATCAGCATGGCCGGACTGCTGGGCACCGCCCTCATGCTGGCAGAATGTTCGGGTATCGGCATGACCATCACGCTCGATGACATTCCACGTCCCGACGATGCACCAATGGAACGCTGGCTGTCCGCATTCCCCAGCTATGGCTATCTGCTGACGGCCCGGCCCGAGGCGGCCGGGGCAGTCATGGCCCGCTTTCATGGGCGGGGCATAGCGGCTTCTGTCATCGGTCAGTGTGACAGCACGCAGCGGCTGGATGTCACATGGGCGGACGAGAAGGAAACCTTCTGGGATCTCGCCCGGATGCCTCTCATGGGGTGTGCGCCATGAGGCTCTCCATCGGCATCCTGACCCATTCCACCAATCCGCGTGGCGGCGTGGTGCATGGCATGGCGCTGGCCGAAGCCCTGTGCGACGCAGGCCACGACGCCACGCTCATCGCGCCGGATGTAACCGGGGTCGGTTTCTTCCGCAGGCCCCGCTGCGCCACAAACTGCATCCCGGCTGTGCCCGAGCCCGACCTGCCAACGCTGGTGGAACGCCGTATTGGCGAGATCCGGGACGCCCTGCGCGGGCAGCCTTTTGACGTGCTGCACGCACAGGACCCGATCAGCGCCAATGCACTGGCCGAACTGGTGGAAGAGGGGCGGATACCGGGCTTTGCCCGCACGGTCCACCATCTTGACCATTTCACGCACCCGGTCCTTGCCGCGCGGCAGGAACGGGGGATCAGGGCGGCGGCCGAACTGTTTACCGTCAGCACAATGTGGGAAGATGTCCTGCGCAACGACCATGGCCGCGAAGCCCCGGTCGTGGGCAACGGGGTTGATCCCGTGCGCTTTTCGCACGTCCCAACCGCGCATGATGCCGCGTTGCGGGCGCGGTATCATCTGCCTGCCGACCGTCACCTGATCCTGTCCGTGGGCGGGATCGAGCGGCGCAAGAACACGTTGCACCTGCTGGAAGCGTTTGTGGCCCTGCGCCGCGAACGGCCGGACGTGCATCTGGTTGTGGCGGGCGGGGCCTCGCTGCTGGATCATTCCGCCTACCGCACCCGGTTCACGACGTATCTGCGCGAAAGCGGTGCAGCCGATCATGTCACCATCACCGGGCCGGTTGCGGATGAGGACATGCCCGCCTTCTACCGGCAGGCGGACGTGCTGGCCTATCCGTCCATAACCGAAGGGTTCGGCCTGTGCCCGCTGGAGGCGCTCGCGTGTGGCACGCCAGTCGTTGTGCCGGAAATCGCGCCCTTTACCGAGCATCTTTCGCGGGCAGATGCGCTGTGGTGCGACCTAGCGCGCCCCGACACCCTGTTTCTGGCCTTGCGGGATGCCCTTGGCGCCCAAAACCGCGAACGCTTCCGGGCCAGCGGCCCCGCAACCGCCCGCCGTTTCGACTGGGGCCGCGTCGCCAGTCGGCACCTCCCCGCATACCGGCGTCTGGCGGCGCGGTCGCGCACCGATGCCATTGCTTCAGGAGTTCTTTCACCATGCCCGAAATGACCTTTCGCGTGCGCTGGCCCGATGGGAAGGAGACTGACTGTTACTCCCCGTCGCTGGTCATAAGGGACTACTTCACGCCCGGTCGGGATTATCCGGTCCGGGAGTTTCTTGAAAAGGCGGACACCGCCCTGACGGACGCCAGCGAGCGGGTTCGCGCCCGCTACGGCTTCCCATGCAGCCGCGCCCGTGGCCAGCTTCAGGCCATAAGGCAGGCCAGTGCGCCCTTCCTGAACCAGTCCGACGCGCAGGTGCGCGTCCTGTCCTTCAGTTATTGAGACGAAAAGAACGATCATGACACAGAACGAGAAAACCATCCCCGTCATCATCGTGGGTGGCGGACAGGCCGGGCTCTCCATGAGCTGGTATCTCTGCCGCGAGAAGGTGGAGCACATCGTCTTTGAGGCAAAGACGGCCTGCCATTCGTGGGATGATGAACGCTGGGACAATTTCTGCCTGGTCACACCGAACTGGCAGTGCGAACTTCCCGGTCATCCCTATAAGGGGAAAGACCCGCACGGCTTCATGGTGAAGCAGGAAATTATTGACTACGTGAAGGGCTTTGTCGCCTCCTTCAATCCGCCCCTGCGCGAGCACACTGCCGTTACCTCCATCACCCGCCATGAAGGTGGTGGCTACCGCGTGGTAGCAGGTGGTGAGACGTGGCACGCAAAGCATGTTGTCATCGCATCAGGCGCATATCAGGATGCGGTCATCCCCGGCTATGCCAGCGCGATCGATCCCGCCATCCATCAGGTTCACTCGCAGGATTACCGCAACGCGGCCCAGTTGCCGGAAGGGGCTGTGCTGGTCGTGGGTAGCGGCCAGTCCGGCGCGCAGATTGTCGAGGACCTGTTCCTTGAAAAACGCAAGGTCCATCTCTGTGTCGGTTCCGCCCCGCGCGTGTCGCGCTTCTACCGTGGCCGCGACGTTGTGGACTGGCTTGCGGACATGCACTTCTACGACCTGACGGTGGATAATCACCCTCTGCGTGACGGTGCACGCGACAAGACCAATCATTACGTCACGGGCCGAAATGGAGGCCATGATCTTGATCTGCGCCTCTTTGCAAAGAAGGGCGTTGGCCTGCATGGCACGCTGGAGACAATCCGCGATGAAGTGGCGCACTTCGCGCCGGATCTGAAGGAAAACCTTGATGATGCGGACAAGACCAATGCCGACATCAAGAAATCCATTGACGCCTACATCGCCCGTGAAGGGATCACGGCTCCGACCGAAGCCCCTTATGTGCCTGTGTGGGAGCCCGATGGCAGTAACACCCCGCTCGACCTGAAGGCTGCCGGGATCACTTCGATCCTCTGGTGCATCGGCTTCCGCCCGAACTATCGCTGGATCGACGTGCCGGTCTTCAACGGGGCCAACAAGCCGGTCTGGCATCGCGGCGTGACCGATGCGCCGGGCTTCTACTTCCTCGGCCTGCCATGGCTGCACACCTGGGGATCGGGACGGTTCTCCGGTGTTTCGCGTGATGCCGCGTGGCTGGCCAGCCAGATCACCGGCAAAGACGTGCCTGTAGCCTGAACGGAGTAAAGCGCCATGCTTCCATGGACAACATATGAGGCGATGTATGACGCGGCCACAAGCCAGCCAGAACAATTCTGGCTGGAGGCGGCGCAACGCATCACATGGAAGCAGGCACCTGTGAGCGCATGCAGGACACGGGCGGATGGCTGGCATGACTGGTTCCCCGACGCCACGCTCAACACCTGCCATAACGCCGTCGACCGGCATGTAGCGGACGGACGCGGCGGGCAGGCGGCGCTGATCTGGCATTCCTGCGCCACGAAGGAACGGCAGGTGGTAACCTACCGGGAACTCCAGGGCAGGGTGGCCGGGTTTGCCGGCGGCCTGCGCGCGCTGGGGGTGGAGAAAGGCGACCGCGTCCTGATCGCCATGCCCACCATGATCGAAACCGCCATCGCCATGCTGGCCTGTGCGCGGATCGGGGCGGTGCATGTGGTGGTTTTTGCGGGTTACGCCGGACCTGAGCTGGCTCGGCGGATTGATAGCGTGGCGCCGAAAGTCATCATCATCGCCAGTTGCAGCTTTCAGGGGCAAACCACCATACCATCCCAACTCGCCCTGAATGAGGCGCTAGCCGAAGCCGAGCATAAACCCCAGGCCTGCGTGATCGTGCAGCGAGCGACCTGCCCGGCTCAGCTTCTGCCGGAACGGGATCACGATTTCCATACGCTGGAACAGTCCGCGCCGGCAGAGCCGGTCATGCTGAGATCTGAAGATCCCCTGTATATTCTTCATACATCCGGCACGACAGGTCATGCGAAGGGCATCGTGCGCGACAATGGCGGGCATGCCGTGGCCCTCGCCCTGTCCATGGAGCTGATCTATGGCTGCGAACCCGGCGATACGTTCTTCACGACATCGGATCTGGGCTGGGTGGTAGGCCATTCCTACGGGGTCTATGCACCGCTGCTCAGCGGCTGCACCAGCGTGATCGTGGAAGGCGGCGCATCGGCTTCCGCCATCCGCGCGCTTTGCCATGAGCACGAGGTGAAATGCCTGTTCACCACACCCACCCAGATGCGCCTCATGCGGCAGGAAAGCCGCAACCTGTCAGGGGCCATCCTGCCTGCACTGGCCCGCATTTTCGTGGCCGGGGAGTATGCGGACCCGACATTGCTGGAGTGGGCACGATCCTATTTTTGCAAACCCGTGGTCAATCATTGGTGGCAGACCGAAACCGGATGGAGCATCACCGCGCATTTCTTTGGCCTGCCCGAGCGTGAGCCGGTTGCGCTCATGAACGACATCGGGCGGCCTGCACCGGGATTCCGTCCGGAAATCATGCTGTCCATACCCGGTGAACAGTGCGGCGAAATTGTCCTCTCCCTGCCGCTGCCACCCGGCTGCCTGGCTGGCGTATGGAAGGATGGAGCGATCCATGTTCCTGCAGCTTACCTGGACGAGACCGGCCAGTATTATCGTACCTTTGACGAAGGTATGATCGAGGCCAGCCGCGCCGTGCATATGCTCGGGCGTTCCGATGATGTCATAAAGGTCGCGGGCCGGCGAATTTCGGGCGTACAGATCGAAAAGATCATCGCCGCCCATCCAGAAGTTCATGCCTGTGCCGTAGTGGCCACCCCTGATGAACTGAGAGGCCAGCGACCTGTCGCCTATGTAGTACCTAACTCCGGCGTAGAAGGCAGACCTTCTTCCGAGGAGATAATCGGACGGGTCAATCACGCACTCGGTCGCTGGATTGGCCTTAAGGAAGTCCGCTTCGTCAAACATCTGCCAACAACGGTTTCAGGAAAGATCACGCGGAAACGCCTGTTGGTATCTTAACGTTATCAGGCTCGTACCAGATCATTCTTACGGAAAAATGGTGAGCTCAAACAGACAGTCCGGAGACTCTGCACTTATCAATATGTCATGGTTAAAGGATTATTAGAAAGACGACAGAATGGTAACTGAAGGCGTCTTCAAAAATCAAAAAAATAACAGATGCCTACATCTATCAGACAGTGCGAATATTCCAACAACAAAACCGTCTAGCAGTCTGCATTTATTGAAATTTTATATTTCTTATAACTGCGACTGAATCAGGATTTGGGGAATTACCCATGCAACCATCTCACGATATCGCGCTGCTTCTTGCACGCTTCCAGTTCGCCTTTACCGTAGGCGTCCATATTGTTTTTCCTGCCTTTTCAATCGGCTTGGCAGCCTATCTGGCCGTACTGGAAGGATTATGGCTTAAAACCGGCCGTGCGGCCTATCTTGATCTCTATCGATACTGGATCAAGATATTCTCGATCGTCTTTGGGATGGGCGTCGTCTCCGGACTGGTCATGTCGTATGAATTCGGCACGAACTGGTCAGTTTTCTCGCGGAAAGCCGGGCCTATTACAGGTGTCCTCCTATCGTATGAAGTCATGACAGCCTTCTTTCTCGAGGCGGGCTTCCTAGGGGTCATGCTCTTTGGCATGAACAAGGTGGGACGCGGCCTGCATTATGCAGCAACATGTTGTGTCTCGGTCGGCACACTCATCTCGATGACATGGATCCTGGCATCAAACTCATGGATGCAGACGCCGCAGGGATACACGATTGATGCTGCTACCGGTCGCTTCATACCTGCGGACTGGCTTGCCATCATTTTCAATCCCTCTTTCCCTTTCCGGCTTGTGCATATGGGTCTGGCGGCCTTTCTTTCGGTTGCCTTTATAGTAGGGGCGACAGGGGCGTGGCATCTGCTCAAGGCACGCCGTGCGGGCACCCAGGCAAGCGAACCAGTGCGCCTGATGTTTTCCATGGCGATGTGGATGGCAGCCTTCGTTGCCCCTCTGCAGGTCCTCGCCGGTGACGCCCACGGGTTGAACACGCTCAAATACCAGCCGGTTAAAATTGCTGCGATGGAAGGGGACTGGGAGTCAGAAGCACGTGCCCCTGAACTACTGTTCGGTATTCCCAACATGAAAACCGAACATACGGATTATGCCATCAGGCTGCCGCTGGCCGGGTCGCTCATCCTGACACACAGCCTGAATGGCAAGGTACCGGGCATGAAGGATTTCCCGCGTGACCAGCGTCCGCCTTCTCCCGTGATCTTCTTTTCCTTCCGCATCATGATTGCGCTGGCGATGCTTATGGTCATTGTCGGGTTCTGGTCACTCTGGCTGAGGCACAGAGGAACTCTGTTTAGCAGTCCGGGATTTCATCGGGTCGCCGTATGCATGGCACCGGCCGGTTTCATCGCATTGCTGTGCGGTTGGGTGACGACCGAGGTTGGGCGTCAACCATGGACCGTTTACTGTTTGCTCAGGACATCCGATAGTGTTTCCCCGATTGCTCTGTCCAATATGGCGCTGACGATGACCGTCTTTGTTGTAGTCTACGTAATCGTATTTGGATCAGGCATCGGCATTCTGGGCCGCCTGCTAGCACGCGCACCACAGGAAGGAGAGCATGAGACCAGCCCCTCTCATGCCCCGGATATTCTAGCCACAAGCACTCATCCCAAAGTCATCAATCCCTCTTCTGGCGAAGGAGCCTGAACATGATGGACGTCGCATACTGGCTTCCGATCATATGGGCCGTTATTCTGGTCGCTGCGATCACCATCTATGTCGTCCTTGATGGCTTTGACCTTGGCATCGGAATGCTGTTCGCCGTGGAACGGCATGAAGGCCGCAGGGATGTGATGGTCAACACCATTGCCCCTGTATGGGACGGAAACGAAACGTGGATGGTCCTTGGTGGCGCTACGCTTTACGGGGTCTTTCCTGGGGCCTATTCAACCCTGCTTCCCGCGTTTTACCTGCCGATCGTGCTCATGCTGGTTGCCCTGATCTTCCGGGGTGTAGCCTTCGAATTTCGTATCATGACACGCGGGACTGGACGCGAAAAACTGTGGGACGGTGGCTTCATGATTGGATCGGGAATCGCTGCTTTCTGCCAGGGCGCAATCCTCGGCGGAGTTGTTCAGGGAATCAAGGTCGTGGATGGAGCTTTTGTTGGCAGTTCAATGGACTGGCTGACCCCATTCAGCGTGCTGTGCGGACTGGCCGTCATGTGCGGTTATGCCCTGCTCGGGGCAACTTGGTTGATCTGGCGCACAACCGACGTGCTAGAAGCTTCCTGCCGCAAATGGGCGAAGCTGCTGGCAATCGGGTTGTTTGTATGCATCGTCGCTGTCAGCCTGTGGACGCCTATGTTGCACGCACCCTACCTGCGACGCTGGACCGAGTGGCCCAATATCGTATTTGTCGCACCCGTTCCCCTTCTGGTAATCGCACTAGGTTTTCTACTGACCATCGGTCTGCGTCGTGGGCATTCCAAAGGACCCTTCCTGTGTGCTCTCGGTTGGTTCTTTCTCTGCCTGTCCGGACTCGGGATTACGGTATGGCCGTATGCTGTTCCGCCCGGGTTGACGCTGTGGGATGTATCATCCCCCCCATCCAGTCAATTTTTTCAACTGGTCGGCACCGTCATCTTGCTGCCGATCATCCTGACCTACACAGTCTACTCCTATCGTGTGTTCCGGGGAAAGGTAACGGAAGCAGATGGCTATCATTGAGATTGTACAGGGCAATGGGGACAACGCGCCCCGGCGCCTTAGCCAGCGTATAGGTTGGTTCATCGGCATATGGACGCTTAGCACAGCAGCGTTATTCGCAAGCGCACTACTCGTTCACATGATCGTACCAAAATGACTAAATCTGTGGTTGTTCTGACAACCACAGATTCATTTTTTAACATTGATTATACCCAGTTGAATTCCTGCCACGATCTTATTGAGCCGTTTAGCGGCGATCTTTTGCCTGATTTCGGGTCGCCGGAAATAAATCGGTATCTCACAGAGCAACGGGCCGCCGTCCCATGCTGTTGCCATGATCCGCATTGAACTAGGGCGTTTCGTCAGTTAAGCGGGAGGATTATGCCGCTTGTACTCCCGTTTGATCTGTGATGTTTTCTTCCTGTTGATGGGACGGGAAGAGTGTGAATGCGACGGTATGGTCTGAGCGACAGTCAGTGGAAGCGGATAGCCCACGCGAGCCAGGCCATGCGTGCAGGACGACTGGTCATCATGGTGGACGATGACAGCAAGTAGAACGAAGGCGACGTGGTCATGGCGGCTCAATTCGTGACGCCTAAGCGGCCCAGAAACATAGCGAAACGGCCGACATTGCGAAGGTAATTGCGTTGCGTTCCCTGGGAGAACAGAGGTGGTCCCCATTTTTCGGACAGGGCGATAAGCTATCATCTGGCCTGAACGAGGACGGGTTTTATGGGCAAGGTTACGCGGAAGAGGTATGCGGCAGAGTTCAAGTCACGGGTTGCGCTGGAGGCGATCCGTGGGGAACTGACGCTGGCGGAACTGGCTTCGAAACATGGGGTACATCAGACGATGATCGCCCAGTGGAAACGGCAGGCGATCGAGGGGATGGCGGCGACCTTTTCCGGGAAAGCGACGTCTGAGCCCCCGGTCAGCCCAGCTGACGTGGAGAAACTGCACGCGAAGATAG
>NZ_POTC01000059.1 GCF_002906255.1 Novacetimonas maltaceti | reverse complement strand
GTCGGTAGTCGTCGTGCCGGTCGTGGGGGTGACGCCTGCCGCGTGCGCGGCAGGACCTGCGGGCAGCATCGACAGGCAGGTCGTGCCGATCAGCAGGCAGACGGTCACCGACTATACCGATGCGAACGGGGAACATGTCACGGTCAATGCGCGCCTTGACCGTGTGCGTTCGGCCCTGCAGCCCGACACCGGCGCCAGCACCTACCGCTTTTCACGCAAGGATATCGAGACCATTCCCGGCGGCGACAACGCACCGATGAATGCCGTCCTGCTGCAGGCCCCCGGCGTGGCGCAGGACAGCTACGGGCAGATCCATATCCGTGGCGACCATAACGAGGTGCAGTTCCGCCTTGATGGCGTGCAGCTGCCCGAGGGGCTGAGCGTCTTTGGCCAGACGCTGATGACGCGCTTTGCCCATTCCATGTCGATGACGACCGGCGCATTGCCCAGCGAATACGGGTTCCTGCAGGCCGGCGTGATCGACATCACGACCAAGAACGGCAGCACCGACCCGGGAGGCGAGGTTTCGATCTATGGCGGGGCGCGGGACTATTTCTTCCCCTCGCTGCAATATGGCGGCGCGCATGGCAAATGGGATTACTTCGTCACCGCCGATTTCGTGCATGACCGCGTGGGCATCGAAAACACGACGCCGAAATTCAACGCCCTGCATGACCTGACCAACCAGTACCATTTCCTTGGCCATGTGCGCTACACCGCCGATGAAAACACCCGCATCAGCTTCACCGCCGGCGTATCGAACGCATATTACCAGCTTCCGAACAACCCCGGACAGCAAAGGCAGTTCGCAAACCCGGACTTCCTCAACAGTGAGCTGTCACACCAGGTCTATGGCAGCGTCAACAGCGCGGACCTGAATGAACGTCAGAAGGAAATCACCGATTTCGCGATCCTGTCGCTGCAGAAGGAAATCGGGAATTTCAGCCTGCAGTCATCGGTTTTTTCACGCTACAGCTCGCTTGGCTACTCGCCCGATGCGCTTGGCGACCTTGTCTATAACGGCATCGCGCAGCGCGCGCAGCGATCGGTGATGTCCACCGGGTCACAGACCGACGTGACATGGCGCGCGGCCCCCGACCATACGGTGCGCTTCGGCTACCAGGCCTATGTGGAGCGCACGGTGTCGAAGACGGACTCCACCGTCTATCCCCAGACCGGGACGGACAGTGACGGAAACCCGATCTATAGCGGCGCGACCGAGAACATTCACGACGGCAACGGCCGCACCGGGTGGATGTACGGCCTGTATGCGCAGGATGAGTGGCGGCCGGTGCGCAACCTGACGATCAATTACGGCCTGCGCTTTGACGGGGTGGATGAATATACCCATTCCAAGCAGGTCAGCCCGCGCATCAACATCGTCTGGCAGCCCTGGCGTGGCGGCACGTTCCATGCGGGCTATTCACGCTATTTCACCCCGCCGCCGTTCGAGCTGGTGGGTGGCACATCGCTGAACAAGTTCGCCAACACGTCGGCCGCCCCCGGCACCCTGCAGGACAGCACCGTCAAGGCGGAGCGCGACCATTATTTCGATGCGGGCTTTGCGCAGACGCTGCTGCCGGGATGGCATGCGTCGTTCGATGCGTATGTGAAACTGGCGCACAACATGATCGACGAGGGGCAGTTCGGCTCCCCCATCATCCTGTCGGCCTTCAATTACCGGCGCGGGCAGGTGCACGGGTATGAATTCGCCACCGATTACAGCCACGGCCCCTTTTCGGTCTATGGCAATTTCGCGTGGTCGCGCGCGATCGGCAAGGACATCACCAGCGCGCAGTGGAACTTCGACCCCGATGACCTGGCCTATATCCAGCACCGCTGGATCCACCTTGACCATGACCAGCGCTGGACCGCGTCCGCCGGTGGCAGCTACAGCGCATTTTACAAGACGGGACATCCGCTGCGCCTGTCCGCCACCATGGTCTATGGCAGCGGCCTGCGCGCCGATGGCGCCGTCCCCAACGGGGCCAAGGTGCCGCAATACGTGACGTTCAACCTGTCGCTGGTGCAGTCGTTCCAGGACCTGTTCCAGGTCGGGTTCCTCAAGCGCACGCAGCTGCGCCTTGATGTCATCAACCTGTTCGACCGGCGCTATGAACTGCGTGACGGCAGCGGGATCGGGGTGGGCGCACCGCAGTACGGCCTGCGCCGCACCATCCTGACGGGGCTGTCGCAGCGGTTCTGAGGCGTGCACGAAGTGCTGCATTTTTCATGAATGCGGCACTTCCTGAAGCTTTCTGAAAAAATCTTCACCAAAAACTTTTAGAAATTTTCAGAAGTTTTTTGGTTCTTTTTTTCAAAAAAGAACAGGAAGCCGGCACACGGGAACAAGGTGCCGGCTTCCGCCCTTGCGGCTTTACTGCGCGGTATAGCCGCCATCGATCACCAGTTCGCTGCCGGTCATGAATTTCGATTCATCGGATGCAAGGAACAGGATCCCGTACGCGATATCGTCAGGTTCCCCCAGATGGCCCAGCGGGTGCAGGGCGATCAGCTTCTGCCGCGCGGCTTCCTGATCGGGGGTGTCATGGGTCAGTCCCTGCACCATCGGCGTCCATATATAGCCGGGATGGACGGAATTGACCCGGATGTTATAGCCGGATTTCGCGCAATGCAGCGCCGCCGACTTGGTAAACAGCCGCACGCCCCCCTTGGACGCGTTATAGGCCGCAAGCGTCGGGTCCCCCACCAGTCCCTCGATGGAGGAAAGGTTGATGATGGAGCCACGGCGCCTGGGCTTCATCGCCTCCACCGCGTATTTCGTGCCAAGGAACACACCATCGAGGTTGATCGACTGCACCCGCCGCCAATGCTCCAGATCCGTGCTTTCGACAGAACCGCCATAGGCGATGCCCGCATTGTTGACCATGATGTCCAACTGCCCGAAGCGCGCGATGATGGCGGGGATCGCCTTCTTCCAGTCATCTTCGCACGCGACGTTGAGTTCCACGAACATGGCTTCCCCGCCCGCGGCCTCGATCTCCGCCACGGAGGCCTGTCCCTCGGCGGTTTTCAGGTCGCCGATGACGACCTTCGCCCCTTCCTTCGCCAGAAGCTGCGCCGTCGCCTTGCCAATGCCCAGCGCCGCGCCACTGATCAGCGCGACCTTGCCTGATACACGTCCCATCATATCCTCCTGTGGTTTTTCCTGACTTTATACCGCACCGGCAGGGTGGAAACCTTAATCCTGATCAACCTGCGTTGAGGAGCCGGCATCATTCCCGACCGCCCCCGGAAGGGATGACGGGAACGTGTGGGCCGCATGGTGGTTTTTTGCGGGACGGTTGCGCCCCTATATTGACATTGAGAATTATTCTCATATTGTTGGGTCTTCCGTTCGGGGCGGCCCCATGACTGCCCGGAAAACCGGGGGAACACTGATCCATTACCATCAGGTCCATTTTTCATACTTACAATCCTGAACAGGAAATTTCATGAATCCTTTCCCTGCCCCCGCGCGGCATCGCAGGGACAGGGTCCCGGCCCCGGACGTCACCCTTCCTTTCCACTGATGCTGACAAAGGTACAAAGACATGCAGTTTGCAAAAGGCCTTCTGGCCGCGGGCCTTGTGACAGGCATTGCCGCGACGGTTTCACCGGCCCTTGCCCGTGAATACCCGATCGGCGGCCCGGTACAGGCCCATGACATGGAAATCGCCTCCAGCTACCTTGTCGGGGTGGACATGGCCCCGATGCCAGCCGACATGCCGATGGGCAACGACGTGGTCCACCTTGAAACCGATGTCCACGCAACGGCCGACAATGTCTGGGGTTATCCCGACGGCGCATGGATCCCCTACCTCACCATCGACTATACGCTGACAAAGGTGGGGTCCCCCTTCACCGCCAGCGGCACGATGCGCGCGATGACCGCAAAGGACGGGCCGCATTACGCCAACAACGTGAAGATGGACGGACCCGGCAGGTACACCGTCGAACTGCGCTACTCCTCTCCGGAGAAGAACGGCTTTCTGCATCATGTGGACAAGGAAACCGGCACGCCGGGCTTCTGGGAACCGTTCACGGAGAAGTTCACGTTCTCCTATCCCCAGAAATAACGACCTGTTTTTCAGATTTAATGTTCCTGGGTGCCGCCTTTTGGTCGAAAAAGGCGGCATTCTTTTTTGGGGGGAACATTCAGGGCGCTGCCCTGAAACCCGCCAAAGGGCATTGCCCTTTGGAAACCATGACATTTAGAGTTCATCTGGAAATGGCAGGACATACACCATCTTGAAATGACAAAAGTTTTTGGTGACGCTTTTTCCAAAAAGCTTCGAAAGACAACAACCGGCCATTTTCAGGCAGACGTTTAACGCATCAGGGCTCCCTGCCCCATCAGGCTGCGTTCGTCACCCGTGCCGAGCCGGGTTTGCGCGCCACAAGCCGTGTCGCCACGATCATGACCGCCAGCGTCACGACCCACGCGATCAGCTGTATGCCCATCGGCCGGTCCGAATATCCGAACAATGCCTTTGCCGCGCGGCCGACCATGCTGCCATCGGACAGCAGCCATGACGTATCCCACATTTCATACCCGCAGGCCGGGATGATGTCGTCCCCCGCCAGCAGCGCCGCAGCCTGGCTGGCCATGCCGGCGGCAAGGAACGCGATCAGCAGTCCCGTCACCCCGAACAGGCGATGCAGCGGGATGACGATCAGGCCACGATACAGCAGCCACGACACCCCGCCGCCCGCGACAATGCCCAGCAGGCCACCCGCCAGCATCGCCACCGGGCCGGAATGGGTGGACACGGCAATGCCATACAGGAACAGCACGACCTCCACCCCTTCACGCAGGACGGCCACGGCCACGACCACCGCCATTGCCGTCAGCGACCGCTGGCCCGATGCGACCTGCGCGCCCAGCGCCCGCATGTCGCCCGCCATTTCGCGTCCATGGCGTGTCATCCAGATCGTGTGCCAGCCCAGCATCACGACCGCGACACACAGGATGGAGGCGGAAAACACGTCCTGCCCGTTGCCCGAAAGCGCCTGTGACAGGCGGCCAGCAAACAGCGCCACAACCGCCGCCCCCGCGACACCGGCGGCAATGCCCCCGGCGACCCAGCGGCCACGATGCGCGATGCCCTGTGTCGCCGCCAGCACGATCCCGATGATCAGGCCCGCTTCCATGACCTCCCGAAAGACGATCAGCAGACTTCCCAGCATGGCCTTATGGTTCCTGTGTCGCGGTGACGGTCCCGGTCGCCTGATCGGGGTGGTAGTCGTCAAAGAATTTGTAGGTCCCCGGATGCAGCGGCCCGGCATGCACCGTAATCGTCCCGCCCGGTACCACGATCTTTTCGAATTTCAGGTCGTAGCTTTCGAACTCGTCCGTCGTGTCGTCCTGGTTGGTCAGCGAAATCAGGAAACGCTGCCCTGCAGGCACATTGACGTGATCGGGAGTGAAATGATGGTCCTTGACCGTCAGGTGGATGGGGTCCTGCGCCATGGCCGGCATGGCCAGCAAAAGGCCCGCAAGCCCGGCGCACCGCAGGATGATGGCATGGCGCATATGTCTGTGGCTCCGCTGTTGGCGCGATATTATGCGACTTATTCTCACTGTCAATATGATGTGCTACAGACGCGCAAGGCAAGTGAGGTTCCAATGATTTCCCATCCCCTGGCGTTCATGCGGCTGCCCTACGACCTGCTGGTCGCGATGGACAGCCGCATGTTCCATTTCTGGATGCAGCCTGTGCATTACCTGGTGCGCATGGTGCATATCATCGCCATGTCTGTCTTTTTCGGCATGGATGTCCTGTTTGACCTGTCCCTGATGCGCCGCGATTACCAGGCCGAACGCGCCGTTGTCGCGCGCCTTGCATTCTGGTGGGCGCACTGGCTGTTCGCGGTGACGATGGTTTCCGGGGTGCTGCTGTTCTTTTATGACCCGGTGCATATCGGCAGCAGGGGATACCTGTCGCCCAAGCTGCTGCTGATGACGCTGGCGCTGGTCAACGCGGGCGTGTGCCATGGCGCGCTGTATATCCCCGCCATCCGGGGCCAGCCCATAAGCCTGGTGCGCGCGCGCATCGGCGCGGGCGTGTCGCTGGTGCTGTGGACGGGTGTCATCATAATGTCGTGCCTGAACAGCGAGGGCGTGCCCAAGGTCTTCTTGCGATAGGGCGGGAACATCCGGGCCAGCCAGCGATTCCGACGGGTCTTCATGCACCCGCCGGGAATATTTCACGAAAGCACGAATTTCACGCAAATGGCCTGCGGGCACTTGCCACATCCGGAAATGAGATGTAAATGCGAATCACTATCAATTACAGCCCCCCTGGAATTACCCGGAGAATCAGGACGTGCATACGATGTCCCGGCCCATCCCGCCGCAACACCCCGCCCATTGCCATGCGGACTGCGATCTCCTGCACCCGCGCATCGCGCACACGCACCGGCGCCTGGCAACGGTTTTCCTGACCGGTACAATCATTGGCCTGTCATTTTCAGCCCCCGGCAACACCGCGCATGCGCAGGACATACCGCCGACAGAAATCCAGAAGGAACGCAGGGAACTGGGAAATTCCGGCCCGGCCGTCAATGAGACCGACATCGCAACGGTGGAACAGTCACAGGCCCCGCCACCGCCAAGCGACGGCGACAGGCTTGATACCAGCGGCAACCTGCTGGGTGACATGGGGGGATTACGGCCATGGCTGTACAAGCATGGCGTGACCTTCAACCTTCAGGATGTGGAGGAATTGTGGGGCAACACCACCGGCGGCGCGCCCAGTGCGAATGACGTTGGCAGCGGGTCGGGCACCGGCCCCGCCTATGACGCGGTAACGGCGCCCACGCTGACGGTGGACCTTGAAAAACTGTTCGGCCTGAAGGGCGGCCTGTTCAATGTCAGCGCATTGCAGACGCGCGGGCGCTCCATTTCGCAGGATCACCTGTACAACTACAACCCCGTCAGCGGGTTCGAGGCCGACCGCTCCACCCGCCTGTTCGAACTGTGGTACCAGCAGTCCTTCCTGAACGGGAAGCTCGATGTAAAAATCGGACAGCAGGACCTCGATACCGAATTCCTCATCAGTGATTACGGCTTGCTTTACCTGAACTCCAATTTCGGCTGGCCGATGGCGCCTTCGGTCAACCTGTATGGTGGCGGGCCGTCATGGCCGCTGTCCTCGCCCGCCGTGCGCATCCGCTATCGCCCGACCGAGACGTTCACCTTCATGTTCGCCGCCGCCGACGACAACCCGCCGGGCAACCGCTACAACTCCTTCGGCATCCAGGATGGCGGCAACGCGGCCGACCCGACCAACCAGGTCACCAATGACGGCAGTGGCACGCGCTTCAACATGGGCACCGGCGCGCTGCTGATCACCGAACTGCAATATGCGCTCAACCCGCAGCCCGATGACATGTCGAAGGCGACGAAAAACCCCGGCCTGCCGGGCATCTACAAGCTGGGCGGTTTCTATGACACGGCGAAATTCCCCGACTACCGCTATAACCGGCAGGGCGGGTCGCTTGGCGCGCAGGGCGGCTATCCGCGCTGGGACCGGGGGAACTGGATGGTCTATGGCATCATCGACCAGATGCTGTGGCGGCCATCGCTGACCTCGCCGCAGTCGGTGGGGATCTTCGTGCGCGCCACCGGCAACAGCGGGGACCGCAACCTCATCAGCTTTGCCGCGGATGCGGGCATCAACCTCAAGGCCCCGTTCAAGGGACGCGACAACGACACCGTGGGCGTGGGCTGGGGCATTGGCCGGTCAAGTTCGGGGTGGCGGCAGTATAACCGCGATGCCGGGTCCATGGTGCCGGGCAATGAAAACCACCTTGAGGTCACATACCAGGCGCAGGTCACGCCATGGCTGGTACTGCAGCCCGATTTCCAGTATGTCTGGCACCCGCAGGGTGGCACGCCCGACCCGCGTTACGCCAGCGGCCTGAAGCGCGTGGGTAACGAGACCATCTTTGGCATCCACACCAACGTCAATTTCTGATCCCACCCGCCCGATGCCGTGTCATGGCGGACATTTTTGAAGATACCGCCTGAACATAATAAATGTTTCCGGATGTCGCCCCGGCCGCCATGCAGGTGGCGTCTTTCGAAGCGTTTTGGGAAAAAGCCTCACCAGAAACCTTTGTCATCATGCGCGCCCTGAAAACGCGACGGCGTCCTGCCGGCTATTTTTTGCCCCCTGTGTCGCAAAAGCAACACCCCGCCCCACAGGGCACGTCATCCATGCCCTGCCCCTGCGCGCGCGGCAGGGCGCGGGGATAACGGAATTTTCATTTCCCTTCTGGGCATAATGTCATTTTACAGAATCCGCCCATCGCTGCTGCCGTTGCCGCGCGGTCATGCGCACGCCTGCGCGCCCTGCATCCGGGCACATCATGCCCCCATGCGGGATGCAGGACATACAATATAAATCTCATGCCCCACATCCGTTCCCAGATATCCAAACGGATATTTCGGGATTATTTTGTTTGTTTCATCAAACAATAACCCGAACGTTTCTGCATGTATGCCTGTTTTCCCACATGATTTCATATCATTTTTTACAAATTAACATTCCATACAAACTTCATTACGGCAAATACATGTTGTCATAATACTGTAACTTCACCGTCACCAAACTATAACAAGACAGTCTGGAACCCAAAACATAGGTTCGCCGCGTAATCACCCACCCGGAACAACCGGGGCACCCGGCCTGAGGGATCACGCTGCATGAAAACGACCAGACTGCTTTTGCTGACGACCTGCATGAGCGCCGTGCTGATGCATACTGCCAGGGCCGCAGACACGGTGCACAGGACCACCCCGGCCACCCCGGCCACCCCGGCCACCCCGGCGCAGGGGAAGACCACCACGACCAGGACCGCAAAGGCAGACACCGCCGCATCCGTGCGCGCCACGCAGGCGGAATCGATCATCGTGCTGGGCGCGGGCGCCGCGCGCGAAACGCAGACGCTGTCGCACACGGCGCTGCAGCAGACCACGCCGGGGACCAGCCCGCTCAAGGCGCTGTCGAAACTGCCCGGCGTGATGTTCACCTCCTCCGACCCGCTGGGGTCATATGAATGGTCACAGCAGATCATCATCCGTGGCTTTGACCAGAGCCGCCTTGGCTTCACCATGGATGGCATCCCGCTGGGCAACCTTGCCTATGGCAACGATAACGGGCTGTCGATCGGGCGCGCGCTGCAGACGGAAAACAACGGCGCCGCCACGCTGGCGCAGGGCGCGGGCGCAGTTGGCGTCGCGGCCTCGAACGACCTTGGCGGCGCGCTGGAGTTCACCTCCATCGACCCGACCGCGAAATTCGGCGCCGATGTCGCGGGCACGGTGGGGTCATACGGGACATGGCGCACCTTTGCGCGCGTCAATACCGGCACGATGAAGGGGGGCGGCCGGCTTTATGTGTCCTATGACTACCAGGACGCGAACAAGTGGAAGGGCGACGGCATCCAGCAGCAGCAGCAGGCCAACGCCAAGTATATCCAGCCGCTGGGCAAGCATGTCAAACTGACGCTGTTTGGCGATTACAGCCAGCGCGCCGAAAACGACTACCAGGACCTCTCGCAGCAGATGATCGCGACCAAGGGGTACAATGTCGACAACATCACCGGCAACTACCCGCTGGCACAGCAGATCGGCCGCGCGTACCAGAACGGCACGGCCATGCCCGCCGGGATCGCGAACCAGGACCAGTCCTATTACAACTCCGCAGGCCTGCGTCAGGACATCCTTGGCTATGGCAAGATCGACTTCAACATCACCGACCGGCTGAAGGGGTTTGTCACCGTCTATGGCCACACCAACACGGGCGAAGGCGTGTGGGTCACCCCCTATACCCCGACGCCGGAGGCACTTGGCGGGGGCGCGCTGTCGACGCGCACGACGGAATATGACATCCACCGCGAAGGCGTGCTGTCGAGCCTGTCGTACAATATCGGCCACCACACGATCGAGGGCGGGTTCTGGTTCGAAAACAACAATTTCGAACAGGCGCGGCGCTTCTATCCCCTCAGCGCGGCAAAATATACCGGCAGTTCCGTCCACTGGTTCCGCAACGACGCCTTCGATACGCAGTGGCAGGGCAATTACAATACCAAGACCTACCAGTTCCATATCCAGGACACCTGGCAGATCACCCCGAAGCTGAAGCTCAATTACGGGTTCAAGTCGCTGGTGGTGGACAATATCGGCCAGTCGCTGCCGGGCAATTACATGGGCACGCCCACGACCAACGCATATGCGTCCGGGTCGATCACCTCGGCCAACGGGTTCCTGCCGCAGATCGGGGCGAACTACCGCTTCAACCGCAATCATGAGGTCTTTGCCGACTTCTCGCGCAATATGGCGGCGTTCGACAACTCCGCCACCGGGGCGACCAGTCCGTTCGCGACGACGGTCGCGGGCTATGCCGCGATCAAGAACAAGATCCACCCGGAAATGTCCTACAGCGAGGAAATCGGCTACCGCTTCCACAACAAGCGCATCCAGGCCTCCATCACCGGATATTACGTGGAGTTCGAGGACCGCCTGCTGTCGATCACGCAGGGCGTGGGCATCCAGGGCAATCCCTCGGTCCTGACCAATGTGGGCGGGGTGACGGCCCGCGGCATCGACACGGCGTTCAACTACCGCTTTGCCGACAACTGGTCGCTGTATGCGTCGTATTCGTACAATGACTCCGTCTATGACGACAACCTGACCTCGGGTGGCGTGACATACAGCACCAAGGGCAAGAGCGTGGTCGCCATGCCGCGCAACCTTGCCAACGTGCAGGTCAGCTACGATGACGGCACGATCTGGGGCAATTTCCAGATGCAGTACCAGGGCCGCCGCACCTACACCTATACCAATGACCAGTGGGTGAAGCCCAACGACATCTTCAACCTCAACCTCGGCTACCGTTTCCACAGCCGCAACTGGGCGCTGCGCGGGGTGGATGCGCAGATCAACGTGACCAACCTGTTCGACAAGCGCTACGTCGCGACCGTCGGCAGCAACGGGTTCGAGGTTTCCGACCCCAAGGGCACGTTCCAGACGCTGCAGGCCGGTGCGCCGCGCATGGTCTTCTTCACCCTGCGCAAGCATTTCTGAGGACATGTTGCCAGGGCGGACAAAATCGTCAAAAGTTTCTGGCGAAGCGTTTTCCCAAAAGGCCCCCACAGGTGCCGCCCCCTGCGAAAGGGAAGGCGGCACCCCGGACCCCCTTTTATTTACAACCGGTCATTTCAAGTCCCTTCCACGACGGATGAGCATGCAATGTCGAACACCACCGGACGCCGCACCTTCCTGAAACTTGGCGCGGCGGTGGCCGCAGGGACGATGCTTCCCGAAAACCTGCGCCGGGCGCTGGCCATCGCGCCCAACCGGGTGACAGGCACGATCCGCGATGTCGAACATGTGGTCATCCTGATGCAGGAAAACCGCTCGTTCGATCATTATTTCGGGTGCCTGCAGGGGGTTCGCGGCTATGGCGACCCGCGCGCGGAAACCCTGCCCGACGGGCACAGCGTCTTTTCACAGCCGGATGGCAAGGGCGGGCGCGTCATGCCGTTCCTGCTGGATACGGTGCATACGTCATCGGCCTGCATCGCCAGCCTCGACCATAGCTGGAAGGGCACGCAGGCGGAATGGAACGACTGGAACACGTGGGTTGCGCACAAGACGCCCATGACCATGGGCCACTTCACCCGCGCGCAGATCCCGTACTATTACGCGCTGGCCGATGCCTTCACCATCTGCGACGCGTATCACGCCTCCATCTTCGGGCCGACCAACCCCAACCGCCTGTTCCTGTTTTCGGGCACCAGCGGCCTTGCCGCCGGGAACGCGGGCCGGCAGGTCATCGACAACTGCGACGATGGCAACTGGTCTGCCGACATGGCGCACGACCATGCGGATTTCGAGCCGTTCCGCTGGGCCACCTACCCCGAGAAGCTGCAGGCGGCGGGGGTGTCGTGGCGGGTGTACCAGGAATACGACAATTTCGGCGACAACCCGCTGGCATCCTTCGCGCAGTTCCGCAACCTCGATACGAAATCCTGGGCCTATCGCCGCGCGCGCGCGATCGTGCCGGGGTCAAACGCGCAGAACATGCATGATTCCGAGGGACGCTACCTGATATCCGCGTTCGAGCATGACGTGGCGCACGGCACCCTGCCACAGGTGTCATGGATCGTGCCGGCGGCCGCGCTGTCGGAACATCCCAACGCGCCGCCGGGATATGGCGAACACCTGATCTCGCAACTGATGGACATGTTCGTGCGCCATCCCGACGTGTGGGCAAAGACGGTCTTCATCCTCAATTACGATGAAAATGACGGCTTCTTCGACCATGTGCCCCCGCCGCTGCCCGCACTGGACGCGACACAGGGCGGCGGGCGCGTGCCGGTGGAAGGCGAATCCTACAACGGCATCCCCGTGGGGCTTGGCCCGCGCGTGCCCGCGATCGTCGTCTCCCCATGGACCAAGGGGGGATGGGTCAATTCGCAGGTATTCGACCATACCTCCGTCCTGCGCTTCCTTGAGGCCCGGTTTGGCGTGAAGGCCCCGTACATCACCCCATGGCGGCGCACGGTATGCGGGGACATGACCTCCATCTTCGACTTTGCGCAGGCCGACCACCGGTGGGAGGCCGACCTGCCGCGCACCGACACCTACCTTGCCCAGACGCGGCAGTCCTGCACGCTGCCCCTGCCGGTCGTCCCCACGCAACAGAGCCTGCCGCAGCAGGAGCGCGGACAGCGCCCGGCCCGCGCCCTGCCCTATGCGCTGCATGCCGACCTGTTGCCAACGGGCGCGCTGCACCTGGCGAACACGGGGACGCAGGGGGCGGTGCTGCGCATCCGCACAGGCGGCGTCGCGCGGCATTACACGCTGGCGGCGGGGGAGGAAATGGACGTGCCGACCCATGCCCCCGATGCCCCGGACAGGGCGCTGGACGTCACGGTACACGGGCCTAACGGGTTCTTCCGCCGCTTTGTCGGGCACGGCCTGCCGGGGGTCGCGTTGCGGTACGACCCGGACCATGACGCGGTGGTGCTGGCGCTGCACAATCCCGGCCATGCGCCGCGCAGGGTGCGCGTCACCGATGCCTATGCCCGGACCACGCGCGACATCACCGTGCCGCCCGGCGGGGACAGCGAAACCCCGTGGCCCGTCGCCGCCGCCGACCACTGGTATGACCTGACCCTCCACCTGCCCCATCACGGCCATGACACCGTCACCCTGGCGGGACACATGGAAAATGGCAGGCCCAGCCGCACAGACCCGCAGATGGGACAGGCACAGGCATGACGGCCCTCCTTACCCGGCGCACGGCGCTTGCATCCGGCCTTGCGGCGTGCATGGCCCCCGCGCTGCCATCCTCCGCACGCGCGGGCACACCGGTGCTCGCCCCGCTGAAATGGGCGCCGCGCACCCGCCGGGTGATCGAGGGGCTGATTGCCACCCACGCCAGCACGGACCCCGACCCCGCGCGCCGTCCCTATGCCGTGTTCGACTGGGACAATACCTGCATCGCCGGCGATTGCGAGGAAACGCTGCTGCATTATACCGCCAGCCATTTCCTGTTTGCACTGTCGCCGCATGATTTCGCCCGCGCGACGGCGCTTGACGTGCCCGCGCGTACGTTCGGTGGCGAATTCCGCACCGTGGAGGGACACCGCGTGCGCTTTGCCGACCTGCATGCCGACCTGTGCGCGGATTACGCCCTGCTGGCCGCGCGGCCCGGTGCGCCGGCGGCGGATGACCCGGCGCTGCTCAGCCTGCGTTCAAAGCTGGTCTTCGCCTATGACGCCATCACGGCGACATGCGACGGGGACGTGTCGTGCCGGTGGATCATCCGGCTGCTGGCGGGACATGACGCGGCGGGCCTGGCGGCGCTGGCGCGCGCATCCAATACATGGCACCTCGGCCAGGGGATCGGGCGCGAGACATGGGCCACGCCCGCGACACGGCCCGGCCGCGCGGGGATTGTCGCGCGCCCCGTCCTGACCGGCCTGCGCCTGACGCCGGAAATCGCGGACCTGCAATCCGCGCTGCGTGCGGCGGGGATCGAGGTGTATGTCTGCTCCGCCTCGCTGGAGGAGGTGGTGGCGGTATTCGCGACCGACCCCGATTATGGCTATGGCCTGCCACGCGCCAATGTGCTGGGCGTGCGCATGCAGTGGCCCGGCGGACGGCTGGGCCTGAATGCCGCGCCGCACTGGCCCGTGACCTATCGCGAGGGAAAGGTCCGCGCCATCCGCAACACGCAGCTGCGCCGCCACGGGCATGGGCCGCTGCTGGTCTGTGGTGACAGCAGCGGGGACTTCGCCATGCTCGGCGGGTTTGCCGACACGAAACTGGGCCTGATCGTCAACCGGCTGCTGCCCGGCCCGATCGGGACGCTGTCGGCGCAGGCGATCGCACAGATGTCCGCCCCCGATCCCCGCTTCGTCCTGCAAGGGCGTGACGACAATACCGGCGAATGGCGCCCCTCCGAACAGAGCATCCCGCTGGGCCACAGCCTGCCGCAGCTTTCAGGCCCCGTGCCCGCCTGAAACGCCACCCGCGGGCCGCCACGCCGCACCAGCCCGCACACCGGCCCGCGCACCGGGGGGTGTGGATTGAGATGATGCACATCACTCAATCCTGATATGCGCGAACTACAACGATATTGATCTGACGACGTTGTCGCCCAATATTTCCACACGAAATATTGTGCATCATCGTCGCATGTCGTATCTAGCGGCCACTTTTTCCAAGACATCCGGCAGGCCCAACAGGAAAGAACAAGGAAAGGCGCAAGCATGAGCCAGAGTGAATGGAAGGTCCCCTTTGTCGGAAAAACCCTGTTCCAGATCGGAAAGGACCTCCGGCCAAAGATCGACCGGATCATCATGCGGCACTCTGTCCTGCCGGACCAGGCACTCTTTGAAAAGGACTACTTCCCGTGGATCGACGTGCTTGAGCGCAACTGGCAGCATATCCGCGACGAGGCGGTACGCATCCGGGCGGAGGACATCCCCTCGCTCGGGGAGATCTCGCCCGACCATGGCCGCATCGCCGCCGACCGGCGGTGGAAGTCGTTCTTCCTCGAAGGCTATGGCTACCGCCGTCAGGAAAACTGCGCCCGCGCACCGTTCACCGCTTCGCTTCTGGACCGTATCCCCAACCTTGTGACCGCATGCTTTTCCGTGCTGGAGGCCGGCTGCCACATCCCGCGCCATTACGGCATGACCAAGGGGATGCTGACCTATCACCTTGCGCTGCGCATCCCGAAGGACCGGGAGAAGTGCCATATCAACATCGAGGGGCCGGACGGGCTGCATGTCCTGTCGTGGGAGGACGGGAAGTCGATCATGTTCGACGACATGTACAACCACGAGGTCTGGAACGACACGGACGAGGACCGCTATATCCTGCTGATCCAGGTGCAGCGTCCCTGCCGGGGCGTTGCGCGCTTCATCCAGAACTTCTTCCTGTTCTGCGTCCGCCATTCGCGCTTCGTGCAGGATATCAAGCGCCAGCTTGACCGCAAGAGCGGCCCGCCACTTGCCGCATAGGCAACCAACGGGCCATCCGAACCTTATGAATAAAGGTTTTTGGGTGCCGCCTTTTTTCAAAAAGGCGGCGTTCTTTGAAGCTTTTTGAAAAAAGCTTCACCAAAAACTTCTTTAGCAGCCTGTCGGGTTGGGGTACCCTGTGAAGAGGTGAAGTTGTAAGGTGGTGAGATGAGCAGCTTCATCCCGTTTGACCGGTCTCAGCCGTATCTTCTGCCGCCTGATCTGAAGTCGTGGCT
>NZ_POTC01000058.1 GCF_002906255.1 Novacetimonas maltaceti | reverse complement strand
GCCATCTGGTCCGGGGTTAACCCCGGACCAGATGGCCAACAGCAACGCCGTCAGAAGGGCGGCATAACAACAACCGGGTATAGCTTATCAAGCCCGCAAAACTGTCCGAACGGACGGGACCACCTCAGTAAGAACCTGATCCTGCCACTTATGTCCTGATATGGTTGGATCAAGAAATGGGACGGTCTGTCTGACTGCAGTCTCCCAACTGGCCCGTTCACTATCATATTGTGCCCGTATCGCTTTGATCCGCTCCTCGTCCTGATCTGACATCGCCTGAATAGATTCGCTCTGTCGTATCATGCCGTCGCGGCAAGCCAGGAGATTGGACTGAAGTTGGGTCAATCGAGCGACGTATCCGTCGTCCGGATTGTATATCTGGGTGCGTAAGCCCTTCACCTGGCGGAGAAGGTCGCTACGCTCAAACCGCGTTGCGATCATTCCACCAGTCATTATCACCAGAAGGCAAGCCGAAAGGACAGCAAATAGCCTTACTTTCCAGTCAGTCACATCATCAAATAAGCTCATCGTCATATCCAGATCAAAGGTATCAATGCCACTTGCAGAGTTGCAGGACGGATTGGAACAGAAGCGCCTGTCCGGCTATCACCTCGGCACAGTCCAAACCATTTATGATCCTTCGCGCGTTCAGGAACTGGAGGCGCGAAACAAGAACTTCTGATGTCTTTGGACCGAGATAATCGGCACATTTTCGGCCTGTAAAATCACCGTTTTCCATAGCGATAATAAGGAGGCGTGCAGCTATATCGGGATCCAGCATCCGATCTGGATCGGCTATCAGTTCGCCGTCCGTGCCCAACACACGGTCAGCCATGGCATAATTGGCACGGCCAGTACACTGTGCATAACCCCGGCCGCAAAACAGCGCGCCATCACCGACTTTGCTATTTCCTAATTCTCTGGCGAGACTGGGGTTCGTACCACTTATGTCATACCGCTTCATGAAGTAGTCATAACCACCTAATTCGGTTATGGGCCTCATGGTCGCATCGGTCTCATGGTAGGCGGTGGCCAGGCCATACGCGGACCATCCTAGCGGCCATGCCGCCTTTCCCATATATGTAATCAGGAACAGACTACCTTGTAGCTGTGAAGCAGTGGGGCGATTATCAAAAAGTCCTGATTTACTGATATGTTCGACGAACGCATCGGGTGTCGCCATGCCAGTCATTTTGTCTCATCCTCAGCCGACATCCTGAAAGTCGAGCGGTCTTTAAGCGCTACTCCGAACCCGCCAGCTGCCAGAAGCGCAGCGACGCCTGTACCGAACGCTACCGGATCAAAGGATTGTCCTTTTGTGCAGAGCGCCGCGCCTTGAAAAATGATCATGGCCAGCACGCTCAAACACCACAGTACGCGCCCGACCTCCAGATCCGGATAATTGGTCCCGCACAGCATGGAATGTATCGCGCGTCCCACAAGACCCCCGCTACTAACAGTTTAAATCTCCTCGAGCGGAGACTGGAGTATCGGCAGGAAGCCGGTTGCGACCGGCTTCCTGCCTCTTTTTATGGAAAGTCACCGGATTGTCTTTATCCGGACTTTTGGGGCGTATCAGCTTGCCGTCAGGCCAAGCGTAATTGCCGCTGCCGTCCACGATACCGTGATCGTGCTTCCATCAGTGCTGGCCGGAATGCCCGTTGCGGTGTCGATATATGCAATGGGTGTCGTTCCCGAATAAACGAGCACGGCCTGGACGGTTGTGCCACTTGCGATCGCCGCGAATGTAGCTGCGGGTATGGTGACACTGCCCCCAGCCACGGTAACAGCAGCGGAAGGCGCTACCGCGGCGCCAACGAGCGCCTTAAGTGCACTCGTTGTGTCAGCGTCGCCTGCGTTGAACGAATAGGAATTATCCAGCAAAGCCAGTCGGATCGAACCGTCCGTGACATCAATGTTTTTGGTCAGGGCCTGCTGCAGAAACACGGAATACAGGGAATTTGCCATTGGTTTTCTCTTGTGTTCGAAGTTATGGAATATGTGGGTTCAGGTAAAAAAAGACTGACTAGAGCGCGAGGACCTGGTTATTCGGCCAACCGCATTTGATATTCGTACCGTCCGAGGTGTACGGGAGTCCGGCAGCACCGTCATCGTAACCAATCAGGGGCGACGTTTTCGGGTCACCTGTCTCCCGGTAGTAGACAAGGACCGAGATGACATCTCCGTTCGGCACGTCATAAAAGTCGTTTGTCGTCCCTGTAAGGAATCCATCAACGATCGCGGGGTCCTGCAAAGGAATGCCTGAACCGAGTTGGTTTGCGTTGATCTCGGAAAGGTAGACATTTGACGGATCGAATACAAAGCTACCGGAGAAAGCAGCGACCTTGAAGGTGGTATCCGTCAGGTTGCATTGGGCGCTCCCCAGAAGTGCCTTGAAATTGGTATAAAATCCACTGGCCATGTTTTGCCTCAATCATAGATATGTTTGGTAATGGTCGCAGGCTGCCACGCCATCGGTAGGACGAGCGTGGTGCCTTCTACCCCTTCGGGCTTTACGGTGACGGTCGCGGCACCGAACTTGGCGGGTGCGGAGAGACCTTCAACCGTGATGGCCTGAATACTTTTTGAACTGACGATTGCTCCGCCAAAAACGGTCGGTGTCGAAAGGACTTCGGCCGTGACCTGTAACGGCGGTGGCGCGGTCAGCAGCACATCGAAGACATATGACTGATAGGAGTCGATAAACACCTTTGTCGATGGATCGTAAAAGAACGACGACAGGGTGAATGTAACGCTCCGCTGTTCATCCGATCCAATGGGGTCACTGGCGAAGGCAGCCGTTTGACCAGCTACAGTCCACGTCCATTCAAACGTGTCGCCGGGAATATCGATGCTGTCGATCGTATTTCCGCCGGACGTAATGACCAGCCGGAATTGACAGTTCGCTTCGACTGCCTGCGACTGTTCACTGAACGAAATCAGGACGTCCTGGGTGGTAAGACGGTTTCGTCCTGCCCAGATGAGGGTAAGATCTCCAGAGATAACCGGATTGCCGTCGAATGCTTCATCATTAACCTGGACATTGGCCGGTGGCCATGGTCGTCCCTGCCTGCCCCAGCATCCAACCGTCACCGTTGGCGCGAGATCCGTGTCAAGTGACCCATTGAGCATATTGGTGATAATGCGAGCCGTGACGTTCTCGCCCTGACCATACTCGGTTTCTTCGACCAGAGAGCCGGTATCAACAAAAATGGCACGGGCGCCAGCATCGTGGGGCTGGGGAATAGTATCCACGCATCCTCGCGCAACGGTCAAATCTCCGGTGGATTCATCCCACGCATCGATGCGCATGATTTCATCATCGATCTGCACTGCCTGGCCGACTGCTATACTGTCTTCTCCCGTCAGTTGCTCGATAACAACCTGCGTAGTCCAACGGGTCATTGCCGCTGCCGTCACACCGAAATCGGTGAATGGTGCGACATCGTCATCATCGCTCCATGTCTGCCCGTCAGTGGAGACGTCCATACTGAAAGACAGCCCAGTGCTGACCGGTTTCGCGGCAAACACTTCGATCGTGCCGGCCTGTCGGTCAACGGACTGTATTTCGCTGGAACCGAAGGCAAGGATAAGTGCGCGGTAGCTCGCCTCCTGGGCCATGTAGTTGGTAGCCGCCACTGGACCGGACGGAGGAGGGGACCACGTCGAGGTTACGGCGTTTGTGTATGCTTGTGACGGGAGTCCAAAGACATCAATCGTAGCGGCTACCTGGATTGTGCCATCCGTCAGACTGCTGTCACGAATATCACCCGCCCGCAAGATCAGATTGTCAATACCACGTTCAGGCACATGGATCTTGAACACACTGCCTGGAGAGACTTTCCACGCCCGGCGATCGAGCTTGATTGTGTACCGACGTAGATTGGTGCCCTGCGTTTTCAGGTCACGTGCGGCAACGCGTCCGGCGAGTTCAGCGGTGGGAATGGCCTGGTATTCGGTACTGGTTGAGTTCTTGTACCCGAGGGACTCCATCGAGGCGAGGTTTTGTGCACGCACCTGTCGCGTCTGATTGCCAATCGGGTCATAGTAAGAGACGATCTGCTCGTTTACTTCCGCCCCGCTGGCTCCAGTCTGGTCTTCGGAGATGTCAAGCAGGCCGCTGCTTCGATCAAAGACCGGCAGCATATCGGGATCATAATCGCCTCTGATCAGCATGAGCGTAATCAGACCGGAAGTCCGGTCGATATGCAGCGAAGCACCAATCGTATTGACGATCTGCTGGATAAAATCCGCCAGTTCCTGGTTCTTGGTATCCCAGCTGGTACACAACCCGAACTGTTCTGCCTTGAGCTGTGTCGCTGCGGCCAGAAAACCGACGTCGTCTATCCAGGTGCGAGGATAGCCCCGTCCGAATACCGTGTCCGTGAGAAGCTGGTACAGGATGTGTGCCGGGTTCATCGCCCGTATGGTGCCTGTTACGGTCTTGTAGGTAGACGTGCCCCCATTATCGACCGATTCCACACTGACGGTACTGGTCAGATCGATTTCACACAGTGAAGGCTGCCATACCGGGCCATCCCATCCCGACATGCGGCGGTTTACGCGGAACTTCCATTGCTTCGGGTATGGGTTCATGGCGCAGACCTGGCCATCAAACCACACAGAGGCAATCCCCCGCATGTCCGATACCCCGGCATCACTGCCAATGGTATTCTTGATGTTGGAAGGCACGGTCTGGCTGGCACTCCCGAAAAGTGAGCGAAGTGTCCCAACAACTCCGCCTTCACCTTTCTGTCCGCCGAAAAGATTCCCTTTGTTGATGTAAATCGAGGATTCATCCGTCATGGAACCGTCCCATGCGTCCTGATCCCCAACCGTGATATTGGTCAGCGCGTCGATCGGCCCCTGGCAGATCCCCATGAGCATCGACATGTAGTATTTATAGCCGATGATCTGGCTATTTTTTCCTGAATGACCGCCCATTTTATTGTAGCCCCAGCCTTTTCTTTGCTGCCGTCACAACCCTCTCGCCGAGCGGGTCATGGGTCGCTGTGATTTGCGCCAAAGTGATCCTGCCCTGAACGGCATCGTTCCAGGACAGCCCATGTGTCCGAAACCATTCCCGTGCGCCTGCCATGCAGAGCTTTTCGGAACGGATATCTGCAAGCGAAATGCAGGGCTCGCTCATTTCTTGCCTCCCCCGGAAGACTTGATCGCAGACGTGCGCATGTTGCCATACCAGGTCACGAACCAGCCGGTTGACCACATGTCGCCAAACAGGATTGGCTGAGCCGTGCCTTCTTCGATCTGCGGGTAGTCAAAATCTTTCATTGTGGCGGGTGCCGCGTTGATCGGCTTGGGTGCAAGTACAATCTGCAAGACCGTACTGACGACCAGAGACACAATCGAGAATATAAGACCAAACATGATGTGTCCTCAGTAAAAAACGGGATTTCCATCAAACGGAGACTTTCCGGGCATGAACGGATAGCCGCCGTAATTCGACATATTATTGAACCGGCCACATCCGGTGGTACCAGTGGTGCGGTCACAACCGGGGTAGGCCTGGATGGTCATTCCGACCTGAAGCTGATCGGTAGATCCGATAAGGGAGAGGGACGTGCCGTTATGCTCTTCGATCCCGCGACGGTCGTACACACCCGGCCAGCGCTCCCATTCGATAAAACCGCCCGCAAAATAACCCGCTTCGTAAGTCCCGATAGCTGCGCTGGTAATGGTCGTTCCGTCAATCGCGTCTATCGCGACGTCGACTTTGTACTGGGTCTTGTCAACCTTACAGAGATTGTCATAGAGCGCCCGGGTACATGATCTGGACCAGTAACAGCGGTTTGCGTTACGTGAAAGGGTTGCCGTCAGATCGGTGCACGCCAGTGTCGTGGTCAGATCGTCTGAATGATCGGCAGAGGACACCACGCCAACCCAGTAGATTGGAGCGTCCGGATCGCCAACGTTGCGCCGTCGAACGGTTACCCGCATCATCGCCGAAGGTGGATCCGCGCGAAAGATCTGCGCCAGTTCGGTTGACGATGGGAGCGTTATTGAAAACTGGTCCGTTTGGGATTCGCTGGTTATCGACGCGCCATTGTCGTCAACAGGTGCCGATGAGTAGACGACATTGTCGAGCGTGACGTCACTGTCCTGGGAGGTATAACGCCATGCCTGTTGTCCGAACAGGAGCGACCCATCAGACTGCTGCACACCGACGGAAAACTCGTACAGCGAAACGATCTGGGACTTGTGGTTAGAACGTTCAAGAAAGTCAAAAGACATTTTCCGGGTCCATTCAGCTGAAGAATGCGGCAACTTCCTGGCGCAGTTCGGGTGCGGACTCGACCAGAACGCTCAGGGTTGTGACGCCTTCCTTGGTCGTCATGTAATTGAGTTCAATCCGATCCTGGGCAAAGCGCATGAGGTTGAGATAACTGATGCGCGCGACCGACTGGACCGGACGAGCTTCTTCGATAGGCTCCTGAAGTATGAGAACTTCGGTACCATCGCCGCCTTTGACCGCGTCTATGATCTCGCAGAAATCCATGGTGCCATCGACGTACTGAAGCACGACGTTTAGGTGCGTCCCGTCGGAAAACGTGTAATCGGTGTAGCCAACGTCCTGAACAGTGAGTTGGGTGTCGCCGGCGGCGATATCGTTCTTGAGAACGAAGTCCTCCATGAACGTGGGCATCCAGAAAGGCACCTGTTGGCCGCGACATGCCTCAAAGAACGCGACAAACGATGCGAGATCTGCTCGGCCCTCGAAGCTGAAGCTCATCTGCTGCTGTTCGAAAGCCCGATTTGCTGTATCCGAGAACAGGGGGGGCGCCATATCGTTGTCGAGTTCGGACATGAGGCGTGTCAGGACACGTTTCATATCCTGTGTTTCGTTCGGCTCGACCGTTATTACGCCGTAGCCATTCCAATTGGTCTGGCCGGGCAGCTCAGCGCTCAGGGAGCTCTTGACGCCTACGTCCGTAAGCCACTGGTAGGTATCCATGAGACGCTGTCGTACCAGGGTCAGATCAATGCCCGACGGCACCTGGGTGGGACTCTGAAGCAGGAGGGACATCGTGATGATGATCTCGCCATGCCAGAAGCCGTACCAATCCTGAGTTGACGGATTATCGGACCAGGTACCAGCCATAGCTGTGCCCTGATTGTAGGACCAGATATATTCCAGATAATCCCACAGCTTGACCATCAGCGTATCAGCGTAGGTCATCTGTCCGGCCATCTTGAGCCATAGACAACCTCGCAGTAGCAGGGCTGCCATATGGGGTTCATCATAGTTGGCCTGTACCGGCCCCTGCTTCGGGTCGATAAAGTCAGTAAAGATATGATGCGGTGAACCCGCCCAGTTCGCGTAAAACCAGTCATACCAATTCATGACCGTGGTCAGCGCGAGATCGTGTGCATCCTTCCATCCCGTCTGCCCGTTTGCTCCGAGTACCAGCTTGGCGAGACTTTCCACCGGACGCGCCTGATAGCCGCCCCATCGGGTATTCGGATCATCGTTCACATAGACCCAGGTGTACGGCGTCGGGTTCCCCAGGGAAGAGCGAGCCGGTGTATTCATGACGAAAGTGTGCGCAAATGGCCCCAGGGGTCCTCCATCGGCATGCCAATGGGCCTGCGCCTTGGCCAGAAACTGGATCTGCTGTTCGCACAACATTGCAGCCTTTGGCTTTGTCGCACCAGCGGAATCCGTTGGGTTGATCGGGAATGTTAGTGAGCCGTCATCTGCCGGAACAGCCAGGTCACGCGATGGATCGAGGTCCGGATGTACCGCCTCAGCATCCGTTTCCATGGTAAGCCACAGATCAGGCTGCTGGTACCCGTGGAAAGGAGACCCGTTCCAACCGACAAACATCTGCTTGCGCGTGTCGGCGTTGATCGCAAATGGCAGGGAGCCGGGAAAGAACGGCATCTTACTGCCAAGTAGGGCCTGATCCATATTGGCGTCCACCCACGCCTGTGACACGCCAGACAGGGGTCTGAGCTTTCCGATACGCACAGTGATAGGTGCGACCGTTTCGACGGAAATGCCGTACGCCTGCAGTGTCTGGCCGGCGACCAATGTCGCACCCCAGTCCGTTGACCCGACGCTTCCATCCTTGCGAAGCCGGAACGCAGAAAGCGGAATTTTCAGCTTGTTGAGAGTTGTACTGTCGTCAGTGACCGGACTCCACCCATCGATCGTTGAGAGATCTGCAAACCACCGCTGGTCCTGGTCATACTGCTGCGTTGCCGAGAGGTACAGGAGACAGAGTTCGCCCTTGGCTAGAGGTCTGTTGCTCGCAACCTCGAGATAGATGTACCAATCGGGATCCTGATAGGATTCAGCGGCGCGCCACTCATCGTCGAATCCTCGCCCAATCTGCGTTTGCGAGATAGTGTCCGGCAACGTGCCCGTAAAATTACCCGATGCAATCTCAAAGAACATCTGGACGAATTCGGGAAGTTGCGCGAACTGCCGATCGATGGACGTAGGAATAGTGCCAACAAGATTGCCTGCATCATCTCGTGACCAGAACGAATACCCAGTCCAACCGGGATTTGCTCCCGACACACTCGGGGGCTGTGCATTCGAATTGTCGCTGTAACAGAACATGCCAGTGGGGTCGCCGCTGACCGGAATGGCGTCAAAACCTGGCATTGGCTCAAGGATTACACGCAGGTCGTCGATCGACTGACCCTTACAGCACGTCCGACGCATCGCGGCCCTTAGATTGCTCCACTTTTCGGCGTTCCCGGCGCGGGTATCGAAATTGATGACGTCAGCCATCGCTGCGTCAAACCAGCGGAAGGTGTCCGGGGCGCAGGCAGCGTAACCCGGCGCAATCAACGTCCAGTCAGGGTATGCCTCATAGGCCCATTTGCATGGGATCATGGCCGCCCCATTATAGCCATAGACGATCTTGTAGTTACCCGACGGGTTCGGATCGCCATGATCGTTTTTGGCCGGAATAGTAATAGCCGTATCGAACTGTTCTACCTGCCAGTCGTCCGAAGTCAGGGTCGTCTGGGTAGGATTGCCGGGATTGGCAATGTCGTATGCCGGACTGCTTACGCCGTCATACAATAGTTGCGATGTTGACGGGTAGATCATCATCACGTCGTAAACGCTGGCACCACGGGCGTTTTCCGTAATACGCAGCTTCCCATCATCGCCTGGTGTCGCTTCGTACGAATAAAGCAGATTTCGTTCTGGGATATCGCCACGTGCAGCGAACAGCCAATGCAGCTCACAGATCGTATCTGGATCGGTTGGCACCGGCTGACGCAGCATGGGGCCATTCAGGCTTCCGTCTCCCATGGCGTCGAGCATCGTATAGACCAACTTGCGGAACCAGCGCGACGCCGCACGTTCCTGCGTCGTACCTGTCGCCAGGACCGTGGACGCCATGAGAGCGGCGTGAATGAAAATGAACTGCCCCTCAGATGTGCCGCTATTCGCATGGAAATAATCGCCGCGCCCCGACGAATAGGCCCATGCGTTGACAATAAGGCCGTCCAGAATAAGTGGACCATTTGGTACCGCATCCACGTCCTGCACTTCGCCTGGTTCGGCGTGGTAGAGGCGCGTGCTCGTCGTGAGGACGGAGTCACTCAGACGCGTCAGCTGAATGCCATTCTGGTCGGTCGGATTGAGGTACGCCTTGATGGCAGGCGCTACGAACACGTTGGCCACGAAGCTAGCGCTTGAAGGATTGGCCATTGTAATCGAGTTTGCGCCGATTGCGGTCACTTCAAGGGCATCCGAAATCCGACATGTACTGGTATCCACCAGCGTTACGGTGCCCCCGACCGTGTATTCACGATCAGCCGCATTCTCCACGGGGATAACCGTTTGACCTGCCACGGAACCTGCTGGAACTTCGACAGCGTCGGCCCATAAAGGCATCCAATATTTTGACGCCCCGGTATTACGCAGATAGTTTTCGGCCCATGCCCGATCCTGGCGTGCAAGAAAGATAGAATACTCGAAATCACGCCGCGGGAAGAAGCGCAGCGCGCGTCGCTGCTCGGCTCCTGCTGGAGACGAGAGTACCGAAGTCAGATACTCCATCCCCTCGGTCAGCGGATCCGCCCAGTTGGGGCGAAACGGCCAGACGGGAAGTTGGTCGATACTCATGATCTGTTGACTCCCAGTATTGAGCGAACGGAAGCTGCATTGTTCTTGATATGCGTCAGCACGACTTTCTCGCCATGCGCGCCAGAGACGGCCTGGGCCAGATCCTTGGGATTCATGACAAGCACATTGCGAATGGACTGCGTGCTGCCCGCCGCACTTGTACCGGTCCCGCCGTTGAGGATATGACGCGGATCACTGCGAGTCAGTACTTCTTCGTCGCGCTGCAGGATTGCTGGGACCTCATTCGGTGCTAGACCTGCAAGACCGCCAGTGTGATAGCGCACTGCCCCGGCGAACGCTGAAGGACTGATACCGCTGCGCATGGAGGCTGAGCCACCCACAATGCCGCCATCATGAAATATCGACGAGAAGAGACTCTTTCCGATACTTGACAATCCCTGACCAAGTATATCTCCAAAGCTACTCATGCCTTCGCCCACAGTATTACCGGAAGCATTGGAGAACAGAGAGTTTAAGGAAATGTCAGCAAGTTGTTTGGTAAAGCTAATACCGAAATCAATCGCAGCTGCCTTCAGAGATTGAAGCGCGCTTTTTCCATTTGCGATGCCTTGTAGGAAATCTCCGAGACCGTTCGATGCGCTCGTTGAAAATGCCTTACCAATTTCATTGCCATAATTAATTGTTGCTTTTGCGGCATCTCCAGCAACACTAGTTATTTGTTTAAGTTGACTACTTAACGCGGCTGTACTGTCTGACAATGCCTTAATTGATTCGGCAAAAGCGGATCGAAAAAGAATAGAAGTTGGTGTTACATCGTTCCCAATAGAAACGATATCTTGCGTCTGGCTTCCGGTCGAGCTTTTGGTATTGTTCGACATGTTTATATTCCTTCCAGCCGTCTAATTAATTCACTAAACCCTGTATTTTCGCCCGGAGAAAACACAGACATCACCATTCGTCTGAAAATGAGTGCTTCCGAAGCAATCTCATTATTTCGGCGCCGGATTATAATCTGCACTTCATCGTGGAGCATTCCCAAGGGGTATCGATTTGCATTGGAATGCCCATGACTTCGTAACAGGCTCACTTGTCTGCGAATGCTCCATATCCATGATTTTAGTTCAGCGGCGTCGTTGGGGTTTGCGCCTGAATTGTCGCGGTCATGCGTCGCATGGTTGTCACAATCAGGCGCACGAACTTTTCCGGCGGCATGTCGGAGGAAAACGTTAACTCCCCGATTTTTTCTAGCGCATCCATCTGTGCTCCGAGAGGAAGCTGTTTTGCAATGGCCACAGCTTTCTGAAACGACGCGTCGTCGATTGGATCTGTATTCGATGCGAGGGTAATCAATGCGGACACCAATTCCGGGGCCTGCATGACTATATCAGTCTCAAGATCCACGGTCTCGCCGGCACCCGTCTTACTTGTGAGCCGACGGAACATATCTGTCATGTCGCTTTGATATCGAGTATATAGCACCGCAACGTCATAAGGAGCGAGGCCCCGGACAGCGAACTGTACGCCGTCCGAGACCGTCACCGTTGCGGTCGCCAGCACAATGTCCTGGAGACCCATCTGATTATACCCCTGCGACGGGCTGGCCGTCAGCGTAAAGCGCAGCCTGATTGCCCAAAACCTGCACACCGATGGTCAAAGGGAGTGCCTGAAGCGTATCCGCGATCAGCGCAAAGCTGCCGTTGGGAGACATCGTGACATAGGGCATGAAGTAGTCAATATTGTCTCCTACAGCATTGTAGCTCACGAACTTCAATGCGCCGGAGACGGTCGAGGCCCCAGAAATGCTCTGCACCCGGGTGGTTGCAGAGAGATCATAAGTCAGTGTTACACTCGAACCGCTGGCTGGTACAGCTCCTCCGATCAGGATATCGAACGTTCCGCGTACGGGATCGATTACGTAGTCGGTCCCGACAACCAATGTGGTTGTCCCTGCTTTGAGCACGGGATTTAACAGCCCTCGTAGACCAGTAGGAGCGGTTGCAGAGATGCCAACCTGGTACTTGTTGCCCGGCATAACATTGCCAAAAGTTTCTGAATTTCCAGTTGACGCCGCCTGGGAAACGGTAGCAGTCGTACCCATAAAGAACAGGGCAATGTTGTCAGCGCTAATGTCTTCCGCAGTGATTGTCGCCGTGCGGTTGGCCTGCAGGGTAACAGTGAGGTCTTTTTCACGAATGCCACGGGTAGACTTGTAGTGCTGATAGGTATCGGCAGCGATGCTCAGATTGAATGTTGGCACATTACCTAAGAAACGGAAGCCGCCGCCTTCGGGCAGAGTTTTGGCGACTGGGTCAGAAAAGGGCGCAAACCACGCTTCGCCACGACCCATTGTATAGTTATCAGTAATCATTTTTTAACTCTCCGGAAATAAGAAACACCTGCATGATGCAGACAAGTTGAAGAAAAAATTACGCGTATGGTGACATGCCGTTTTCAGCAAGAGACAAGACAAGGTCGAGGTGCCAGTACACGTGACTGTATGTCGTATTGCCTGGACGAACCTCTCCACGGCCGACTAGCAGGTCAACAATCGCGTTGCCCGATCCATTGGCGGATACAAGGCCCATGCCCAATGGATCAGGCTGGCGGATCTGGACCGGATGCGCACGCTGGCGTTCTATCAATAGGCGCTTGCGTACGTCGGATAGGAGTACGGCAGCATTGTCGGTCGGATTGACTGGGTCGTCCTCGGCGAAGCCCTTTAGTCGTATATGCCAGGCGTTTACCTGGTCGCAGCTATCGAACGGCAGAACGGGTTTTGTCAATGCGCCGGTGTATATCCCCAAAGCCTCAGCAAGTTGTTCGGTCTTGCTGATATGTCGATCCAGTAGTGTTATTACCGGCTGCACGTTGGTGCTCGGAGGCCAATCCAGCCCGCGATAAATGCGTGAGACCGTTGTGCTGTCACCCGAAGGGACGTAGTCGGACAGGTCAGTCGCATATCCGTTCGCGGGCGTAATGTCCTTCAAGGCTGCTGTTATGGCCTTGAGAACACGAAGACGGAATGGATCAGTATTCATTACAGGCCCTTTTTTGGAATAGGGACCACGTCGTCAAGACGAAATATAGATACATATGGTAAAGAGATTAACCGACACGTATCCGCGAGTTTTATATCTTAACAATTTCTATATATGTAAATCCCTATACGGATACCTCCATTTATTTGTGTTTTTTATGGCAAAACGTGAGCACGTCTCTTTCTGCCATGACTTATATTCCGCCTTATCTGCGGCGTAGCGCAAGTTGAATTTAAATGTCTCGGCTAAATTCAGGCGTATATTGAAGTACATCAACTCTATGTTCGTGAATATCTATGAATTATTTTGGAGATAATAATGAGCGTAGTTCCTTCTGCGACCGCATGTTATATGGCGACTGTCAAAACAGACAGCGTAGCCGATCACGATTAATGTGGTGAAGTTTGTTTTTTGTCGGGATAATCTATCTGCGATTTTCTGATTAGGCTCAGGACTTGTCTTATGAAATCCGGGTCGCTGTATGCGACAAAGGCAGCAGTCAGGAGGTGGCCACCTCCTGACTGCTGGAGAGAGCGGGTCGAGTCAGGACAGGCCATGATGGGCCGCAAATGAGTATGACCGCCTCTTCTTTTCTTCGGGCCTGAACGGATACCTGGGAGAAAATCCCGGATGACAAGCATAGGACAATTGGGAAATGGCACAGACATGCTCAAAGCTGGAGAGTCATGCCGTTGTTGTTGGCATTGACGTTTCCAAGGATCATCTTGATGCCGCTCAATATCCATCTGGTGTCCTGATCCAGACTTCCAACGATACGAAAGGCCTCAGAACGTTTCTACGATGGATTGGCAGACAATATGCTGTGCATGTTGCCTTCGAGGCAACCGGCCCTTTCCATCGTCAACTGGAGAGTCATCTGGCCACGGCCAGCATCCCATTTTCACGGATCAATCCGCGGCACGCAAGAAAGTTTGCTGAAGCCACCGGGAATCTTGCAAAAACGGATCGGGCAGATGCCATGATGCTGGCCAGGATGGGGGCACTTCTTGAACCCAGGACGTCTACGATCTGCAACGATCTGCAGTCTGCGGTCAACAACTGCGCTCGAAGCCGACATCACAACTTTTATCGACGCACATAACGAAAATCCACGGCCGTATCGGTGGGTCAAATCAGCCGACCAGATCCTCGCCTCGGTGAAACGCTTTTGTCACAAGACAATGAGCCGAACTTCAGATTCAGGTGACGAGGTGTTTAGTCCCAGGGTTTGATGGTGTGGTATTTTCACGCGAGTGGAAGGAAGCATTATGGGGCAGATACGTCATGGCAGCGCCACGACCACGCACGCGGTGCGAGCAGCAATACAGCGATCGCAGGCTTCGCTCTCGGCGCTAAGCGAGAAGTTTGGGATCAATCCAAAAACGGTGGCGAAATGGCGGAAGCGTCCGACTGTCGAGGATCAGAAGACCGGTCCCAAGGAGCCGCGTTCAACGGTTCTGTCCGAGATGGACGAAGCGATGGTCGTAGCTTTCCGGCGACATACTTTACTGCCGCTGGACGATTGTCTTTATGCGTTGCAGGCCACCATCCCGCATCTGACACGCTCAGCCCTGCATCGCTGTCTTCAGCGTCATGGGATGTCACGCCTGCCTGACATTGAAGAGGACAAACCGAAGCGTCAGCGCTTCAGACGCTACCCGATCGGGTTCTTCCACCTCGACATCGCCGAGGTCCAGACCGCTGAAGGCAAGCTGCATCTTTTCGTCGCCATAGACCGGACAAGCAAGTTCGCGGTGGTGCAACTCACGGACAAGGCCAACAGAAGAACCGCCTGGGAGTTTCTCGAACATCTTCTGCGCGTCGTGCCCTACCGGATTCATACCATCCTGACCGACAATGGCATCCAGTTCGCTGAGCAGCCCCGTAACCGCGGTATGGCATGGTCACGTTCCATGCGTTTCGACATGATCTGCGAGGCCAACGGGATCGAGCATCGCCTGACAAAGCCCAATCACCCCTGGACCAATGGCCAGGTCGAGCGGATGAACCGCACGATCAAGGAAGCAACTGTCAAACGCTTTCATCATGACAGCCATGAGCAGTTGAGGTCTCACCTCAATGATTTCATAGCCGCCTATAATTTTGGACGAAGGCTCAAGACCCTCAAAGGTCTCACGCCCTATGAATACATCTGCAGGATCTGGACTTCAGACCCGGAAAGATTCATCATCAATCCAACCCATCAAACCCTGGGACTAAACAACTAGAGGGTGTTATGCACCTTGAGCGAGTATAGCGGCGTTTCTGAGCATGAAACATGCGAAAGCGACGACATGGAGACTTGCGAGGGTTGAAGCGTAACGCTCGTAGTCCTTGACGAGCCTGCGGCATCGTGTGGCCCATGCGAAAGACCGCTCGACAACCCATCGGCGCGGCAGCAGGACAAAGCCGCGCTTGGCTTCGGGCAATTTGACGACTTCGAGTGCGATACCGTGCGCGCGAGCCGCCTCGTCTGGTTTTGAGCCCGTATATCCCTGATCGACATAGGCCAGTTCGACGCTTTCGTCAGTGGCCTCCTGAATGGCAGCGGCGAGGCGTCCGACCTCGGCACGATCATCCCGGTTGGCTGGCGTGACATGAAGGTGTTGATTTTCACTGAGAACTGACCCGGGTTTTTCATCAGGAATTGACCCAGCCAGATGCTATTTCAGGCACAGTCGGGCGGGCGGTCAAGAAGAGGATCTGTCCTTTCTGTTTTTTGACGCG
>NZ_POTC01000057.1 GCF_002906255.1 Novacetimonas maltaceti | reverse complement strand
GTTGCGGGCTGTGCTGCGGCAGCAGCAGCGGCAGGTGCGCTTTCCGTCGCGGGCGGCGTCTGGGGGGCTGCGGCCGGGGGAGTGGTGCCGACGCGTTCGGCGGCACTTTCGATACCCGTCGCCACGACGGACACGCGGATGCGGCCGTTCAGGTTCGGGTCGATCGCGGAACCGAAGATGATGTTCGCATCCTCGGCCACTTCCTCGCGGATGCGGTTGGCGGCCTGGTCCACCTCGAACAGGGTCAGGTCCTCGCCGCCGGTGATGTTGATCAGCAGTCCGCGCGCGCCGCCCATCGACGTGTCTTCGAGCAGGGGGTTGGAAATCGCGCCCTCGGCGGCGGCGATGGCGCGGTTTTCGCCCTCGGCCTCGCCCGTGCCCATCATGGCCTTGCCCATTTCCGCCATGACCGTGCGGATGTCGGCGAAGTCGAGGTTGACCAGCCCCGGCGCCATCATCAGGTCGGTCACGCCGCGCACGCCCATGTACAGGACATTGTCGGCCATCTTGAACGCGTCCTGCCAGCTGGTGCGTTCATTGGCCAGCCGGAAGAGGTTCTGGTTGGGAATGACGATGAGTGTATCGACAAACTGCTGGAGTTCGGCAATCCCCGCATCCGCCGACTTGGCGCGGCGGCCGCCTTCGAAGGTGAAGGGCTTTGTCACCACGCCCACGGTCAGGATGCCGCGTTCACGCGCCATGCGCGCGATGACCGGCGCGGCCCCGGTGCCCGTGCCGCCGCCCATGCCCGCGGTGATGAAGATCATGTGCGCACCGTCAAGGTGGCGCGACAGTTCGTCACATGCCTCCTCCGCCGCCGCGCGCCCGATCTCCGGCTTTGCCCCCGCGCCAAGGCCCTGCGTCAGGTGGGGGCCAAGCTGGATGCGCCGGTCAGCCTTGCTGTGGGACAGCTGCTGCGCATCGGTATTGGCAACCACGAATTCCACGCCCTGCAGCTGCATGTTGATCATGTTGTCAACGGCATTGGTGCCACCGCCGCCCACCCCGAATACTGTTATGCGTGGGGTGAAGTCAGAATGGTTCTGCTGCGGGATGGTCAGATTCAGGGTCATGGTCGGCTCCCGAAGGCGAGGGATGGATGGATGGGGGCGCGCGTTGTGCGCTTGCTTATCGGGTATTAAATAAAGACTTTATCGTTAATATCATACCCTGTCGCGGATGAAATCGACGAAACGTCTGAACAGGCCGCCCGGACGCACATCGCTGATTCCGGTGTCGTTGAGCGTGTCGCCCACCCCCGCCGCCCATGCGAGCAGCCCGGCGGATGTCGCGAACATCGGCCATGTCGCCGGGTTCTCCGGCAGGCCGTGGATATGGCGCGGATGGCCAAGGCGGACGCGCCGGTTGAGCATGCGCGCCGCCATCGGCCCGATTCCTTCCAGCAGCGATCCCCCGCCCGTCAGCACGACACGCCCGTCGGCCGCAGGGCCGAGGGCCGCCATTTCCAGCCGGTCATTGACCATTTCCAGTGTTTCCTCCACGCGCGGGTGAATGATGGAAACGATCCTAGAGCGGGGAATTCTGACATAATGATGGTCGTTGTCGCCAATAAGCTGCACAAGCACCATTTCCTGATCATCCCCGGCGGAAAGTTCGGCTGACCCGTGCATGGTCTTCAGCCGCTCCGCATTGTCGATGGAGGTGGACAGGCCGTGCGCGATATCGCGGGTGATATGCTGTCCGCCGATCGGGATGCTCGCGGTATGGACAAGCCGCCCTTCGCTGAACACGGCAATCGAGGTGGTGCCCCCGCCCATGTCCACCACCGTGACGCCAAGGTCGCGTTCCTCCTCGTTCAGGACGGCAAGGCCGGATGCCAGCGGGGCCGACACCATGCCCGCGATCGTCAGGTCCACGCGCGACAGCACCGCCTCCACATTGCGCAGCGCCGTGGTGTTCGCGTCGATGACGTGCATGCGCGCCGAAAGATGGTCGCACAGGTGCCCGCGCGGGTCCGGCACCCCCTGCGTTTCATCCACCGCGTAATCGAGCGGCAGCGTATGGATGGCCGAACGTCCCTCCGTCAGGGCGCGCATGCGGCCCTCCGTCGTGATCCGGCGCATGTCGGCATCCCCGATCTCGCGCCCGCCGATCGGCCAGCGGATGTTGAGGTGGCGGCTTTCGGGATGGCCGCATGACAGGTTGATGAAGATCTCGTCCTTGCGCACGGTCGCCATGTCCTCGGCCTGCCCCACGGCGGCGCGGATCGCGGCCTCGGCCTCGCGCAGGTCGACGATCCCGCCGCAGCGCACCCCGTGGGAGCGGCGCCACCCATGGCCCAGCACCCGCAGCGACCCGTCCGGTTCCCCCTTGCCGATCAGGCACACGATCTTGGTCGAACCGATGTCGAGCACGCTGAACGGGCCGGCACGCAGCTTGCGCTGCGGGCGGTCCTCGGCCATCGGGATGATGTTCGTGATCGTGCGCCGGTCGCGCCGCGCGGTGTTCGGCAGCGCGGGCACGGCGGTGGCACGGCGCAGGGCGGGCGCCGTGGTGGCGGGCCTTTCGGGGCGGATGATCAGGTTACTCATGCACGTCTCCGCAGGTTGGCCACGTCAGGACGCGTCCAGGGCATGTCCGGGGCGGGCAGTCCGCTCGGCTCTGCCGTGGGGGGTGTCGCATTGTCATTGCTGGCGGGGTGGGGGGCTTCGCGGATGATCAGGCGGTCAGGCAGGCGCATGTCGATGGAGACGACAGGCCGGTCCAGCAGGCGCATGTCCTGCTGCATCTGCGCGAGGCGCTTGAGAGCGGGGACTTCCTCCCCTTCGGGCAGCATCACGATCGTGCCGTCACGCAGCGTCAGGTTCCAGCGCCGCTGCCCCACCCGCACGGCGGCGGTGACATGGCTGCGCACCTCCGGCTGGGCCGAGAGTTCATCCATCAGCGAGGCGGCGGCAAGGTTCGCGTCCGGGCCGACCACCAGCGGAAGCTGCATGAAGGCCTGTGCGTCCTTGCCGGTCATGCCCTGGTCGCGCACCTGGTTGCCTTCGCGGTCGATCAGCATGAAATGCCCGTGGTTCTGCCACACCGCAAAGGGGCGGCGTTCGATCAGGTGTATGATGATCGTGTCGGGCAGGCGGCGTTCGACCACGGAATGGTCCACGAAGGGCAGCGCGTCGATCCGCTGCCGCGCGGCGTTGAGCGAGAAGCCGAGGATGAAGTCCCCCCGCCGCACGCCCAGCGCCGCCTGGAGGGCGTCATCGCTGGTCAGTTCGTTGCCTGTGACCGTGATGTTCGTGATGCGCAGCGGCAGCATGTTGACCATGCGCGCGCGAAACGGCGCAAAGCGTTCATCCGAGCCGACATGATGGGCGAACGCGATGCAGCCCGCCCCCACCGCGCACAGCACGAGCGTCACCAGTGCCGGGCGGATCAGCCGCTTCTGCCGACGCAGGAAGATGGACAGCTTCGACGGGCGGTCATTCAGGTTGTCGGCGGGCCGCTTCATGTACGACAGGTCGCCTGTTCCACCAGCCACTGGCACAGGTGCGGGTAGGACACGCCGCACGCTGCCGCCTGTTCCGGCAGCAGGGAGGTTTCGGTCATGCCGGGCTGGGTGTTGGTCTCCAGGATCACCAGCCGTCCCGCGCCCTCAGGGTCGCGCGTGTCGTCATAGCGGAAATCGGTGCGCGACGCCCCCCGGCAGCCCAGCACCCGGTGCGCCGCAAGCGCGAGTTCACGCGCGCGCTCGAACGCATCGGGATGGATGCGCGCGGGCAGCACATGCGACGAGCCGCCCTGCTGGTACTTGGCGGCATAATCGTAAAAACCGTTCCCGCCGGACTCACGCGGGGTGATATCCGTTACGGTCAGCGCCCGCTCGCCCATCACACCCACTGTCAGTTCGCGTCCGGGAATGAACTCCTCGACCAGGGCGGAAGTTCCGAACCGCCATGACCGTGCGATGCTGGCACGGGTGTTCGCACCCGCGTGGATGATCTCCACCCCGACCGAAGACCCTTCGTTGAGCGGCTTGATGACATAGGGGGCGGGCAGGGGATCGGCGGCCTCAAGCTCCGCCATCGTAACGACGCGGCCACGCGCCACCGGCAGGCCCGCCGCCGTGAAGACGGTGCGCGCCGCCGCCTTGTCCATTGCAACGGCGGACGCGCGGACCCCGGAATGGGTATAGTTGATGCCCATCCAGTCCAGCACGCCCTGGATGCACCCGTCCTCCCCGAAGCGGCCATGCAGCGCGTTGAAGACGACATCGGGGCGGTGGGCCTGCAGGTCCGACACGATCGCGCCCAGGTCCTCGCCCGCGATGATCTGCCGCACGCCATACCCGAGCGAGCGCAGGGCCTCGCTCACGCCCGCGCCGCTTTTCAGGCTGACCTCGCGTTCCGCCGACATGCCACCCATCAGGACAGAGATGCTGGGTCGTGTCATGCTGTCGTTTCCTTGCGCAGGGGGGATGTGGCCGGCCGGCCGATCCGCCGGATTTCCCATTCGAGGTTGACGCCGGTATGTTCGCGCACGCGCAGGCGCACCGTCTCGCCAAGCTCCTCAAGCTCCGCCGCCGTGGCATTGCCGGTGTTGAGCAGGAAATTGCAGTGCTTCTCGCTGACCTGCGCACCGCCGAGCGTCAGTCCACGGCAGCCCGCCGCGTCGATCAGTTCCCATGCCTTGCGGTCGGAGATTTCCGGCGCGGGATTGCGGAAGGTGGACCCGCCGGTGCGCGCACGCACGGGTTGTGCCGCTTCACGCGCCGCGCGGATCTGTGTAATGCGTTCGCGGATGGCCAGCGTGTTTGACGGCTGCCCGCACAGGCGCGCGCGCACCACCACCGCGCCCTGCGGCACGAGGGCATGGCGGTAGCTGAACTTCAGCGCGCCACCCGGCAGGCGCAGGGCCTCCCCGTCGCGGGTGATGATCTCCACCCAGTCGAGGATGGTGGAAATGTCCGAACCATACGCCCCCGCATTCATCGACACAGCGCCGCCAAGTGCGCCGGGAATGCCGGCGAGGAATTCCATCCCCGCAAGGCCGCATGCCGCGGCATGTTCCGCCACCGTCATGTCGAGGCAGGCCGCCCCCGCGATCAGGCCATTGCCGTCATGCGCGATTTCGGCAAAGCCACGGCCCAGCCGGATCACCACGCCGTCGATGCCGCCATCGCGGATGATGGTGTTGGAGCACGCGCCAAGGACACGCACCGGCACCTCCAGCGGGATATGGCGCAGCGCAAGCGCAAGGTCGCGCGCGTCGGCCGGCTGCACCAGCAGTTCGGCGGCCCCGCCCACGCGAAACCATGTCCGCGGCCCCAGCGGGGCATCCGGCGTCAGGCGTCCCCGGAAATCCGCCAGCGCGCGGAGCAGCGCCTCGCGCCACTGCACGGTCACGGGCCCATCGGGGGTGTCGGTCTCAGCCTGTTCCATCACGCCGCGTCTTCCCCCTTGTGCGCCGCAGGGGCGGTGGGGGCGGCCTGCAGTTCCGCCAGCTGCTCCGGCAGGGCCTGCGCCCACTGCGTGATGGATCCCGCGCCAAGGCAGACCACGAAGTCACCGGGACGTGCGATCGCGTTGATCATTTCCGCCAGGTGCTCCGGCCCCGGCAGGGGCACGACGGAACGGTGCCCGCGTTCACGCAGGCCTTCGACCAGGGCATCGCGGTCAATTCCTTCTATCGGCTGTTCGCCCGCGGCATAGACGTCGGCGATGATGACGGTGCCAGCGTCGTTCATGCAGGTGCAGAATTCGTTAAACAGGCTCTGCAGGCGTGAATAACGGTGCGGCTGCATCACCGCGATGACATTGTTGGCCCCCGCCTGCCGCGCGGCCTTCAGCACGGCCGCGATCTCCACCGGGTGGTGGCCGTAATCGTCGATCACGGTGATGCCCCCGGTCTCCCCCGTGCGGGTGAAGCGGCGCTTGACCCCCTTGAACGCGGCAAAGGCGGAACGGATCGTCGCGTCGTCGATTTCCATTTCGATGCCCACCGCAATGGCGGCCAGCGCGTTCTGGACATTGTGATGGCCCAGCATCGGCAGGCGGAACGGGCCGGCGCGGCGCGAACGGTTGCGGTTGCGGCTGGTGACGACGACCTCGAACGTGGCGCCAAGCTTGTCGGTGATGACCTTTTCCGCGCGGATGTCGGCTTGCGGGGAGAAGCCATAGGTGATGATCCGGTGGTCCGACAGGCGCGGGATCATCTGCTGCACGGCGGGATGGTCGATGCACAGCACGGCAAAGCCATAGAACGGGATGTTGGAGACGAACTGGTCATACGCCGCCTGCATCGCCTCTTCCGTGCCCCAGTGGTCGAGGTGTTCGGGGTCCATGTTGGTCACCACCGTGATGACGGAGGGCAGGCGCAGGAAGGACCCGTCGCTTTCGTCCGCCTCCACCACCATCCAGTCGCCCGACCCCATGCGGGTGTTGGTGCCATAGGCCTCGATGATGCCGCCATTGATGACGGTGGGGTCCAGCTTCGCCGCTTCCAGCACGGCGGCGACAAGGCTGGTGGTCGTGGTCTTGCCATGCGTGCCGCCAACGGCCACGGACCAGCGCAGGCGCATCAGTTCGGCCAGCATCTCCGCCCGGCGGACAACGGGGATCAGGCGCGCGCGCGCGGCCACGACTTCGGGGTTGTCGCGCTGCACCGCGGTGGAGGTCACGACCACCTGTGCCGCGCCAAGGTTGGCCGCGTCATGGCCGATCGTGACCGGGATGCCCGATGCGCGCAGGCGCGCGACATTGGCGCTTTCGGCGATATCGGACCCCTGTACCGCATAGCCCAGCATGTGCAGCACTTCGGCGATGCCGGACATGCCGATGCCGCCTATGCCGACAAAGTGGATGGTGCCAATGGAAAGGGGCAGGGCTCTCATTATGTCTCAGTCTCCATCTTCGCTCTGCCGGATTAGGCGGCACTGGCCATGGGATGCAAGCATCCTTCTATCATGTCCGCCAGACGCGCGGCGGCATCGGGGCGTCCGATCGCGCGCGCGCAGGCCGCCGCCCGCGCCAGCGCGTCGCGATCCCCCAGCAGTTCCACCAGCATCGTGGACAGCCTGCCGGGTGTCAGTTCGGCCTGCGGGATCATCCATGCGGCCCCGGCATCCGCCAGCGCGCGGGCGTTGGCACTCTGCTCGTCGCTGGCTGCGATGGGCAGCGGCACCAGAATCGCGGGCCGTCCCGCGACCGTCACCTCCGCCACCGATGACCCGCCCGCACGCCCGATCACCAGGTGCGCGTCGCGCAGCAGGTCGGGCACGTTGTCCAGGAACGGTGCGATGCGCGCGGGAATCCCCGCCGCGGCATAGGCCGCGCGCACGCGCTCCACGTCCTCGGCGCGTGCCTGCTGCGTGACCTCGATGCGCGCGCGCAGGGCCGGCGGCAGGCTCTCCAGCGCTGCGGGCACGATGTCGCTGAAGATGCGCGCGCCAAGCGATCCCCCCCACACCAGCAGGCGGATCACGCCGCTTGAGGGCTGGTAGGCGATCTGGTGCACCGCCGCGATGTCGGGACGCACCGGCATGCCCGTCTCGGTGGCGGGAACGCCCGGCGGCAGGCCTGCCACGGTGGGGAAGGAGGTTGCGATCGCACGGGCCCAGCGTGACAGGAAGGCATTGGCCCGGCCCATCACCGCATTGCCTTCATGGATGAAAATCGGCGGGCGGCCCTTTCCCGTCAACTGCGCGCCCAGCAGGGGCGGGACGGAAGGGTAGCCCCCGAACCCCACGACCGCCGCAGGATGCAACCCGCGCAGGATCGCGCGCGCGCGCCATGTCCCGTGCGCCAGCGCCAGCGCGGCGCGCGCGGCGCGCACGGCGCCACGCCCCGCGATGCCCGCGCCGGGGAGCACGAACTGTTGCCTTCCTGCGAAAATGCCTTTTTCACGGATGCCGGCACGGCGGTCGGTCATCAGCGCGACCTCATGCCCGCGCCGGACGAGTTCACTGGCCAGTGCTTCCGCAGGGAAGAAATGTCCCCCCGTGCCACCGGCGGCGATGATGATGGGGCGCGGGCGGGTCATGGGCGGGATCTCCGGTTCAGGAACGCGGGCGTGGACTGCCCGAACTGGCTGTCGGCGGTGTTGACGCGCGTGCGGGTCAGCGCAAGGACCATGCCGATCGTCAGCGCCACCGACATGGCGGAGGACCCGCCATACGAAATGAAGGGCAGCGTCATGCCCTTGGTCGGGATCAGGTGCAGGGTCGATCCCATGTTCACGAACGCCTGCAGCCCGAAGCCGGTCACTAGCCCGGTGGTGGCGACGACGATGAAGGGATCGTTTTCACGCAGCAGCTTGAGCAGCGCGCGGATGACGATCACGGCGAACACCCCGATGATGAACAGGCATACGATCATGCCGAATTCCTCCCCCGCGACGGCGAAGACGAAGTCGGCATGCGCATCGGGCAGCAGGTCCTTCACCCGCCCTTCGCCCGGGCCGCGCCCCAGCAGTCCCCCATTGCCAAAGGCGCGCAGGGCGGTATCGATCTGGTAATGGTCGCCCACCTCCGGGTGGAGGAAGCGCTCCACGCGGGAGCGGACATGCGGGAAGACGGCATACGCGCCGATGAAGGCCGCGATCATGCAGCCCACGCCCCCCGCCACGAGGAACAGGCTGAGCCCGTCGACGAAAAGCTGCGTGATGAAGACGGTCGTGATCACGCTGAGCATCCCGATGTCGGGCTGTGATTTCAGCAGCAGCAGCACAACCCCGAACAGGCCGAGCGAGATCAGCATGCCGGGGAAGTACCTGCGTGTCTGCCGTTCCGTCAGCAGCCATGCCGTCACCACGGCGAAACAGGGCTTCAGGAACTCGGACGGCTGCACCGACATCATCGGCAGCGCGATCCAGCGCCGCGCGCCCTTGATCTCGATCCCGTGGACCAGCGTCAGCGCGGTGGCCATGATCCCCAGCACGAACCCCACGGCGGCCAGCAGTTTGACCGCGCGCACCGACAGCAGCGACGTGCCGACCACGATCCCCGCCGCAAGCAGCAGGAAGCACACCTGCTTGAAGATGAACATGTCGCGCGACGCGCCGATGCGCACCGCCACCGCCGGGCTTGCCGCCAGCATCAGGATATAGCCGAACCCGATCAGGATCCCCACGCAGATGAGGGTGACGCGGTCCACGTTGCGCCACCATCGCGCCATGGGCGATGTGTTGATGCGTGACAGGCTGGCCATTATGGCGTGTCCTGTCGCGTGTCATGCGCATCCGCCGCCAGCGTGGCGACAAGTTCGGCAAAGCGCAGGCCACGCGCCTCGAACCCGGTGAACTGGTCGAAACTGGCGCACGCGGGCGACAGCAGCACCACGGGCACGTCCTGCGCCTGCGCGGCCGACAGGGCGGCGGGCACCGCATGTTCCATCGTGCCGACAATGGTATGGGCGACATCGTGTTCACGCAGCGTCCGCGCGAGTTCGGGGGCGTCACGTCCGATCAGGAAGGCATGCGCCACCCGCCCGAACAGCGGGGCAAGCCCGGTGATCCCGCCTGCCTTGGCGATGCCGCCCGCAATCCAGATCATGCGGTCGTGGCACGACATCGCGCGTGCTGCGGCATCGGCGTTCGTGGCCTTGCTGTCATCGATGAAGCGGATGCCGTCGATCGTGCCGACCGTCTTCTGCCGGTGGGCCAGTCCGTCGAACGATGCAAGGCCCGCGTCGATCCCGCCACGCGGGCAGCCCAGCCACAGCGCGATGGCGGTGGCGGTCGCGGCGTTTTCCGCATTGTGCGTGCCGGGCAGGGACGGGGCATGGGCAAGGTTGGCCACCACGCCTGCGCGATCGCACAGCCGTCCGCCGCGCGTCCACATGTCCGGCGCGCCCGCGTCACCACCCACGACCTTCACGTCGATGCCGCGCGAACGCAGGTCCGTGGCAAGCTGCGCGCACCCCGGCAGGCTGTCGCCCAGCACGGCGAGGTCACCGGCCCCCTGGCGGTCAAAGATATGCAGCTTGGCGCGGGTATAGCCTGCCATGTCGCCATGCCGGTCCAGATGGTCCGGCGTCAGGTTCAGCAGGCAGGCCGCATCGAAACGCAGGCTGTCGAGCCGTTCGAGCATGTAGGAAGACATTTCAAGCACATAGATACCATTATCTGGCAATAATGGCAGCGACAGGGCGGCCGGGCCAAGGTTGCCGCCCGCAATGGCGGGGATGCCCGCCTGGTCCAGCAGGTGCGTCAGAAGGACCGTGGTGGTGGATTTTCCATTGGTCCCGGTCACGCCCACGAACCGCGCGCGCGATCCCGCGCGGCGCACGGCGCGGAACAGGAATTCCGCGTCCGACACGATCGGCACCCCCGCCGCGCGCGCCATCGCCGCCACCGGATGGGGGACGGGCAGGGTGTGGGGGATGCCCGGCGACATCACCAGCGCATCGAACCCCGACAGGTCGGCCAGCGGGGCGAAATGCACGCCCGTGGGGGCGGGGGTGGGGGCTGCCTCCAACGTGTCGTCCCACGTCTGCACCCGTGCGCCCATCGCGCCAAGCGCACGGGCGGCGGCCATGCCGTTGCGGCCAAGGCCCAGCACGGCGATGCGCTGTCCGGTGAACAGGTTGGTGGGAAATGCGCTCATCTCAGTTTCAGCGTGGCAAGGCCACACAGTCCCAGCACAATGGAAACGATCCAGAAGCGTATGACGATTTTGGACTCGGGCCATCCCTTTTTCTCGAAGTGATGGTGCAGCGGCGCCATCAGGAAAACCCGCCGCCCGGTGCGCTTGTACCAGAAGACCTGGATGATGACCGACAGCGTCTCGATCACGAACAGGCCGCCGACGATGCACAGCACCAGTTCATGCTTGACCGAGACGGCCACCGCGCCAAGCGCGCCGCCAAGGGCGAGTGACCCGGTATCGCCCATGAACACGGCCGCGGGCGGCGCGTTGAACCACAGGAACCCCAGCCCCGCACCCACCAGGGCGGAGCAGAAGATGCCAAGTTCCCCGGTGCCCGGCACCGCATGCAGTTGCAGGTAGTCGGCAAAGATATGGTTGCCCACCAGATACGAAATCAGCGCGAACACCAGGGCCGCGATGGTCACGGGCACGATCGCCAGGCCGTCCAGCCCGTCGGTGAAATTGACCGCGTTGCCGAACCCGGTGATCGTGATCATCGCGAACACGGGAAAGGCATAGCCCAGCGGCAGCAGCAGGTCCTTGACGAAGGGGAAGGCGAGGTGGTTCGCAAGGTCGGGCGGCATCAGGCTTTCGATCCAGATCCCGCCCAGCAGGGACACCACGAATTCGCAGCCCAGGCGCATGCGCATCGACACGCCATCGGTGTTGCGCCGCGACAGCTTGAGGTAGTCATCGGCAAACCCGACCGCGCCGAATGCCAGCGTGATGGTCATCACCGCCCAGACGAACCCGTTGGTCAGGTCCGCCCACAGCAGCGTTGATCCCAGAAGGGAGACAAGGATCAGCACGCCCCCCATCGTCGGCGTGCCGGCCTTTTCCACGATATGGCGTTCCGGCCCCAGCGCGCGGATGGGCTGGCCCCCGCGCTGGATGCGGCGCAGGCGCGCGATCAGCGGGTTGCCCAGCATGAGGCTGAGCACCAGCGCCGTCAGGCACGCGGCCCCCGCGCGGAAGGTGATGTAGTGGAACAGGTTGAGGACCGAGACATGGCCCGAAGCATGCTGCTGGAACAGGTCGTAGAGCATCAGGCGCGCCCCCGCGCGTCATCACCACGCAGGGCATCGACCACCTGGCGCATCTTCAGCCCGAGGCTGCCTTTTACAAGGATCGCGTCACCCGCCTGCGCCTGCGCGCGCACCATCGGCGCAAGGCCTGCCGCGTCGGGCGTCCACGCGCCGCGCAGGGAGGGAGGCAGGAGGTCAAAGAGATATTTCATGTTCGGGCCGCAACAAAAAACAAGGTCCGCATGCTCGCGGACGGCTGGAAGAAGGGATTCGTGCTGGTCACGCGCGAACGTGCCGAGTTCGAGCATGTCGCCCAGCACGGCGATGCGCCGCCGTGCCGGGACCTGCCCAAGGACATCGAGCGTCGCGCGGATCGAGGCGACCGATGCGTTGTAGCTTTCATCAAGCAGGCTTGCCTGCCCGCCAAGGATGGGGGTGATCGCCCCGCGCCCGGCCCCGGGCCGGAAATCCGCAAGGCCCCGCGCCGCGTGCGCCATGTCGGCCCCGACCGCGCGTGCCGCCGCCAGTGCCAGCAGCGCGTTGTGCGCCATGTGGCGGCCTGGCGCATGCAGTTCGACCATGCCCGACCATTCCCCGACCAGGGCGCGGAACGTGCCGCCGTCGGGACGGGGGTGGTAATCCTCCATCCGCGCCGTGCTGGTGGGCAGGACGCCTGCCGTCCATAGCTGCGCGCCACGGCTGCGGGCCTGCGCGATGAACGCTGCCATGCCCGTCACATCCTCCGGCACGATGGCCACGCCATCCGGGGGAAGGGCCGCGATCAGGTCCGATTTTTCCCGCGCGATGGCCTCCAGGCTGCCCATGTGGCCCAGATGCGCCCCGGTGATGGTCGTGATGATCGCGACATCGGGCCGCACCATGCGCGCAAGCGGCGCGATCTCGCCGGGGTTGTTCATCCCCACCTCGCACACGCAGAACATGGCCGACGCGGGCAGGCGCGCCAGCGTCAGCGGCACGCCCCAGTGGTTGTTGTACGACGCCACGGCCCAGTGCGTCGGCCCGCACGCCCCCAGCGCGTGGCGCAGCATGTCCTTTGTCGTGGTCTTGCCCACGCTGCCGGTCACGCCGAGCATCCGGCCCGCGAAGCGCGCGCGCGCGAAGGCCGCCATGGCGTTGAGGGCCGCCAGCGTGTCCCCGACCATCAGGATGCGCGGGTCCTCCACGCCGGTGTCGCGATGGGCGATCACGACGGCCGCCCCGGCCTCCAGCGCGCGGGGGATATGCGCATGCCCGTCCGAATTTTCGCCCACCAGCGCGACGAAGGCATCACCCGCCGCCAGCGTGCGCGTGTCGATGGAAACGCCCGTGGCACGTATTGCGCCACCGGGCGTGGCGGGGGCACGGAAATGCCCGCCCGTCGCCGCAATCAGGTCCGGACCGGTCCACAGGACGGTCATGGCTGGCCCGCCAGTTTGCGAATGACGGAAACATCGTCAAAGGGCAGGACCGTCGTGCCGATCTTCTGCCCCTGTTCATGGCCTTTGCCCGCGACGACCATCACGTCGCCGGCCTTCAGTCGGGACAGCCCCTCGGCAATGGCATTGCGCCGTCCGCCGATATCCATCGCCCCCGGCGCACCGGCCATGACATCGCGCCGGATGGCGGCTGCGTCCTCGGTCCGGGGGTTGTCGTCGGTGACGATGGCCAGGTCGGCAAGGCGCGTGGCGACCTCGCCCATCAATGGGCGCTTGCCCCGGTCGCGGTCGCCGCCCGCGCCGAAGACGACCACCAGCCGCCCCGATGCGTGGGGCCGCAGCGATTGCAGCAGCCGTTCCAGCGCGTCGGGCGTGTGGGCGAAATCGACATACACCGCCGCCCCGTTGGGCAGGGTGGCGGCATGTTCCATCCGCCCGCGTACCCCCACAAGGGCGGGAAGGCAGTCGAGGGCGGCGCGAACGCCGTCCATGTCCGCCGCGGCCAGTCCCGCAGCCAGCAGCATGTTGTCCACCTGGTAGCGTCCGGGCAGCCGTGTCTCGACCTCGCGCCGGGTGCCGCCGCATTCCAGTTCCAGCACCTGTCCGTCCGGGCGGGGCGTTGCGCGCAGCAGGCGGATGGCGTCCCCGCCTTCGCCCACCAGCCGCAGGTCCAGGCCACGGTTCGTGGCGATCGAGCGCAGCGCCTCCAGCGTCGCGCCGTCCATGTCCGCGTTGGCGACCGCAAGGCCGCCCGCCGGCAGCAGCGTGTCGAACAGTCTCAGCTTCGCCGCGCGATAGCCGTCCATGTCGCCGTGGTAGTCGAGATGGTCGCGCGTCAGGTTGCTGAACCCGGCGGCGGCAATGGGAACCCCGTCAAGGCGGCATTGCGCCAGCCCGTGGGACGAGGCCTCGATCGCGATGTCATCGACGCCATGTTCATGCAGCGTGCCAAGCGTAAGCGCCATCGTCACGCTGTCGGGGGTCGTCAGCGACGGTCCCGACAGGGCGGGGACGGTGGGCGCGATGATGCCCAGCGTGCCGATGCTGGCGGCGGCGCGACCCTGCTGCTGCCAGATCTGGCGCAGGAATTCGACCGTGCTCGTCTTGCCGTTCGTGCCGGTGACCGCGACGACATGGCCGGGCATGGCGGGCATCAGGGCCGCGGCCATCACCGCCAGCGCATGGCGCGGGTTGTCGGTGGCGACGGTGGCGATGTCCGGCCGGGTCTGCCGCACGGCGGCGCACGCATCCGGGGTCGAGACGATGGCGCACGCCCCGTTCTGCAGGGCCTGGTCGATATAGGCGCGGCCATCGGCGCTGCCGCCCGCGATGGCGGCAAAGATCATGCGCGGTCGCACCTGCCGGCTGTCGGCGGCAATCCCGCTGACCTCCGGGTCATGGCCGCAGGCGTCCGCCGCAAGACCTGCGCGGTGCAGTACAGTCGTCAGTTTCATTTCTATCCCCGTTCCGGCCGCTTCTTGAATGGCAGGGCGTCTTCGCGTTCATCCCGTGCGGCGTGCATGCGCGCCACATGTCCCTCTTCCGAGGTCATCTCCCCGGCCCCATGGCGCGCGGCGTGGTGCCGGCCTTCGCCTTCCTGCAGGTGCTGCGTGCCGGGATCGTTGCCGGGCCCCAGCGCGCGATAGCCGTGCGGGACGGCCGGGCGCAGCGGGATATACAGCGAATTCTCGATCGCTTCCTGGTGCGCGGTGTCGGGGAACAGGCCCATCATCGGCGCGATGCGCGTGATGATGTGCGAAGCCGTCGGCGCCGCGTTCCATCCCGCCGTCGTCCATCCGTGCGTCTGCGGGGTGGGCTTCGGGCTGTCGAGCATGACATAGACCGCATAGCGCGGCGCGTTCATCGGGAATATGCCCGTAAAGGCCGACACGTTGACATGCTTGAGATAGCCGCCATGCGCGCCGATCTTCTCCGCCGTGCCGGTCTTGCCCCCCACGTAATAGCCGGGGGATTCCGCCCGGTCGCCGGTACCCTTGGTCACGTCAAGGCGCAGGATCTTACGCAGGATGTTCGAATTCTCCGCCGAGATCAGGCGCTGCGCGTCGGGGATCTGCCCGGCCATGTCCGCATCGGGGACGGGACTGCCGCCCGGTGTCCGGTCCTGGTCATGCAGCAGCAGCGTGGGCTTGAGCAGGAAGCCCCCGTTGGCCGTTGCCGCCGTGCCGCGCACGATCGCAAGCGGCGGTTCCGCCACGCCATGGCCGAACGCCACGGTCATGACCGTGGACACGCCCCAGTTGCGCGTGGACGGGATGATGGGCCGCCCCGCTTCGGGCAGTTCGATGGGCACGCGCGCGAAAAAGCCCATGTTGCGCAGCCATTCCTGCTGGCGCGCGGCCCCCGCGTCCAGCGCGATATGCGCCGCCGCCGGGTTGGAGGAATGCGCCATCACCTCGGGCAGGGTAAGCCACGGGTCGAAATGGTCGTTCTTCATGTCCGAAATGGTGAAGCGGCCGACCTTGATCGGTACGCTCGAAAAACGGTCCCATATATGCGCGACCCCGTCCTGCAGCGCCATGGCCGTCGTCTGCAGCTTGAAGGTGGAGCCGGGTTCGTACATTCCCGTGACGGCGCGGTTGAACCGGGCGTCGGCGGGGGCGTGGCCGAAATCATTGGCGTCATAGTCAGGCAGGCTGACCATGGCGATGATTTCCCCGTTGCGCACGTCCATCACGATCGCGCAGGCGCCGATCGCCTGGAACGTGTCCATGGCCGACTGCAGTTCGTCATGGACCACGTTCTGCACGCGCACGTCGAGCGACAGCGTCAGCGGCGCGCGGTTGCTGTCGAGGCGCTTGTCAAAGAAACGCTCCACCCCCGCGACGCCATGGTCGTCGATGTCCACCCCGCCCATGATCTGTGCCGCGACCCGCCCCATGGGATAGCGGCGGCGCTCGCCCGGTTCGAAATAGATGCCGGGGATGCCAAGGTTGTTGATCGCCAGTTCCTCCGACGGCGAGATGTCGCGCGCCAGATAGACGAACTGCCGCGCCGATGACAGGCGGCGCAGGGTCTCCGCCTCGTCAAGATGGGGCAGAACATGCTTGAGCTTGCGCGTCGCGTCCTGCGGGTCGATCATTTCCTGCGGGTTGGCATAGACCTGCGCCACCGGCAGGGAAATCGCCAGCGCCTGGCCGTTGCGGTCCACGATGGAGGCACGGTGCACCTGCGGCAGGACGATGTCGTTGGCCACCATGCCCTTGGGGTCGCTCTTGGGGATGGGGGGGACCTGCGGGGCGATCTGGTGCTGCTGCGGGGCGAGCGGCATGATGATCGTCGCGATGGCCAGCTTCACCCCCACCGCGCCGAACAGCACGCAGAACACCCCGGCCACCACCAGCAGGCGCGTATCCGTCCTGTAGCGGACCTGGGTCATGCGCAAAGTCCCGCCTGTGGGGCGGGAACTGTCCGTGTGCGTATCCTGGTTTGGCGGGCGGGGCGTATCGTTCATGTCACCGACGGTATCCGGCAGCGGAAGCGACCGTCGTCAGTTGCTGACGGGTACGGGCGGGGGAAGGGCGGACGTGCGGGAATTGGCCAGCGAACTGCCACCACCCCGGACGGAAGGAAGGGCTTCGGCCGGATGCCATGCGGCCTCCGACACCTCATGCGCGGGGCGGTAGTGATAGGGCGTGACATGGGTGCTGGCCAGCATTACGTCATGGCTGGGGGCCGGGCTGGCGGCGGCATGGGGCACATGCACCGGCAGGCGGGTGGCCGGGGCCTCGTTCTGCGCCATCAGGGGGGCTGCATGCTCCGCCGGGCGGGCGGCATGTTCCGGCGCCGCCTTCACGCCCTCACGCTCCGGGTGTTCGGGACGCGCGGCTGCCGCCTCCACATGGGCGGGGGCATGGTGCGCCAC
>NZ_POTC01000056.1 GCF_002906255.1 Novacetimonas maltaceti | reverse complement strand
CCTCACCCCAGTCGAACTGGAAGGCTTCCCCGGGCTGGAAGCTCAGGGGCACGAAAACACCCCGACCCGTTGTCTGGCGTGCCTGGTGCTGTTCGTGTTTCCACTGCCGGATGAAAGCGGCCACCCGTCCGTAGGATCCATCATAACCCAGTGCCACAAGGTCTTCATGCAGTCGTCGCGCCGTGCGCCGGTTCTTGCGGGGGCGGGCGGCTTCCAGGACCAGCCATCCCCTCAGCCTGTCAGCAAACGGGTCCAGTCGGCCGGGACGTTCGGGGACCTGGAACCGCGGTTCAATACTCTGTGCCCGGAGATATTTCCGGATCGTATTGCGTGACAGTCCCGTCCGGCGTTCGATCTCGCGGATCGGAAGATGATCCCGGCAGTGCCACCGACGGATCACACTCAGAAGCTCCATGTCAATCACTCCTCAAACCCCCAGCAGATGCTGCCGGGGAGTGTGAAGGCATGGATCAAATCTCGATGAAAATTTCCGCCCTACCCGGGTCAGTTCTCAGTGAAAATCAACATCGCGGTTGTTCCGCTCAGCAGGAAGGCACGTCGGTGAAGTGGCTGCATGGTCGTTCCCGGCCGGATATGAAAAAACAGTCCTTTACGCAGGCAGGCCCGCCCCCTGTGGGATCGGGGGCATGCGCGGCATGGCGATGCCCTGGGGGTCAAAGACCTGGCAGTGCCGTGCGGGCAGGAAAAATGTGACGGGCGCGCCACGGACCAGCGCCCGGCCATCATCGGTCTGGATGATGAGGTCGTGGCCTGTACCGAGGCGTACATGGACATGGCTCAGCGCGCCGAGATGCTCGACCAGCAGGATATGGCCCTGCTGCGTATTGTCGTGTGCCGCGCCACTGTCCGCGGGGATGATGCGGATATGTTCCGGACGGATCCCCAGTGTCACGTCCGCGCCGGTCAGGCTGTCATCCGCGATGACATGCGCGCGGGCGGCAGTCCCGGCGGGGCAGGACAGATCGACCCCATGCGTACCGGCGCCAAGGAGTTTCGCGGGCAGCAGGTTCATGGGCGGCATGCCGATGAAGCGCGCGACGAACAGGTTGCGTGGGTGATGGTAGAGGTCAAGCGGTGCGCCGACCTGCTCGACCCTGCCCCCGTTCAGGACGACGATCCTGTCGGCCAGCGTCATGGCCTCGACCTGGTCATGGGTGACATAGACTGTCGTTGCCCCCAGGCGCCGGTGCAGCGTCGCAAGTTCCACGCGCATGCGTTCGCGCAATGCCGCGTCAAGGTTGGAGAGCGGTTCGTCAAACAGGAACAGGCGCGGGTTGCGCACGATCGCGCGCCCGATGGCCACGCGCTGGCGCTGCCCGCCCGAAAGCTGCCCCGGCCTGTGCTTCAGGTAGGGGTCAAGCTGGAGCGTCCGCGCCACGGCCTCTATCCTTGCATGGCGCTCTGCCCGGGGCATTTTCGCAAGCTTCAGGGCGAATTCCATGTTCTGGTAGACATTCATGTGCGGATAGAGCGCATAGGACTGGAACACCATCGCCAGCCCCCGCCCGGCCGGCGCGATATCGTTGACGCGCGCGCCATCCATCAGCAGGTCGCCCCCCGTGATGTCCTCCAGTCCCGCGATCATGCGCAGCAATGTCGATTTCCCGCAGCCCGAGGGGCCGACGAATACCGCGAATTCACCATGCCCGATCGTCAGGGATACCCCCTTTATGATGTCTCCCGAACCGTAGGACTTGCGGATGTTCTTGAGTTCGACAGTCGTCATCGGATCGTGTTCCCGGCATGGCAATTAGATGCACCCGTATGGCGTGCGGCGTCAGCGATGGTCGAATGGCCGCTCGTCACTGCCGACCTGGCGGATGTACAGGTGCCGGAAATCGGGCTGCGTGTTGACAAAGACCGGCAGCGCCATGCCCCCGATGACAGGCCCGTCCGCCAGCAGGCTTGCCACCACCAGGCGGGGCAACTGGCGTTCGCGTACGGCGCTGAGCGAAGGCAGCAGGGGATAGGCGCGCTCCACCAGCGCGGACAGCATGGAGGGCGGCAGCACGCCCCCAAGGAAAATCGTCTCCGGGTCGAAGGCGGTTTCCACCACGGCCACGAGGAAGCGCAGCGTGTGGGCCGCCGTTTCCATCCACCGCATCAGGTTGCTGTCACGCTGCATATGCAGCGCACCCAGCACGTCGGGGGTCAGGTCCTCGGTCGGGCGCTGCAGCAGGCGGGCGATGGCGTGCAGCGAAAGCTGGTCGTCAATCACGCCCGCCCCGGCGGTATCGGCGCACGGGGCCGGCAGCGGCAGCAGCCCGAGTTCCCCGGCATTGCCGCGCGCGCCCTTCATGGGCATGCCGTCCACGACGATCCCCGCCCCGGTGCCATACCCGATATAGATCAGCACGGCGTTGCGCGGGGCCGTGCCCGGGTGGGAAAACAGTTCGCCCACGGCGGCGGCGGTTGCGTCATTCTCAAGCAGGACCGGCAGCGCCACGCGCGCCCCAAGCGTCCCCGCCACATCGAAGCCACGCCACAGGTCCCACCCGGGCATCGTCATTTCCGCTTCGTACGTGTCGGCGTTGAGGGTCGGCAGCACGAGGCCGATGCCCCAGATGTCGGCCTTGGGGATGCCACTGGCGGTGATGGTCGTTTCCGCAAGTTCTGCCATGACCGCCGTCGTGTGCACGGGGTCGGTGGTGTCGCCGCTCCATTCCATGCGTTGCGTGACATTGAGCAGCAGGTCACCCAGCGCGATCGAGATGCGCCCCCGGTCCACATGCATCCCCAGCGAATATCCCGCCGCCGGATTGGGGGCGAGGTAGGTCTGGGGCTGGCCACGCTGGCCGACGGATTTCCCGACCTCCTGGATCAGCCCCTGGTTGAGGAGTTCGCGCGTGATGCCGGAAATCGTCTGGGGCTTGAGGCCGATCCGCTCCGCGATGTCCACGCGGCTCAGCGGGCCGGACTGATGGAGCAGTTCGAAAATGAGGCGCCGGTTATAGATGCGCGAATAGGCCTGTCCCGCCCCATCCTGTCCTGCGCTGGTGCTCATTTGACGGCTCCGGCCGTCAGGCCCGCGGCGATGCGGTTCTGGAAGAGCAGCACGAGGAGGATGGGGGGAATGGTGGCAAGGAGGGAAGCGGCCATGATGGTTCCGAAAGGCAGTTCAAAGCGGCTGGGCGCGGAAATCAGCCCGATGCCCACAGGCAGCGTACGGGCGGAATCGCTCAGGGTGAAGGTGCAGGCAAAAAGGAATTCGTTCCAGCAGTTCATGAAAGTCAGAAGTCCCGCGGCAATAAGGCCCGGCCATAGCAGGGGAAGGTGAATGTTGAACAGGCGGCGCGCCAGGCCGCAGCCATCCAGCCGGGCCGCGTCGTCAAGGTCGCGCGGAAGGTCACGGAAAAAACCGGACAGCAGCCAGATGGTGAAAGGTAGCGCGAAGAAGAGGTCCGCGAAAACCAGGCTGCCCAGCCTGTCATACAGCCCCAGCGCGCGGATGACCTCGAACAGTCCCGAAAGGATGGCGATCTGCGGCAGCATGGAACAGCCCAGCAGGATGCCCATCACCACGCGCCGCCCGCGGAATTCCATCCGCCCCAGCGCATAGGCCGCCGGTATGGCCAGCAGCAGGGAAATCCCCGCGACCATCGCGGCGCACAGGGCCGAATTGGCGGTCTCCCGCCACACGGACGGTTCAGAGAGCAGGGCACGGTAATTGCTGGCATCCGGCAGGGCGAAGGGCACGGCCGAAAACAGCGCCGGGCCATGCCGGAACGAGGTGAGCAGCGCCCAGTACAGCGGGAACAGCGCCTGTGCCACCATGGCGGTGGCCGCGCATCCCCGCGCGATGCGAAAGGGGCGCCGTGCGGGCGTCATGCGCCGCCCCTTTGCAATGGCGCGCGCAGGCATGCCCACAGCAGGCCGACCGTCAGGCCGATGATGCCAAGCGTCGCCAGCGCGGCGGCGGCGGCATAGCACGGGGCGCCGAACTGCACGATCTGGGCCTGCACGAAAACCGACAGGCTCATCCCCGCCATGTCGTTGCCGTAAAGGACATTGGCAAGGTCGAACATGCGCAGCGCGTCAAGGAGGCGGAACAGCGCCGCAATCGCGATGACGGGCCGCAGCAGCGGCAGCGTGATGTGGCGCAGGCGCTGCCACGCATCCGCGCCGTCAACCCTTGCTGCCTCCATGACCTCGGGGGGGAGGGACTGCAGCCCGGCCAGGCAGAGCAGCGCCATGAACGGCGTCGCCTGCCACGCATCGATTGCGACCATCACCGCGACCATCCCGCCGGGATATGCCGTCCAGGCGATGCCATGCGTGATGATCCCGCATTGCAGGAGGACGGCATTGACGATCCCGTACTGGTCATTGAGCATCCAGTTCCACAGCCGCGCCGCCACCACGGCGGGGATGGCCCACGGCAGCAGCACGCACGGCAGGAGGATCGCGCGCATGCGCCCGGTGGCATCATGCAGCACAAGGGCGGCCAGCAGTCCCATGGCCGTTTCCACCACGACGGCGGCAATGGCGAAAACCAGTGTCGTGCGCGCCGCCTGCCACCATGCCGCGTCATGCGCCAGCAGCATGAAATTCCCCGCCCCCCATCGCGCGGGCGCCCGGACAAAGCCATGCGGGTCCGTATGGAACGCCAGCCAGACCGTCCGGCCAAGCGGCACGGCGATGATGGCCGCCAGCACCAGCAGCGCGGGCGCAACCAGCAGCCATGGCTGCCAGTTGGCGGGTGGCCATCCTGTCCGGCGCGGCCGGGGGGGAGGCGGGGCCTGCATCATGTTCAGATCGCCGCGCGCGCGGACAGGGCGGCGCCGATGATGCCGGAATGTTCCCCCAGGCCCGCCATGACGATGGGAAGCCCGGCGCATGAATGTTCCCAGATATTGGCGCGGATATGCTCCTCCAGCCTGTGGCGGTAAAGGCCGTCGGAACAGCCCAGCCCCCCGCCAAGCACGATTTTTTCCGGGTCAAGCATGTTGACGCCCTGCGCGATCAGCCGTCCGGCGATGCTGGCGGCGTCCTCGATCACGCCGCGCGCGCGCGCATCCCCCGACGCCGCCAGCGTTTCGAGCGTCTGCACGCCATCGGGCAGCGGCCTGCCGCCACGTTCCGCCCACAGCCGCTCCATCCCCAGGCCGGACGCGAAATCCTCCGGCGTTGCGATGCTCAGCGTCCGCCGGTCCGCCGTGGGAACCGCCAGGGCGGAACTGGCGAAATGGATGGCAAAGCCATGCGCCCCGGTATAGGGACGCCCATTGAGGCACAGCGTGTAGCTGGTGCCCGACCCCAGCGAGAAATAGGCGAAATTGGCACAGTCCTGTCCCGCGCCGAAGCGTGCCTCGGCAAAGGCTGCGGCGCGCACGTCGCTTTCCACACGGCCGGGCAGGCGCGTGCGTTCGGTGAGCGTGGCGACAAGGTCCGGCAGCGGGAAATTCCATGCGCTGCGGACCTGCCCCGATATGTCGACAAGTTCGGGAACCGCGATCCCGACCGCCATCGGGCCGAGCACGTCACCAGCGGTCGTCTCCAGCACGGCGGCGGCAATATCCGCGATATCGGCGACGATGTCGTGTGGCGCCGCCTGCCGCCGTGTCGGGATGCGTGTCAGTGAACGGACATTCCCGCTGGCAAGGTCCACAAGGCCCGCCGCGATTTTCGTCGCCCCGACATCGATGCCGATGATGCTGCGGTGATGGTCCCGGGGCTTCACAGGCCAAGCCGTTTCAGCACATCGCGGTTGTGGCGGGCCACGGGCAGGGGCCTGTCGGGGGGGCAGGGGTACATGTCCTGCTCCACCACGGCGAAACCGTCAAAGCCGCGTTCGCGCAGGAACGAGACGACCTGTGAAAAGTCGATGACGCCACGGTCGAGTTCGCACATCACCCCGTTCTGGAAGACTTCCATGAACGGGGCGTTGTCGGCCATGGCGCGTGCATGGATGTCACCATCCATGTTCTTGAAATGATAGTAGGGGATGCGCGCGGCATGCCGGCGCATGAAGGCCAGCGCATCCGCGCCGGCATAGGCGTGGTGGCCAAAGTCGAAGCACAGGCCGACATATTCTGCGGGCGTGTCCGCAAGGAGGCGCAGGATCTCGCCCTCGGTTTCCACGGCGGTGCCGACATGGGGATGGAACAGCAGGTTCAGCCCGTATTCCTCGCGGATTTCGCGTGCGATGGTGGTGATGACCTGCATCATGTGCCGCCATCCTTCCGGCGTGGCGATGCGGGCCTGCGGTGTGCCGTACGCATCCGAATCATCCATCAGCAGCACCCATGGCGTGCCGATGGCCGCCATCGTCGCACAGACCGGCCGCATGCGTTCACGCAGCGTTTCCAGCGCATCGGGCGCAAGCAGCGGATGCACCAGCGCCGCACCGCACAGGCCCAGCCCGCGTGACGACAGCGCGTCGATCAGGTGTGCGCGCTCCGTCGGCAGATAGCCCCACGGGCCGAGTTCCGTCCACGCGTATCCCGCCGCCGCGACTTCATCAAGATAGCGTTCCCACGGTGTCTGGCGCGGGTCGCTGGCGTACCAGACCCCCCATGCGTCGGGGGCGGTGGCGATCCGGATGGTCATGGCATGTGATCCTGTAGGCTTGGTGAGGGAAGGGAATGGTCGGGACGTGCCCACTGGCCCAGCCGCGAAAGCCCGGCGAGCGTGGTGGACAGCGATTGCAGTGCCGCAGGCGGTGTCATGGTGCCGCGCAGGGCCTGCTGGAAATGGTTGGACGCGATCCATGAGACACGGGGGTAATCGATGCCCGTCGCGGCGATGGGACGCAGGATCGGCGCATCCAGGATGGGACGGATGGTGCGCAGGACCGGGATCGCCCGCACGACGTCGGGATCGTCGAGCAGCGGCGTGCGGGCCGGGATATACGCGCCCGTTATTGCCTGGCGGCGCTCCACCTCCTCGCTGGTCAGGTAGCGGAGCAGGGAAATCGCCTGCGCGCGATGGGTGGAATTGCGTGCGATGCCCAGATAGACGGTGCCGTCTATGCCGGTGGGGGCGTGCGCGCCATCCGCGCGTGGCAGGGCCGCCACGCCCACCCTGCCCGCAAGGGGGCTTTGCGGGTCGTTGAGCAGCGCCCATGCGTAAACCCAGTTGCGCATGAAGACGGCATGCCCGGACTGGAAGGCGCCACGCGCGGCCTCCTCGTCATAGGTCAGGACCCCACGGGGGGAGATCGTGCCGATCCATCCCGCCGCACGGCCCAGCCCCTGCCGCATGGCGGGCGTATCGGCATGGACGCTGCCGTCATCCCGGACCAGTTCCCCATCACCGCCGCCGAACCATTCAAGGGCGTTGCACACAAGGCTTTCACCCGTGCGGCCCTGCCACACATATCCCCACAGCGCCGTGTTCCCGTCGCGTCGCTGCGCCTCCTGGATGGTGGCGGCGGTGTGCTGCAGTTCGTCCCAGCGTGTCGGGACCGCAAGCCCATACTGTTCCAGCAGGTCGCGACGGTAGAACAGCAGCCCGATATCGCGATACCACGCCAGCGCGACGCGCCGGCCCCCCACGGTAAAGGGATGGGGCATCGTCTGCGCGTCGTCCGCGCTGGCGGGGAGTTCCAGCAGCAGGGGGGCCAGTGCGCCGATCCATGTACTGTCAAGGACAAGGATGTCCGCCACCGATGTCCGCGCGGAAAGGAACTGCCGGTACAATGGCAGAACGGCGCCCCAGTCGGATGGCAGGGGGAGGACACGGACCTCCTCGCCGCCATGGCGTGACCAGTCCTCCACCGCATGGTGGCACAGCGCCTGTTCCGTGCCGCTGGAGGAGCAGAAGACGGTCAGGGGCGCGCCATGTGCCGGGCTGCCGAAAAGCAGGACGGCGAGCGGCAGGAGCGCAAGGCGCAGGGACTTCACGGTGCCTGCTCCCGCGTGTGCCCGCCGTCCTGCGCGGTCGCGATGAACAGTGCCGCCGCCGTCAGTTGGGCCTGCGCGCCGGGTTGGAAGGGATGCGCGGTCCATGTGGCGCTGAACCGCGCGGGCGGGTGGCGCGTCGCCCAGACGCGGTCGCTTTCATGCGCCAGCCAGTCCGAAAGCGTGGCGCGTTGCGGCCCGTCGGGCAGGGTTGGCACGAAATGGCCCAGCGCGCGGACGAAAATCCCGCGGAAGATGCGTGCATCCGTGCCCATGGGTTCGCGGGCCTCGTGGACTGTCCCGTGCGGGTCGGTCGCGGCGGCGGTGGCGGCCAGCGCGATCCGGGTTGCCATGTCCGTGGCCCGGGCATCGTGGGTCAGCGCCGCGACGCCCGCCAGCGCATCAAGGATCACGCCCTGGTTGTAGCTGTAGGCCGGGCCGGCATTGTTGGCGCAGTGCGCGTCCAGCCCGTCATTGACGAGGCCGGAGGCATTGACCATGCCGCTGTCACGCAGCCAGGCCCACCCCCTGCGCGCCCAGTCGCGATAGGTGTCTTCGTGTGTCTGCTGGTACAGCCTGACGGCCGTAGCGATGAAAAGCTCGTTCGTGATGGCGTTCTTGTATGTCCGGGCATGGTCCCACCACACGCCCCCGTTGCAGGTCGTGTCCCAGTAACGGCCTGCCACCATGTCAAAGATGCGTCGCGCGTCCGCCATCCGGTCCGAAGCGTGGGCGATCCGCGCCATGTCGAGATCCGCCTGCGCCACCCACAGGTCGTCATCATTGCCATCCAGCCCCTGCCGGTTCGCCAGCGCCCGTGATGCAGCCGTATCGAACCGCGTGTCCCCCGAAAGACGTTCATAGTCGCTCAGCGTGCTGACAATGACGAACCGCTGCCAGGCATGGATGTGGCGCCAGTCGTTGCCGGTTGCGGTTCCATCGGCGGCCGACATCTCCTCCAGCGCCTGTCGTGCGCGCGCCAGTCCCGTATCGGCAGGGGTGGCCTGCGCAAGGGATGGCATCAGGAACGTGGCGGCCAGCATGGCTCCAGCGGCGATGCGCCCGACTGTGCCCCGATGCGCCGTTACGCGGCAGGCGGCGCATGTCCGTGTCGGGGCGGTCGGTGGGGGGGGAGTGACCATCACGTATCCTTTTGATCCCGTGCCAATTTAATACCCGAAATTGAATAAATCAGACAAGGCCATTTTGCATCCCTGTCTTTTCTGTGGGGAAAAGTATTCGTGTGCCCTTCGCAGGAACAGGTGCCGGGTTTTTCGGGTTCACAAATCCGTTTGCGAGGGAAGGAATGGGAGAATCCGTCTATCCTTATGGCGCCAGAGGGCGAGTCGCAGCGCACTGCGGGTACTTAAGTACATGGATATAAATTATATTGGGTCCGGGCCGGGATAAATGATGGGGCAGGAGACCATTTCCTGTCGTGCCAATGTGCCCGCATGGGGGAAGGGAAGGTCATGTTCCGGCATGCTCCGGGTGGTTGGGCATTGGTCTGCCCTGTTGGGTGTCGATGGGGGGAATGTAATCCTCTCCCACGGCATCCGTAAAATGAACATTTTTAGAAAGTTATGGGAAATATTGCCGTTTTCATGACAGTGTTCCCACGAGGCCTGCCGGTGCGCGGGCATTTTCGCCGGTGCGTCTTTCCGGTCACGCTCGGGGAATGTCGGTGCGACCGTCATCATAGTTTCATTAAACTTCCGTTGCTAAATGGTGACGCCGTGGAGTAAATCAATTCGAAGAAATTAAGTAGCCACGAAGAGGCGCGTATCATGAAAAAACGGCTTTCTGTAGGACTGCTTGGCGCGGGTGAAGTCGCGCAACTCATTCATCTTCCCATCCTTCACCAGCTGGCAGATCGTTTTGACGTCGTTTCGTTATATGATCCGTCACCTTCCGTGGTCCGTGCGGTTGCGGCGCACTGGTCGATTCCGCAGGCGCATACCTCGCTGGAGGCCTTCCTTGCCGATTCGACCCTTGATGCGGTCATGATCCTCAGCCCCGACCAGTACCATGAGGAACACGCCCGCGCGGCGTTCGCGGCAGGACTGCATGTCTTCCTTGAAAAACCGGCCTGCCTGACGGATGTGCAGTTCGCGCGCCTGCAAAAGGATTTCGAGGCCACGGACCGGACCGGCATGGTTGGCTATATGCGCTGCTATGCCCCGGCCTTCCGGAAGGCGAAGGGACTGCTTGCACGGTTTGGCAACATCCGTCACGTGCGGGTGCGTGACGTCATCTGTGAAGGGCCGTGGTTCTTTGCTTCATGGGCACGTGTCGAGGTGCCCCAGGCGGATATTCCCCCCGGACTGCTGTCATCGGGGCGGCAGGCGCGCCATGACGCCATCGTGTCGGTCTGTGGCGCGGATGCGCCCGCGTCCTTGCTGCGGGGCTATGAGGTCCTGACCGGCCTGGGTATCCATGCATTTTCCGCGATGCGCGTCCTGCTGGGGCGGCCGCATCGGGTCGTTGCGGCGCATATCGGCGCGTCGGGCACCGAAATCAACATCTGGTTTGATTACGGCACCTTCATCGCATCGTATGAATGCCTGATCGATGATGTCGCGCGTTTCGATTCCGGAATCGAAATAATCGGTGATACGCAGCGCATGGACGTGCGTTACGACACGCCTTACATCCGTAACCTTCCCGGTCGTGTGATATTTCAGGAAACCGTTGGTACTGAAAACATGAATACGGAATTCGGGCCCTATTACCAGGACCCGTTCCAGGCGGAACTGATCGCCTTTTACGAGGCCATCGTGAACGGCACGCCCCTTGCCGACGAATTTTCAAATGCTGCCCACGACCTTGCCCTGTGTCGCGAGATCGTGGCCGCAGCCCGAATGAATCTGCCGCTTCCACCAGGGCGGTGACCATCCACTGAACGGCCGTGCGCGCCTCCTGCCTTGGAAAGGCAGGGGCCCGCACGTCAATGCGGAGAAAATCCCGTGTTAAATCCAAATAGTCGGCCTGCGTCATGGAAAGCTTTCAGTTGCCTGTTTCCCGTTGTCATGGTCGGTGTCCAGTTGGGACAGAGCGCCCATGCGCAGGACACGGCTGACAGGAAAAACCTGAACCGCCAATCGGGCAGCAGGCCGCCGGCATCGTCTGCCGCCACATCAACCGGAAAACCGCAGGTGGATGGCAATGTCAGGCCAAGACAGGAGAATCCTCAGTCACAAATTGAGAAAATTCATGTGACTGCGAAAAAAACATCCGAAACACAGCAGCTTAACGCAAAAAATGATGTTTCAATTGCGGATGCAAAATTTATAGAAAGTCATCCCGACAATAATATTGCAGAAACACTGGCGCGTTTGCCCGGTGTCAATGTGCTGTCTACCACCATTGGTGGAAGTATTGGCGGTTCTTCCGCAATGATTGACAATGCTTCCCGCGGGGAAGGACAATTCCTGTCCGTACGCGGGATCGGGCCTGATTATACGCAAAGCCTGATTGATGGCGTGAATGTTGCCAATGCAAAGCCCGCAAGTCGGCAACTCCAGTTATCCCTTATGCCCCCTCTGGGATTTTCGGAGGCGGTCGTTAATAAAACCGGCCAGGCCTCCGACAGTGCAGAATGGGTATCCGGTTTTGTGGATTTCCATACCGTCAATGCTTTCGACGTGGGGCATGATATTATTTCCCTGAAAACACGCGGTGAATTCATAGGGAAGGGATATCAATACGGGACGCAGCGTATACCGTTCAACGGAGGGGGAACCGTACAGGGAGAGTATAGCCACGTATTTGGTAATAATCGCCAGTTCGGAATACATGCGGTTGGATATTATCAGTCACGCAGTTTCACAAGCCTGACAAGTAATGAAAATGAGGGGAACTGGGACGTCATAAATTCGCTGACCGGTTCGGATCATACGCCAAATCCGAATATACCTATTACCAAAAATCTTACGCCGGCGCAGATCAATCCGCAGCTATCTTATGGTAATTCCCAGCGCTATGGCGGCAATCTTGCATTCGACTGGCATGGGGAGAATGCGACCATTTTTTTCCGTGGTAGCTATGCCTCCTCGGATACAACGCAGACCACCATCCAGCGCGGTTTCCAGTCCACCAATCAAAACTGGCTTCTGCAGCCCAATGGTACCTATAATGTGCAGGAGGTTGGTGTAGTCGGGTCATATTATCTGGATACAAATCCCGAAATCCAGACGTTGGGTATATTACAGACAGGCTTTACCCTTGATCATGACTGGCTGCATTCGAAAACGACGGCATTCGGAAGCCTTGCTTCAGATGACGAAGATTCGGTCAATCTGGCATATAAAAATTTCAATCTTGATCCGTCTGGTAATACCATGACGTTATCCCCTGTCTATACAGGCAGTCCGGGCACTCCGACACTGGCGTTAAGTTCATCCCAGTTAGCGGAATTCAACAATTTATCCGGGTATATACCCCAGACAAATGCCAATTGGGGATTTGGCGGCACTGAAGAGACCAAGTATAAAAACAACCAATCTGTTTGGGGGCTGAAGCAGGATTTTTCTGCTGATACACATCTGTCGTTTCTGAAAAAAATCCTTTTTGGTGCAAAATATTATAATACCTACAGGACGGCGACAAACAGGGACTATACCTATGATAATTCAGATGGGTACCTGCCGGGGTTGGCGTCTTCCCTGTCTGACAGTAATTTTATAAATGGCTCCACGAGCATTGGGAATTATCTTACGCCACTTATGAATGCCGGGGCGCTTCGGGATTATCTGCATTCTGTGCCGTTATCATATGCGTCCGCCTCTTATGGCGGGAACTGGACAGGTTCGGCAGTACAGACAGCATATAACGAAAATGCAAATACGCAGATGTCAACAGAAAGCGTGACAGCTGCCTATATAGCATTGCCCTTTGAATTCAACCGGATCCAGATCACGCCTGGTTTCAGATATGAACACGCTGATATCCGGAATACATTCTGGGATGCTTCCTATGATGATTCCGGGAATGTTTCGGGTGGACATTTTGCAAAGAACAGAACGACCTATAACGAATTCCTTCCAAGCCTGTTCATAGCCTATCGGCCGACGGCCTTTTCCGTCTATCGCGCCTCGTTTGATACGTCATATGTCATGCCGAATACCTTTCTGTTGGGAGGAAGCAGGACATCAACATATGATGGAAACGGGGTTTATACGATCCAGGAGGGAAACCCGAACCTGAAGCCGGTTCTGTCGAGAAATTTTGATCTGTCCGGACAATGGATGAGTCGGGATGGGTCGAGTTTTGCAATGGGCGGATTTTATAAACTTCTTTCCAACTATCTCTTTGACGCAGGGAATTCCACAAGAACAGATGGGACACATTATGTGAGTTCTGCTGCCACGACCAATGTATCCCCCCAGGAAATACTCGAAACGCCACGAAATGGGGGATCGGCATTCGTATATGGTCTGGAAATGTCCGGGATCAAGAACATGTCGTTTCTGCCGGGTTTTTGGAAACACCTGTTTGTATCAGGAAATGTTACCCTGCAGCGTTCCCATGCAAACCTGAAAATCGCAGGGATCCCTGATGGGACGCCGATTCAGTATGCGCCAAACTGGATGTATAATCTTTCAATAGGTTATCAGTCGCCAAGGCTGAATACCAATCTGTCATTCCGTCGTTCCGGGGCATTTCTGGAGACTTATTATACATACAGCAATTCAAACGGTAAGACGTTCAACATATCCTGGTGGGATCAGCCGATCCAACGACTGGATTATTCGATCAACTATAAACTGACCAAACGTATTTCCTTGGGATTTTCTGCGCAGAATCTTCTTGGTGATGTGAACTACTATGCAACGCGCGGAAAGAATTCTGAGAAAATCCCCCAGATTGTCTGGACGGGCCGGAGTTATTTTCTGAATATGGGAATAGATTTTTAATGGAATTTTGTAAATTCCCCATGATGACTGAATAGTCGAATAAACATGTCCTTTGGCGCAACTGGAGATCGTCAGCCGCGGGGGCCTGCTCGGCCGGACCCCCTGTAGTTCACAGTGGTATGAGACGCGACAGGTGATGTGGAACATGGATTTCTGCCCCATTCACATGTTGTCCGTCTTCCCTCCCCGGCGATATATGCAGGTTATCACGTCCATAGTATCATGCTTTTGGCTGTTACATCGACGGGGCAGGATTATACATAGTCCTGCCCCGTCTGATGATCCGATGCTTTCCCGGTCGTGCAATCGAAAAGCCGGTATTGTCGATCCATCGCGGATTATCATTGGTGAAGAACGGGGTGATGTGCCTGCTGCTGTAACGAAAGGCTATGACACGCCCCCACTCCTGCTCCTGACGCATATCACCGGGCGTGATGCCTGTTTCCCACGCATACGCTGTTGTGAAAAAACAGGGTGTTGAAAAGGGCGGCCATATTTCATACGGTAGGCCAATGGAGACATAATAATAAAAAGAAAACGTCAAAAATGAAATTTATATCATAACCTGTCGTTGGTTCCGTTCCTTGTTGGAAAGGATGTGACAACTGCCGCGCGGGCCGTCCGGTCGGTCCGTGTGGCCGGATCTCCCCGGTCTGTCCGGGGGTAAGATGCCCCGATTCCCGTGATGGGTGGGGTTCCTTGTGTTGCGTGCGAATCACCATGCATATGTTGCGTGCTTACTTCCGTGGAAACGGGTGGCGGGACTCCTGCCTGTGGATGGTGGCGGTGATGCTGGCCTGCTGCGGCGTGAGCAGCGTCAGTCGCGCGGCGGAGGCGGTGCGTGGGACCGTCGCTCCTGCCGCCATGCCTGCCTCCGTGACGGCGCCCGGCGCTGTTGACGTGGCAACGCCCGCCCCTGCTCCCGCCGCGCCCGTCAGGAAGGCCAAGCGCCCCATTGCGGAGGAGCGGCTGGAGGCGCTGTTTGACACCGAAAGCATTTCGGCGCTGCTCAGCCATAATGATGATGCCCTGCGCAAAAGCGACCTGAGCGCGGGCTATTTCGTTGCGGAACAGTCCTTTGGCAACCTTGTCCCGCAGATACGCCCGTGGCGGGAATGGCTGGGCAATCACGGCTTCACGTTCGAGTTGACCTACAAGGGCGAGAGCATGGCCAATGTGGGCGGTGGCCTGTCGAAGGGCATCGACTATGTGCATGACCTGCGTGTCAGCATGCTGTTCGACCTTGGCAAGCTTGTGGGACTGGACGGCTGGTTCCTGCATGGCATCGTCATGAACCGCGAAGGGCGGCAGGTGGGGTGGGACCATGTGGGCGAACGCAATGTCCTGCTGACGGAGGTCTGGAGCATCCACGGGCCGGCGGCGGCGCGGCTTGCGGACCTGTATGTGGAAAAGTCGTTCCTGCATCACCGCATCAACATCAATGTCGGCCGCATCGCGCTGACGCATACCTATGGCACGTCGGTGCTGCTGTGCACCTTCATGATGCAGTGTTCCGCGCCGATGGCCATCCGCGAACCGCCGGGATGGAGCGTCTATCCCAAGACATCATGGGGTGGGACCGTGCGTTTCCGTCCCACGCGCGACCTGACGCTGCGGACCGGGATCTACAAGATCGGGCCGAAGGCGCAGGACAATACCGGCTGGGCCTGGGGGAGCGAGGCCACCACCGGTATCCAGACCCCGGTCGAACTGACGTGGGAGCCGTTCTTTGGTGCGCGCAACCTGCCCGGCCATTACAAATTCGGCTTTGGCCATGACACGTCGCCCTATCCCGACCTGATCGGGACGATCCCTGCGGCCTATCAGGCGTATATTCACGCGCACAAGGAAAAGCCGCGCGACACGTTCTATATCGAGGCGGACCAGATGGTGTACCGCAAGCATGGCGAACACCAGATGGCCGGTGGCTACCTTCTGGCGGGATATATCCACAATACGCCCAGCATCTCGACCTTTTCGGACGAGTTCTATTTCGGCGCCTCCCTGCTGGGGCTGATCCCGCACCGGCCCTATGACCGTTTCGGCGTGATGTATTCCTATTACCAGATGAGCTCGCGCCTGACCTATGGCCAGAGCCTGCGGCAGGCGGCAGGCATGTCGATGGGGGCGTATGTCAACGGGCCGCAGACCCATTCCGCCGTGCTGGAGGCGTATTACGGCATTCCCGTCACCCCCGGCCTGGTGGTGACGCCGGAGTTCGAATACATGATGCGCCCCGGCGAGACCTCCGTCATTCCCAATGCCATGCTGGTTGGTCTGAAGGTCATCGCCAATCTCTAGGACCGTTTGAAAGTTTTTGGTGAAGCTTTTTCCAAAAAGCTTCGAAAGACATCGCATTTCTGAAAAAAGGCGACCCGGAAACCTTCATCTTTTTATCCTGCCACCCGTGTCACGCAATCGTTCAGGCAGTCGCCCCTTCGTGAAGGTGGCAGCGCATGGCCGCACCGGGCGGGGCATGTCACAGTCATGGCCAAGTAAAGACGGATGGTACTGGGTATGAACAATAACAACAACATGAACGACCCGGCCACGACGGCGCAGGCGCGCGATGGGTGTGATGACATTGCCACGGCCCGTCATGTGGTCGCCGCCTCCCTGCTGGCATGGATGCTTGATGCGTGTGATTTCTTCATTGTCCTGTTCACGCTTGACGATGTTGCGCGCAGTTTTCACGTCTCGCTGGAGGCCGTGCTGCTCGCGCCCACGCTGACGTTGCTGACACGCCCCATCGGGGCGTTCGTGTGCGGGCGCGCGGCGGACCGGTACGGGCGCAAGCCTGTGATGATCACCACGATCATGGTCTACTCCCTGATCGAGGTGCTGTCGGCCTTTGCCCCCACGCTTGCGACCTTCCTGTGCCTGCGGGCACTTTTCGGCATCGCGTTGGGCGGGGAATGGGGGGTTGGCACCTCGCTCATCATGGAAAGCGTCCCGGCATCGTGGCGGGGTATGGCGTCGGGCATCCTGCAGGCCGGGTATCCGGCGGGATACCTGCTGGCGTCGCTGGCGTTCCTCCTGCTGCCGGTCATGGGATGGCGCGGGCTGTTCGTTCTGGGGGGCAGTGCGCTGTTTTCCGCGCTGTATATCTGGCTCCGCGTGCCTGAAAGCCCGCAATGGCTGGCGCACCAGCGCGCGGGCGGGGCGGGGGCAGCGC
>NZ_POTC01000055.1 GCF_002906255.1 Novacetimonas maltaceti | reverse complement strand
CAGCGCAACCCGTGACTTGAACTCTGCCGCATACCTCTTCCGCGTAACCTTGCCCATAAAACCCGTCCTCGTTCAGGCCAGATGATAGCTTATCGCCCTGTCCGAAAAATGGGGACCACCTCTGTTCACGTATACTGTCTATCCAAGGAAGAACGCCAAGCCCCTTCCAGCCGGTAAACTTTTCTATGAAGTCATACCCAGATTGGAAAATGCTGGCGTCTCCCCGGAGGCGATTAACGATGAATCCCTTGATCAACTCACGGTCATCTGGATCAAGAACAGCATGGGTACCGGCGAGTGACGCGATAACGCCGCCCCGGTCTATATCGCCGATCATGACGACCGGAACATTCGCGGCTCTGGCAAAGCCCATATTGGCGATGTCGCCCTGACGTAGATTGATTTCCGCCGGGCTGCCCGCGCCCTCGACAATCACGAGATCGGATTGGCTACATAATGTCCTGAAGGCGGTCAGAACCTCGGGCAGGAATGCGGCCCGGCCACCGATAAAATTCGAAGCGTGCAGGTGTCCTTTTGCGCGTCCACGGACGATAACCTGCGCTGTATGATCACTTTCCGGTTTCAGAAGGACCGGATTCATAAGGGTGGAAGGGGCAACACGGCAGGCCTGCGCCTGAAGTGCCTGCGCCCGACCGATTTCACCTCCATCTACCGTCACGGCGGCATTGTTCGACATGTTCTGGGGCTTGAAAGGCCGGACCTTCAGGCCACGGTTAGCGAAAACCCGGCATAAGCCTGCCGTCAAAACGGACTTTCCGACATCGGATCCCGTGCCCTGCAACATGATCGCTGTCATGGAATCAGCCGCAGTCCGTAGCGCTCTTGATCGTGTCGGCAGGCACAAATCGCTCCATGTCCTCGTGACCCCGGGCTGCCATGCGAAGCAGTTCGATATGCATGCGCGCGCGACTACGTCTTGTAGCTGGTATTTTCAGATTTTCCGGTGTTCCATGTTGACGGACATGGGCCTGGAATGTGCCTGAAACCTGCAGGGCTTCCTCCATGCCGAATTCCTCAAGCAACGGCAGGAAGGATAGATCGGCAAGCCGGTCATAATCATGGGAATCATCATCGGACGGTCGGAACGGTGCCGCCGGATGAAGTGTCAGGAAAGGCTGCCAGCCTTCCGGAATGGGATCGAGGGCGGAGCAGGGTCGTTTCAACCTCACCAGTTTTGGAAGCAGGTGGGTATGGGCGCCGAGCGGAGAGTCTCCATCAGGTGCGGGAATGGGTTGGTAGACCTCCAGTCTGCCAGCAGGTGAAAGCATAACCCTGTGGGGCTGGACTTCCATCAGAAGCGCAAATGCTGCTGTGACGACGGCCAATGGGTCATCCGTGTCAACAGCAAGGGCTTCGACCAGGCGGGCATTTTCTGTCCTTACGCACATCCGGACCCGGCCCACGCCAATTCCAAGATCAATCAGCCACGCATCACGATCCTCTGGTCGGACAGCGTCCGCATCCTTTCCCAGAACCTTCAGGGTATGCTTCGCAGTCAGTTGTAACGGGCCGCATAACGCCATGCTATGCCGCCAGCGTCTGCCTTTTCCGACGAGAGAGTCCCACGCAAGGGCATGCAAGGGTTCGCTGGGACTAATGCGTATGGCACCGCGTTGGGTGACGATCTCCAATCCGTCAGGACATGGGGTGAGGCAGACCTTATCATCCGGAACATGATGGAATTCGCCGATCGCACCAAATGTTCCAATGCTCCAGCCGTTGCGGAGATCCAGCGCCAGTGAAGTCAGCATGGAAGGCGTGATACGTTTCATCGGAAATATCCTGTGATTCATCAATCAGGCTGAAAATAACAGCAATCCTGACAGGATACTGAAAGATTGAATGCGGGTTGACAAGAACACCCCATCCGATCAGAACCGTTCCGACGGTGTCCCCTTTCGGGGGGATGAAAAGGGAACAGAGTGCGGATTGCGATCCAATGCTCCGGCTGCCCCCGCAACTGTAAACGGTCTGTCCTTGCATTACCGGATGTCATGATCCGGGCCACTGGAAACCGCGGTTTTCCGGGAAGGTTGTGCAGGACGCTACGCCGTGAGCCAGGAGACCTGCCGTCATGATGGTTGCGACCGGGAACTGTCGGGCGGGGTGTCCTGACGGTGTGGTGTTACAGGATTCCGTGCAGATCGGAAATCCTGTGGCAGCGCGCTCTCGTGGCAACGATGATGTGACCGCGAGACCTGAACCAGATGATGCTATTCCGTAATCTGCTGATTGCTTCCACCACGTTGATGACCATGGGGGCTGTAGTGGCGCGCGCCGATGATTCAGTCAAACAGCACGCGCCGCAAAAACAGTCCGCCAACCAGTACGTCATCGAGAATAAAAAATCGAAAGCCGTTGTTTCGTTGGGGGATACGGGTCTTCCCGAACTGATCAGCGTCAGTGCAGCCCGTCGGCCGACCTCCACTGATGATATCGGCACCAGCATGACTATCATCACCGAAAAGCAGATCCAGATCCAGCAGCGGCGCAGCCTGACGGATATTCTGGCACGCCAGCCGGGCCTGAACGTGGTCCAGACAGGCGGCCCAGGGGGCACGTCATCCATTTTCATGCGTGGTAATAATTCCAACGAGGTCAAGGTCCGCCTGGATGGCATGGACATCAATGACGGAAGTTCCACCAATGGCATGTTCGATGCCGGTCAGTTTGTAACCGACGGCATGGGCCGGATCGAGATACTGCGTGGGCCTCAGAGCGGCCTGTACGGCGCCGACGCCATGGCGGGGGTTATCGACATTACCACGGCACAGGGGCAGGGCCGTTTCAAGCCGTTTGTCCGTATCGAAGGCGGTGGGTATGGTACCTTCAATCAGACCTTTGGCGCACGTGGCAGCAAGGGACGTTTTCATTATAATGTAGAATTCTCCCATTACCGGATGGATGGGTTCAACAATATCCCTTCCTATATCGAGCGTTATTATGGGGCCAACCGGCAGCAGCGCCATGAAGGCAACCGCAATGACAACCGTGGCGTTAATATCAGGCTGGGTTATGACGTAACCCATAATTTCGATCTCGGTCTGACCGCACGGTTGATACAGAGCAACAATCATTCCTATTCGCTGTATGACCTGCAAAGTGAAAATCTGTATGGTGATAAGGGTGTGCGGGAACAGAACAACCAGAACGAGGCCATCGTGCGCGGGACGGCCCATCTGGTTTCCTTTCACGGGCTTTTTGATCAGGTGCTTGGCCTTGGATACATGACCAACCGCAACCGCTGGACGGAGACGGGCACGAGTTACGGCAGCCCGGTCAATCCAGACCCGGATTATTACCGTTCCAGCCGACTGAAGGTGGACTGGCACGGCACGTTCAATTTCAAGCAGTATGGCCAGCTTCTGATCGGTGCCGAACATTTCCATGATACGTTCAATACCAGCCATACGGCCTCAAGCATGTGGGACAGCGGATACGATACATCCGCCAGCATGGATACGACCGCAGGCTACGGGCAGTATCAGGGGAACTGGAACCATATTCTGTATGGCGCGGCCAATATTCGCTATGATGCCAATTCGCGCTACGGCAACCACGTGACATGGCGCGTGGCCCCGGCAATCCATGTGCCGGGCACCGGAACCATCATCAAGGCCAGCGCCGGTTCCGGTTTTCATGGTCCTTCGCTGTATCAGTTATTCGCAAATCAGGTGGGTGTGGGTTATTCGGAAAAGGGCAATCCTAACCTGAAGGCGGAACAGTTGATCGGCTATGACGCGGGTGTTGAGCAGAAACTGCTGCATGACCGTCTGAATTTCGGCGCAACCTGGTATGACAACCGGGTCAGGAACCTGATCCAGTCCTCGCTTTCGATTGATTCATCATATGACTACAACTACTCCTACGCCAATGTGGCGAAGGCGCGGATGTATGGTGTGGAAGCCTTCCTGAACTGGAAGGCGCTGAGCAATCTGGAATTCAATCTCAGCTACACCTGGACCCATGCCCGGGATGAGACGAACGACGTCCAGTTGCAACGCCGTCCGCAGCACAAGTTCAATTTCAATACGACATGGACCCCCATTCGCGACCTGACCTTTTCGGGCAATATCCTGTATACCAGTGGCTGGCGCGATCTGCCGGTTATTGGCAGCGAGTCCTGCAGCACATGCGCCAAGAGGCATGGTTATTTCACCATCGACGTGGCTGCCAATTACAAAATCAACCGCTACGTTTCCGTCTATGCCCGCGCCGACAACCTGCTGAACCGCCAGTTCGAGGACCCCATCGGCTATCTGCAGCCTGGTCGCGCCGGTTATGGCGGCTTCATGCTGAATTACTGACATGAAAAGCGTGGTCGCAGGGATGATGGCGGGTTTCCTTGCCTGTGTCCCGTTGGCACCGGCATGGGCTCTCCCGCGCGTGGCTTCGCTTAATCTCTGCACCGACCAGTTGTTGCTGCTGCTGGCCGAACCGGGCCAGATCGTCGGTATTACGCCGCTCGCCCGGGATTGCTGGAGCGCGGTGCTGTGCGAACAGGCACGACAGGCTCCCGTATTGCGACCCACGGCGGAAAGCATCGTGGCATCTCATCCCGATGTCGTGCTGGGTGGCATCTATACCGCGGCCGTCGCGATGCAGGCGGGGCGGGAAGGGGGCGCACAGGTTGTAGCCCTGCCACCCGCCAAATCCCTGACGGATATTCCGGTCCAGATCATGACGGTCGCCAACGCCATCGGCGTTCCTGAGCGTGGGCAGCAACTGGCTATGGCCTTTGCCACGCGCCTAGCCTCCCTTTCAGTCGAGCGCAGTGCCACCGATCCTACGGCGGCCGTCTATGCTGCCAACGGCTTTGTCACCCATAAGGGCTCGCTTCCGGATGATGTCCTTGCCCATGCCGGCTTTCGTAATTACGCAACGATCATGGGGCACCAGTCATCTTCCCGTTTTTCCATGGAACTGCTGATTGCACGGCCACCCGATCTCCTGATCCTTGACCGTTCGGGGAAGGGAACGTCCCTTGCACAGTCCATGCTGGATCACCCGGCGTTGAAGCAGGCCTTTGCCGGGCCGCATCATCTGGATCTGCCCGCACGGCTTTGGTTGTGTGGCCTGCCACAGACACTGGATAGTGTCGTCATGCTGCGTAACGCACGGCACAACCTTGAAATGTCCGCCCCATGAAACCTGCCCATCAAACCATGCTGCTGAACGTCATGCTTCTGGCTGGTGTCATGGGGCTGTTTGTTACTTCGCTCATGTGGGGAGAAACCCGCATCATGTTTTCACATGCACTGGCGGACCTGCTGGCCGGGCGGCATACCGCAGGCGCGATCATTGTGGAGCGCCTGCGCCTGCCGCGTACCCTGCTGGCCATCATGGTGGGCGGGGCGCTGGGCCTGTCGGGGGCGGTTCTGCAGGGCTATCTGCGCAATCCGCTGGCCGATCCCGGTATTCTTGGCGTGTCGGGTGGGGCGGCACTTGGGGCGGTCAGCGTGTTCTATACCGGCCTCATGCAGGTGTCCATCGCGGCCCTGCCGCTGGGTGGGCTGACGGGGGCGCTGTGTGCGGCGGCCGTGCTGATGGGACTGGTGGGACGTGGTGGCACGCTGGTGCTGCTGCTGGCGGGGGCTGCACTCAGCAGTTTTGCCGCAGCCCTGACAGCACTGGTGCTGAACCTTGTGCCCAGCCCCTATGCGTCATTCGAGATCATGCACTGGCTCATGGGGTCATTGACGGACCGGACCTTTACCCATGTCTGGATCTGCCTGCCGGGTGTGGTGTGTGGCACGCTGCTCATGCTGTCCGCGGGGCGTGCGCTGGATGCGCTGACATTGGGGGAGGATGTGGCCGCAAGCCTTGGCTTCCAGCTGCATGGCCCGCGCGGCGTCCAGACGCGTATCGTGCTGGGCGCGGCGCTAGCCGTCGGCTCATGCGTGGCGGTTTCAGGAGCGATCGGCTTTGTGGGGCTGGTGGTGCCGCATCTGTTGCGGCCGCTTGTGGGATATCAGCCATCGCGTCTGCTCCTGCCGTCATTTCTGGGGGGAGGCCTGCTGCTGCTGCTGGCGGATATGGTGGTGCGTGTGGTGGCGGTCGGGCCTGAACTGCAACTGGGTGTGCTAACGGCACTGGTGGGCGCACCGGTTTTCTTCGCCCGCGTCATCATGCTGAAAAGAACCGTGTCATGATCCTGCTGCAGGCACGCGACGTGTCGCTCCGGCGCGGGGATCGGGCTGTCGTCTCGGCCGCGTCCCTGACCCTTGCGCAGGGACGGGTCATTGGCCTGATCGGGCCGAATGGCGCGGGGAAAAGTACCTTCATGCGCCTGCTGGCGGGGCTGGAGGCACCCGATCATGGGGATGTCCGGATTCTTGATCGCAGCATGGGCCAGATCTCTTCCGCGCTGCGCGCCCGGCAACTTGCCTTCATCCCCCAGGACGGGGGGACGCCGCCACCCATGCCGGTGCGTGCGCTGGTCGCACTCGGACGCCTGCCGCATGGGCAGGCGGGCGACCATGCCGTCCGTCACCCGGCGGTGGGCCACGCCCTTGATGTCACCGGCTTGCAGGACCTGTGCGCCCGTCCGGCCAGCCACCTGTCAGGCGGGGAGCGGGCGCGCATGAATCTGGCGCGTGCGCTGGCGACCGATACGCCGGTCATACTGGCGGACGAGCCGATTGCGGCGCTCGATCCCGCTCATGCCCTGTCCATGATGCATCTGTTCCGCCAGCAGGCAGGGCAGGGAAAGGGGATCGTCGTCGTGCTGCATGATCTGGTTCTGGCGACCCGTTTCTGCGATGAACTGGTGCTGATGGATGATGGCGCCGTCATCCGCCATGGCCCGGCCCTGCAGGTGCTGGATGATGACATCATGCGCGTCGTGTACGGCGTAACGGTCCGGCGGGTCGAGGACGCGGTCCTTCCGTGGTCCCTGTGCCGCTAACGTGTGCGGCCCGCTGGGACATCCTGCCCATGACACCTTGCGTCCGGCCGCCCGGTTCGGGCACAATGTTGTCTTATCAAGTCGATGGTCCCACGCGAGTGGGTTAATAGGGAACGCCGTCACGCTCCGGCCGGGTCATGAACCCGGGAGCCAAGTCGGAGGCTGCTCCCGCAACTGTAGGCGGTATGCCGCCGGTTCATTTCACCCGGACGGGGTGAGTCACTGTTTCCGAAAAGGAAATGGGAAGGCAGAACCGGCTGGCCATGATCCGTAAGCCAGGAGACCTGCCATCGTCATATATCAAGCCGTCGGACGGGATGTGCCGAAGGCGGGAGAAGCTTAATGCCGGTATGGCAGAAAGCCGCGTGCCATGATGGCACGGCCGAAGGCGTGCCTGCGCGCCAGTATTCCATAGATCACTTCCCGAATATCGCCAGACTGCTTACGGCGACACTTGGTTTTCCCGATGCTGATGAGATGCGTGGGGTGCGATGCCAGCACGCGGCAGGCATTTCCCATATCGCTACGGCCAATAGCCCATGGCGGGACAGAGTCGTGCAGACTGCCCGCATGTTTGGCGTGGGCACCGACAATACAGTCACAGCCTGTGATCCGATGCACGGCAATTACAGAAAGCCCATCCTCAGACCGGGGCAGGCGTTCCATCTTGCGCGCAACTGGCCCCGCGACGCATTTCTTGCAGCGGAACAACTGGGTATCAGCACCCGGCCTGTTCTGCTGGGGCCGGTCAGTTTCCTTGCGTTATGCGGCATGACAAAGGGAGACAGTGTCGGCCAGGGACTGATGCGCCTGCTACCCGCCTATATTGAATGCTTCGAACAACTGAACAACGCGGGATGCTGCTGGATCCAGATTGATGAGCCAATCCTTGCCCATCCTGGCCTGCCCGCAGCCATGCTGACCCATATGGATGTTGCCTGGCATGTCCTCAGTGAAGCATCAAGGGGCACTTCACTTGTTCTGGTCGGAGGGAGCGGGGGCTTCGGGCGACATCTTCCTTTCGTGCTGCAGCTACCTTTTGGCGGCCTGCATGTGGACGTTGTGCATGGCTATCGCGATTTCCCGTATGTCCTGCAGCATTTCCCGGCGCATCACTGGCTCTCGCTGGGGCTGGTCGATAGCTGCAGCGCGGCGCCTACCCACATCGGCATGGCGCACGGCATCGTGGAACAGACGCTGCGTTCGCATCGGCCGGATCGTCTCATGATCGCGCCATCGGGTGCGCTAAGTGACAGCAATGCCCTGACCGATCCGGACATTACGAACGTCCTGCCGCAGAAAATGTCCGAAATCGTGGCCGTAGCCAGCCGACGCACGATAGCACGTCGCAGCGCATCCATCCGCGACTTTTGCGAAGATGATATCCGTTTTGTCCCATGCGCTGATAACAGCGTGAGACATTAAAATATCATGACAGGAAATACATCGGAAACAGCCGCCCTGGATGGGGCTGCTTTGCCACAACAGGACATCCGTCGTGTCCGCAGCAATCCGGATTTCTGGTATCCGGTTGCATGGTCTCGCGAGCTTCGTCGGGGCAGGGCGATTGGCGTACGGTACGCGGGGCAACCCATCGTGGTGGTCAGGCCCGAGGCCGGGGCCATCTTTGCGCTGGATGATGTTTGCCCCCACCGGCAGTTACCACTCAGCAAGGGAGAAGTGTGTGGAGATTTCATTCGCTGTGCATACCATGGACTGAAATACAGTCGGCGTGGCCAGTGTTTTTCCCCCGGCATGAAGCTGGAAAACGAACCGCCACGACTGCGGACATGGGCATGCCGGGAGAAGGACGGCCTCATCTTTGTGTTCATGGGGGATCTGGAAAAATCCGATAGCATTGCGCTGCCGGACATTCCGCGTGTCCGTGACCCCCATTACCGCACCCGCCGGTTTGGAAAAGTCGTGCAATGTCACTACAGCTTCATGCATGAAAACCTGATGGACATGAACCACCAAATCTTGCACAGCCGACTGGTCGGAAGCATGAAACCACGGTTTCTAGGCCTGGATCGGGGAGAGGATTTTGTGGAGGCCCGCTATACCTTTGCCCGCACGTCTGGCAGGCAGCCGCTGAGCGAGGCCCTGATTTACGGGCAGCGTCGCAAGGATGGCCGGGATTTTGCCTATCGGGATGTCATGACCATCCGCACGCAGTATCCCTATCAGACATTGCGGATCGAGACGGAGGGGATTGATGAACCGGTCATGGAACTGTGGATTGCATATGTGCCACAGGACCGGGAAGAATTGATCAACCGGGTATTTGGCCTGCTCTCCATACGCAGGTTGAAAATACCATTTTTACTGGATCTGGCGTGGCCGCTGCTGATCGCCTTTACGGAGCGTGTTTTCACAGAAGATCGCGAAATTGTTGAACTGGAGCAGCAGGCCTGGCGGGAGCAGGACGGCGACCGGAATCAGGAGGTCTTTCCAGTTATCATGGCGCTGCGCCAACTGCTTATCCAGAATGGTATGCCGTCCCAGAAAGATATCGGATAATAAACTGATAGATGCTCATGCCCCGTCTCAAGGCGCATGGGCATCTTCTCCTGACCAGGCACCACGCAGATCAGGTGCTCATTTTGCAGTTCGGGCCGATATGACCGCGATAAGGAAGCCATGTCTGTGTCTGTCCGAACATCGGAATCCCAAGATAGCCCCGTAGCTTGAGTTGTCCGGACTGGTTAACCCACATGCGCGCTTGATAGACATGATTGGTATTGGGGTCGAGAATGGACCCGTTCCACCGATCTGGTTGATCCGGATCCGGCACAAAGTCCCGCAGCATGGGCAACCCACATTCCGAACGGCCCGTCTGGTCGCGTGGGATGTCATCACTATAGTTCAGGCCAACCAGCTTTCCACACAAATGGTCGCCACACCGTGTGATCTCGAAAACACCCTTGTGATTTCTGGTGACCCATTGCCCCAGAACGGCGGGCGGAACTGTTGTCGCTGGAGGAACTTGTGCGTGAACAGCAGCCCCTCCAATCATGACACTGAGTATTAGCGAGACACAGGTTGCTTTTTGCGCAATATTCATGATGTGTCTTTCGTCGCTTCGTACGTGACTAAAATTATGGAACATCGGCGGATCTATCGGAGAATTCGGATCGAAAAGCGCATGATTGATGCCCCGAGATGCGCGCCATGGGAATGAGCGGCGAGGGTGCTATCTACGCCATGGACGTTTTCCATGAAGTTCTTGTCGCGCCCGCTTCCCACTGCCGCCCCGGCCTGAGGGGCCCAGTAAGGGTCTTCAGCAACATGCGGGCGTCCCGTGCCGGTTGTCAGAAACGCGCCGGTCCCGCGATGCTGCATCACGATGTTTCCGCCAGAAACAGGAAACATGGGGGGCATTGATCGGCCGCATTGGTCTTCCCATGACGCATGGGAAATCTCCTGCCTTCGGTGCATCCCGCCCGACGACGTGGTTTGCAGACGATGGCAGGTCTCCTGGCTCACGGATCATGGCCAGCCAGTTCATGCCTTCCCATTCCCCAAGGGAAACAGTGGCTCACCCGCAGGTGAACGAACTGGTGGCATACCGCATACAGTTGCGGGAGCAGCCGCTGACTGGCTCCCGGAACAGAATTGTCCAGCCAGAGCGTTACAGCGTTCCCTTTTAACCCGCTCGCGCGGGGCCATCATCAATCAAGGGTCTCATTCCATTATGCGCGAAGTGAGAGGAACGCCCAATTCCTCGAAACGCGATGCCGGCCTGCATGGAACGAAGAGCTTGTTGATGCCAATCAAACTTGTCGCTCCGATCCAATAAGTGTAGGTCACTCAGTGTCTTCATCTTCGAAACACACGGGCGGGGATACACGCCCGCGCGTTAGCCACTATGTTGTCAATCACGCGTTCGGGCTTGATGCGCTATACAAGTGCATGGCGGCGTCACGCGCGCCAATTGTCCATTGCGCGGAAATATAGGCCTGAAGCAAGGCCATGAGCGCCTCGACCCCGTGCGTGTCCGATAAATCGCGGGCTGTATCCACATAGGCGAGAGCTTCTAATAGCAGGGGCGAAAACAGTTCCTCAAGATAGTCGCCCCGCGCCTTCGGCGCAGCGGGTAATCGGCCAGCGGAAGGTACCAGACGTAGGAATGTTTCAAATCCATCCGCACGAATGCGGTCTTCCGGATTGGGGGCAGGGAGTTCAGTCTTGGCTATTGCCTGAATTACATCTTCCCGCAGAGGTGCGGATTCCATAAGGCGGGATACCGAGACAGAACGCTGACGTCGCCGCTGTTGTATGAGAATAAAATCAGGCGAATGGACGGGAGAGGCCATTTTTCGTTTCACCGGGAATCGGAGCGGATTAACTGGAAAGATCTGCATCGGACAGGCCTTCTTGAGTCATGATGCGAGCATCCTCGTCACGCCATGCCGCGATCATGTCTGGGTGCTGACTGAGCCATCCAATTCTCTCGGCACAGTATACAGGAACTCTGAATTTCTGGCCGCGCTGATTGTTCAGGATTGTTCCTGTCTGGTGCAGGCGCCCGTCTCGTGTCCAGAAAAGACGCTCCTGGTTGGTGATCCCCAGAATCCGTCGAACCTGTCGCGGCGTAAACGGACGAAAAGACAGCGCGGTGATCTGTTTTTCCACCGAGCTGGCAATAGCCTCCAGAGCATCTGTCCTTTCACGCATGATGGCGGCTATAAAGCGGGCGAAAAGCTGCTTTACCTCTGGCAGACGCAGGCGAAGGGACGAGGATTGATCCAGACAGGCCGCAATAAGCATCCGAATTGCAACAACCGGCTCTGGCTCCGTAATGGTCGCCATTAGGCGCGACGCAATGGAAGGGGGTACCATGCTCATATCTGTGTTCATGGATATTTCTTTTTATCAGAATAAAACGTAGGTACCTGTGTCCTGGGGTCAGGAAAGTACATGCGAATTATAAGCCGCAGGTCGCGAGGTCTGTTGCTAAGGTTGCCTTACGAAGCCGGGATTCATTCAAGCACAGGCTAACGATCCGCATACATATGGAGGCTTGATAGATATATCGATACGCAAAAGAACGCGTCATAGCTGATCTCCTGCCACCGGTCGGTCCCGCCCGGTAGCACGGTTTGCGACGGTAGCAGGTTTCCTGGCTCACGGATCATGGCAGCTCGGTCCTGTCTTCCCACTCCCTTACCGGAAGCAGTGACCCATCTGATCGGACATCAGATGATCGGATCCGGCTACATACCGCCTACAGTTGCGGGCGCAGCTACCGACTGGCTCCCGGATCATCGCAGATCCCGCCAGAGCTTACGGTATTCCCTATTAATCCGCTTGCGCGGCACCACCGACATAAAAGCTGGTCGCAATATGCGTCAGATTTCGTGATCTACGCAATATGGATTTTCCAAAAAACCTGCGATGAAAGAGCATGGTATCCTTCACACAGACGGGAAGCTGGCAGACTTGCACTGCTCGCGGGCGTGCGTCACACTACCTCTACATCAAAGGCCCCGTGCGAACGGGTTAATAGGGAACGCCGTGCGTTCTGGCAGGACTTATCAGGGTCCGGGAACAAGTCGGTGGCTGCCCCCGCAACTGTAAGCGGAGAGATACCGGATCGTATGTCCTCTTAATCAGGACCCGTCACTGGCTATGCTCAACAGGCCGGGAAGACAGAACCGATATCAAGGACCCGTAAGCCAGGAGACCTGCCTTTGTGACGTAACCAGTTCTATCGGGCGGGGCGCCCGACAGACGGAGTGGCAATCATGTCTTCTGTTTTATCTGCTGCGTTCCCCATCCAGCGTGTTCTTTCCTGACCAGTTCTGAAGAATTACATCCATTGGCCAATGGCGTGTCGCGGGTCTAATCCCGTCAAACGCTACAAGGGGAACATGAGAAATGCGTACATATTTTGGCGGCAACCAGCGAACCGGCGCGGGTCGATCTTATTTTGGATCGGAAAGCCTGACTCCCGCGCAGAAGCGGGCCATTCTCTCCCTGCCAGAAGACGGTAGGTATGGAACCTTACTGGATGGAGGAAGCATCAGGTCATCTCTTGTACTAATGGGCTTTATTGCAGGTGGATGTTCTGCGCGGTGGGGTATGGAGCGCTCCCGCCTCACCGTACGCGGTCGGGAACTGCGGCACAAACTCAAAGGCTGCGAATTTTAGAATTCTGTCGGTAGTATGCATTGTCAGATAGGAACATAGAATTTCTACAATGCAACAATCATCAACCGCATGGTTGCAGGACGAATGTCCAGCGTTCTTTCGTGTTTTTCCGTGTCGTCATCGTGAGGCTGCGGGACAGGAGAAAGATGTAAGTCTTTTTGAGAGAGGGCCGTGCAAGCAATGATCAATCGGGCAAACTCATCATCCGCAAGGAGCAGCGTGCCCGCTATTGAGTCGGCCGTGTCCCGAAGCGTGGTGTAGGAGCGAGGCTGGCTGCTGAGGCGGCCACCGCCGGTCTTTGATAGGGTTCGAGTGCAAGAACGAACCTGAAGGACCTGACGATGACCGATGAGAGTTCCCGTTTTCTATGGCTTGAAGTTGTTTGGATGACAAGGGTCTCGGGAGCATGCCCCCGAGACCCTTGTCTGGCGACCTGATCCGGTATTCTGCCACCCAGTTGGGAATGTGGGCGCACACCCACCACCGTATTGTAGTCTTCCCACCAGCTAGCCAGAATCGGATATCCGACGCATATTCTGTTAGGTAAGGCGACATTTTTCCGCTATAAAGTGACTAGTTTAGTGGTTCGGAGCCAAGGATGCAGACAGTCAATCTGGTAGAAGCCAAAGCCCATCTCAGTCGTCTGGTTGATCTGGCGAAGGATGGAGAGTCCGTCTGTATTCTTCGCCGCGGCAAGGTTGTTGCGCAACTTGTCAAGGCGGAGCCGGTACGTAAACCCATTGCCGCGAGTGCTCTTCGCTTGCTGACCAATGCTATGACACCGCAAAAGGAATCTGCTGCAGAAACTGTCCGTGCCATGCGTGATGAGGCAAGGTATTGAGCCTTTATATCGATACATCGGTTCTTGTGGCGGCTCTAACCAATGAAGGAGAAACGACCCGAATGCAGGACTGGCTCGGTGCCCAAGCGCCTGAAGATCTTTTTGTCAGTGATTGGGTGGTCACCGAATTGTCTTCTGCCCTGTCGATCAAGCTGCGCACAGGACAGATAACTGTCACGGACCGAGCGAACAGCTTGGCCATGTTCACCCGTCTTTGCGCAGAAAGTTTTGGTGTCGTGCCAGTGACCAGTCAGAACTTCCGGACGGCGGCACGGTTCTCGGATCAGTACACTCTGGGTCTTCGTGCCGGAGATGCCCTCCATCTGGCGGTTTGTGCGGATCATGGCTTAACACTGTGCACCCTGGATCGTCGTCTTGCCGAAGCGGGGCCTCAGGTCGGTCTGGCGACAACGCTGATATGATCGATCCTTGACTGAGGACCGTTGGAAAATATCGTGAATTGAGGGTTGCGATCACGAGATGGATTATGAACGTGAAGATCCATCTATCTTGTTATCAGCCACTGCGTCTTGTCATGAGCGTTGCAGATATGCCTGATCGTTTGTTGGCATAACAAAACTTATGGGATTTACAAGTTTGATTGTTCGGGAAGGCAACCAATGATACTTGCGATTAGCGGACAGCAAGATACCCCGTCTCGCCGCGTGACAAGGTAATCATGCCAAAACGCATGGGCATATCCAATTGGAATCCTTGTCATGGACAGACCGCCTCATATATAATCCCATTCTATGGTCAATATATGAGGCAACCTGTCATGTCCGAGACCACGTTTCTCTACTGACGCCTACGATCCGTCCGGACTGATCGCGGCCGAACGGCTGAGTAGCATGCTGCATATCACTCGTGGCGAACTGGCTGCCACCCTGGGCCTGTCCCGCGACGCCGTCTCCAAAAGTGCCCGCCTCGGCCGCCCCACCACCCAGGCGAGGCTGCGCGACATGGTCGAGATCCTCAATCGTGTCCGGCCATGGGCGGGCTCAGCCCAACAGGCTTTCGCATGGTATCGGTCACAGCCCCTGCCCTCCTTCGGTGATCAGACTGCCGAGGCGCTCGTTCGGGAAAGATACGCCGACGCCGTCCGGCGCGCTATCTCGATCGGATTGCAACCGGCGGTTACGCGCGAGGTTTACCGGACGGGTGTTCCGGGCTCATAATCCCCGCTGGTCTTTCACCCCACTGTCAGGCGACGGTGCGGCGCTTCATGGAGGCCGGTTCAACCTGGACGGCACACCTGCCCTTTACACATCTCTGCGGATGGAGACTGCCTGGCTCGAGGCCCAGCAAGGCTTCCCGTTCAAGCCTCAGCCCTTGACCATCTGTGGCTATGACGTCGATAGCGAACCCGTCCTCGATCTGACCGACCCGTCCAATCTTGATAATCGCGGTTTCTCCTCCCCTGCCCCTGGGAAGATCTTGCCGATCAGGGCAAGATGCCGCCCTCGTGGGAACTCGCAAAAATGCTCACAGCCAATGGTGTGGCTGGCATCATCGTCCCGAGTTTTGCCCCCGGAGCAATGGAAAATGACAGGAAGCTGGTCTTCTGGCAGTGGTCAGACAGTCTACCCTCCCGCGTAACCGTCATCGACGATGAAAAGCGTTTGCCAGCAACCGCAACGTCATGGTCGTAAACCGAGAATAAATGAAGGACTTGCGACGATATTAGTCGGTTAAAAGTCCCAACGGAAGCCATTGGGACCATTACGTCACGTCGATCACCAACCATAACAACGGGCGCCCCTCTTTTTGAGGAGCGACAAACAACCAAGCGGCAATTATGCATTCCGTCCTGTAAATGCGTTCATATGAGCCTGAATTTCGAGAGATGCCTCTCCAACGGTCGACGGGTACGTTTGAGCAGTAGTCATCGCCGCGACGCGCTTGTTGTGAAGCGCGAGATCAGCGCCAGCGGTTGGCAATTGTCTAGCTGCCTGCGCCAGACTGATCTGAAGGCTGTTTAAAGGCTCTTTGACGGCATCAATCGAATCACGCATCGAATAAGACGTTGAAGCCTGAACGCTGCTTGGACCTTGATTGTCAGGTGTTTTAAGAAGCTCATCAAGAAAGTCCGGCGCTGCCTGGTCACGTTTGGTTAGAGAACGAATACCAAATAGTTTTCTAAGTGTCGCTATTATTGTCGTATGATCGTAAGGGGTATTGCCTTGTGGCCTGAATACGTGACCCGGCTTTACATATGGTGAGATGATTATTGCAGGGACACGGACACCGAAGTAATCAAAATTAAAACCATCTTGATGTTTATCGTCGGGTGATACTGCTGCTGGTGGAGTCACATGATCATAACATCCTCCGTGTTCATCGTAGGTAATGATTAAAAGTGTCTTATCCCATAAGGGACCATTGCGAACCGCATTATAGACCGATGCAATGAGTTCCTCCCCGTATACGACATCGTGCGCCGGATGCTGGTCATTGGGCATCTTTCTCAAAATGGGGTGAGCAAAATATCGCGGCTCGATGAAACTATACGCGGGTAAAGTCCCTTTTCTCGCATCATTCTCAAACTCCTCAAAATATTTGAAATTCGAGAGCGAGAATTCCCAAAGAGAGGACAAAGTCGTCGATTGCGCAAAGTCATGAAAATATATTTTCCAATCCTTATGAACCTCCCTTAATCTGTTGAATACGGTGGGCATTTCAAACGGGAGCTTGTCCGGATAGTTATTGACCCATCCACCAGACGTGCCCGTATGCGCAAAGATACGGTTTGGCCATGTCTGACATGGCGCAGATGCATGCCAACGGTCTGAAATGCCGAATTCCCGACCCAGCGTCGTCAATACAGGTAGCTGATCGGGGGTGAAGAAATGCATGACTGACTCAGGACTACGCGAACCCGGGCGATCAGGCTGGGCCATATAATTATCTACGAATCCTGACATGTCTGGTAATTTCGAAGCCAAGCTGCCCTTTTCCTGGCGTCCATGAATCTGTTCGTAAATGTTAGAGGTGGTCCCCATTTTTCGGACAGGGCGATAAGCTATCATCTGGCCTGAACGAGGACGGGTTTTATGGGCAAGGTTACGCGGAAACGGTATGCGGCAGAGTTCAAGTCACGGGTTGCGCTGGAGG
>NZ_POTC01000054.1 GCF_002906255.1 Novacetimonas maltaceti | reverse complement strand
CATCTGGTCCGGGGTTAACCCCGGACCAGATGGCCAACAGCAACGCCGTCAGAAGGGCGGCATAACAACAACCGGGTATAGCTTATCAAGCCCGCAAAACTGTCCGAACGGACGGGACCACCTCAAAGGGCTGAATCTAATGGAGAAAATGCGCCATAGTTTCGGGTAGTGAAATTTCACCAGTTGTAAGTCAAATTCCCGTAAAATCTCCGCCCTTGACCTAGATAGCAAACATTGGTCTGGCAGCTTGTTACATAATATTTATTGGTGAGATTAGAAATTGCCAGTTGAGCTTTCAGTCCTTTTAGCATGGGGCTAACTTGAGAGAAGTCATAGTGAGCACCGATGTCAAATAATACGTATGGTTTTGTCTTAAACGATTCAACATTATCAATATACGTAGATCCGACATACCGCATACCCCAATTTAGCCCGAAACCTTTAGCTATATTTCGAGGTAGTGTGTAATCCGTAAAAATAGAAAACATGTTACGCGGAACCTGTGGTACAGACATTCCTTTCTCTGAAATATAGGAGCCATAATTTTCGCTTGTATATGGATTTAATCGCTGAGCAGTGACATTTGAATTTGCGAACCTGATGTCAGTGTAGCTATATGATGCAACCACTCTGAAATCTTTAGTAACATTGGCATTTGCTGATAATTCAAAACCCTGCGAACGTACTCGCCCGCCATCAGTGCTATATCCGGTATGTACAAGATCATTAATCTGATAGTGGTTCTCATCCACGCGAAAGGCTGAAGCTGTTAGTAAAATATCTTTGTTAGGAATTTTATATTTTAGTCCCACCTCCAATTGCTTCCCAGTTAATGGAGAAAAGGGATTTCCTAAATAATCCGTAGACGTTTGCGGAATGAATGATGTGGAATAGCTGAAATAAGGACTCAATCCGAATTTTAAATTATAAATAATTCCCGATCTCCATGTGAATGCATGCTGAGGTTGCGGATTATTATTTGTACTTTTAGAGACTAGATCTTCGCTTGACAATAATGTTGAGTATGTGTTTTTTGTGAGAATTATAGTTTACCCAATCCTCCCTCCCGCCCAATAATATAGACAGCCTATCCCATTTTATTTGATCCTGAAAGTACACGCCTTCTTGAAAATATCCGTTATAATTATTTATAAGATAATCTTTGCAGTTTGATGATTTTAAATTAAAGCATGGATTATATGCTGGATTTGGATCATGATAGTTTATAACTCTGTCTGTAGTATTTGTGTAATCAAAAAGAGAGCTTATGTTGTTGTTGTATTGACGAAAGTCAGATCCTATGACCCACGTGTGGTTCAACATTCCAGTTTTGATATTTCCCCACACTCGACTGTCAAGAGCAACAGTATTTCTCTGACTATTTGTGCTCCACGCGCCAAGCCTCCCTTCTGTAGAGCTGATAGAAGCACCCTTATAGGCAGTATCTTGTTCATATTTAGAGTGTTCCCATATAAATATTTGAGAAAAATTTATATATTTATTAAACTTATGCTGGAATTGATATTCAAACATAGCTTGTGTTCCACCTGTTTTGTTCCAATTAGATGTGCCTAGAAAATTTTTCCGTGGTATTTGTGGGTAATCGTTGTTACTGATTAATGTCCCTAGCAGGGGCTCTTGATTGGCATAGGCAGTGCCATCTCCAGGGGTATACATGTACATACCCAACAATGTTAAAGAAGTTTTTTTATCAATATCCCATGTAACGGAAGGAATTACCCCAACTCTATGATAATTAACGTTGTCAATCTGGGTATTTGATGTGACTCCGATTGCTGATATTCTATATCGAATGTTTCCAGATTTTGTCACTTTATCACTTATATCTACGGTCGTTTCATAACGATGCCAACTTCCGAATCCAACGGAGATCTGATGCAGGGGGGTGTCAGTCGGCTTCTTCAAATCCATGGCAAGCATCCCTCCCGGATTAACCTGTCCATACATAACCGACGCAGGCCCATTGATCGCTTCAATACGCTCTAAAAATGCTGGCTCGCCTGAACTAGCCGTATTGGTCATTAATCCGTCGACAAATTGTGTCGTGCTAAAACCACGTTGCATTATTCCGGATACATAGCCACCATTTCCATAAGATCCCTCACTCTCCGAATATACACCTGGTGTATAACGAAGAGCTTCTACAACACTTTGAGGCTGCTGATCTTGCATTAGCTGTTTTGTAACGACATAGATGGAGTTCGGTATTTCGGTAATCGGCGTGTCTGTTTTTGTCCCAGACATGGTGGTCGTGGCTACATATCCTACGCCCGGACCGGTAGGATCCTGATGCGTAACCGTTCCGCCCACACGCACCGGACCGAGCGTGATGTTGGCTGATGCCTTCTGAATAACGATCGTATTGCTGCCAGCATAACGGTAGGAAAGATTTGAACTGGATAAGAGCTTCTGAAGAGCGTCTTGCGGGGCCATTGATCCGGACACGGCAGCAGACGTTTTCCCCGTGAGCAGGGCTGGGTCATATGTTACCTGAACACCGGTCTGCTTGCCGTAAGTCGCCAATGCCTGCCCGAGGGGTAGAGAGGGAATATTATAGGAGCGGGCGAGGGGCGCCGCAGTCTGGCTGACGTTTGAAGATGCAGCACGGGCATCCATGCTCGCCAGCGCGAAAAGAAGCGCCGAGGGAATAGCCAGCATGACAGGCCGGTTGAGCCATACATGGCGCAGGCCAGACTTTTTTGTGCGACCGACAAGGCGCGGTGCAATTTCAGGTTCCATATGTGTCGTCCCATCAAAAGTGAGAATGCATCGCATTTGAAATAGGGACGGGTTCGTATGGGCTTTTTATAGGGCCGCGTCTCAAATTATTTTTCAGAGCCGCCAAACCGCTGAAGATTAAGATGTTTTTTTTGGTGTGGGAATTTACTGCTCGTGGGACGCCGGGGCATCAGTCGCAATGAGCATATGCCCAGCAACCTCCCGAACCTGTCCGCCTGACGGGACAACTGCGGCTCTGAGGGCTGCCGGGATGTTGTGCAGATCGTAGATGCCGCCGACCTGACGCGACCGAAGTTTGGCGCTCCAGTTAACGATAAAGCCCGGATAGTAGCGTTTAAGGGTATCGGTAACGTGCCCGACCGTATCGCTATCAACGACGAGGGTGCCTGTTTGCCAGGATCCAATGGTGTCGGGAGAGACAGTTTTCCGGGTCATATGGTTGTCAGATCGATCGACGCTGATTTCGTCTCCTGCGTCCAAAACCACTTCCTGCGTCTGTGTCGGGCTGGATACGCCGACACGACCGTCCTGAACACCAACTTGTATCTCGGCCGGATCCAGACGGATATCAAAACGGGTGCCGATATCGCGGGCCTGTATAGATCCTGCAGTCACCAGGAAGGGACGCGTTGCGTCATGCTTGACCTGAAAAAAGGCCTCACCTGCCAGTAGGGTAACGTCGCGCGTACCGGGGCGATAGTGGACTGCAATGGCCGAGCGCGCGCCAAGGGTGACGACGCTGCCGTCCGCAAGTGTTACGGTCTGATCCTTGCCTGTCGATGTCTGGAAGTCGGCCTGCAACGCAATGCGAATGTCAGGTAAAAAGAACAGGCCTAGTCCGCATAGTGCCGTGGCCAGCGAAAGGGCTACAGCATGCCGTCCTGCTATGGCGCTTAGGGATGATGAAGGTTTGGGTGGAACGAACGTCTCTGTCCTCTTTGGTTTATCCGGAAGGGACAACAGAGCCGGTCCAACGGCACCTGTAAGCCTCCAGACCCGCAAGGCTCTTGACCAGGCATCTGCATGGGCGGGCGACTGGGCATACCAGGCGGAGAACTCTTTTCGGAGATCACGGTCGTCCGGTTCCTCGGTCAGACGGATGACCCAAAGATTGGCCTCGGCGGTGAGCGGGTCGACTGAAGCGGAAGAGTTATCTGTCATACGGACCACGTGGCGCTCCACGCTCAACGGACGGGCGGCATAAGAAAAGCCATCTTATGAGAGAGACGGAGCGGGAGTGCATTTTTAAAGCGTGTTAGTTCAGTTTCTGGGCGCGGCGTTATCAAGAGCCGCCTGACAGGCCGCCATTGCGTCCGTAATCAGTTGTGCCGTTCGACCAATCGAGAGGTCGAGAACAACCGCAATCTCTCGTAATTTGTAATCACCGAACCGTTTCATTTCAAACGCGAGGCGCGTGCGATCGGGAAGCGAAGCCAATACCCCTTCGATAATGGCTAGTTCCTCACGGTTACCGACATACGTCTCCGGGGAACGGGGATCGCATAGCAGGTTCTGCACGGCGATGTCGGCCACATCGATTTCATTCCGAATGCGCCCAAACCGAAGGAAGTCAATTGCAAGCCGCCGGACGACCTGAAGCAGATAGGACACCGGCCGCTGGATCTCGGTGCCCTTCTTCTGGACAAGGGTGGCCTTGATGAAAGCATCCTGGACGATATCTTCAGCACGGGCACGACACCCGATGATACCCGCTGCCACGTCCACGAGGTGCAGGCGATGGCTGAGATAGACGTTCAGAATCTGCTCTGAGTCCTTCACCGCGCTGTTGTTCCTGTCGTGGATAAGGGTTGAGTGTCGTGCCTGCTAGCCTGAGCACATTGGATGTATTGCGACAGGTTCTTAACTGCAACAGCTATTATGCTGAGTCTGACCTGCGTGCCACAGTGTGGAACTTTTCTCGCCTTAAACGGGTGCGCTTGATAAAAAAACGTGGTGGATGGCTATAAAAACAGGTCTTTCATACGTCACTGAGGTAGGAACCTTGCGGGGTCCGTCTGCCGATCCTTATTGCCCCACGAATCGTGCCGTTAATGGGCGCAGGGGACAGTTCGATCGTATCGAATGAAGCCGCGTGAATTCTGGCGGCAGAGTGGGAACGACGTTCCTGTTTTCTAATTGAAGCGCTGGTAGCTGCAGTGTTATATAAAAATATAACTTTTGGAGGTAGCCATGCACACAACCAATCTCCGTAAAGTCGGTGGTTCCGTCATGCTGGCTGTTCCGCCGGCGATCCTGGATGTGCTGCATCTCACTGCAGGTGCAAAAGTCGGTATCTCGGTTGATAACGGTCGGCTTGTGATCGAGCCTGCGGCTCCACCACGCTATACGCTCGAAGAGCTTCTTGCCCAATGTGATGAAACTGCTGAAATCAGTGCTGAGGATCGGGCGTGGATTGATGCCAAACCGGTCGGGAACGAGATCATCTGATGGAGCGGGGGGATATCTACCTCGTCTCACTCGATCCCACGTCAGGTTACGAGCAGCAGGGAACACGGCCGGTAATGGTTGTGTCCCCGGCTGCGTTCAACCGGTTGACGAAAACCCCGATTGTGTTGCCGATCACCAGCGGAGGCAATTATGCGCGGACCGCTGGGTTTGCCGTGTCGCTTATGGAGGCAGGGACCAAAATAAGGGGAGTGGTTCGCTGTGATCAGCCTCGTGCTCTTGATATTGGGTCGCGCAGTGGTCGGAAACTGGAGAGCCTTCCGACGCACATCGTTGATGAAGTGCTGGCTAAGCTATCCGCTATTTTGGAATAACGGCTGGGAAATCTGTCTAATCGTCCGATATTGAATATTAAATTCGAGAACGAACCCGCTGCGCGGGATTGGTGTCGTGTACAGGCCTTGTCACCACACCGCGAGAGACCTATTTTATGTGGAACTGTCGTGGCCGTTCTATTCATATGGCAATAGCCGAAGATTACGTCGGTTCCAGAGTATGCGGAACGCGGCGGGCATGCCAACATATCTGATGGATGCTTGGTACCGTGTTGCTGTATTTGGAACATATAAGGAACAGGGGTTGCTTTCGGGGACAGATTCTGCCATCAGGGCAGAGATAAACCTCGTGTGATCCTGATCTGAAAGAATGCCCATGCCATCGCGGACCGATTTCAGCCTGCTGCGTGATCGGGCGGGCCTTACGCTGCATCAGGCGGCTGAAGAGCTGGGGCTGGGGGAACGGACGGTGTACCGTTATGAGAATACCCCCGGCACGGCGAGCCGGACGGCTCTCAATTTCCTGCGCCGCATTGCCGATGAACGCCTCCGGACAAAAGAAAAAGACAGTGTCGATTTCCGTTTCATTGATCTGTTTGCCGGTATAGGCGGCCTGCGGATCGGTTTTGAAGAAATCGGCGGTCGATGTGTCTTTACATCCGAATGGGACAGATTCTCACGGCAGACCTATGCCCTGAACTATCCGGATAATCATGAGATCAGTGGTGATATCCGCCCGTTTGCAGAGGATCCCGCACTGGTTCCGGAACATGATGTCCTGCTGGCAGGTTTTCCCTGTCAGCCGTTTTCGATCGCCGGGGTTTCCAAGAAGAATTCGTTGGGGCGGCCCCATGGCTTTCTGTGTGATACGCAGGGAACCCTGTTTTTCGATACAGCCAGAATCATTGCTCATCACCGGCCGGCAGCCTTTCTTCTGGAAAATGTCAAAAACCTTGAACGGCACGACAAGGGGCGTACTTTTGCCACGATCATGCACGTTCTCGAGGAAGAACTCGGTTATCATGTGCAGACCCGCGTAATCAGTGCTGCATCATGGGTGCCGCAGAAACGCGAGCGTATTTTCATTGTCGGATTCAGGGAAAAAACAGATTTTGATCTGAAATCTCTGGTTGTGCCACCGGTAGAAAAAGGCCCGAGATTGGGCTCAATCCTTCTGCCGCATGCAGAGGTGGAACCAAAATATACCCTTACGGAACATCTGTGGAATTATCTTCAGAATTATAAGGCCAAGCATGCCGCTGCGGGTAACGGCTTCGGCTTCGGACTGTTCGGCCCGGATGATGTCGCGCGGACACTTTCTGCCCGTTATTTCAAGGATGGGTCCGAAATTCTGATCCGGCAGGAGGGTAAACGGCCGCGCCGTCTCACACCGCTGGAGTGCGCACGTCTTATGGGTTTCGATCGTGGCGACAGACGGTTCCGCATTGGCGTTTCGGATACGCAGGCCTATCGCCAGTTCGGAAATGCGGTTGTGGTGCCGGTCATCGAGTTCTTGGCCAATGCCATGAAGCCCCACATACGCTCGGCCTTGGCACGGGAGCGCAGGGATAGCAGAGATGGGACTTCAGGCATGAGACCTGCTCATGATCAGAGCGCGGCTGTTGCCTGATATCGTTTCACCGGAACAGCGCAGCCGGATGATGTCCGGCATCCGGGGGAAGGACACAAAACCCGAGATGGTGCTGCGGCGGGGCTGCATGCTCTTGGTTTCCGGTTCAGGCTGCATGAGAGGAAGCTGCCAGGAACCCCTGATCTGGTTTTTCCGAAATACCATGCTGTCATTCTGGCGCATGGCTGCTTCTGGCATGGACATGACTGTCATCTTTTCCGTCTTCCCGGCAGCCGGACCGAATTCTGGCGGACGAAGATTGAGCGGAACAGGGCTGTTGACGCGCGTACGCAGCTTGCCCTGCGTGATGCTGGCTGGCGCGTGGGAACCGTATGGGAATGCGCGATGCGGGGGAAAGGACGTCTTTCAATGGAAGACATTCTTGAAGCCTGTTCATCATGGCTGAAATCGGATGCATCCGAACTTGAAATCAGAGGACAGTAACTGGTGAGACGGGGACAGCTTTCGGATCAGTTTGAAGGGGTCGTGGCAAAAAGACTGACCGAGGTGGAAACCCGTCCGGACAAATCGAATCAGCACGAGCTGAATGGTTCCACGGCTCTGAGGAAGCTTATGGGTGACGACGACCGCCGGAATATTCCAGCTCGGTTCATATGGGTGGGTGAGGAAGAAGCCGCTATTTCCGTTGATGGCATGCTGAGCTGGTATGACGCCCGCCGGAAACATCCGGTCCGTACCGAATACCGGCTTTATTACCGGTCCAATGAAGTGACCGAAGTCATGGCTCCGGGCGACGTGTTCTTTCTGGCGATGAGGCAGGACGGAAGCGCCCTTCTGATTGTAGTGCCGGCAGACAGCACCGTCCAGAATCAGCTTCTCTGGCTGTTCGGGCTTGATGATCTGTCGGGAACCAGCTTTTCTTTTCAGCAGATTGAAGGGGCTCACGATCCCGAGCTGGATTTCGCGGCCCGTTACATTCTTGATGAGCTGGGAGTGGAGCCGGAAGAGCCTGAGGCGAATATTCTTGATACGCTGATTGAGCCGTTTGGTCTCAGATTTCCCACGACACGTGTTTTTTCCGAACTTGCGCGTTCTTCTCTGCCGGATGTTTCGGCGCACGATGATCCAGACGGGGCGTTGGTTGAATGGATGGAGCGTGAAGAGCAGCTGTTCCGCAGACTGGAGCGCCGTGTCGTTGCGGAGAAAATCAATGGAGGCTTCCAGTGCGCCGAGGGAGCAGATGTCGACGGTTTTCTTGCATTCTCGCTGAGTGTGCAGAACCGGCGTAAGGCTCGCGCAGGGTCTGCATTGGAAAATCATCTTGAAGCGGTATTCCAGGCCAACGGACTCCGGTATGCACGTGGCGCCGAGACAGAAAACCGTAATAAACCTGATTTTCTGTTCCCCGGAAAAGCGGCTTATGCTGATCCACTTTTCCCGGCTGACAGGCTGACGATGCTGGGTTCGAAATCGACACTCAAGGACCGCTGGCGGCAGGTACTGTCGGAGGCGGTACGCATCAGAAAAAAGCATCTTCTCACACTGGAGCCCGGTATTTCCGAAAACCAGACGGATGAGATGCGGGTAAAGGAGCTACAGCTTGTCCTGCCGCAGAAGCTGCATGCCACCTTCCGGCCGTCGCAGCAGGCATGGCTTATGAATGTTGGAGAATTTATCAGGCTTGTCAGAGAGCGTCAGGGCACATAGTGATTTCAGGATCACAGAAATGGATTATTTCATCTTTAGGCTGAGCAGCCAGTCATCCGTCACTGGCTCCCTTTTTTCTCCCCGCATGAAGGCGTCCATACGGGTCGCGACTTCAGTGTGAGGCATGCCAAGCGCGCCGAACGATGAGAAATCTGTTGCCAGCAACGGATAGAATTTTAACCCTTTCTGAGTAGCCCCTAGTTTTCTAGACGCCTTGAGCATTCAAAATCTGCTGTTGTTCGAACTGCACGGGTGACAGCATCCCGTTCCTGACCTGCTTGCGTACCGGGTTATAGAACATTTCGATGTAGTCAAACACGTCCTGTCGGGCTTCCTGGCGCGTTGTGTAAGTTCGACGCCGGATGCGCTCGCGCTTGAGCGATGAGAAAAAACTTTCCGCTACAGCATTGTCGTGGCAATTGCCGCGGCGGCTCATCGAGTGTTCCAGATTGTGAGCCCGTATGAAGGCAATCCAGTCCATGCTGGTAAACTGGCTGCCCTGATCCGAGTGGATCATTACCCGACTTTTGGGCTTTCGTCGCCAGATGGCCATATGGAGCGCCTGCAGCACCACATCCGTGGTCTGGCGGCTCTGCATCGACCAGCCCACGACACGACGCGAATAGAGGTCGAGCACAACTGCAAGGTAGGCAAATCCTTCCATGGTGCGGATGTAGGTGATGTCTGTGACCCACACCCTGTCGGGTGCCTCGACATCAAACTGCCGGGCCAGCGTGTTGTCGATGACCAGAGATGGCCTGCCACTATGGCTACCTGGCCGCCGCCTGTAGCCAATCTGTGCCTTGATACCCGCCAGTTTTGTCAGGCGTGCCACGCGGTTCGGACAGCAGATCTCGCCCTGATCGAGCAGATCATCGTGCAGCTTACGGTAGCCATAAACCCTGCCACTGTCGTTCCAGGCCTGACGGATCAACGTGGTCTGTCGGACGTCCTCGCGAGCCCGTCGGCTCAGCGGCTCCTTCCGCCAAGCATAATACCCACTGGGCTGCACGGCCAGACAGCGGCACATTACCCGAATTCCAAAATGATCGCGATGCTCGGCAATGAAGGCGTATCTCACTTTGCATCCCTGGCGAAATACGCGGTGGCTTTTTTAAGATGTCGCGCTCCTCGGTGACCCGGGCCAGTTCGCGCTTCAACTGCCGGATCTCGACATCCTTGTCGGCATCGCCCGATACCACCTTCGCGAATTGCCGCTTCCACGCATACAGCGAATGTGTGCTGATCCCAAGCCGCTGCGAAACTTCTGCTACCGGATATCCCCGCTCGGTAATCTGCGCCACCGCATCACGATTGAACTCATCACTGAAATTGGGCTTCCCCATCAACGCCTCCTGTCCTCATTTTTAGGAGCCTGGGCGTCCAGAAATCTAGGGGCTACTCACCCTGCACATTGCGCAGATACAGAAAACACGGGCTAAATCCCCATCTCCTGTGAGCCTAGGTCAATCCCACCAGAAGATCGGCAAGCCTGTCGTTCTCTGCCGTCAGTCGGGGACGATAGCGAAAGAAGGTCTCGCATATCCTAAAAATCCGACAGGCCAGCACAATGCTGACCCCATGATGTGTCACAGCCTGTGCGGCCAGTTCCCGGCGCTGGGCTGGCCAGCCTTCATCTGACTAATCATCGAAGCATCCATGCCGCCATATTTCGCACGCCACCGGTAAAACGTGGCGTTGCTGATCGCATGCTCCCGGCACAGGTCAGGAACCGAGACGCCGCCCTCAGCCTAGCGGATCACACCCATGATCTGCGCGTCAGTAAAGCGATTACTCTTCATCAGAATCTCCTCATTCTTACGCTGAGAAAATTCTCATTCAAAAGCCATTCTTTTTATGGGGGGATTGCCAGATCACTTCGCGTCGGGTGAATGCTCCTTCAGCCATTCGAGGATGTTCGCCTCGCCCAAAACAGTCATATGCGCTCGCGCCCTGGACAAAGCTACATATGCCAATTCTAACTGATCGGATATCTCGCGAGAGGCAACCAGGATGGTTGCCTGACTTTCAAGACCCTTGAAGTCGCGTATATGAGCGACGGTTAGACCATCAAAGGACGCGAGCCGTTTTTGCAGGTTTGCGACACGCTCATCCGCCGGTGCGATAACACAGATGTTTGTGGCGCTGACTTCTCCGGTTACCGTTAGCTTTCGCAGGATGTTCAGGGTTTCCTGCTCCAGCGCCCTCTCGCTGCACGTCACCCAGCCCACCGGGAAGCCTTCGGGACCGTCGGCCGTGATGGCGCTGCCACGGTAAAATCGGCTTGCCGCAGCGTGGATCATCTGAGTATTGCGCAAATTGCGTGTCAGTCGGATTGGAACGATGTCGAAGGAAGCCAACTCACCCGTGAGATCGCCATAGACGCTTTGATTGGTGTCATAGAAGGCATGTAATTTCGAGACCTTCGGATCGACCAATATGTCCTCCAGCGCAATCCACCACTGGGTGCGAAAGTCCTGCGCCTCATCCACGACGATGACGTCGAGGCGTAAGGAAGGATCTTTCTGGACGGCTTTGGTCAGCAGGTCCGGACCTGAATCGAGTGCCTCCTTCAAGCTAAGGTCTGATCTCAAGCCGGAAGTCGATGCATAGTTCTGACAAAGTTCCGGAAACGTCATAACGATAACGCCGGAAACTTTCATGCGTTGGCGCAGATGAGATGCGAGTTTGTCTCCAAGGCAAAGCAACGCAGTCTTGTGACCCGCCGACGCAAGACGGAATGCGTCCTCACAGGCTACAATCGTCTTTCCGGTTCCTGCGCCTCCACCCGCTGCGACACGAGTAAGATGCGATACCGCATCAAGGACATAGAACTGTTGGGGTGTGAGTGTCTCGATTGCCTGCTCGTCTTCGCTGAGGTAGCTCGCAAGGGGAACTCGTAAGGTGAACGGGAGTGAAAGTAACTGCTCAAATGCTTTCATTCCTGCTTCGCCCATTGCGCCGTCGTTTCCGCCGGAAAGGCGGTCGCGCACCCACTTGCCGATTGTAGGTAATTGATCCCGACAGCAAAAAATTTCTCTTGGCATGTCGGGGCCGAGATTATTGGGTGGTGCGGCAGCATGCGGGAAGACTACCCCGTGGCGGGCCCTTATGAATGGTCCCTTGGGCCAGCTTGCGAGCGCGCGCACCTTGTTTAGCAGCGTATGCTGCGCAGTGGTGGCTTGGATGACGGGGTTTTTTATCTTGTGAAGGACATTGTATCGGTCGCGGCTGAACCACTTCCCAGTCGTAGCCTCCCGCGAGATTTCCCCACCCTTGACCTCAAGTGTAAGCATTCCTCTCGTCGGATGAACGATTACGAAATCGGCCTCACCGTCGATTTCGGCACCGCTTGGTGTCATCTTGAGGTAAGGGCGACTGTAGTAGACTGTCCATTGCGAATTGAGCTGTTCACTAAGCAGATCGTACACGTGCACTTCAGATGAGCGGAGGGGGTCCTGCCGGATCTGTCGCGGTAATGGCGAGGGCCACATGCGCGCGCCGGTCATGCCAAATCCTCCACCATGCTGCGGAAATAACCGACCGTGCTTGCTGACGGGGTACCGACGAGCGTCGCCCTGTCCAGGAAGCGGTTGAATTCCTCGCAGGATGTTTCTGGCGCGAGAACACATGAGTGACAGGCAGCAAGAGAAAGGCCGTCTTCAGGTGCCAGCATATCCTCAATGCACAGTGGATCGGATGAGCACCATGCCTGCGATTGAATCGCGGAAACAATTGTGCGCTCGATCCGATCGGGATCCCCTTGACGCTGCAATCCGCCCAATGTGCCGTCGTCATCCGTTGTGGCGGTATAGATGAGCAGGCCACGCATTCCTCCATCGTCGTTCGACACATAGAGGCGCTCTCGTAAGGCGGTTGAGGAGTAGCCGCAATCGAGAGTGAGTTGTCTCATCAATGAGTGCGCAAAGGTATGAATGAGCAGAAAACGAGGGGTAATGACACGTGGAGGCGCAGCTCCGGCGCTGTGTGCCTCGTTCCAGTCAGCTTGAATATGTCGATTGATGTGGTCCGCGCGTGTCATTACCTCGGGCCGCGTTTCCCACTCGCTGATCGCTTCGTCGTTGAACTCGAGAAAAATACCTTCTCCGCGAACCTCGATGGCAGGTAACCAGCCCAGGTTTGACAGCGAAATTCTCGCCTTTTCCGTCGCGCCCTCGCCGAGCGGATAGATTCTGGTAAAACCGGTCATGGCGCGAACCTCGCGTAGCCTGCTTACCTTGACGAGGCGCGAAAACCAGTGGGCAATAGAGGCGGGCACCTTCTGCGGACGGATCTCGAATTCCCGGTCGAGCCCCTGCACATACGTGCCCCCGGTAAACTGACGATATTCCTCCCCACGCAGGTTGTCGACGTCGATATGTTCCTCTTGCATGACCCGACGCTCGACCTCGGCTGCCAGTTCTTCAGGTGTCATTTCGAGTTCCGCGAGAACCGGTCCAAGCACCGATGCTAGGCTTGCAATAAAAACCGCACGCCCTTCCGCGATGTTGATGATCGGATCCCAGTAAATGCCGAGTGCCTCTTGCAGGCGGTCCGACCACGGGGGAATACTCAGCGCGGACTCGATAACAGGAAAATAGAGGTTCGAAGCACCGCGCTGGGTGGCGCGTGGGTGGTGATTGCAGTCCTGATGCGCACCGGCAAGCCAAGGGCGTCGCCCTGAGCAGGTCGAGAATTTCTTCCAAGTCTCCTTTGAAAAAATGCCATCCATCGAGTTTTCCGCTCCGCATTCGCTGCATCCAAGGATGAGGCCAGCGAGACCTGCCTGCCGGGATTCCAGCTTGAGAAAGCGCTTGTTCCTGCAACCTTCCTCGTGTCCCACCCACCAGTGCCACGGAAATTCGTCGAGATGACCGGATTCGCACGCAAGGACGAAGCGGACGGGTACGACATACACTTTGCGCCGACCGGGGGTTTCACTCGTACATTTCTGGCAGTAGAGGCCGGCGCGACCTGCCTCGTCCCCCCATTCGTCGACCTTCGCGATCCGGTCGCATTTCGGGCATTGCAGCCACTGAGGGAACCGGATGGCCGGGAGAGCCCGCTCTGCATCCTTCTCGCGATTCGGATCACGAACGGGTGGAAGCCTGAATCCCTTTACCCCAAGTTTCTTCTGAAGACGTTCCTCCCGAACCGCCTGTTCGTTCAGCATGCCGGCAGGCGGAAAACTCTCGTCCCACTGTTCAAGTCCAGCAGCGACTGCGGAAATAGTGGCATCGCCAGCACGAAAATCGACGATGGCGCCCGGGCCGAAGGTTGTGACCGCAGCACTTCTGCGGATTTCTCCAAGTTCATAGCGTGCCATTTATCTTCCTCCGCAATGCTTCTGCCAGCCTGTAATTCGTCGACGGTTCGACGCCTCTCATGGAGTTCGGTGTTGGCCAGGCTTGGCCCACAATCCTGCCGGCGGCCCGTTTGGCTGCAGCTTCTTCGGCCGATTGCAGGAGCGTGTCCTTTTTCATCCGGTTCCAGTAGACTTGCGGTGCGCGGCGCTTCCATTTCGCCAGGCGATCTCGCAGCTCCGCCTCCACGTCGGGTTCCAGAGGGTCAACGTTTCGGGCACGCTTGCTGACTTTCAGTATCAGTTCCTCTGCCGTGTCGATTGCCGTATCCGTCAGGACGGGTGAATCCAGCATGCCGGCAGCAAGGTGGCGGACGATCGCGACGAGGACTGCATGCAGTGCGCGGTCGCGGGCTCTGGAGGCGAAAGGAGTGACACTGGTTGCCTCCACTTCGCGATAAAGCGTCAGGTGCCATGCGTGGAATGTTTCGTAATGAGAACGATCGCGGGGTTTGGCATTGTTCAATATCGAGACGACAAGGCCAGGGACCAGTCCTCGGCCTACGCGGCTTGTGGCCTGAATGTATTCGGCCATGGTTTTGGGTTGGCCATTGACGAGCATCAGCCCGAGCCGGGAAATATCCACGCCGACGCTCACCATATTGGTTGCAAGCAGAGCGTCAATTGCCTCCGGATGCCCTGCTTTTCGCTCAAGCTGGCCCAGCATTTCCGTTATTTCTTTCTGGGACCTACGGGAGGTCAATTCCTCGATGAACTGGAGACTTCTCCTCTCTTCATGACGCGCTTCCGCAAGCAGTTTTATGCTGTCGTGAACGTCGTCCTGCATGAGAACAAGGGCGCCACCCAGTTCACGCAACGAATTGAAATAGGAGACGAGTGTCCAGTAATGGTCCTGCTGTTCGGGCGGCAGACCCGCGAACGCGCTTTGCAGGAGCGATGCAGCCACGGCCTGAAGCGTAAATTTTGCGGATCGGCCGGCAGTCGTGATACCGACATATCGGCGGCCGGGCAAAGACGGATCGACGACTGTGAATCCGGAGTCATCGGCCGAAAGTCCAGGCGGCGGGAACTGGCATGTGTTTCTGTCAAAGAGAGCGAGAACCTGTTCCGACGCACGGCGGATGGTTGCGGTAGATCCGATGATTTTGGGTCTCGTACCGTCGGCAGACAGAATAAGATCGAGCGCGGACTCGTAAAGTCCTGCCAAGGTGCCAAGTGGTCCCGAGATCAGATGCAACTCGTCTTGCAGTATCAGCTGTGGCTGCGCATGTGAGCCGACCGCGAACAATGTCGCCGTCCGTGAATTTCGGACAATCTGGGCGAATTTGTCGACGGTACCGACCAGCAACGTCGGTCTTGCGGCGTAGACGTCATCATCGACTGTCCAGACCGGCAAGGGCACGTCAGTGGCAAGAGTGCAGTCGACCGATCGACAGAAGATTTGCACAGGATCGGTCGGTAACGGCTGGTGATAGTTGAGCGGCTTGCGGCAACATGGGCAGTCCAGCAACTGTTCCGGGCTTGATGTCGAGACGTCGATTCTGCTGTTGAAAGCGCTTTTGCGAGTGTTAGGCGTTGACTTCTCTCCGACCCACAACCCAATCGAGAAAGGTGTTTCTCCAAGGCCTCTTGCCTTTTCCGCTCCGAGCTTCCCGCGTCGGATAGCCTCGCAGGCGCATATCATCGCGGACGCACGAATGAATTGCTGGGTCGTTAGCAGCCGCAGAGTGTAGCGCATAATGACGGCGACACCTGCACCTTCGTCGGCATTCTCCCGCGACAGACGGCGGTGAAACGATACGAAGGCAATCAGGCCGAGATAAGCCTCGGTCTTGCCGCCGCCAGTCGGAAACCACAGAAGGTCCATAGTCTCCCGCTCAGGATGCTCTGAAAGAGCGGCGCTCTCGATCGTCAGGAGGAGGAATCCGAGCTGGAACGGTCGCCATTTGAGCTCACCAAGCCGCGCCCACTGGCGTTGGGTGGTCATTGCAAGATTGGCGAGCCTGAATGCACGGTCACAAACGGGATCTCTGGCAAGGAGCGCTACCCCATTACGCATCCTGTCGAGCACATTCGTTGCCTCCGCCAGATGCTTCGTTGCAACATCGGAGAGCTTGCCGGATAAGGGTTCTGTCTTGCCTTTCTGTATATCAATCCATCGCTCATACGCGTCGCACAGGCGATGCAGCGCTGTCACGAGCCTCGCGGTGTCACATGAAGCCAACCACGCTGCAGAAAGAGGCCTGAGGTCCTCGTCGTTCAGGTTCGCGAAGACCTGATGACCATCGGGACTCACAGAGGCAACCACTGTTTCGGGTATCCATTCGGTGCGAACGAGGGCGGCACCGGCATACTCTCCTGCCTCGATCCAGTCGGCCGAGCAGGTGTGACCAGCGGCATATTCGTGGGCATCACGATAAAGAAGCGCCGAGGACCAGTCTTCCTCGTCCACTGGATTGCGACGGCTGGGTCTCGAGATCAGGCGGCATCCTTCCCCGGCTCTGATGGTCACAGAGACCTGGAATATAGTAGCCTGCTCGACTGCGACCCTGCCGGGATCGGCAGGAACCGCATCGTTCACCAGCGTTATCGTCGATAACAGCCCGCGTTCGATAGGCACTGTCCGGGAATTAAGACGCAACTCGGGGAAGCCATACTGCTCCAGGGTGGTATCTGAGGATCTCTCATTCAGTGCAATCTCAACGGAGCTGATTGAGTTCTGACGGCGCGTCCAGTGGTTTCTGGCACCATCCGCCGAAGGAGAATAGGTGCCGAACTCGATATCGACCCGAACTGATGCGCTATGTTCCCCGGTAGTTGCAACGGCAAATGAAATACCTGCAGTCGACGGGCGTCTCATGCCCACCGAACGCGCTTGTGCCTGCTCGGGAGTGTCGTCTCCCTCGTTGTCCCCTCCGGCAACGGTAGCAGACAACTGCTCGTCCTCCTCAGGGGCAATCGTGGTATTTCTGGGCCAGAGTATACCTGTGAGGTAGACGTCCGAAGCGCGCGCCGCTAGCGTCTCGCCCGGGGCGCGGGGTCCCACGAGGTCCTCTCTCATACGCCGGATAAGTTTGTCCCGGGGGATTTCGACCGTCACGAGCGTCCTTTCAGTTTCGACCACCCAAAGCCAACGAGCATCGGCGCTAGCATGAAGCCGCTCGATCGCCATGGTTCGTTAAGGCGATCTAGCAGCCTGTCGGGTTGGGCATTTTGCGGCTGATAACGCCAAGGCTGACCTGGCTTATGCTGCCTGAAGCCGCGCCATTCTTTTACAGTTGTATGCGAGAGCAACGAGTGTCCATTCGGTCGTGA
>NZ_POTC01000053.1 GCF_002906255.1 Novacetimonas maltaceti | reverse complement strand
CCATCTGGTCCGGGGTTAACCCCGGACCAGATGGCCAACAGCAACGCCGTCAGAAGGGCGGCATAACAACAACCGGGTATAGCTTATCAAGCCCGCAAAACTGTCCGAACGGACGGGACCACCTCAGACCGCAGCGTGGACGTGCTGGTCAGCCGCCTTCGGCGCAAGCTGGGCGCGGATGCCGACAACCTGATCCGCACCGTGCGGGGCATGGGCTATATCTTCACGTCCGAGGTGGAGCGCGTCTGAAAAGGACAGTGCCTGGGTAACGTATTGATAAAATAAATAAAAGTTTTTGGGTGCCGCCTTTTTTCAAAAAGGCGGCGTTCTTTGAAGCTTTTTGGAAAAAGCTTCGCCAAAAACCTTTGAAAATTTGCAGGATGTTTCTTGGGCGGGTTTTTGGAACAGTTTCCGGGCAATAGCGGGCGGCAGGCATGAAGCATGCCCTGTCCGACGCCCCGGCGTCACGTCGCATCACGCTGTGGCCACGCGGACTGGTGGGGCGGGTGATGTTCGTCCTGCTGGCGGCGGTGGCGCTCGTCTTTGTCGGCAGTTCGGTCTTCTATGAGGAGGCCGAGACCTACACCATCGACGATGCGCAGCTTGACCAGGTCAGCGAACGGCTGGTCATCGACGCGCGCGTGCTCGCGGCGACGCCCACCTCTCAACGCATGGTGCTGGCGGCGATGCTGTCCACGCCTGACCTGACCATCGACTGGCGCACCAGCGCGCAGGAAGGCGTGGTCCGCCCCGAACCCGGCGCGCTGCGGGGCCTGCATGAACGCGTGGCGGGCAGTGTCCCGGCGTTGCAGGGCGATGTGCTCAACCTGTCGGGCACGGTGGCCGCCACATCCGACATCCGTGGCGTGCTGCGCCTGCCCGACGGCAGCTTCATGGGGTTCAGCGCGCCGGACCTGCTGCAGCCGCACCATATGCGCCGGGGTATCGTCTCCGCCGCCGTGCTGGCCGGCGCGGTGCTGCTGGCGGCGGGCATGCTGGTGCGCGCGCTCAGCATGCCGTTGCGTGCGCTGGCGCAGGTGGCCGATACGGTGGGGTCGGGCCGCTGGGTCCCGCTGGAGGACAAGGGGCCGAGGGAGGTCCGCTACCTTGCGCGCGCCATCAACGCGATGCAGGAGCGTATCGGCCGCCTGATCGCCGACCGGACGGAGGCGCTGGCCGCCGTGTCGCATGACCTGCGCACGCCACTGGCGCGCCTGCGGTTGCGGGCGGGATTCCTGGAGGACGCGGCGGCGCAGGCGGAAATCGAGGCCGACGTGACCGAGATGGAGGCCATGATCGCAGGCGTCCTTGCCTATCTGGCGGGGGAGAACGATCCCGAACCGGCGCGTTCGGTCAACCTTGCCTCCATCATCGCGACGCGCGTCGATGATGATGCGGACCAGGGCAGGCCCGTCACCTATGAGGGGCCACATCAGGCGCTGGCGGTGGTGCGGCCGCTGGCGATGAAGCGGGTGATTGGCAACCTGATCGACAATGCCCTGAATTACGGGGGCAACGCGCATGTCGTGCTGCAGGTGGAGGCGCACAGCATCCGCATCCGGGTGGAGGATGACGGGCCGGGCCTGCCGGAAGCGGAGTTGTCGCGGGTTTCCACCCCGTTCTACCGCGTGGAGGGATCACGTTCGCGCGCCACCGGCGGCATGGGGCTGGGCCTTGCGATCGTCACCCGCGAAATCATGCGCGAGGGCGGGAGCCTGCGGCTGTACAACCGTGACAGTGGCGGCCTGTGCGCGGAAATCATCCTGCCACGCGCGCGACAGGCTGCGCCCCCGACGACAGAGCGCAAGGTGGTGGCGTCCTGAGGGCAGGCACAGCCATGACCCGCCGGAAGGGGGGTAAAGGGCGTTTATCGCAGTACCGGGGGTTGTGCGGGCGTGGACCACGGCACATGTGGATGCTAACAGGACCAAAGATATCCGCCTTCCTCTATCTGTCGGGAAAGACCGCAGCATGTTCATAGAAACCGAAGACACCCCCAATCCCGCCACCCTGAAGTTCCTGCCCGGGCGCGAGATCATGCCTAACGGCGCGACGGCGGACTTCATCGATGCGGATTCGGTGGCGGGCCGTTCCCGCCTGGCGGAGGTCCTGTTTGACCTCGAAGGCGTATCACGGGTGTTTTTCGGTGGCGATTTCGTGGCCGTGACCAAGGCCGACGCGGTGGACTGGGACGACCTGAAGCCGCAGGTGCTGTCCGCCATCGCCGACTACCTTGCCACCGGGCAGGCACCCGTGGAGCAGGAAGCCGTGGTCATCGAGGACGCCATCGCGCCGGGTGACGAGGAGATCGTCAAGCAGATCAAGGAACTGCTGGATACGCGCGTGCGTCCTGCCGTGGCTGGCGATGGCGGGGACATCGTCTTTCGCGGCTATCGCGACGGGATCGTGCGCCTGACGATGCAGGGCGCGTGTTCGGGCTGCCCCTCGTCGCGCGCGACGCTGAAGCATGGGGTGGAAAACATGCTGCGCCATTACGTCCCCGAAGTGGTATCGGTCGAACAGGTCGAAGCCTGATACGCCGGGGTGGGAAAGTTTCATGGTTCTTGATGATGCCGGGCTGGATATCCTGTTCCGTGCCGCGCGGACGCCTGCGGCATGGAACGAAAGTCCCGTAACGGAGGAGACGCTGCACCAGTTGTATGACCTGGTGCGGCTGGGCCCGACATCGGGCAACTGCTGCCCCGCGCGTTTCGTCTTCCTGCGTACGCAGGACAGCCGCGAACGCCTGCGTCCCGCCCTGTCCGACGGCAACGTCGCACGCGTGATGAGCGCGCCGGTCACGGTGATCGTGGCGTGGGACCCGCTGTTCTTCGAGCGCATGGATGTCCTCAACCCCGAACCGGGGGTGCGGTCGTGGTTCGCGGCCGATGTCGGCTTGGCGGAGGAGACAGCCATGCGCAACAGCACGCTGCAGGGGGCTTACCTGATCATGGCGGCCCGCGCGCTGGGGCTGGATGCGCTGCCGATGTCGGGGTTCGACGCGATGATGGTGGAGGAAACATTCCTGCATGCCCATGGCTGGCGGGCCAATTTCCTCGTCAGCCTTGGCTATGCCGACCATGCGTTCGATACGCCGCGCGCCCCGCGCCTTGGTTTCGATGATGCCTGCGTGATGGCCTGACGCATGCGGGTGCTGGTCCTTGATGGCGCGCAGGCCGGGGCGCAGGCGCGCGCGCTGGTGGCGTGCGTGCGCATCACGCCCGAAGGCTGCGTCAGCGAACATCAGCATGAGGCCGAGGGTCGTGGCGGTTCGGAGGGGTTCCCCCTGCTGGCGCGGGACCTGATGGCCGAGTGTGGCTGGACAATGTCGATGCTGGACATGGTGGCCGTGGTGGTCGGGCCGGGATCGTTCACCGGCCTGCGTGCCTCCGTCGCGTTTGCGCAGGGCGTGGCGCTGGGGCTGGGATGCGATGTCGTGGGCGTCACGACGGGCGAGGCGCTGGCCGATACGCTGCGCGCGCAGGTGTCCGTGCCGGGAACGCGGGTGCTGTGCTGTTCCGTCGCGCGGCGCGGGCGGGCCTTTGTCGAATCCATTCCGGCGCGGGATGGGGAGCGGGAAGGGGAGGTCCGTGCAGTGATGCTCGATGATCCCGCCGCCCTGCCACCCGGCCCGCTGCTGCTGGGGGGCAATGCCGCCGCCGATGTGGCCGCCGCCTGCGCGGGGGGGCGTTCGGACGTGCATGTCGTCGCATTCTCCCGCCCGGATGCCTGCGCCATTGCCCGCGTGGCGCTGCTGCGACGTGACGGTGTGCTGGCGCCGCGCGCGGTGCTGCCGCTGTATGTCGACCCGCCGGAGGCAAAGCTGCCCGCGGCGGGCCTGCGCCCCCCGCCACGCAGGGCCGACGACGGGGCATGAACGCCGCCACGGGGCCGGTGACGGCCATGCCCGCCGCGATGGCGGACCTGCCGCTGCTGGCGCGGATCCATGCGGCCTCTTTCACACCGGACCAGCAATGGGATGTCCCGGCGCTTGGCACCGTGCTTGCGATGCCCGGTGTCGCGCTTGGCGTGGCCATGGCGCCCGCCGGCGGGCGGCAGGTGGTGGCAGGGTTCATCATGGTGCGCGCCGTCCTTGACGAGGCGGAAATCCTCACGCTGGCGGTGGACCCGGCCTTCCGGCGACGCGGGTTGGCGCGTGCATTGCTGGCATGGATGGCCGACATGGCGGCGCAGCAGGGAATCGCGCGCCTGTTCCTGGAGGTGGGCGTGGGGAATGCCGCCGCATGGGGACTGTATCGCGACGCGGGCTTTGAGGAGGTGGGACGCCGTCGTGGCTACTATCCCGACGGGTCCGACGCGCGGGTCATGGCGCGGGAGGTGACGCCACCGCCGGACAGGGAGTCGGGCGGGTAGCGTGGTTATGACATTTTTTTGATGATCAGCAGGACATGGGTCAGGCCGTCGGCCTGTGCCTCGTGCATGGCAACCCTGTGGCCAAGCAGTTCGGCATTGCGGCGGACATTGTTCAGCGGTTCCTCCCCGCGCAGGCGCACCTGTAATCGTCCCCCCGGCGGCAGGCGGTCGAGTGCAAGTCGCGTGCGTACGAATGTCATGGGACAGACATCGCGGGTGATATCTATTTCCTCAGCATCAATACCAGTCATGTTACCTGACATTCTTTCATGAGTATGGTTGCGGTCTTGTGAGGATTATTTATATAAGACACATGTATTTCTACTGACAGGACCAAGTTGATGGCTGACGAAACAGCGGATGTGGAATTGCGGGAACTGACCGCCGAAATCGTGTCCGCCTATGTTGCACGCAATACGCTCGATGCCGAAACCCTGCCGGATCTGATTCATCAGGTATATGAAACGATGTCCTCGCTCGGCAAGGTCGAGGCCGCACCTGAAAAACCGGTTCCGGCGGTGCCGCTGAAAAAATCGGTCTTCCCCGACTACATCGTCTGCCTTGAGGACGGGAAGAAACTGAAGATGCTCAAGCGTCACCTCAAGACGGCCTATAACATGACGCCGGAAGAATATCGCGAACGCTGGGGCCTGCCGCACGATTATCCCATGGTCGCGCCCAGCTATGCCAGCCACCGCTCCAAGCTTGCACGCAAGATCGGCCTCGGGACCAAGGATCGGGGTGGGGACCAGGCGTGAAGGATGACGGTGTCGTTGGACAATCGATCTGATGATGGGCTACGCCTGTAACCATGGCAGCAGGTAGTGATGTAATGGAATCGCGCATCGGGCGCATGTGTATCGAGCGGGGCCTGAAAATGACGGGGCAGCGGCGGGTCATCGCACGCGTCCTGTCGGAAGCGCAGGACCATCCCGACGTGGAGGAGCTGTACCGCCGCGCGGCGCAGCTGGATTCTCGTATTTCGGTGGCCACGGTCTATCGCACCGTGCGCCTGCTGGAAGAAAAGGGCATCCTTGAACGCCGCGATTTCGGCGGCGGCCGCGCCCGTTACGAAGCGACCGAGGAAGGCGACCATTATCACCTGATCGATGTCGAGACCGGAAAAGTGATCGAGTTCGAGGACAAGGAGCATGCGGAGCTTATCCGTCGCATCGCGCGTGACCTTGGATTCGACCTGGTGTCCCACCGGCTGGAACTTTTCGCGCGCCGGCGGCCCGCCGATGCCGGGAAGGATACCGCCGCGACACCGCCGGCACGCACGGGAGGCAGGTCAAAACGATGAGCGCCGAGAAAATCATGCACTCCCTGTCCACGCTGGATCTGGAGCGCAACGGCTTTCCCGAACTGCGTGGCGGCAACCTTGGTGTGCGGATCGCCTGCACGGATGAGGAACGCGACGCCGCCCAGGCCCTGCGCTATCGCGTGTTTTACGAGGAAATGGGCGCCCAGCCTGACGAACGGACGCGACGGCTGCGGCGTGATATTGACGAATTCGATGACTATGCCGACCACCTGCTGGTGATCGACCATGCGATTTCCTCCGGCGCGAAGGGGGTCGTGGGCACCTATCGCCTGATGCAGGGCGAGGCGGCGGAAAAGCTGGGACGTTTCTATTCGTCGAGCGAATATGACATTTCGCCACTGACGGAATTCCCCGGCCGGTTGCTGGAGGTCGGGCGGTCCTGCGTGGACCAGGCCTATCGCGGGCGTGCCGCGATGCAGTTGCTGTGGCGCGGGATTGCATCCTACATCTTCCTGCACCGCATCGACGTGCTGTTCGGGTGCGCCAGCCTGCCGGGGACGGACCCCGAACCGCTGAGCAACGAACTGACCTACCTCTATCACAACCACCTTGCCCCGCCTGCGCTGCGCGTGCGTGCGCTGCCCGAACGGCGGGTGGAGATGCTGCGCCGTGATCCGCAGGCGCTTGACCACCGTCGCTGCCTTGCCCGCCTGCCGCCCCTGATCAAGGGCTACCTGCGGCTGGGGGGCTATGTGGGCGATGGTGCGGTGATCGACACGCAGTTCAATACGACGGATGTCGCGGTGCTGGTCAAAAGCGAACTGCTGGCGGACAAATATTACCGCCATTATGAACGTCGCCTGCGTGACGCCCTTGACTGATACGCGGCGGTCGGGCGTTTTCCTGCCTGTTGCTGCACCGGAATGAAATTTCCTGTCATTTTGCGCACATGGCATGATGCGTTGCCCGGCCTTGCGGGCTGGCGCGCGGATATTGCGATGCTGCTGGTCGGGGCGCTGGGGGCGCTGGCGTTGCCGCCGGTCCATCTTGTGCCGGTAATGGCCCTGTGTTTCCCGATCCTGATGCGCATGATCGACGCCGCCCCTGACTGGCGCGTGGCGGCGCGGCGCGGGTTCATGTTCGGGTTGGGGATGCATACGGCAGGGCTGTACTGGCTGACCGATGCGATCATGCTGCGTGCCGATGCGTTCTGGTGGCTGGTGCCGCTGGCCTCGCCGGGGTGTGCGCTGATTCTGACGCCGACCACCGCGATTCCCGCCGCGCTGTCGCGTCTTGTGCCCGCAGGCATGGCGCGCGGCCTTGTGCTGGCGGCGACATGGACGCTGGCCGATATGATGCGTGTCTTCATCTTCAGCGGTTTTCCATGGAACCCACCGGGCAGCATCTGGGAATTCCCCGGCCGGGCGGGCGATGTGATGATCCAGCCCGCGGCATGGATCGGGGTTGATGGCCTGACCCTGCTGACGATGGTGCTGGCGCTTGCGCCCCTGTGGGGGCGGCGGGGATGGATGGCCATTGCCGCCACGCTGCTGCTGTGGGCTGGCGTTGGGACGGCCCGTCTCTCCTTCCCCGCAAGGCAGGGGCATGATGCGCGGCCCAATCCCGTGGTCGTGCTGGTGCAGGGGAATGTGCCCGAAGCGGAAAAGATGGCGGGGAACGAGGATGTTGCGATTTTCCGCCGCTACCTTGCCCTGACCCATGATGGCGTGGGACAGGCGCTGTCGCAGGGAACGCAGGGAACGCAGGGAACGCAGGGAACGCAGGGACGGCCCGTTGTCTTCGCCTGGCCGGAATCCGCATTTCCCGGCCTGCTGCTGGAGGACGCGATCGCCCGGCGCATGATCATGCAGGCCGGACGGGGAGCTGTTGCCGGCGTGATTGGTACCCTGCGGCAGGATGAGCAGGACCGCTGGCGCAACAGCATGGCCGTCCTGCTGCCCCCTGATGGGCAGGTGGGCGGCGTGTATGACAAATCGCACCTGGTGCCGTTCGGGGAATACCAACCCGCCCTGCTGCCTTTTCACGTGGTTCCGGGGGATGGCATGGCGGCGGGGGGCGGCGTGCGCACATGGCATGTGCCGGGCATCGCCCCGGTTGGGCCGCTGATCTGCTACGAGGTCATTTTTTCAGGTCAGACGGTCGATGCGCATGACCGGCCGGCATGGCTGCTCAACAGCACCAATGACGGGTGGTATGGGGACAGCGCCGGTCCGCGCCAGCATCTGGCGGCGGTCAGGATGCGCGCGGTGGAGGAAGGACTGCCTGTTGCACGGGCCGCGAATACCGGCATTTCCGCCATATTCGATGGGTACGGGCATGAGGTGGCGCGGTTGGGATGGGACCGGACGGGTGTGATCGTCCGGGCAATGCCCGATGCGTTGTCACCGCCATTCTTCGCCCGCTGGGGCCGGACGGTCCCGGTGCTGCTGGCGTTCGGGCTGCTGGGGGCCGGTCTGGTGGCCGGATGGCGTAACAGGGCGGCACCGGGGCGTTCCTGACATACCTGTAACATATGCATTCAGGAACGATTCGCAACGCGTGCCGTTAAGATCGCCACGCCTGACAATCTGTAAAAATCCGATCTATTGGATACTGAAACAGACTGCAACAAAAAGGTACCAAAAACGTACCTTTTATGCGGCAGCCTAACAGGCTGAATTATAAGGTATTATTCCCCTTATCGCAGCAAAGGTATAATTTCACCCTTTACAAAAGGTTAATAATGAATCCTATAACTGTTTTGTTTAATATATAACTAAGTGATGATTTATCAGAAAATCATATTTCTGGCATAGGGCATCTGTAGTGAATAGCAAGCTGTCTAGTACCCCCAGTCCCGTTGATGTGTATGTGGGCAGTCGGATCCGGCTGCGCCGGACGTTGCTCGGCATGTCGCAGGAACGCCTGGGCACGGCGCTGGGGCTGACATTCCAGCAGGTGCAGAAATATGAACGTGGCGCCAACCGTGTCGGTGCGTCGCGCCTGTATGATCTGGCGCGGGTTCTCGACGTGCCGATCGCATTCTTTTTCGATGGCATGCCGGACGAGGCCGCCACCCCGCAGGCACCGTCCGTACCCGTTGCATCGTTTGCCGAGGCACGCGGCGCCTTTGGTGGCGTACCAGCACCGGCCCAGCCGGAGGCAGGGGAAGACCGGTTCGCCAGCAACGAACTTGCGCTGCTGTCGCGGCGCGAGACGATCGACCTTGTGAGGTCCTATTACCGCATCAGCGATCCTGCGGTGCGCAGGCGCGTCCTTGACCTCGTGCGTTCGATGGCAACGACGGCCTGAGACCCCTATTCGCGGCGCAGTATGCTGTCATTGAGGAAGGCCGCGATTTTCCCTGCGCGGAAATCGCGGCGCAGGCGGTCTTCGTCATATTCGGTGCGCACCCATTGCATGAACGGGATGCGTCCTTCCGCTTCCGCCTGGTAGCGCAGGAAGAACGCGTCGAGCACGCCGGTGCGCGAACTGTTGAAATGCCCGTTCTTCCATGAAAGCTGGCGCAGCGCGTCGCGTGCCGTGCCCCCTTCGAACAGCAGCACGAGTCCCGCGGCAAGCCCGGTGCGGTCCGCCCCCGACTTGCAGTGCATCAGCATGGGGAAGGTGAGCGAGCGGTAGATCTTCTCGAACCGTTCGATCCGGTCGCGGTGCGGGGCGTTGCGGCTTTCGAACGCCATGTCGATATGCCGCAGCCCCAGTCGGTGCGCCGCGTCACGCGACAGCGCGTCGGAGCCGCACTGCCGGTGGCCACGCAGGTTGACCAGTGTCTTGAGGTGCAGCCGCCGCGTCGCCATCGTCAGGCGCCATGGCGTGGGATGGTTGCAGCGATAGACCCGGCCGGGGATGACGGTGCGGAAGTTCGTCCATGTCATGCGCAGGATCGCATGATCGACGAACAGGCTGTCGATCCAGGCGCGTCCACGCCCTGACGCGCTGGACAGGGTTCCATCGAACACGGGCGCATCCTTTCATGGGTGCAGAGACGAAAAAAGCGCCGGATATGTCCCATCCGGCGCTTCGTTCGTCAATCCGTCACGGCTGTCATGCGCCGTTGGACCATCTTTCGGGGGATCAGCCCTTGCGTTCCATCTGGAGTTCCTTCAGGCGCCCGATGGCTTTCGCCGGGTTCAGGCCCTTGGGGCAGGTCTGGGTGCAGTTCATGATCGTGCGGCAGGCATACAGCTTCATCGGGTCTTCCAGCGCGTCGAGGCGCTCACCCGCATATTCGTCGCGGCTGTCGGCAATCCAGCGATACGCCGCAAGCAGCGTGGCCGGGCCGAGGTAGCGATCCCCGTTCCACCAGTACGACGGGCACGAGGTGGAGCAGCAGAAGCACAGGATGCATTCCCACATGCCATCGAGTTCGGCGCGTTCCTCGATGCTCTGCAGGCGTTCGCTGTCGGGCGGCGGCAGCGTGTCGGACTTCAGCCACGGGTCGATGGAGCGCAGCTGCGCATAGGCCCCGTCAAGGTTGGGCACCAGGTCCTTGACGATCGGCATGTGCGGCAGCGGATAGATCGCCACGTCGCCCTGCAGGTCGCGGATCGGCTTGAGGCACGCCAGCGTGTTTTCGCCCGCGATGTTCATCGCGCACGACCCGCAGATCCCCTCGCGGCAGGAGCGCCGGAAGGTCAGGGTGGGGTCGATGTCGTTCTTGATGTGGATCAGCGCATCAAGGACCATCGGGCCGATACGGTCCAGATCGATCTCGTACGTATCGATCACGGGGTTGTCGTTGTTATCCGGGCTCCAGCGATAGATCCGGAATGACTTGACGTTCGTCGCACCGGGGGGGGCGGTGAATGTCCGCCCCGTGCCCACCGTGCTGTTTCTTGGCAGTTTGAATTCGACCATCGTCTCGTTCCCTTTCCGCCGCGCGCTCAGTAGACGCGTTTCTTGGGGGGGAAGACCTGAACGTCATCGGTCAGCGTCTTCATGTGCACGGGGCGATAGGTCAGCGTGACCCCACCCTTGTCGTCCATGTGGGCGACGGTGTGCTTCATCCAGTTCTTGTCGTCACGATCGGGATAGTCGTCATGCGCCTGCGCGCCGCGGCTTTCGTGACGTGCTTCGGCCCCGGCCATCGTGACGGTGGCGTTGGCGAGCAGGTTTTCGAACTCCAGCGCTTCCATCAGGTCGCTGTTCCAGATCAGCGAACGGTCGGAGATGGAGATGTCGTCCACTTCCTTCCAGATCTGCGCGATCTTTTCCACACCTTCGGCCAGGCTCTTGGTGTTGCGGAACACGGCGGCATGCTTCTGCATCGTGCGCTGCAGGTTGGCGCGCATCGCCGACACATGGGTCTTGCCCTTGGAGTTGCGCAGGCGGTCGAAACGCTCGATCGCCTTGTCACCTGCGCCGGGGGGCAGCGGCGGGATGGTTTCCGCGCTCTTGATGATCTGGGCCGCGCGCTGTGCCGCGGCACGGCCGAACACCACCAGGTCAAGCAGGGAGTTCGTGCCCAGGCGGTTCGCGCCATGCACCGATACGCAGGCCGCCTCGCCCACGGCCATCAGGCCGGGCACGACCGCATCGACATCGTCGGCGGTGGGGCGGATGACCTCGCCATGGTAATTGGTGGGGATGCCGCCCATGTTGTAATGCACCGTCGGCAGGACCGGCACCGGTTCCTTCGTCACGTCCACACCGGCGAAGATGCGGGCCGTTTCCGAAATGCCCGGCAGGCGTTCATGCAGCAGGTCCGCGCCAAGATGCTCAAGGTGCAGCAGCATGTAGTCCTTGTTCGGGCCACAGCCGCGCCCTTCGTTGATCTCGATCGTCATGGCGCGCGAGACCACATCGCGCGAAGCGAGGTCCTTGGCCGTCGGCGCATAGCGTTCCATGAACCGCTCGCCTTCGGAATTGGTCAGGTAGCCGCCTTCGCCACGGCACCCTTCGGTCAGCAGGCAGCCGGCGGGGAAGATGCCGGTGGGATGGAACTGCACGAATTCCATGTCCTGCAGCGGGATGCCCGCGCGCACCGCCATGCCGCCACCGTCGCCGGTGCAGGTATGGGCAGAGGTGCAGGAGTGGTAGGCGCGACCATAGCCGCCCGTCGCCAGCACGACCATCTGCGCGCGGAAGCGGTGCAGCGTGCCATCGTCAAGGCACCAGGCGACGACGCCCTTGCACGCGCCCTTTTCGTCCATGATCAGGTCGATGGCGAAATATTCGACGAAGAATTCGACGTTATGCTTCAGGCACTGCTGGTACAGCGTGTGCAGGATGGCATGGCCCGTGCGGTCGGCGGCGGCGCAGGCGCGGGGCACCGGGGCCTCGCCATAGTTGCGCATGTGCCCGCCGAACGGACGCTGGTAGATCTTGCCGTCCTCGGTGCGGGAGAACGGAACACCCATGTGTTCGAGTTCCTGCACGGCGGGCACCGCCTCGCGGCACATATATTCGATGGCGTCCTGGTCACCGAGCCAGTCCGACCCCTTGACGGTGTCGTACATGTGCCAGCGCCAGTTGTCCTCGGCCATGTTGCCAAGCGACGCACCGATGCCGCCCTGGGCCGCGACGGTGTGGCTGCGTGTGGGGAAAACCTTGGTGACGCAGGCGGTCTTCAGACCGGCGGCACCCATGCCAAGTGTGGCCCGGAGGCCGGAACCGCCGGCACCGACCACCACCACGTCATAGGCGTGGTCGACGATCTTGTAATTGCCGGGGATTGGGGATGTGATCGCATTCATTGTTTGGACGTGTCCCGATGCTCGTTCGGACTGCCGGGCGGGTTTGTCCGGACCGCCAGTCCGCGAATGTCTCTGTCTTGCCGGTGGCGTGGCGCGCGCGTCAGTTCGCGGCGATTCGCCCGCGCGTCGCGACAAGCGCCAGCTTCAGAACGGAAATCGCGCCGAACACGCCCAGCAGGAAAACCACGCTTTTCATCAGCAGGCTTGCCGGGACATGCGCCTTGCCATGCACATAGTCATCAATGATGACCTGCAGGCCCAGCTGCGTGTGGTAGAAGGTCAGGATCACCAGCGCCATCATCATGGTGGCGTTGACGGGCCGGCCGCCCCACTGCGCGACTTCCGGCTGGGACGCGCCCGCAAGGCGGAAGACCTGGATGACGAACCACCCCGACAGCGGCACCAGCGCCACGGCGGACATGCGTTCGGCCCACCAGTGGGCGACGCCGCTCTTGCCCGAACCCAGACCGCGCGCGCGCGACAGCTGCGAACGCATGACGGTGATGTGCGGTTTGTGCGAAGTACTCATGTCAGGAGGCCCTCTTCTTGGAACGGCAGGCTGCGACGCCAAGGATGCTGACAACCAGTGCCAGCGTGACGCCAACGGTCACACCTGCGGCGATGGGGCCGTCCTCGTTGATTTCCTTCTTGTCGAAGCGGGCGCCGCTGTCCCACATCAGGTGGCGAATCCCCGCCACGAAGTGATAGACCAGAGCCAGCGCCCAGCCTGCGAGGGCAAGCTTGCCCAGCGGGTGGCCGGTCACTTTCTGGACCTTGGCAAATGATTTCGGTCCCTTTGCGGCAGCGCTGATCCAGCAGATGCCAAGCGCGGAACCGGCAGCGGCGGCAACACCCGCCGCGCGGTTCGCGATCGAAAGGAACATGGAAAGACGGAAGCGGTAGACCTGGAGGTGCGGGGACATTGGCCGCCTGGTCAGAGTTCCGTCGCTTCGGTGCCCTACATAGAGCGCATCACGGACATCCTGCATGGTCGTCTCGTCAATTTCCCTGTTATGGCTTCGGTTTGTTCCGTTGCCTTGTATCATTCGGTCCTACGCCCCCCGATGGGTGTGGTCAACGCAGGCCCGGAACACGAGGTTGAGAGACGCCCCGAATGTATTGATCCAAGCATTGGCGCGGACGCATGGCAGATCCGCGCCAAAAAGACATGTATTCAGCCCTGCCGGTGATGGCCCAGAAGGTCAAGTGCGATCATTGTTTCCGCGATCTGAACGGCATTCAGTGCCGCCCCCTTGCGCAGGTTGTCGGACACGCACCAGAAGCCGAGTCCGTTGGGCACGGTCGGGTCGATGCGCAGGCGCGAGACATAGGTCGCATCCTCGCCCACCGCCTCGACGGGGGTGACGTAACCGCCATCCTCGCGCCTGTCATGCAGCACGACTCCGGGCGCGTCACGCAGTGCCGCGCGGGCGCGCTCAAGGTCGACGGGTTCCTCGAATTCCACGCTGACGGCCTCGGCATGGCCGATGAACACCGGCACGCGCACGCATGTCGCGAAGACGGAGATGTCGGGGTCGAGGATCTTGCGGGTCTCCACCGCCATCTTCCACTCCTCCTTGGTCGCGCCGTCATCCATGAAGCGGTCGATGTGGGGGATGCAGTTGAAGGCGATCTGCTTGGTGAACTGCTGCGCTTCGGCCGGGTCGCCGACAAAGCTGCCGCGCGTCTGGGTGAACAGTTCGTCCATCCCGCTCTTGCCTGCGCCGGCGACGGCCTGGTACGTCGCGACGACCACGCGCCGGATCGTGAACAGGTCATGCAGCGGCTTGAGCGCCACGACCATCTGGATGGTGGAGCAGTTGGGATTGGCGATGATGCCGCGCTTCGCCTTCTTCACATCATTGGGATTGACCTCCGGCACCACGAGCGGGACGTCAGGCTCCATGCGGAAGTGCGACGTGTTGTCGATCACGATGCACCCGGCCTTTGCCGCGCGCGGGGCATGCTTGGCCGACACTGACCCGCCGGGCGAGAACAGGGCGACGTCCCAGCCCGTGAAGTCGAAATGTTCGAGATTGCGCACCTTGAGCACGCGTTTTTCCCCGAATGACACTTCCTGTCCCGCCGACCGGGCGGAGGCCAGCGCCACGATGTCGTCCACCGGGAACTGGCGTTCGGCCAGTGTCTTGAGTATTTCACGCCCGACGGCGCCGGTGGCACCCACCACCGCAACGCGGTAACCCATTGGATAATCCCCTGAAACATGAGGCGCCGGCCCCCGCGAAAGAACGGGTGATGTCGGCGCGGATTGGCAGACAGTGGCACCTGGCGCCACTAAGCGTCCCGACACGTAGAGCCTGCGTGCAGGCGGTGCAAGCAACACGATATTTTTCCCGAATGTTTTTATGTGTTGCCCGGAAGTCCCCTCCGGCTTTTCATATCTGGCCCGGCACCTCCGCCCTGCGGATGTGGCAGTGTTTGAGCAGACGCAAGGCGGCCCATCCGTATATGATGGTATGGCATCTGCATGCCCGGCAGCATATGCGCGTGCCGGGGCGGATTTTTGCGTGCGCGGGCGGCCCCCGGCGGCCCCGCCGTGCGTAAAAGCACAGCCAAAGGACTGTCACGGACCATGTCATTACCTGACACCCCCCCATCTGACGCCACGCCGGCCCCTGCGACATCCCGCGCGCCTGCGGGAGCGCGCCCGGCCCCGGCCTGCACGCTGGTGATCTTTGGCGCGCATGGCGACCTGACCAAGCGCCTGCTGATGCCCGCGCTGTACAACCTGGCCGGCAGCGGCCTCCTCGATCCCGGATTCCGCATCATCGGCGTGGACCGCGTCGCCAGCACCACCGCGCAGTGGCGCGACGGCCTGACGGAGATGATGCAGTCCTTCACCCATGACCCCAACGCGGAGTTCCATGCGCCGAGCATCGATTCGGCCCAATGGGGATGGGTGTGCGAACGGCTGGAATATGTGCAGGCCGACTTCGGCGACCTTGCGCAGGTCCGCGCCCTTGGTGAAAAGATCCCGGGCAACGCGATCTTCTACCTTGCCGTATCGTCGCGTTTCTTCGCCCCCGTTGTGGAGATGCTGGGCAGGGCCGGGCTGGTGACGCAGGCGGACGGGCATTTCCGCCGCGTGGTCATCGAAAAGCCGTTCGGCGCGGACCTGAAGAGTGCGCAGGAACTCAACCGCCGCATCCTTGCGGTGCTCGACGAAAGCCAAGTCTATCGCATCGACCACTTCCTCGGGAAGGAAACGGTGCAGAACATCCTCGCCATGCGCTTTGGCAACCTCCTGTTCGAGCCGCTGTGGCGCAACGAGTTCATCGACCATGTGCAGATCACCGCGGCCGAGACGATCGGCGTGGAGCAGCGTGGCGCGTTCTACGAACCCACCGGCGCGTTGCGCGACATGATCCCCAACCACCTGTTCCAGCTGTTCGGCATGGTGGCGATGGAGCCACCGAACTCGTTTTCCGCCGACACCGTGCGCACCAGCAAGGAACAGTTGTTCGAGGCGGTGCGCCCCATCGCCCCCACCGACGCGGTGCGCGGGCAGTATGGCGCGGGCACGGTGGAGGGCAAGCCCGTCATCGCCTATCGCGAAAGCCCGGGCGTCGCCCCCGACAGCCATACCGAAACCTATGTCGCGCTGAAGCTGCATGTCGATAACTGGCGCTGGGCCGGGGTGCCGTTCTACCTGCGCACAGGAAAGTCGCTGGGTGGCCGCCGGACGGAGGTGGTGGTGCAGTTCAAGAAACCGCCGATGATGATGTTCCGCGATACCGAAACGCAGGAACTGCCCCCCAACCGCATCATCCTCAACATCCAGCCCGCGCAGGGACTGACGGTGGAAATGGGGGCCAAGCGGCCGGGGCCGAAGATGGACCTTGCCGAAGTGCAGGTGCGCTTCCGTTACGGGGATGTCTTCGCGCAGTCGCCCAATGTCGGGTATGAAACGCTGCTGTACGACTGCCTGACGGGGGATGCGACCCTGTTCCAGCGCGCGGATAATATCGAGGCCGCGTGGCGCGCCGTCGATCCCGTGCTGAAGGCATGGGCAGGCAACGCGGACGGGCTGGAACTCTACCCCGCCGGGGCGACCGGGCCGAAGGGCGCGGACGAACTGCTCGAACGTGACGGGCGGGCGTGGTACCCGCTCGATGGTGTCTGACAGATAGGGATCGGAAGTTTTTGGTGAAGCTTTTTTTCAGAAAGATTCAGACGCACGAAGCCTTTTTGAAAACAGGCAATGCCTCCTCAGGGCTCTGCCCTGAAACCCGCCAAAGGGCATTGCCCTTTGGAAACCATGACATGCCCGGGATTCTTCCACCCCGCAATGAAAAAGGGCGTGGCCATTTCTGGCCACGCCCCCATCAGGATTTGTTCCTGGCGTGCCTTATTTCGCGGCGGCGCTGTCGGTTGCTGCGGCCTGTCCGGCGTCGCCCTGACGCTCGGCATGTTCCTCATCCCCCTGGCGGAACAGGGCGTCGGCGTTCTTCTTCTGCTTCTTGGAGAACGCGGCATAGAGCGGCGTGAACGCCTGGTTGAGCGTCTGCATGTCCTGCGCGCGCTGTGCGACGAGGGCTGCATAGGACTGCATGTTGTCCGTGGCACTCATCGTCGGCAGGTCGGTGCGGCGCTTTTCGATCGCGTCATGCAGGCGGCTGGCATTGTCGCGCATGTCCTGCGCGAACGGCGCCCACAGCTTTTCCTGCGCCTTGGTGATGTGCAGCTGCGTGTGCAGGGCGGTGATGTGCTCCTCAAGCTGCTCGGGCGAGGGATCGTGCGGCGTATGCGCAAGCGGTGCCGTCGCGGCGGCCGGCGCGGCCTGTGTCGGGGGGACGGCGGCCATGGCCATGCCCGGCAGCATGAGGAGGGCGGCGGCAGGAAGGATACGGCGGAAACTCATGACTGGATACCTTCAGATCTGTTCGGGCGGGCGGGAAACGCGGTGTCGGACGACCCGGTTTCAGTACCCGTAACCATAAGGGGAATAATAGGACGGCGGCGGGGCGACCGCGCGGTCCGCCAGCGTGCTGCCGAGCATCGTGCCGATCGCAAGGCCCGCGATGCCGCTGCCAACGGCAAGGCCTGCGCCGCCGCCACGGTGGCCGCGATCGCCATGCCAGCCACCGCGCGGCGGGGGCGGGCCGCCCCGTCCACCCCATGGCTGCGCCACGGCGGAGGCGACGGGCAGGGTGGCGGTCGCCAGCGTCAGTGCTGCGCCCGCGACGGCAAGGAACTTGGGAAATCGTGAAAACCGCTTCAATGCGAGGGCCCTTGTCCAATGGTGCGTTAAAAGGAAGAGGCGGATGATACGCCAACCGGTCATGGCCGTTAAGCAGCCACCATCATAGCGCGCGCCATGTCGAAATCATGACCGTCGCGGCCCCAGTCATGCCGCAATCCTGAGGCGTTTCGTCAGTGCCGACAGGCGGTGGCGGCGCAGTTCGCCGCGCGCGCGCGAATCGTTGGTCATGTAGTTGAGCTGTATGGTGTTGCGCACGCCGACATAGCGGCGGTGCCCGTGCCAGGTGTTCGTGCCGTTGGGAAAGACCAGCAGCGTCCCGTTCACGGGCGCGACCTCGGTGGTGTAGTCCTCGATGTCATGTTCCCCCCGCAGCAGCCGCAGGCAGCCTTCGTGCCGGGTCCATGCCGTGTCGTCCACATTGAGGTAGAGCAGCACGGTCACCCGCTTGCACGCCGAATCGCGGTGGATGCGCCCGTCCTGCGCGCGCGTGCGCCCGCGCAGGGTCAGCATGGTCGGCGCGTCATGCAGGTCCAGCCCGAATTTCGCCGCGATGATGTCGCGCAGCCGTGGCCCCTCCAGTTCCGTGACAAGGTCGCGGATCAGCGGCGACAGGCGCAGCGCGCTTGGCGGATAGGACCCCCCGGCGGTGAAGACCGGCAGGGAGGCGACCGCCGCGCGCAGGTCCTGCGCCCCGATGAAATGGGGCACGATGGCATGGGGGAACGGATCGGTGGCGACAGCGGCGTTTTCCAGCGCGGCATAGTCGGGAATGATGGGTATGGTCATGCGATCCTGTAGGGCCACGACAGAGGGTGCGCGCCCAAGATTAGGGGGCCGCGCCGCCCCCCGCAAGGCCATGCGCGCGGGCGGGCGGGACGGGGGG
>NZ_POTC01000052.1 GCF_002906255.1 Novacetimonas maltaceti | reverse complement strand
CCGCCGCGTCAAAAAACAGAAAGGACAGATCCTCTTCTTGACCGCCCGCCCGACTGTGCCTGAAATAGCATCTGGCTGGGTCAATTCCTGATGAAAAACCCGGGTCAGTTCTCAGTGAAAATCAACACCTTTGGCCCAGGACGTGCGGACCGCGCGTCCCGGCGAACAGATCACGGGCGTACTGGTCGCCACAGATACGCACAGCAGCAGCGTGAACACGGGAAAGGGCATCATCGTTGTACCGACGCAAGATCTCGGCCGCCAGAAGGCGGCCGCCGGCGACAACGTGACCGTGACTGTCAAATCCGGGTTCTCCGCAGCAGCGGCAGACCGCACAGCGCAGGAAAAGCCCGCCACCAGCCAGCGCGCTGCAAGCTACTGGTCCGGCCAGGTGCAGAAAGGGCAGGGTGCGCGATCCAGCCCCGCAGGCGTTATGAAGGAACCGGACGCGCCCGCGGCCAAACCGCGAGGCCCGAAGCTCCGCTAACCGGAAGGACCGCGCCCTGTTTCTTTCTCTCGAAACGCTCTGGTTGATTGGCGGCTCCTGCGTAATTGGTGCGGTCGTATGGCATGTCCGCCGCCGGCCGCTTGGCAAGGCAACGCCGGCGACGCTCTCGGCCGACACGCCGGCCGAGAGCGTGCAGGAACCGCCCGAGCAGAACCAGACAGGGCGGGAAGCTATCCTGCGCAAACGCTATCAGCCCAAAGCCCTTCTATCGGATTGGGAACGCCGTGCCCTTCTTGCCTTTCGGGCGCAGATTCCGGCCGGACACTATGTCTGCCCGCAGGTGCGGCTTGCGGAGCTGGTAAGCATCGTGGTCGATCCACGCCGCTTTCCCGAGGCGTTGAATCGGGTAGCCGGTAAAAGTCTCGATTTCGTGGTGATCGAACTGGCGACGGGGCGGCCGGTCCTTGCCATCGAACTCGATGATAGAAGCCACCAGCAGCGACAGCGGCAGGACCGCGACCGCTTCGTCAACGATCTGATGGAAGCCCTCAACATTCCGTTGCGACGCTTTACACCGTCGATGACGCTCGACGTTTCCGGGCACTTCGCGCCCGGTCCGTCAGCGCGTCAGGTACTCGCGCGGCCAGCGCGCTAAAGCAGCCAGCGCCGCACATACTCCGCCCGCGATGAATGTCTTGTACGCAATGAGGATTCCGGCTGACCAGAGCAGCGACGCACCATGAATGAAGCAGAGCACCGCCAATATGGCGGCCGGAAGGCCGACGGCAAAAGCCAGCAGGGAGGCAAACGGGCGAAGCGCAAGCCGCAGGCCCGGATTGAGTGACATTCTCCGCATAGTCTGCCCTCCCTTATGATGCCGTGTCCCTGACTTTATTTGTTGTCCTGTGCAGCAGGAGGCCGAGGCGGCTCAAGCCAGAGCGGCGCGGCGCAAGCCTGTCGCCCGCCCTGATCGAAAGCATGAGCGCGGCAGGCCGATAGGACAGCCGGAATGTCGTTGTTCCGGACCAGTTCAATCAGGGCCGTCTCAGCGCCCGGGCCATGCTCCTGTAGCGCCGCGAACAGTGCCCCCTTGTCGTAAAGACCGTTCGTCCTGCCGTTTTTCCAGCCCGTGCCGTATCCGACACAGGCCGCCGTGATGGCGAGCACTCCGGCAATGCCGCCCGCCATGAGCAGCGTCTTGAGCTTGACCGTGCGTTCCTGAACCTTCACCTGCGAAGCGGTCAGCTTCAGGAGTTGGGGAGCCAGTTCCTGAACGATACCGGCTTTCTGGCCTTCAAGTTCCAGCCGTCCAGCTTCGACCGCATCGCTTCGCGCGCGATCGAGGTCCGCGCTGATGTCGCGATACTTGTTGAACGTCGCCTTGTAGAGCGCGGCCTGAGCACCCAGCGTCTCGGACATCGCGTGCAGGGCAACACCCAACGGATCATCCGTCAGGTGCGCCTTGGCAATCGCCAACTGTAGATCCTGTCTTGCGCTGGCGATCGCGCCTTCAAAATCGTCTGCCGGTTCGTCCTGGCTTACGGAAGCCATGACATGATCCCAGCAAACCGGCGGTCCATCGCTTCGAGCCATGTCCGGACCTTCGAGCGGTCGAACATCCCGAGGGGAGGCGTGGTCAGGCCGTCGCGCGCGGCGCTGAACAGGCTCCGGCGGCTTTCGACGGCTGCCGCCGCATTGAGCCGGGGCATCCACAGCGGGACCGCCCCGTCCGTGACTTCATCCACGACCACGGCGCTTGTCAGCAGGCGGCCGAATGACTGATCGCGCGTGTGACCGATTTCCTTGGATGCCTCGTTGAACACGATCGCCCGCGCGTCCGGCGAAAACCCGCGATCGCGCAGTGTTGCAATCGGGGCCAGATCATCGACCTGCGACCCGACCAGCGAGATCAGGACGGGAACCGCGCCGGCCTCGGCAATCGCTGATGCGAAACCCGGCATTTCGGCCGCCGTCTCGCGCAGCGTGGTGTCGCCGCCGCCAAGATCGAGAACCGCCGTTGTCTGGTTTTCGACCGCGTATTCGATGAACCGCTGCATCCACTGCGCAACGCCTGCCGGATCGTCTGTGTTCGGTCGCGCCACGTCCTGAAAATACGACGAGAACGACGCATTGGTTGGGTCCAGATCCGCCATGAGGATCGGCCGGTTGCCCAGCAGAGCACGCTCGGCCGCCCAGCGCAGGAATGTGGTCTTGCCGGTCTTGCCGCGCCCGTTGACGAAGACGATCTTCGTCTTGCCGCTCAGGTCCATGCCCTCGGCAATCACCGGCTCGGCTTCTTCGACCTTACGCGGCGTGAAGGGTTTAACGTCAAAGACCGGTTCCTGCGCGAGTGTCTGGTTCAGATCGAACTTCGCAGGCTGGACCGGCTTCTTGGCAGCAGGCGCAGGGTTTTTGTTGCCTGATTTCGTGTCGCTCATTATGATTCCTCAGTCTTTACAGGACGATTAGTTAGCATTGCTAAAGCATCGGCTCTTGAGCGTTTCGGCCGCTCAGGAGCCGTTTGCGTTTTTACCGCCTTGGGTTCGGCTGTCGGGGGCAGAGGGGTTCGCAGTGAGATCGGCTTGAACTCCGGTTCGCCTTCCTCCCTTTCCGGGGCCTGTTCCAGCCACGCAGGCGAGGGGTCCGCTGACGGTCTGATGGACGAGGCAGCAGGAGCCGGTTTCACGCCTCCCGAGACGACTGGCGTTCTCGCGGGAACCGCTCGAACTGTCGTCGCCTCTGACCTGTCCTTCCGCGCCTTGTACGCTTTCGCGCGCAAGATCGACCCTTTCATGGGCACCTCGGTTTTATACGTGATGCGCGCACGAGCCATCGCCCGGCCGACATCATCCCAGGACCAGCCCGCACTCACCATCGCACTAAGCTCCGGCTCATGAGCGCGTATCCACGGCATCACCTGATCCTGTGGGGTCCAGTCTTGGCTGAACCGATCCGCAGCCTCCTGCAATTCCTCTTCAGTGCGAGGACGTTTGCTCGGAACTCCACGGATCGTCTGTCTGTTGGCGTTTTTCATGGCTTGAGAAAAATTGCATTTTTCTTCTCGTCCGTCACCTTCTTTTTTTATTCCGTAGCCTCTAGCGTGCCCTCTAACGCATCCTCTGATGTGTCCTCTTTCGTGTCCTGATACGTGGCCTCTTTCGTATCCTCTATCGTATCCTTCCATGAGAGGTAGGAGGGTGAGGGGGGAGTGGCGTTTTTTCTACAGACCAAGTCATGCTAGACGCATGGGGTGAAAAGGTGCGAAAAGAGGGCACTGATTCCGGCGCATCGCCTTCCGATTCATTGCTCACGTTTTCGTGATAATGCCGGGAATAAGGAGCCCGAACCCTCATGGCGAAAGATACCGACGGGGCCTATCTCGCCCATGTTTCCGATACGCTGGAAGAGCACGGTAAGCAGCTCTCGGCCATTCAGACCGTCCTCGGGATGATGCTCGACACGCTTCAGGCGCAGACCGAAATGCTGACCGAAGTGCTGGCAGCCGCCAGAGACGAGCCGGGGGATTCTCCGGTCGCGCAGGCCCTCACCAACCTGACCGCCGCCGTGGGCGAGAATACCCAGGCCGTCAACACAATGGCCGAAAGCATGAATGATATGGCGTCTCTTCTTGTCGCTTCCGGTCACGAGGCGTCCGATACCCCGGCACCCTGATGCTGACCTATCGGACAGGCGCGGCCGGGGCCACGTCCGCCGCCAAGGCCATGAGCGAGCACCTGCTTCAGCAGACCCTTCCGCCCGAGATGGCCGTGATGGCGGAGTACTACGCGCAGGGTGTAAGACCCCCGACCCCGGCCGAGGCCGCTGCCACCCGCTATGCCGGCACCACGAGCGGGATGGATGACTTGGCCGACACGCTGGCAATGGAAATCGACCGCCTGCGAGAAGCCACGTCCGATTCGGACGACGTGCTGGCAGTCCGCGCAGCCGGAACCTTCGTGGCGGCCAATCTGATCGACCGGGCCAAAGCCGAGGAATTGTTGCAGCAACGCGCCGTGCCCTTCATTGCCGACGCACTTGATAGCGAGATCCGCAACGCCAGCGCCGCCCGCGACTACAGCAGTGCGACAGCCGTCCCACGCCGGGACATGAATCCCGAATTGGCCGCACGACTTGGGATCGACCCCACGAAGGGCCTGACACCGGCCGAAGTCGCTCACCTTCTGAACGGGCAACGAGCAGACGGACAGGATATTCCGGGGAAGACGAAAAGATCGGCCACGGAAGCAATCGGCAAAATCTTCGAGATGGATGAAAGCCGATTGCCCACGAGATCCGAACTGGAAGCCGTTCTGGCGGGCAAGACGGTTTCTGGCGGCGATATACCTGCCAAGAAAGCTGAACGGGCTGTACGGCGTTTTACGGCCGTCCTTGGTGCCGATGCGGCCAGCCTGACCAATGACCAACGCGAAAACATCCTGTCCGGGCGTATGGCCGACGGGCAGGAGTTGAGTGTGTCCGAATATCACGAGCGCATGGACACCAGTCGCGCCCGGATCGGGTATGTGGATTTCACCTTTTCCGCCCCCAAATCGGTTTCCGTTGCATGGGCATTCGCCCCGACAGAAGCCGAGCGCGGAATCATCCTTCAGGCACATCACGACGCGATCGCCTCAACCATGCAGGAAGTGGAAAAGGTGATCGGACGTGCGCGGAAAGGCGACGCCGGAAAAGATGGCTGGGACCCCGCATCCATCGGCTGGGTGTCCTTCGATCATTATACGGCACGGCCGACCGTTGAGGTCATCCGGACAGACGACCAGGGCGAGGTCTTTACCGAGCTGCATACGCTCCGTCATGGAGGGGACCGGGTGCCAGGCGATATGCAGCTCCACACGCATACTGCCATTCTGAACGCGGCACTGACCGACGAGGGCCGCATGGGCGGCCTGTGGCTCGATCAGCTTAACGGCAAGGTCAAGGAGTGGGGCGCCGTCTATCAGGCCCACCTAGCGACGAACCTGCGCAAGCAGGGGGTCGATATGGTGCTGGACGAGCGGACGGAAATGGGCAGGGTTGCAGCCATTCCCGAGAGTGTCTGTGAACAGTTCAGTCGCCGCACGCTTTCAGGAACGGCCGCCGCGCGCGCCTATGCGGCAGGGCAGGGCCTTGATTGGGATACCCTCGATGCCAAGCGCAAAATCGGCCTTATCAAGCAGGGGGTGCAAGATCCGCGCGGCGCGAAGTCGGACGATCTTACCGACATGGCCTCATGGCAGCGCACGGCCGCAGAGATCGGATACAAGCACCGGAGCATTCTCCGGCCCGATGAAATCGCACCCGAGCGCGATCGGGTCGAGCGCCTGGAACACGCTTATGAAGCTGCACAGCATGTCTTTGACAAGCAGCTTCAGCAGCGCGCATCTCTTGACGGTTCTGATGCCCGGATCGCCGCCGCCAAAGGATTGATCGCAGCGGGGATCGACACAGCAGCCGACATCAACGCCGTGACCGCAGCCATGCGCAATCGCGGCGTCCGCCAGCACGGACGGCAAACCTCCCTGATTTGGGGAGAAGTCAAAGACCCGGAAGGCAGAGAGCGGGTCGGAATCACGACCGCCCTTCACGAAAGCGAAGAGCGCGACCTGATCCGCATGACGCGCGAGGCCGCGAAGGATCGAAGCGGCGCGCTCACGGACAAGCAGATTGACCAGGCCGTCAAGGCCCATCCCGAACTCAGTTTCGAGAGCGCGCACGGGCAGGCCCAACGCACGATGATGGAGGATTTAGGGAAGGGCGGTCAGGTCGTCGTGGGGATCGGCGTTGCAGGTTCAGGAAAAACCACACTCCTGAAGCCGCTCGTAACCGCGTGGAAGCAGCAGGGCCGGGACGTTCACGGCATCGCCTTGGCCTGGCGACAGTCCGACGATCTGTCTGCTACGGGTATGGAAGTCGCCAAGACCCGCGCTCTGGAATCCTTCCTGCGCCGGATCGACAACGGCAAGCTCAAACTCACCAAGAAATCCGTCGTCGTCGTTGACGAACTCAGCCTCCTGGGCACACGCCAGCTCAATGACATCCTCAGGAAGCGAGAGGACATCGGCTTCAAGCTGGTGATGATCGGCGACCCGAAACAGATGCAGTCCGTTGAGGCGGGCGCGGTTATCGAATTACTGCAACGAGGGCTGGGCAAGGAAAACACAGCCCTCTTGGGGACATCCACGCGCCAGATTCAGCAGGAAGAGCGCGAAACCACCCTTATGTTTCGCAACGGGCAAACCGAGGAAGCCGTCAAGCGGAAGGCGGAAAATGGAACCCTGCGTGTTGCACCGGGAGGCTACGAGGAAGCCATCAAGGCCGTGGTCGATCTCTGGCAGCAACGCCGTACGGAGAATGCCGATCGCGACAAATACACCCTTTCGATCTCCACCCCGACGAATGCTGACGCCCACAACATCAGCCGCGCGATCCGTGATCGCCGGCGTGAGCTTGGGGAAATCAGCGCGGATCTGATTACCCTCAAGGCACAGGCTACCGGAGAAAATACCTCCTATGACCTGTCCCTGGCACGCGGCGACAAGGTTCGCCTGTTCCAGCGGACAAATGCCCGCTTCCTCGATACCAATTCAGGCGGGAATCTCGGCCGCAACGGTACTGTGGTTGAAGTCCGTGATGTACGCGAAGAGGGGCTGGTTCTGCGAGGGGCCAATGGTCGGGATGGACTGGTGAAATGGGACTCCCTCAAGGATAAGGAAACCGGTCGGTTTCTACTATCCTATGGGGACGCGATGACCACCAATACCAGCCAGGGTGTCACCGTCACCGAGCATATTTTTGCCATTCCAGCCGGGTCACGGAATGTCACGGCGTTCGGTGCTTACACTTCGTCCAGCCGACACCGGGAGCAGACCTTTATCGTCACATCGGATGGCGCTGAACGGAGCGAGATTGCCGGCCGACGGCCTCTGGGGGATCAGCGTACAATTACCGCAACCGATGTCCTGAAAAATATCATCCGGAACTTCGAGCGCCAGCCCGAAAAAGAGACAGCACACGCCCTTCTGGAACGAGCGGAAAATATCCGGCGTGGCACCGTACGCGCTATGCAGCAGACAAAACAGGGTCTGGAAGCACGGGAAGGAAAGGGCAAGCAACGTGCTACTCTGGCAGGCCGCTTCTCAACCCGCCGGCATGAGCAGAAGGCAGCCGAGGGCCTTAAAAACACGGCTGAAGTCATGAAGGACCGAAAAGGTATGATGGATCGGTTGCGTGAGATGACCGAAGCCTTGAAAGCGAAGGTCAGAACCATTCTCTCGCGCAAAACCGAAGCCAAAGCGCAGGAAAAACAAAAGAAGCGGCGCACTTTACATCTATAAGATAGGATTGTATCTGATAATTATGATTTACATAATTTTTTCTTTATACATATCATAAAATATCCACATACAATACATAACTATTTCAATAATATTATATTATATTTCGAGTCACTCTGTCATATTTTCTATATCATTTGTTTCATTTTTAGAAAATTTGCCAAATCTAACAGCAAGAATAGGCAAAACAAACAGGTTAAGTATCATTGATGTCATGAGCCCTCCAAGAATGACAGCGGCCATAGGTCCTTCGATTTCCCGCCCAGGCGCATTCATATCAACAGCCAGAGGCGCCAGTCCAAGCGCCGTAACGAGCGATGTCATGAGTACGGGGACGACACGGTCTCTGGCCCCCCGGAGCGCTGTTGTTACTCCCCATGTAAGATCTTCCCGCTCGACCAAAGCCTCAAAATGCGAAATCATCATCACCGAATTCCGAAGCGTAATCCCGAATAGTGTAACGAAGCCGACTGTTGCCCCAAGAGTTAGCGTTGTGCCGGAAACAATGATTGTCAGAATGCCGCCTACAAATGCGAAGGGAAGATTGACGAGTATCAGAGCGAGATTGCGCCATCCTTGTGTGATTATTGAGAGCAGAATCATGACCGCTATGGCAGCGAGCCCGGAATTTATAAACAGTTCCTTGCGTGATTGTGATTCAGCTTCCGCTGCGGATGTAAACTGAACGTAGGTTCCAAGAGGCAGTTTGATATTTTTTGCTATAGCCGTGCGTGCGTCCTGAACGAAAGATTGAGCTGATCGTCCTGTAACATTTGCGGTGACAGTCTGTGTTCTCTGTGCTCCCAGATGTGACACCTGATAGCGACCGTTCGTCTCATATATGTCTGCAACAGCGCGGAGTGGTACGTAGTTTCCGTGAACAGTATGCAGTGGCAGGGAACCGACAGACGCAACATCATTACGACTTGCGTCATCAAGACGAACCATAACATTAAAAGCCGCAGAACGCTCGTATATCTGCCCCACGGTTTCACCCTGCCAGGCTGTATGGATGGATCGGAGTACATCCGCCGACCGAAGCCCCCAGCGCTCCAGATCAGCAGGGCGTAGCCGAATAGCAAGTTCCGGAACACCAGGAGGTGCTTCTATCCGGACATCTGTTGCGCCATGTATCTGATGCAACATGCGGACAATATTATTTGCCTGGATATCCAATACATCCAGATCATCGCCAATAATATTGATTGCCACAGCCGAAGACGAACCAGAAAGGGTTTCGTTTACGCGCATCGTCAAAAAACTACTGACAGAAAAACTGGCCCCAACGAACCCGTCAAGCGCTTTGCGAACGCGGGCATCAATCTGTCGGGAAGCCTTCCCATCCACCTGATTCAAATCAACCTCAAATTCGCTGGTATGTGGTCCATACGTGTCCTCATCCAGCGAGGCGCGTCCGACTCTCTGAGCAACCGAACGGATTTCGGGAAGCTGACGAAGTTTTTCTGTAACCTGTCTGCCTAATTTCAGAGACTGTTCCAGGGAAGTCCCCGGAACTGCCGTCATATGAATGATAAGGTGGCCTTCCTTGAAATCGGGAATGAAATCGCTTTCAAGGAATGGAAGGGCCGCAAACCCTATCAAGGTGGTCAGGATCATCCCGCCTATAACAAATCGGGGATGGCGCATTAATCTGGCCAGAAGACGTTCATAAGCTCTGGCGGTCCATCCTGCCAGGGGGGGCTCTCTCCGGATTTCTCCAGGCGTCGCCAAGAGCCATGCGCAGAGTGCAGGTACAACGGTTACAGCAGCGGCAAGAGAAGCCATGACCGCAAGAACATAAGCTGTTGCCAGTGGAGCAAACAGTCGTCCCGAAAGTCCGGGAAGGGCGATGACAGGCAAGAAAACGATAATGACAGCAAAGGTCGCGTAAACCACTGCACTGCGGACTTCAACGCACGCATCGAGTACGACGCGCGCTGTAGATGCGGGCTGGACCAGAAGCCGGTTTTCACGCAATCGGCGTGTAACATTTTCGACCCCGATCACGGCGTCATCCACAACCTCGCCGATGGCAATAGCAAGGCCCCCCAAGGTCATGGCATTCAAAGTAACCCCGAGTGTCTCCAGCAACGACAGGGCTATCAGAATAGCCAAAGGTATGGTGGCGCAACAGATTGCAGCGGTTCGCAGGTCAAAAAGGAAAAGAAAGATTACGACAACCACCAGAAAACCGCCCAGAAGCAATGCTCGTGTGGCATTCCCCAATGCGGTCGTAATGAAATTGGCGGGTCGGAACAGGTCAGCATGCAATGTAATCCCCTGTCCCTGCAATTGCGGGCGGAAATCGGTAAGTGCCGCCTCGATTTCCCGGGTCACGGCCATTGTATTGGCACCGTACTGTTCCCATATATTAACTACAATGCCTGTCTTTCCCTCGATACTGGCCGCGCCGAAGGCAGGAATAGGGGCTTCAGTTACAGTGGCAATACTGCCCAGTGTGACAGCACCATTATCAGAGCGGACAATCACAGTGCGGGCCAGACTTTCTGGCGTCAGGGCCTGACCGTCAGACTGAAGAACGACTCTTTGGTTCGGGGTATCAATAAAGCCGGCCCCCTGTATGCCAGTCGCTTCCTGGGCAGCCGCAAGGACGTCATTGAGTCCGATATGATGCAAGATGAGTTGGTCTGGATGTACCTGTATCTGGAGTGACCGACGCTCCCCGCCAAACACGCTGACTCCAGCCACACCAGGCAACGCCAGCAGACGCGGCCTTAATGACCAGTCAGCAAGCGTGCGCAACTGCATAAGGGACTGTTGTTCCGACGTCAGACCGATCACCAGTACCAGACCGGCGGATGAGGTCAGTGGCGTCATAGTCGGAGCATGAACACCGGCTGGCAATTGCTGTGCAACAACATTCATTTGTTCCCCGACCAGTTGCCGGGCTCGATAAATATCGGTCGATGTCGCAAACAGGACGTTGACGACTGACAGTCCCTGAATCGAAGTCGATTGCACGCGCTGAATACCCGGGAGGCCGGTCAGGGCAATTTCCATTGGGCGACTAACCAATGTTTCGACCTGTTCCGGCGTAAAACCAGCAGCTTCGGTCTGGATCGTGACCCGTGGCGGAATGAATTCCGGAAACACATCATAGCTGGCATGTCTCAAGCCATACAGGCCATAGAAGAACAACAGACATGCGGTTGCGATAACCACGCCCCGGAAGCGGATCGAAAACCCGATAATAGCTGCCTGAAGGCTGAAAGAACGTCCCGTCATCAGTCGTCATCGTCTCCTGATTCAAGCTGAGCTCGGAATTCTTCAGACAGAAGTAATTGCGTACCCTCTATGACGATTTGCGTTTCGTGTGTGATTTGTCCTGGAGTATCTTGGATCAGGTAGCCACCTTCTCGGTCCGGCACGTCGGTCGTAAGGGGTAAGCGTGTAAATTTTCCGTGTCCGTTATCACGGTATATCCACGACTTACCTTGCAGCCAGATAATAGCTGATGCAGGTATCCGGATACCGGGACGTTCCTCTTCGGTAGGCAGGAGAACGGAAACATTCATGCCCGCGACAAGCTGACTTTCAGCCGACGCAAAATAGAAAAAGCTACGCCCCTGAATAGCAGGATCGGTCATGGTTACAGGAGACAAATAGTGGAGCATTGTCCCGTGTCCACCCGTGTTTCCATAATCGGTCACATCCGCCTGACTTGGTGGGGTTGGTAGATCCATATCTGGTGGAAGGGTCACCTTGACCAAGACCACTTGTTGTTGAAGTAACTGTGTAATGAAAATTGTATTTTTTTCGGTAGCGTCAGATATGACCGAACCAAATTGCTGTCTGATAATATTAAGTGCGTTATTCACCCGGACCTGTTCTGCTTTTACCATAGCTGAATTGGACTGAAATCTGGCTGTTGTCTCCTGGAATTGTTCCTGAGAGATATTCTGCCGATCGCGATACAGTCCTTTGTCACGATCGAGTTTCGCACGGGCAAGCGTCTGCTGTGCCTGCATGCTCTCCAGCCGCGCTTTCATGTCAGCATAATCACTAACAAGAGTGATAAGTTGTGTTGCGTTCAGAACGTAACCATAGGCGGGAACCAGCTTTCTCCAAGGCACGATGCTGGGTCGTGCAGAAGCAATGCCGCTCTTCGTAACTGCTTCCGGGGAGACCGTCACGGTCGCCTCTGCACCAAGAACCGAAACTGGTTGATCATCATCATCTGCAATGGCAATGTCTGTCCCGTTTAGAACTAGGAAGACAGAAAGACCTGCAAGAGGCAGCCAGAAGGCCCTCGCTTTCATGGTGAGTTCCTTTGGTTATTTTCAAGTAGGCCAGAAGCCTGCGCGGCATTGGTGTGATCAAAAATGGGCTGCTGCATGCCATCTTCGATCTGACCTATGGCTTGCCGTTGCTGAATTTCTGCTTCAAGAAGAGCGGTCTCCGCTTGAATCTGCTCTATATGAGTCATAACCATCGTTGGTCGGTCGATTGCACCTGACTGAAGGCGGTGCTGCATCTGGTTCAGCCTTACCCGTACGGTTTTGGCAAGTTCTTCCGCCTGTAGCAGAATTGATGTCGTGCCGCGGTAATTGGCCGTAGCCTGCGAGATGGACTTAAACACCGTGTTCTCTGCACGCCGGAGACGAGCCGCCGCCTCATGCTCCTGCCCAACAGCTTCAGCTATGGGGCCTTCGTTCTGATTGAAAATCGGAATTTGCAGAGAGGGATTTACCTCAAAGCGATTTGAAATATCCCAGTTATAGGCGGGACTGATGGTGACATCGGGATAGCGTCGAGAAACTTCGACCCGTAGAGCCTGTCGGGCGGCGTCATAAGACGCAAGAAGTTCCCGCAGATCCGCGCGTTGCATTACGGCTTGGTATCTCATGTCCTGTGAATCGCGGTATTCTATGAGGTCGGGACAGACATCAAATGCTTTTGTATCAAGAGCAATGGAATCAAGTGCTTCGGCAGGAACCCCGATTGCTCCTGCCAGAGCTGCCTTACGGACGGCATACTCGCGCCGCAGATCACTGACAGACAACTCGGCATGGATCATTTCCGTCCGTACCTGCGATATTTCGAAAGCGGATGCTCGCCCCTGATCAAAACGTGCCTGTTCCAGGGTAAAGAGTTCGCGTTTAGCTGCCGCAGTCTCTTCCACAAGCTTGAGGCGCCCGGATACAGCCCAGACGCCGAGAAGAGCAGACCGCGTGTCGCTGCGTAGTTTCCATGCAGTATTGATGACTTCCCATTGCGCGACGGCAGCCCGATATCTGGCTTCTTTGATACGGTGATAACGCCTGCCGAAAAATTCGATCAGTATTGACGCGCCGTAGCCGACGTAATGAGCCGATGGGCCACCCAGCACCGTGAAACTGGGATTGGGCAGTTGACCGGCTGTCTTGATTCCAGCGCGAGCCGTTTCCAGTTCAGCTTTAGCTACAAGGATATCGGGATGAAAATACAAGGTAGCAAGCGTCAGGCGAGTGATGCCCCATGCGTTTTCCTGACTCGATACGTTTGGTCCGAGAACTTTTGTAATGAATTCTTGCAATCCGGCATCCGTAAATTGACGGCTGGAAAATTTCTGGACATCTGATTCCGGCGAAATATTTGAGTGACCACTATTTGTGCAGCCACAGAGCAGGGGAAAAATCAGGAGAATGAATGCCGCATTATAGCGTGTGCGTCTCCTTACCTGCTTAATATATTCTAGAGTATTATATGATTTATACATTGATATGTCGTGATATATCTGATTTGTTATCTGTTAGTTCTACTCTCGATTGTCGCATAATCTGCACACCTCCACTAATACCAAGCATCGCAAGGATGGCAGCTACCGCAATATCCGGCCACGCAGAACGAGTGCCAAACACGCCCAGAGCTGCCAGCACAACGGCAACATTTCCGATCGCATCATTACGAGAGCAGATCCATACGGAACGGCGGTTGGCATCACCTTTCCGGTGTGTCCATAATATGAGGGCACAGGCCAGATTGACCGCGAGGACAAGCAGACCAATGCCGCCCATTGCGTCTGGGTGAGGCGGATGGTTGCTGTTCATTACCATCCACCCAGCATTGGCCATTACCCATATCCCAGCCACGAACAGGGTCAGGCCTTTCAGAAAGGCCGCGCCAGCTCGCCATCGCAATGCCATTCCGGCAACACTGAGGCTTATTGCGTAGTTGGCGCTGTCGCCAAGGAAATCAATCGCGTCCGCCTGTAAGGATGCAGATCCAACCGACACGCCAGCCCCAGCTTCAACGGCAAACATGCTGGCATTGAGAAAAAGCGCGATCAGGAGCGCTCTCCGCCATGATTTATTGATTGGTAGCGGCGTATCTGTGCATCCACCACAGCATCCTCCTGCCATCCAGCGCCTCCCTGACGAATCATCTGTTTTAATGTATGCTCCCTGTAGCAACTACAGGGTCAAGAGGCAGGGAATGCGATCGATTGGCGCCTTGGGAAAGGCAACGAATACCAAAGTCGAGACGATCCGCTATTATGAACGGATCGGACTGCTGGCTCCGCCACAGCGGACCGATGGCAATTATCGCGTTTATGATGATGCGGCGCTCGCGAGACTGTCTTTTATTCGTCGATCCCGTGATCTGGGTTTTTCATTAGATCAGGTAAGAGTTCTATTATCACTAACGGATCAGGGAACCCAGGATTGTAAGACAGTTGATAGAATTGCTCGTGACCATATGGCAGAGATTGAGCACAAAATTGCGGATCTCAAGGCATTGCGTCATGAACTTTCTACGATAATAAAATCATGCCGGGGAGGTAATATTTCAGAATGCCGAATTATTGAAGCACTTTCTCCGTTTGATAATTAGTTCTCCTGACTTTTTTCGCAGCTAGTCGATTCTGCATTTGATGGGAAGATTACCCGAAATAATTATACGGCCTCATCCTCACGTGTCAGAATCTGAAAAATCCTCATGGAAAATTCAAGGACTATACGTGCTCCCATGGTGGCAGTTTATGATCAGGCCAGTTCTGAAGCAGACATTCTGCTGCCCCCCCCCTGATCTGCCTGTCAGCTCAGTGACGCAGGAGCAGACAGACGGCAGTCGCCTCATCGCGGCCATGTATAAGCTTGCTCAAGGTTTCAATAAGCAGACATTCTATGTTGGCGACGCAAGCCACGCCGCCAGTTGCCGGACCATGGATCTGGCGACACGACCCGCCCCCAGCAGGGTAGCGCATGCAGGACCACACCAGGAGCCATAACCCAGCAGCCAGAGACGTGGCTCCCTGACGGCCTGCTGCCCGTTAACGCGGATCAGCCCGTCCGGCTCGATCACGTCGAGTGGCGCAAATGCGGAGTGCGCGGGTCGGAAGCCGGTACACCAGATGATCGCGTCGATGGCTTCTTCCCGCCCGTCGGGCCAGACGACGCCCGTTGCGGTCATACGTACAAACGGGCGCACCGCGTGGAGCACGCCTCGCTCCCTGGCGGCGCGCACAGGTGGTACCATGACGATATCGCCAAAACCGCTGGCAGGCATGGCCGACGGGCCGCCGAGAACGCGAGCGGTCGCCCGCTCGAACAGAACCCGTCCATCCACGTCATCGGGCAGGAAGACGGGGTCATGCAGCGTGACCCATGTTGCCTGGGCGACAAGCGACAGCTCCGCCAGGATCTGCGCCCCGGAATTGCCGCCTCCCACCACAAGCACACGCCGGCCGGCAAAGGGCGCGGCATTCAGGTAATGGCTGGAATGGAGTTGCGTCCCGCCAAAGAGGTCATGCCCCGCGACATCGGGAATGAAAGGGGCTGACCACGTACCGGTCGCCCCGATAACCGCACGGCTGAGGAAATCACCTGTGTTCGTCCGGACATTCAGGAGTTTTCCGTCCGCGCGCTCCACGCGATCGACCGTCACCGGACGGTGGATCGGCGGCGCATAACGCGCCTCGTACCGGCGCAGATAGTCCAGCACCTCGTCGCGGGTGGGGTAGCTGCCATCCGGCGTGTCGGGCATTGGCCAGCCGGGCAGTGAACTGTAGGACGCGGGCGAGAACAGATGCAGGGAGTCCCAGCCATGGACCCATGCACCGCCTGCCTGCGTCTCGTTGTCCAGAATGACGTAGGTCAGCCCGGTCCGGCGCAGGAAATACGAGGCGGCGAGCGCTGCCTGACCGCCGCCCACGATCACGACATCGAACTGTTCCGCCATTGCCCGGCTCACAGGCTTTCCGGGAGGCGGAATTCCGCCTTCCGTTCGCTGTAGCGGTCCACGAGGTAGTCGGCCCGGTCGCGTAAAAGCCATGTAAATTTCATCAGTTCCTCCATGACATCCACCATTCGGTCATAGAGGGGGGACGGTTTCATGCGGTCATCGTCACCGAACTGCGTATAGGCCATTGGCACGCTGGACTGGTTGGGGATGGTGAACATCCGCATCCACCGGCCCAGTACCCGCAGGGCGTTGACGGAATTGAAGCTCTGCGATCCGCCTGAAACCTGCATGACCGCCAGCGTGCGGCCCTGCGTCGGACGGATCGAGCCTTCGGTAAGGGGTAGCCAGTCGATCTGGTTCTTGAACACGGCGGTCATGTTGCCGTGCCGTTCGGGGCTGCACCAGACCTGGCCTTCCGACCAGATCGAGAGTTCCCGCAATTCCTGCACTTTCGGATGGGTCGCGGGCACGGAATCCGCTACCGGCAGGCCGGTCGGGTCGAACACCCTTGTCTCGGCCCCCATTGCTTTCAGGATGCGTTCCGCCTCAAGCACCAGCAACCGGCTGAAGGATCGGGGGCGCAAAGAGCCGTAGAGAAGAAGGATACACGGCGGATGGTCATCCCGTGAGTGTGGCTCAAGCCGCGCGAGGTCAATCCGTTCGAGATATTCAGGATGCAGGGCGGGCAGCTCAGATTCGGTCATAGATATCGGTCCCTTCGTGCATTACGGATGGCTGATCCGGGGCAGCCACAGAGCCAGCGCCGCGAGTGTTGCCAGCAGGACGGGCGGCGTAATCGCCAGTCCAACTTTCATATACTGCCCCCATGTGACCCGATGGTTCTTGGATGCCAGCACATGCAGCCACAGCAGTGTTGCGAGACTACCAATGGGCGTGAATTTCGGCCCGAGGTCGCAGCCGATGACGTTGGCATAGATCATCAGGTCGCGTGTCAGCGGCGTGATGTCGTGAGCCTGCTGGATCGCCAGCGCCCCGACCAGCACACTCGGCATATTGTTCATGATGGACGACAGAACAGCCGCCAGAAAGCCGGTGCCGATGGTGGCCGTGAACGTCCCTTGATGACCGAGCCAGACCAGTGCGGTCGCAAGATAGTCGGTCAGCCCGGCATTGCGCAGCCCATAGACCACCAGATACATGCCTAGGGAGAAGATCACGATCTGCCACGGGGCACCCCGCAGCACCATGCGAACAGAGATCACCCGGCCATATCCGGCGACGAGCAGCAGGATTGCGGCGGCCAGGCAGGCTACGACACAGACCGGGATATGAAACGGCGCGGTCAGGAAATAGGCCGCCAGAACCAGGGCTAGCAGCGGAAATGCCGCTCGGAATACATGAGGGTCACGAATGGCCGTGGCAGGTGCGGGCAGTTCGGCGACGGGATAGGTCGCAGGCACCTGCCGCCGGTACCACAGCCACAAGACGGCCAGCGTTGCACCAAGTGCTACCAGATCGACAGGGACCATGATCGTGGCATAGCGATCGAACGCAATGCCAAAGAAATTGGCGCTGACGATGTTCACCAGATTGGAGATGACCAGCGGCAGGCTGGTGGTGTCCGCGACGAAGCCGGTCGCTATGATGAAGGCCAGGGCTGCAGTATGGCTCAGGCGGAGTTGAGTGAGGATGGCGATGACAATGGGCGTGAGCAGCAGGGCCGCGCCGTCATTGGCGAAAACCGCTGCAATGACCGCTCCCAGCACCACGATCAGCGGGAAGAGCGTCCGGCCTCGCCCTTTGCCCCAGCGCACCACATGCAGGGCGGCCCAATGGAAGAACCCGGCCTCATCCAGCAGCAGCGAGATGACGATCAGGGCGATGAAGGTAAAGGTCGCATCCCAGACGATGTGCCACACGACAGGAATATCGTGCCAGTGGATCACGCCCGCTGCCAGCGCCATGGCGGCGCCTGCCATGGCACTCCAGCCGATGCCCAGCCCTCGGGGCTGCCAGATGACAAAAACCAGCGTGGCAACGAAAATCAGAAGCGCCAGCATCAAACGATCCGCTTGCCGGATTTATCGATGATCTTCTCGCCGTCCTCCTTGATGAAAGCGCCCCGCTGCGGGTTGGGCAGGATGTCCAGCACCCGCTCGGACGGGCGGCAGAGCGCCGCACCCAGCGGAGTGACGACGATCGGCCGGTTCATCAGGATGGGGTGTGCGATCATGGCGTCGATCAGCGCATCATCCGTCAGGGCCGGATTATCGAGGCCGAGTTCGTGAAAGGGCGTGCCCTTTTCCCGCAGGACCGAGCGCACCGGAACGCCCATACGGGCGATCAGACTGACCAGTTCCGCACGGCTTGGTGGGGTTTTCAGATATTCGATGATGCAGGGGTCCTCGCCGCTGTTGCGGATCAGTGCCAGCACGTTGCGCGACGTGCCGCAGGCCGGGTTGTGATAGATCGTGATGGTCATGAGCAGGATTCCGGGGACGGACAGCAGGAGGACAGGGTCGCGATCAGGGGCGCACAGAGTTCGGGACTGCCCGCGCAGCAATCCTTGACGAGGAAAAGCATCAGCTCGCGCAGGCGAGAAAGACAGGCGCGATAGACGATCTGCCGACTGTGGCGTTGCGCGCTCAGCAGGCCGGCACGTGTCAGGATCGCCAGGTGGGTCGAGATCGTGTTCTGCGGCATATCAAGATGGCGAGCGACATCTCCGGCGGGCAGGCCGTCCGGTTCATGGCGCACAAGCAGGCGGAAGATAGCCAGCCGCGTGGACTGGGACAGGGCGCTAAGTGCGGCAATGGCAGAGTTTGTATCCATATATCTGGCTTTTCAGATATATGGATACAAGTCAAGGTATCCTATCAAGCAAACGGAGATCATGACCGTCGATTTTCTCAATTTTGCTGCTCAGATCAGACACCTCGCTTATCTTCCTAGGCTCAGGACTTGTCTCTTGGATCATCGAAAAACGTCGCAACGGTTTCGATGGGTTCACCGCAGCGACAATAGCGGCACGAGAACGCTTCCGTCCCGTCATGGCTACCGCTTCTGTTGCGTGCCTCGGATTTTTTCCAATGGCATTTTCTATAAGTGAGGGTGCGGAAGTAGAAAAACCGTTAGCCACCGTCGTTATCGGCGGTCTGGTCTCCTGTACCATACTTACCCTGCTCGTCTTGCCTGCTTTCTACATAAAGCTCAACAAATGGCGGGAGGCCCCGTGATAGATATTCACAAACATGTTATATGATCAATGAGTGTTGATTTTCACTGAGAACTGATGGTGCGGACGGCATCATCATCCCGCCTGATCTCCTCGCCCATGTCTCACCGCTGGGATGGGAACACATCAATCTCACCGGCGAATATCGCTGGCCTAAATCCTTAGCGTAGGATTTAGGCTCCTCCTGCAAACGATCCCTTCCAGTTCCAGCTAGGCTCAGGACTTGTCTTATGAAATCCGGGTCGCTGTATGCGACAAAGGCAGCAGTCAGGAGGTGGCCACCTCCTGACTGCTGGAGAGAGCGGGTCGAGTCAGGACAGGCCATGATGGGCCGCGAATGAGTATGACCGCCTCTTCTTTTCCTCGGGCCTGAACGGATACCTGGGAG